>CAUJCT010000026.1 GCA_963169345.1 Bacteroidota bacterium
AACAAGGCTTGCAAAATGGTGTGAGAAGGTAGAGCAGTCAGGGTTCAAGACCTTTAATACAATATCCCGAACAATAAATTTACACTATAAAAACATCATCAATTACTTCGATAATGGGAGTACAAACGCATCTGCAGAAGCCTTTAACGCCAAAATTAAAGCCTTCAGAGCACATCATAGAGGCGTCAGGGATGTAAATTTATTCCTCTTTAGACTTGCCAAATTATATGCATACCCCACACCTTTTTGACTTGATCCATTAAAACATTCAATTGGTTTAATCACTCTAAAACAAAAAAGCTTCACATTTCTGCAAAGCCTTTATTTTACTTAGTTGCGGGGACAGGACTCGAACCTGCGACCTTTGGGTTATGAGCCCAACGAGCTACCACTGCTCCACCCCGCGATTTATTATCTTTTAGAACTAATTCTTTTTCACCTATTTATTGACATAATGTCAATCTTTCTCCTTCTCTTCGAACCTGCGTCCGCCGCGGCGGATATGAGCCCAACGATACGCCTGAAGCGCATCCACCCCGCGATTTTTCGGACTGCAAAGGTAAGAGTATTTTTCTAAATAGACAAGGAATTGTTACTTTAGTTTTATTTAATCTACTTAGCCCGTCCTAAAATTACTATGAAAACGGAATAAAACTAATAATGGTCTCAAATATTGGGAATAGAACCCAAAATGGGTATTTAGTGTTCAGAAAAATGTATTTTCTCAATATCCAGCGCGGATGCTGACGATACGAGAGCACGTACATCTGTTTATCAATTCAAGAAATTCAAGGACGAATGAATAATAAAGACGAAATGAAATAAACAACTTCAAATAATAGTTTGGCTAAAAGGTTATTTTTGAGACCGGCTTTTGTTATCATGAAGTAAAATGAATAAAAATAAAATTATATGGCTTATAATATTCATAATACTTGGAATTGTTATTTACCTTAAATTTCTTCAATTCAGAATTATTCGATTACATGATTATATCCATGCAGAGGGCTATAGAGTTACCGGAGATTTTCTAAACTTTGGAAACAATATAGAATGTCAGTTAAACAATGATGGTATTATCTATGTTAACCATCATCCAACGGCAAAAGTTATTCTCCTAATTCCGTACTTTGATGAGTTAATTGTTGAGGATCTTAAAACCGGAAAAAAAGGCTATTATATGGATATTAGAGAAGTTACCCATTAATTGAAAAAGTCAGTTGTAAGCCTTAGTTTCAAGCAATCATACAAAAGTCAAAGTCTTGGTATTTGCCCATTGATGATTAATTTGGTGTTATTTAAGGTAGGAAATTTAATAATATTACTATCATCTTCTTTGAAAACCTGGAAATAGTAAATTATACCTTCTGAAGTGTGCATTAAACAATGAATTTTTATATTATCGACATCGATAGATTCAAATTCGAAAGGTACAGAATTAAGTAAGTTTGCCGCAATTGAGTTTTTACATGCAATCTCTAAGCTCCCATTTTCATCTAATATTTGATAGGATGAAGATATGATTTGTTCCCATAATCTTAAATACCCTTCAAATCCACTTACTTGGACTAAACCTAAGATGTTCCTTTGCCATTCGGGCAATTCATCGAATTTTAGTGCGTTCATTTATTTAAAACTTATAACACTTCTCGAATATAAACTTTCTTAACTTAACTTTGCCTGTCTTGAAGTTAAAATTGAGAAGTATTATACTAGTTTATCTGAAGAAATAATATGAAATATACAATATACTTAATCATTCTTACTACGATTCAATATAATTGCATTTCAAACAACACTAACTCTGGGTTAAAGGGTGCAAAATTAAATATAGATTCATTGTATTATAATTTTTTAAGTGATACAGGGAATAAACAAAAATTAAAATATTGCGATTCAATATTATTTTCATCTTTTCAAGGTGATTCTCTTAATATTTCTATATTAAAAAAATTGAAAGTTACTCAATTATATTTAGGACAATTCGACTTTGTATTAAAGCGCATCTACCCTAAATTACACACTGATGAAAAATTAAAAGATTATGAATTATTTAGATTGTACGAATTGAAGCGTGATTCAATTCAATATTGTTTTTATCTGAATAAAGCTCAGGAAAAATTGAAGTATATTGATTTCAATAATACCTCAAATATTGAATATATAATTGCATACTTAGATCTTTTATTCGTACAAAAGGGCGAAGATTTTACACAAAGTTTTATAACAAACAATATAAATAATGACTCCATTTTAAACTACCCATATTATATCAAAAATTTTAATTCAGGCGCAAAAAAGTGGCATAAATTTGTATATTTATGTAGGTGAAAATAATCAAAAGATATATGAAATAATAAGGATCTCCACTCCCCTCTCTGAAGCTCTAAAAACATAATTGGAAATCTTTTGATAATGTCTATTTTTTTATCGTACTCAAATTGATTAGACTACAACATTAAAATGCCTTAAAATCGCAAATATATTTAGTTTCATTCATTGCTCTATTCTCCCCCCCTACCACCTCACCTTATATTTCTTCTCTACCTGTATGCCGGTGTAGGGTAATACACAACGAAATCCCAAGTCCTGGCGAGCAGTGTCGGATGGTAATGTGCCAGTGCCTTTTTGTACCTGCCAGTAATTGGACTTGATGTATTGTCGCTTGGCTTTTGTGTGGTCGAATAGCAATTCCCTTTTGTATGAATATATCACCGAATCTCTTATTAAATGATCATAGTACTCAACTTTAACCTTTGGGCTTTGTTCATAAGTTAATCCAGGATTGAAGAGAATCTGGCTATTATATACAAGTTTATTCCAGGCTTCTGCCACACTGTCCCGGTAAGCTGTGTCCTTATAAAATGGATTAGGTGAAAATACAGACTGATAAACATAAATATTCGAATATGGAGGCGTCATGAATATGGGTGCCTGTATGTTAGAAACTTGAACAAACTGAAACCCAAATCGACCTAAACTGTCTTTTTCTCTTATCTCACCATAAGAATCGTAATAATCGAATGGAAATTTTTCAAAAGGCAACCAACCATTGCTCTCCAACATGTCTGAGTCGAATTGTCTGTAACCTCGACCTACGCCTTCTTTGTTGATAAGCCACTCCGATACCCCATAATCAAAACTGTAGGTGTAAGATTGTTTTTTGCTGACTGATTTTGAACCGGTTTGTTTATCCAGCATAAAATAATCCACCCAGGGTTTTAAAAACGTACTCATCTTAATTGAAGACTGAATGACATCAAGATTGTCAGGATTATTTGCATATTGATAGGCTGCCTCCCATTCCTGCTCTGTTGGCAATCGGTAGTCTGGAAAAAATATGCCATCCCTGGTTTCAGGATCTCTATGCCCTTTTTTTGTACCCGCCAATCTCGGCCATTTCTCTTTGTCTACTGAAGGATAATAGTACTGATTGATTAAATATGCCTCCGTATTGAAATTGTCTGAATCCACAATTCTTAACATATCCAATTCCATGTTTTGACATTTCAACAAAATAGCCTCATTCAGTCTGTCTGATTTCCATTCTAAATAAGATATTACCTGATGCCATGTTACGCCTGTAACAGGATACAGCTGATATCCGGGATGCTCAAAATAATTGTCTAAAATTGGGTCGTTGTAAATTAACCAATTCCCTTCTTTTGTCAATTGGGGTCTGGCTTTTTTAGCTACTTCAGGATAAGTAACAAATACTGTTTCCAACCATTTGATATAGGTCATCCAATTCAGATTGGATTCTTCTGTGATACTGATGTAATAGGGCAACAATGAATCGGTCTCGATTAAAACCATACCCTGAGGAGCTGTTTGCGTACCTGCATCCAATGCGGGTTTCTCTCTGTTTCCGGCAGCAGCAATTAACAGCACCAACGCTATAGATATAATAAAAATACTAATGAATGGTCTAATGAACAGAATTCTGCTGACCAGTTGAAGTAAATACCTGCCCGATTTCATGCTCTAGTTCTCTTTAGGTAATTACAAATATAAGAAATTTTACATCAGCATGGCTTTGTGCCCTATTGTATTACCTGCCTCACGTTTTCACAAACTTCCTGCAGTATTTGATTTCTCCTAATGTATTTTCTATGCGTATGAAATAGTTGCCAGCTTGGATATCTATCAAATCGAATTCGAGTTTGGGCTCTGTCATATCTCCTTCAAAAACTAATTTACCTACCAAATCGTATATCTTTACTTTGAATGGTTGAGGCATGCTGTCTTTGACTTCAACTGTAATCTTGTCTTTAACGGGATTGGGATAACTCAGGTAATTGGATTTTAAAACCCTGTCATAAGTAGCCTGCTCGGATTCCTCGAGAATTTTTTCACTGTACTGCGTCATATTAACAACCGTGCTATCACTGTTAACTTCAATATCACCCAGTTCATATTGGGGCACCTGTATGAAATAATCACCTTTTTGTATGAAACGTTGTTTGTACATAACGATATAAAGTTTTGGATAAATATTATATCCTAATTCTTTATTGAACTTAAACGAACTAATAATAACATCCGTATATCCAGTGCAATGAATTCTATAATAGTCTTTGTAAATTTCAGTTTCTCGGTCTCTGTAATATCCACCTCTACTAATCATTTCATATGAACTTGTATCTGAATTAAGTTCATCAAAATGTCGGTACTTTGATTTTAGAAATGAATCCTTTTCCGATCTGACGTACCAAAATTCTGCATTTGGTAGCTCTTTTCCGGATTCATCAATTATTTTTACATAGCCTTCAAGCCAAATAGGACAAGCCTTAACAGATTGTGCCAGAAAAGAAAATAATAAGCAAACGAGAAGAGTTCTATTATTCATAAGTTTGTTAATTTTAGTAATTAAACGCAATTAAGGTTACAATTATTGGCTGTTTTCTCTCAGTCTTTAATTTTTTTTGCTTGTTTAGATGATGTTCCTGATGCTGCTTAATTTTCTGTGCCAAATGCTTGTTTGAAAATTCAATGTGTCTGACATCTTTAAATACAAATCGTTTTGCTGGTTGTTGTTCTTGACAAGAGCATAAGGCAATAATACTAAAACACAACATAAACCAACATAATACTACTACCGCTATCTTACTTTCACTCACGTTTTTCATAATCTCCAACTTTTAAGTTCTGCGGCGGAATCGTTTCCGTCTCTTAAATTTAGCCCGCTTTCATGAAGGCTTTCTAATAGTTGGACAAACTGAGTTTAAAGAACGCTGCAATATTTTAATTGATGACCAAAATCCATCTGTTACCGGTTCCTGACAGTTCTAAAATATAAATACCTGCCGGTAATGATGTATCCATCTTTATTGCTTTGCCATCAATGATTTCAACTTGCATAATCCTGCCCGTTAAATCCAAAAGATGTAGTTCACCTTGAATGTGTTCATTGAATGTTATTTCAAAATGTCCATCATTGGGATTGGGATAAATACTGGCGTTTACCGGACTCTTAATTGAACTGATATTTGTTCTTCTAAAACTGATGCATTCTGATGTATCGCGACAATCGTTGTATATTAGCACTACTGCGTAATCACCATCAAACTGTGGTGAAAACTGTTGTTTGCTCTGAAACGGTATGATGGCATAATTGCCACAACTGATCCATTGATAAGTGGCATTACTTTGATTGGCTTCCAATGTGTTGCCATTTCTGCTCAAAGTTCTGTCTGTCTGAACCACCGTAAGGTTAATATCCACTATCGAATCACAACCTTTAACTGTATGACCGTAATAGGTGACATTGCCTGATGTGTTTATCCATTTGTTATTAATCGATATACCTCTGCATACTTTTAAGTCGGTACTCAAATGTTTTGAGTTGTGAATGGTTACAGAGTAACTTACTGTTGAATCACAATTCTTAGTAGTTTTTAAAACTTCATTGTATAAACCGGTTTGCTTGTAAACCTTGCCTTGAGGCGAAATAAAACTATCGCAGGAACTCACTTTTACTGTAGTTTGCTTGCTTCTATTAACGGTTAAAAATACATAGTGATTGGAATCACAGCCTTTATATGAAGTATAATTAAAAGCTTTAACTGTTGATGTATTGAACCACTCGCCTTTAATATTGCCGATATCACAAGCCTCTAAATATTCAAAGGTATTGACATCATCATAGATAGTCAGGTGATAACGCACGATAGAATCACAGCCTTTGTAGTTGGTGTATTTTTCATCGTAAATACCGCTATACATATACACGTTGCCTTTGGGAGATTTAAAACTATCGCATACTGCTATTGTGACATTTTGGATGGTTTTACTTCTGATGCTGATATCGTAATAGACTGTAGAATCGCAACCTTTATAAGCATTATAGGTTTCATATATAAGTGTGTCGTTTTTTATCACTTTTCCTAATGGGGTTTTAAACGAATCACAAACATTGTAGTAAACCAGACTTAATGAATTACCAATTTTTACATTTACAAGTATGATGGAATCGCAACCATTGGCATTCACTAAAGTGTCGAAATATTTGCCAGTGCTGGTCCAGTATTTTGTTCCTCCGGGAGACCTCACAGTATCACAACTGAATACATAGATGGTATCGCGGGTATTGCCACCGCTGAGTGTCGGACCATAAACGAAATTCCCGCAATATCCCCAACAGTTTCCTCTTAGTGAAAAACCACTGTAGGATAAGTGGTTTCCATTGCCCGAAAAATCATATAGAATACTGAGATTTCTGTTATCTGCCAATGGTATACCATCGTTAAATTTGTAATAAGTCAGGAGTCCCATGCCATTGATATTGCAAAACTCTCTGTACATATCAGCATTGATGGCCGAATCGCTGCGAACATGGTTAAAAATCCTGAATTCATCCAGAGCACCCTCTAGTCTGTAATTATTGGCGAGGTCAGAACCCAAACGGAAAATATTCTGTTTATTCAGATTCAAGGCAGGACCTCTGTGGCTGGTATCCAGATTGCCGTCGATATAAATGGTATATTGCTTATATGCTGCCGAATCGTAAATAAAGGCCACATGATGCCATTGCAAATCAGCCACCATGTTATTTGATCTGAAAATGGTTTTACCATCGAGCTGAAAATGCAGTAGCTCGCCATATGCACAAGTGAGTCTGAAGCGGTTGGTATCATTGTTTGAATTTGCTATATCAACCACTGTGTAAGGGGTGAGTCCAAACAGATTATCTGGATAGGAAGAGGATTTAATCCAAAACTCTATGGTAAAAGATGAGGTGCCACTGAGTATTGGCTTTGATATCTGATTAACGGAATAATAATAACTGAGGGCTGCATTCTGAGCCACAGCCGACTTTGAAATCTGCAGAACTAAGAAAAACAAAAAGAGAAATTTCTTCATAGTTTTTATTGACAAGACACAAATTTAAGGGTTTTCGTTGACTGAAGACAAAAAAATACGCCGCACATTTCTGGGCGGCGTAACTCAAATTAACAATTATAGTTACCTCAACTATCTAACTCTGTAGCGATGTTATGTGGACCTACCAGCATCGAGAATCCGGCCATTTTTTCTACCATATCCAGCAGAGATGAACGATTCTTTATCTTATAGGCCAGTATATATAAAAGTGCTTCAGCACTTAACATGGTCATTTTTTTGATATCAGTATGCCATTGAATGTAGGAAACATGGTCCTGATATTGGTTTTCAAATTGTTTACATACCACGAAATACCCAACTTTCTTATACCCTTCACGTCGCAATGCCTGACATTGACTGTTGATGTACTCTTTTACAATTCTTTTGTCAATGGCAAAATAGTCATTACTGTCTGCAAATGCATCTACCAGAAAGGCTATATTTTCCTCGCGAAATCTTATCAGTGCACAAGGATTGACAAAACCTGAATTGTTCAGTATCTGTACATCGAAATCCATCTGTCTGAATGACTCAGCAACCATTGTGCTAAAATCAGGTTCAACATTATCTGTACCATCTGCCTGCCTTTGGTCTTCTTCTAAAAGCCGACTCAATCTCGGAATAATATATTCTCTGATGTTGATGGTTTCAGATTCAGGTCTTTCAATCCGGTTTTCTAAAGCAACTTGTTTAGCCTCTTCTACAACCTTAGCTTTTGGTGGTGGAATCTCGTTGCTTTTTGGAGCGACATACGGCTGAACCACAACTTTATGCTTATAGTTCCAAAATGCATGCTCAACATCCCAGAAATTAATGATACGTGTAGAGACTTCTTCTATGGTATCTTTAATTTCATTGTAAACCCTGTAGTAGACCTCATAAGTTTCCTTCTGCGTCTTTTGGTCTTCCCAAACGCCTAACTCTTTAAAAGAACTTAACAAGGTGTTGTACAATATTGGCCATTTCTGATGATTGTACATCTGCCAGAAATAGGACAGGAAATAGCCAACAGCTCCAGGGTAAGGTGCATTGTGTTTGTCTTTGGCTTTAGAATAGATGCTTAGAGTGAACTTTTCTAAAGTATCAATTTTAGATAAGGCATCTCTGAGATTTTTAGGCTCAGTGATTAACTCTCTTAGCATTTGACTCAACTTCTCTATATTACCTTCATTGGTTTTTATCAGTAAGTTGAAGTACATCTGTCCCATACGGGCGGTGAATCCCCAAAGGTTATTGTGTTTGTTGTAGCTGTCTAAAGCGTTCTTAAATTCAAGAACATTAAAGTCACCTTTGAGAAAATTATGCATGATTATTTTCACGACTTCGATAGCATGCAGACGACTGTCATCAATATTATTGATGGCATTGCCTTCTTCATCTTTCTCAGTCCTGATGGTTGAAACATGATGGTTCCAAACCTCAATGATCTGCTTTTTTAATTTCTCATTAAACATCGTTTAGCCTGCGTACCGGACAATTATGTTTGAACAAACCTCTTCCTAAGCGTGAGCCAGGAAATGAACGATAATGAAGTTGATCTTGCGTGCCAGACTGTTGTTTCTACCTCTTGTCTGTACTTTGCCCTGGTAAGAAGGTGTTTTGAATTGTGATTTCATAATAGTGCGTATTTGTGTTAACTCTCATCTTTTTGTGTTCGAATCAAACGAATGCTTCAGTTTTAGCTCCTTTCATTCATTTAATCCGCTTGCAAAGATGAGAAATTTTTTAAGTATTTAATACTAACTCGCTGAAATTTTTTGGAAAAAAAAGTCATTTCTTAATCAAATTTTATCTAATACCTTGATTTTTAAAATGTTTACAAACTGTTAATAAGTCAAATCTTAAACAAATCACCTCTCAAATTCAGTTAATTGCAAGTTTTTTTACTTAAATATGACATTTAACAAGTCCATTACTGAATAAAATAAATACGCTAATGACTCTAGTTGTCAATTTAGTGGACGGTTTTATATTAGTCAAGTGAGTTGTGCTTTAATTTATTCTTTATCGAATAAAACTCCATTCAAGCTTTTAATGAAGAAATAGGCCGAAATCGTGAATTATATTAAGCATCCTGTGCTTAATCCAATAGTTCAATCCCCTGTTTATATCATGCCTCTGGCTTTCATTTCCAGATATTTATTAATCGTATTGAGCGTCAAGTCCTCTGGCTTAGTCAGCAGACTTTGAATTCCCAACTTATTTAACTCCTGTGCAATTTGCTGCTTGTCTATAATCGTTTGCTCAGCGATAATATTGGTATATACGCCTCTTAAATCCTTTGCAGTTTCCTTGCTCATATCAACCAATTCACTGTTTTCGAAAAAGACCACTATCAATAAATGCGACTGATTGATACGACGCAAAATTGGCAAAACGCGCTTCAAACCATACATGCTTTCAAAATTGGTATAAAGAAATAACAGACTTCTGGTTTTTATCATATTTCTGATACCATAATAAAGCAATTCATAATTGGCCTCCAACGACCGCTCCTTCTGTGCATACAACGCTTCTAAAACCGATTGCAATTGCCCGTGACGTCTGTCTGCTCTTATCACCGAACCCAGCTTATCTGAAAAAGTAATTAATCCGGCGTAATCCTGCTTTTTCAAAGCTACATTAGTCAAAGTTAAAGTAGAGTTAATAGCATAATCCATCAGACTCATCCCTTTAAATGGCATCATCATAATCCGGCTCTTATCTATGATGTTATAGACAGGTTGTGACTTCTCTTCTTCAAACTGATTGACCATCATAGACTGGCGTTTGCCTGTTGCTTTCCAATTGATATGTCTGATATCATCACCCTGAACATACGATTTGATTTGCTCAAACTCATAGCTCATGCCCAAACGCCGCATCTTTTTTATACCGTGAAATCGTGCGATGCTTGAGATGGTATACAGCTCAAACTGCTTCATACTTATAATGCTGGGGTATACTTTTACTTTTTGCTGAACATCAAGTCTCATGCGTCTTTGAGCCAAGCCCATGATACCATTGATGAAAATAATTAACTGACCGAACTCATATTCCCCGCGGCTGACAGGTCTTATCTGGTATTTTAATAGGGTGGTTTTGTAAGGTCCTATTTTAATGCCCATTTTAAAATCCCTTATTTGCAGTTGTTCAGGCAACTCATCAATAACGCTAATTACCAGATTCCGACCTGAAAAATTGCGCAATTCTATTTCTACCTTATTTTCGTCACCAAGAGATAATACATCACTTAATATTCTCTTGGCTTTAACCGGGAATTTTAAGGAAAATAACAGCACTAAATCAGAAATACTCAATACCAATACCACACCGAGCAACAGCAAACAGGGGAAATATAGCATTGGCACAAAAAATGAAACTGCAAATGAAACTATCAATGCACCTAAGGCCAGATAAAACCTTGAACTCAGAAATATATCCGAGAGTGTCTTCATTTATTTATCGCGGAATTTCTATTTTAGAAAATATATCATTTAAAACATCTTGCAATTCATACCCTTCCATTTCTTTGTCAGGAGCAAGAATAACCCGGTGATTCAATACTGGAAAAGCTACAAATCTGATATCATCAGGTGTAACAAAGTCTCTGCCCTGCATGGCGGCTAATGCTTTGGAAGTTTTCACTATGGCCAATGAGGCGCGTGGAGATGCTCCTAAAAACAAATCACTGGTATGTCTGGTATGATCGATGATATTGGCAATATAACCCAGCAATTCATCTTTAATTCTTACTTTCTGCACCAAACGCTTGCATTCATATATCTCCGCAATTGACATGACTGTCGTAACATCGTTTATTATATCCTGACTAAAATCTGATTCGAATCTTTGCAAAATTCTGAGCTCTTCTTCAACGCTTGGATATTTCATTTTTATTCTGAACAAAAAACGATCCTGTTGAGCTTCCGGTAATTTATAAGTTCCCTCCTGCTCAATTGGATTTTGGGTTGCCATTACCATAAAAGGCGAAGGTAAACTGTGCGTATACCCGTCGATGGTTACCTGTTGCTCTTCCATTACTTCAAATAATGCAGCTTGCGTTTTTGCAGGTGATCTGTTGATTTCATCTATTAACACAAAATTGGCAAACACTGGTCCGTGTCTGAATTCAAACTCACTTGTCTTCATATTGAAGATATTGGTTCCGGTAACGTCAGCTGGCATCAAATCAGGCGTAAACTGAATTCGTTTAAAATCCAGATTCATGGTTTTTGCAAGCAAGTTAACAGTTAAGGTCTTTGCTATACCAGGCACACCTTCTATTAATACGTGCCCCCCGGCAAACATGCCTGCCAAAAGCAGATTAATCATTTCATCCTGTCCGACAATAACCTTTTGAATTTCTTTTCGGACACGCTCTACACCTGAACGAATTGGCTCCAGATTGAGTACTTCTCTATCCGGATTTGTATTTTGTTGATCTGTTGTTTGATCTTCCATAATTTACTATTGTCTATTTGTTTTTATTATAAAGTTTATAAAACTGATTAATCCTGTTGTAAAAGTCCATCAGTGTATTGGCATCTATATCATCCGATGTCACAATTCTATGACTGTAATACTCAAATATTTCATGAACTATGCTCTCTGGTACATTGGCTCGTATACTAATATGCTGGATTGTTTTGCTGTTGACTTCTTGTGTAGATACTGATAATTTCGACTTTAGAAAGAACTGGAAAAGATGCATTTTAAGTACTGCCATTTCCTTGTGATTCGACTGATTATAAAACAAGCCGCTCATTGTCTCCACGAAAGCTTTTGTCGTGTTGCGTTTACGCTCCAATACCGGTATAATTCGCTGCACTCGTTTGGCTTTAAACAGTAAAAATAACAGGGCTGTGCCTAATAACAGGTACCAGGCCATTCTCAATTCCTTATGTGCCAAAATATAAGATAAAGGTGAAGGTGAATTTCTTTGCATTCTTTCAGCATCATCTTTTGGCTGATTCGAGAAATTATCAATAATCAGTCTGTCCATTTTAAGTCCGTTCATCATCTCATTGGCGTAATCCAAATAAGGCCTGGAGCTTAAAATGTAATTGCTAAATAATATTGGACTTGTATTGATTCTTATTGAGCCCTGACCAAATGTAAAATAAGCCTGATTGACTTTTCCATCCAAAGTACTCATGGGCGCAAAAGAGGTAATAAAATCAGGATAATCTTTGTATTCACTATCAGCAAAAAAATTCCAGTCTACAGAAGATATATCCGTATTACTGTATCCTTTAAATCGAAGTTTTTGAGTACCGAATTTACTGTGAACATTTGAGCTTTTAAGTTCTACTTCCTCTGCAACAATTCTGTTGAGTTTTAAAGGCTGGCCATACACGGTCAAAGCCTGCAACAGGGTATCAGGTAAACTTTCGGTAATAATCATAGCGTGATTCCCGCGTTTGACAAATTGTAATAAAGTGTTTAATTCTTCCTTGTTCAGGTAATAGGATTCGCCAATAAAAAGATATGTTACCTGATTGCTCTCCTCATCTCCCAGAGTATATCTCATCTCATCCGCCAAAACAGTAACGTTCCTTGATTCCTGTTTAATAAGTTTCAAAAATAATCCAATGTCATAAGGTTCTTTCTCAGAATTGTTGAGAGTCTTATGCCATTTGTAAACTGTCTTTGTTTCCTTATTGCTATAATACAGATAACCAATTAAGACTGCAATTAACAGAATGACCAATAGTATGATAATATTTTCTCTACGCACGCTTGACCTCCCTCTCTATACTATCAAATAATTTTAAAAACGAATCCATTTGCTGAGCATCCGGTACGATGTCGCCATACCAGATTTCATCAAAAGCTAATGTCAATTGTCCGAAAGCTGAATAAACCGGCTTGTTAGCCAATTGCATCAAATAGTCAAAGTTTGTTTTTTCCTTTCTGTATACTATCCAGTTTTTCTCTACAAAACGTTTAAGTGTATCCAGATACAATAGTCTGAATGCAACTCTATAATCTCCCTTGTCGTAAGCATTCTGAAAGGACTTGCGAATATTACTTTGAATCAATGCAGATTCATCCGGATTTTCATCTCCAAACAATATCTCTTCATTCAATTCATTTTTAACATTCCGGGTTTTCATCCAGGGTAAAAGAAAAAAAATGACCGAGAGAATAACAGCTATTGCCAAAGTATACCATAACCAACTTAAATTACCAGCACTAAAAGATATAGAGCTGGTTCTGCGTTCTCTGCGCGTCTTTTTATCTTTTTTTATTAAAGAGTCCTTCTTATTATTTGATTCCTTGAAATCTACTTTGCTAAAAACCCTCTTCCAGTTTCTCTCATCTATTGAAGGATTTAGACCCTGACTGTTAAAAATCTCTTTCGTAGAATCAGAAAACGCTTCGAAACTTGAATTGTTAATATCTCCATTGCTGTACTGCTCCTGAGAATACACTTGTTGATCTGAGGTGTCTAAATCCATGTACTGGCTGTGCAAGGACTCTATTAACAACATCGATATGATCAGAAATTTACTCCGTTTCAATGCCATAAGCCCTCCTGGTTCTGCCAATCTCTTCTATATTTCTTTTCAAACCTTCTGCATCCGAAATTTCCTTAAGTGTAAATGTTAAAAACGCACTTTGCATAACAATAAACAAGACAACAAGTGCATTCATAAATGTCATAATAAAAAAGACAAACATGTTGACCATTATATTGAAGGACGTCTCAGGTAAATCGAAGTTCATTTCCAATAATTGTCTTAAGGTGATATAAAAAGGCGTCATAAAGAAGAAGACAAGTATAATCACCATTAATAACAATGAAACTGATATCCCTAACAGTCTAAAACTGCCACTGCTGATGTATTTAAATACTCTTCCTGAACTATATGATTTTCCGAGACCAAAGACTCTTTCGGTTGCAAATACCGCTAAAGGAGCCAATAGTAATAAATAGAAAATCCATAAACTTATATTGAGCAAATATAGAATATTCAAAAAAAGTGATACACCAGTACCATAACCCAAAATCTTAAGAAACTGAACATTTTTTCTGATGATTTTCTTATTAAATAACCACAAACCTAAACTGAGCAGAAAACCCAGCCAAAGCGTACTGATGACGCATATTTCAGGTAAACTCCAACTGTTAAGCACTATACCCATTCCATTGAATAAATCTTTGAAAACATGGTTACTTCCATTGAATAACTTTGTGATGAAATCTTCAATGGTCATTTGACTTGAGGCTATGGTTTTTATCATTCTTTCTTTATGAAGAAAGTAGATAATTGCGGTATAAGCAGCTGCGCTAATCAATGCAGTCCGAATCAAGAATGGAAAGGTTAATCCGAAAAGCTGAACAGATTTTAGAAACACCGAACCTCCGGAATAAATCGAATCTGGTTTAAATTCAATAGCACTTTCGGCAGACAATTCCGGCATGCCTAAATCCACATCTTTTGTTTTTCTGAATTTCCATAAAGGATATACAGCAAAATAAAACAACATCAAACCAAGTGAAAGCAATATAAAAACAGCTCTCATTATGTTGGACATTTCGGTATGCCGGGTCAGATAAGATTCAATGAATGCCGCTAAGATGATAAAAGGGACTGTGGACATAAACAGCATTGCACCTCTTTTGCCCCAGATACTAAATGCTTTGGTTCTGCTCAATGTTCCGGGATAAATAAGACCTCTGCCCAACAACATACCTGCAACTGTCTCTATCACCATTGTCAGTATTTCTATTGTTCCGTGCATCCATACTGTGAGGTTAAACTCAGTACTTAAATCGCGCGAATAGAAAAAATACATGAAAGTACCCAGCATAATGCCATTATATATCATAATAGCCAACGACCCATACGATGCCAGTAATCCAAATAAAAAGAGAATAAGACCTACCTTTAGATTATTAAGTGCTATGCCAACAAACATCGAAGTTGAATCACTGTCCTTGTAAACACCAAAGGGATCGCCTTTTCGTATATTTTCCTTGGTCATTTCAACATAATCATCCGATAAAACTGAAGAAGCAAAACCGGGGTCTTTAGCAGTAGAAAATGCCCCGATGGCGACTGTCAGCAACAGTAGCAGGAAGGCCAGCAACAGTTCTTTACGGGCATGATAAAGTATTCTTGGAATATCCTCTGAATAAAACTGAGATAGTGACTTAAAGAAATTGCGTTTGTTTTTGTAAATGTTGTTGTAAATCTGCTGTGCAAGTCCATTCAGATAGATTCTAACAGAGCGGTTTTTATAAAATGTGCGCGAATAGGACAAATCATCTGTTATCTGAACCATTCTGGCTCTCAATAACTGAGGATCATTCTTATTGGCTTTTAAATCAGCCTCAAATTCTTCCCATTTCTCTTTGTTCTGTTCAACAAATTTGCTTTCGCGCATGTTTTCTGTAGCAATGATAATTAAAATCTCTTAAATTTTCATTGCCATTATGGCGAGAATTTAACTATTCAGGATTAAGGCCCATAGCTTTACTAAAATCGTGGTACTCGCCACTTAACTTATGCATAAAGGTCGTCGCAAGTAATAGCACTCTTTGCTTAGCTGTTTCTGCTTTTGGACCTGAAAAAAGCTCATCTGTTGTAGCTTTAAAATATTTTAACCATTGTTCGAAATGCTCCTTTTCTAAACTTAAATGAATGTGTTTTTCAAATACATTGGTTTTGTAACCCTCTTTATCCAGAAGCACAAACGACCAGAAATGCACCAGTTTGGGGAAATGTTCTTCCAAATCCAGATTTTCAAACTTTGGAGCAGTTACCGGATCTTTAAGCAATTTTCCATAAAATGCACGCATCCAAGTATCGATGTCCTGCTCGTTTTCTATATCTTTCATGTCGCGAATTTAAACAATTGAAATCGTGTAATTTCTAATTTAAATCATAACATCATAATGCGAATCCGCAAAAAATGATGCAAAATTCAAACACTAACTCAAGTTCAAATGTTTTGTATTGCATATCTTTGTATTTATGCTCCGTTATTTTTACCTTTTGTTATCGTTTTGTTTTTTACAGCTTAATGCTCAAACTATTTATAACATTGACAAATCCTCCCCTATTTTAACCAATGGCAGTGGCGAGGTTTCAGCGCTTATTCTGGTAGATGAAACCTGCAAGGATTCCACACTATTGTCTTACGGTATATCTATCAATTCTAAAGCAGGAATGGTATGGTCCGTTTCAATTCCTGAAAAATCGCTGCTTTGCTTCAATAATATTCCCGGAATAAGATATGTGGAAGCTGCTTGCAGAAGTAATGCAGTCAGATTTAAAAATGATACTGAAAGACAATTGACTCAGGTAAATAAAGTTCAAAATGGCTTACAAAACTCTTTGCCTCGAAATTACTCCGGAAAAGGCGTCATTGTTGGCATTGTAGATATTGGATTTCAATGTAATCATCCCACTTTTTACACAGCAGACAGCGTCAAATACAGAGTAAGCAGATATTGGAATCAAGCAAATAATTCAGGTACAGCGCCAAATGGTTTTAATTATGGCAGTGAATATACAGATACATCCATTATTAAAACTTTAAATGATATGGATGGCTCTCATGGTACCCATGTTACGGGTATAGCAGCCGGAAGTGGATTAACTACCCCAAATCAACAATACAAAGGTGTTGCCCCTGGTGCTGAACTTGTTTTTGTGTCTATCAAATATTCCAATGACACTTTAGCGGGAAGTGCTTTGGGTGATTATATAGTTGCCAATCCAAGCATAATTGATGCTTATAACTACATATTCGAATATGCCGAATCACAAGGTAAACCTGCTGTCATTAATCTTAGCTGGGGTATGCATACGGGTCCACATGATGGTACCAGTTTATTTGATTTAGCTACAGAATCTTTAGTAGGAAAAGGTAAAATACTGATAGGTGCAAATGGCAATGAGGGTGACAATCCAATGCACTTCTTTCACAAATTTAATCGCGACACTGTAGGTACTATCATGATTGAAAATAACCGACAGTTCAGAACTGGTGAGAGCGTTTATAGTGATTTTTGGGGTAGTTCCGGTCGTGATTTTAAATTAAAAATCAGAATCATTGATACGAATGCTTTAACAATAGTTGAGACTCCATTTATCTCAACAGATATTGACACCTCACTAAATTTCAATTTTTTCGCCGATACTTCAGGTTTTCAAATTAAATTTAAAACTATACATCGGTTCCCTACAAACAACAAGCCCAATCTTACTGTTACAGTAAAACATCCTAAACAAAGAAAGTATGTGATAGTTGCCTATCTCTGTTCAGATTCATCTGAAGTACATGGATGGAACAGTGGTGCAGAGAAAGATTGGACCAGCGGTTCGTTTAGAAACAAGTTGAATAAACTTGACTTCAGCAATAGTTTTATAGCAGGTGATGCCAATTATACTGCTGGCGAAAATGGCGGAACTTCAAAAGCCGTGATTTCTGTTGGTGCACTGGCTGCAAGAAGTGCCTATACCAATCAATATGGTAAACTGATGAACGATAGTAATTATGTCATTCCTCCATCAATTGTCAGGTTTTCCAGCCTTGGACCAACGGTCGATGGTCGTATCAAACCCAATATAGCGGCACCTGGTTATAATGTTCCATCTTCTGTCAACAACAGACAAATTGCACCCTGGATGGAAGAACGCACCCTTTTAAAAACAGTTTTTCAAAATGACACACAATACTGGACAGCTTTTAGCGGCACTTCAATGGCTGCTCCTCATGTAACCGGAATTGTGGCGCTAATGCTGGAAGTTAACCCTATGCTCGACCATAATGATGTCAGAAATATTCTGGAAACTACTACAATAAAAACTTCTGCAATGGGTAATCTGCCCAATAATACCTATGGTTATGGTCAGGTAGATGCCTATTCTGCTGTTATAAAAACGCTGCAATCCTCTCAACTCAATACTTTGAACACTGGTGAAGGCATACGTTATTATCCAAATCCAATTGAAAACTACCTAACAATAGAAAATGCCGATGAAGCATCTGTTATTAGTATAACCGATGTCCAGGGCCGACTATTGACGACCGTTCAGTACATCTGGAACTCTGATGGAACCCTTATCATCGATTGCACTTCATTGGAAAATGGAATTTACTTTCTTAACTATAGTTTTGGTGGAGAAATTTTTACCTACAAGCTCATAAAAAACTAGCGAATTTGACGTAATCTTGCGTCACATTCATGAGCAGAGAAATCATCTTCTTTTCGTCCTTTTTGGTCTTTATTGCTTTTGTTCTGGCACTGGACCTCGGCGTTTTTTCAAAAGGATCTAAAACTGTATCTTTTAAAAATGCATTTGCACTCACTTTCGTTTGGGTGTCTTTTGCCTTGATATTTTTCCTTTTCCTGAAGCAATCAGGCGAAATGATTCATGGTATAGACTCTATGGATAAACTTATAGAAATCACCTCGAAGTACCAGCCGGATATACATTTCTCGGGCAATGACCTGGAGCGCAATCTGGATATTTACAATGACCGAATATCATTGGATTTTTTGACAGGTTACCTGATTGAATATTCTTTGTCAGTTGATAATTTATTCGTCATTCTTTTGATATTTACATCGTTTGCTGTACCCAATCAATACTATAAAAAAGTGCTGTTTTGGGGTGTTCTTGGTGCCATCATTCTCAGGATGCTGTTTATTTTTGCAGGGTCTTTCCTTATTGCACAGTTTCACTGGATACTGTATGTCTTTGGTGCCTTCCTCATTTTTTCGGGTATAAAAATCCTGCTCTCCAAAGATGAAGAGGAATCCATAGATGTCGAAAATCACCCTGTTGTAAAATTGACTTCCAGAGTTTTTAAAACATGGCCTGAATATGTGCGTGGAAAATTTTTCCATACCGAAAATGGCGTCAAATATGTGACCCCTCTTTTCCTGGTATTATTAGTAGTAGAGTTCAGCGATCTGGTTTTTGCTGTCGACAGTGTCCCTGCCATATTCTCTGTAACCAAGGACCCTTATATCGTATTTTTCTCCAATATCTTTGCTATCATGGGCCTGCGAAGTTTGTTCTTCCTGCTCAGCAATATCATGCACCTATTCTCTTACTTAAAAATGGGACTAGGTGTATTACTGGCGTTTATTGGCACAAAAATGCTTTTTGAAGAATGGTTCACATCAATCGGATTTAATAACATGATCTCTTTGATGATTATCCTAAGTATTTTGTCAGTAAGCGTTCTGCTAAGCATCTTCTTTCCGAAGAAAAAAGCAGAAGACTAATTACAATTCACTTGTGGGTGAATCGGTGTAAATCGTCGAATTCATTCTTTGAACTTTATGAAAATACACTAATATTGGTCGGTATTTGAAAACAAACCTGTATATACGATTGCTTTTTGAAAGCCTTTCTATGGCCTTTCACTCTCTCATCAGCAATAAGTTGAGGTCAATACTTTCTGTTATTGGTATTACTATTGGTATATTTTCAATAATCACCGTTTTTACAGCTGTCGATTCCCTGGAGATGAATATTAAAAGTAGTTTGCAATCTTTAGGGAAAAATGTCATTTACATTGATAAATGGCAATGGGTAGGCGGAGGTAATGATTACCCCTGGTGGAAATATGTCAATCGTCCTGACGCCAGATATAGCGAAATTAAGTCAATTAAAGAACAACCTGTATCTCAGCTTATAGACGCCGTTGCCTTCACATCTTCCACTAATACAACAGTAAGAGCCGGAGACAAATTCCTGGAAAATGTTAAAATTGATGGTTATAGCTTTGAATTCAGTAAAATCGAAAATCTTGAAATAACCGAAGGCCGCTTTTTTAATGAATTTGAAGATAAAAATGCCCGAAATGTGGCTGTTCTCGGCCATAATGTAGCTATAGGACTATTTGATACCGATAAAGGCTTAGTGGGTAAATATTTCAGCCTGTTTGGAAAAAAAGTCGAAATAATCGGTGTTTTTAAAAATCAGGGCGATAACATCATTAACATCGACTTTGATGATAATGTGGTTGTACCTGTGCGCTTTCTCCAATACATTTCAAGCGAAGAAAACAGTGCCAATATCATTGTAAAAGCTAAAGACAATGTAGGTTCTGATGCTATTTACGAGGAACTGAGAGGTTCTATGAGAAGCATCAGAAGACTTAAACCTCAACAGGAAGACAACTTCACCCTGAATAAAATATCATTTCTCAGTGACACAATTACCGAACTCTTTGGAACCATTAATACTTTCGGACTAATCATTGGATTGTTTTCCCTACTGGTAGGTGGTTTCGGAGTTGCCAATATTATGTTTGTATCTGTAAAAGAAAGAACGAATATCATTGGTATACAAAAAGCACTAGGTGCAAAAAATGAATTCATTTTGTTTCACTTTCTAACCGAATCCGTTGTTTTGAGTCTGTTAGGTGGTATTGTCGGTATTTTACTCACCTGGGGTATCAGCGGTATGCTCAATTTCTTCCTGGCTTCAGGCACTTCAACTTTCCGCATGGTACTTACAATGGGCAATGTGTTTCAAGGCATTCTGTTTGCCTCTGCCATTGGATTGCTGGCCGGGATGATTCCTGCCTACCGTGCAAGTCGTTTAGTGCCTGTTGAAGCCATCAGAAGCAAATAGTCATTCCAAACTTTAATATTTTAACACGATTGTCTGTCCTTCATAAAGATACTGAAGTTCATTTCCGCTTACACTCACTATTTCAAATGTATCCGCACTTCCATCTTGATTAATGACCATCTTCGATTCATTGGCAATCATCTTCCAGTTTAATGAAACTCTTTGTGAGTCGTTTTGCTCACATTTGGTAGTACCTTCATCCGAATAACCAGTTTTATCATCTTTGAAGTGGTGGATGATATTATCTCTGAAACAGCCGGGTAAAGTAGCTGTCATGTCGACACCACCCATTCTGATAGCGTGTAATTTCCAGTCTTTACCTATCAATGCCTGCTGTCTTGCAGTCAACTTAGGCTTTGGATCCGTGTTTTTGTCTTCTTTGTCTTTGCATGCAGCCATAGTGGCTAATACAATCATCGTTTTTAAAATGGTTTTATTCATATCGTAAAATGTAATTTCAATACTCTCCCACTACAGTTATAAACTGCCGCCTGAAATAAGTATTAAGTAGTGGTTATTTAGTGGTTATTCTTAGTACAGTTTGTATCCAAGATTCAGATACCAGAGTTTACCTGTTCTCAGTTCTGTCGGTCCGTAACCTATTGTATTGTTGTTTAAAGTTGTATGAACCTGAACTGAAAATCTTTTGTGTGTGACTCTAATACTAGGTTGTATCATGAGAATCTGTGGTGTATTGTAGGTGATGAAAATCTGAGAACTTTTCAAATTTTCACCTGTATTAGCCAATACTCTTGATGAACTAAAGCCGACCATTAAATTAAGGCCTGTAGCAATTTTAAATTTATTATCCTTCATGCCAAACTCTACCAAAAATGGAAACATCATGTGGTAAAAGTTGGTCGAGGCTCTGTAGTCGCCCTTTTTTACGGATACCACACTATCTGGATAATAGCGCCAAACCCCATTGTTAATGCTGTATCTGTAACTGACTACCTCGTATTTACCTTTGGATTGGAAATTGGTATACCTGAACTTAAATCCTGTGATAAAATTCATTTTTGTATTTTTCAATGGTCGGCTCTTTTCCTTAATATTAATCCCGAATGTAATTCCGGGTAACACTTTTTCAGGTGTTATCTTAAACATACTGGTCACGTTATTGGTATTCAGACTGAATACAGATGTGGCGTCCCCAATCGTTGAGTCATTGGTCGATATAAAATTTCTGGATAAATAGGAAACCGTACCCAGTTCTATTTCTCTGAACCAATTGATATGACTGCTTCGGTTGCGCATATTATCCTTCTGCTTTTGGTTGTCATTTTGTGTATTCAAAGCTCTGGTTTTACTCATTCTGCCTATGCTTATCTGAATAATATCCGTTGAATCTTCGAGATTGACAGTGACTTTATTTCCTTCCTTTGGCATTGGTAACGTTATTGTTTCATTGCCGATGCTCAGCTTTACGGTATCCTTGCCGGTATCAGGTGTTTGGGCAAATAATCTGGAACCGATAATGGATAAAATTATTAAAATGATACTTCTTTTCATGTTGGTTTAATTTGATAAGGTTAAAATGAGCACCGAATTATCCTGTGCTATGTATTCTATATATGTTTTATTGTCTGATTTTATAACTCTCGAAGTGCCATTATCCAGGAACTTAGACAGAGTGATACCATCCTTATGATTGATAACATCTGCCATTGTATAGCGCTTTTCGGAGAAAGAATAATTAGTTGTGACACTACCATCCATGGTACTTTCGGTCACTGTAATCTTAAATCTTGATTGTTTGTTTTGCTTAATAGCAGTTGCAATCATTTGCTGAACGGTATCATTATAGAGATCTGTTTCAGGTGTTTCTTTGACTAATAGTAATTCATTTTTTGTGATGACTGTATCTGGCTTGTTAGTTTCAATATAATGACTGTCAATTCTGCTTTCTTTCTTAGTTATTGAAGTGTATTTTTCAATTTTCAAGTGAACTGTGTCAGGCTCTGATTTTTGCTCAGCAATCGGAGGTAAAATAGTGCTGTTTTGAGTTGATAGTGAAACATTCTGAACCTGCTTATCTACTGAATTGTACAAAACCAATCCTAATCCAATAAAAAGGGCAATAACAGCTGCCCATGAAAGCTGCCTGTATATTGGAAATATAATTGCTTTTTTGTCTTCCTTTACCAAAGACTCTATGAATTCAGCTTCCTGACTTTTATAAGTTTCGAGACTTTCGGTAAAGTTGGCTTTACTCCATTGTTTCCACTCAAAAGCCAGAAAAGTATCTGCTTCAATTTGATTCAGGATATCTTCTCTCATTGCTGGTTCAAACTCATTTTCGAGTAACCCAAACATGATTTCCTCGTAATTCTCCCTGGTCACTACAATTTTTTTCATATTGCTTCTAAAGTGGTGATGGTTTCTTTCATTGTTTTTCTTGCTCTGAACAGATAAACTTTAACCTGACTCAGACTTAATCCCGTTATTTCTCCTATTTCCTTGTAATCATAGCCCTCCAAATCTCTCAATAACACCAGTTGTCTTTGCATTTCCGGTAGATTGGCAATAGCTTTCTCAATTATTTCCTTATCTGAATATGTTTTATCTATCGCCCTACTATCTGTAATTTGGTGGTGATGCTCCTCTATTGTATCGTTTGGTTTTATGCTTCTAAAAATATCTATACCTTTTCTGAATACTACTGTAAACAAATATTGCCTTGCCTTCTCTGCCTGAATTTCATCTCTTTTATTCCAAAGGACTTCAAAAGCATCTTGTACCACATCCTTTGCCACATCCATATTCTTCAGATTCCTGTTGGCAAACCTCAATAAATGTGGTCCCCATTGTCTGACGATGATATTGTACTCAGCTGTAGTCAATTTCTGTTTCAGTTATTGGTCGTTAAGAAGATTATAAAAGTTACAAAATGTAAATTATTTTGCAAAATAGAGACTTATATTATTGTATTTCAGGAGTTTAAAGTTCAGGAGTTTTTGTAAAGACGGTGCCGCAATTAGGGCAGGTTTGCTTTTCTTTACTTTCTTTCTCTCTGTTTATTTTTAAAAACCCTGAAGTTAGAATTGAAGTTGGAATAGCCAAAAGCAGAAGTCCACTCATAGAAATAAGACCACCTGTAATTCTTCCTATAACAGTTATTGGATAAACATCACCATAACCCACTGTTGTAATAGTGGCTATTGTGTACCACATCGCTGAAGGAATATCACTGAATTTAATTGGCTGAGCATCCTTCTCAGCTATATAGATTATGCTCGATGCAAAGACGAAAACGAATAAGATAAATATAAAGCTTACCAGTAATTGTTCTCTTTGAATATAAAACACACGGCCAATGATTTTAAACGCTTCAACATATCGAATGGCCTTAAACAATCGAAGCACACGGAATATACTAAAAATGTAAAAGCCTGAATAATTGGAAGAGAAAATGATCAGATAAAAAGGAATAATAGATAATATATCTATCAGCATCAGCGGGGTTACAATATATTTCAAGCGCCCGATTACAGGTTCTTTATAGGCCTCAATTTCCGTACAAGTATACACTCTAAGCATGTATTCCATTGTAAAGAAGACCATTGTGAAAACTTCTAATGGATAGAGATAAAGAAAATAGGCTCTATGGAAACTTTTTACAGTTTCGACTATAAGTAAAAGGGAACTCAGAATTATAAGGGTAAAGAGTATACCATGAAACATACGATTCAATGGTTTACTGCTTTTATGGTCATCAAGTACGAGAAAGAGTTCCCTTTTTAGACTTGTATGACGCTTCTTCATTTGTAGTATTAACCGTTGGCTTTCTTATGGTCGGCCAAAAATTTAGCCAAACCAATATCAGTAAGCGGGTGGTTGAGCAAGCCTAAAATGGCATCTAATGGGCAAGTAACCACATGAGCACCAACTTCTGCGGCTTTAACAATATGCAATGGATTTCTTACTGAAGCTGCCAGAATTTGAGTTTCAAATCCCTGCATAGTGTAAATATGACTAATCTGACTGATTAAATCCATTCCATCCCAACTGATATCATCAACACGTCCAATAAACGGAGAAAGATAAGTAGCACCTGCTTTTGCTGCGAGTATGGCCTGACCTGCAGAAAACACAAGTGTACAATTGGTACGAATGCCATTGGCTGTAAACCAGCTAATCGCTTTTATACCTTCTTTTATCATCGGTACTTTTACAACTATATTTGGGTCAATAGCTGCCAATTTTTTACCCTCTTCTATCATACCGGCAAAATCAGTAGAAATGACTTCTGCACTCACATCTCCACTGCCAACAATATCGCAAATATCTTTGTAGTGCTTCATAACATTGGCCTCTCCGGTTATACCCTCTTTTGCCATAAGGGATGGATTGGTTGTAACACCGTCTAAAATACCCAGATCTTTCGCTTCTTTGATTTGATTGAGATTGGCTGTATCGATAAAGAATTTCATGTCACGAAATTACGTCAGGTCGTGCTCCCCGTAGGCACAAGTTTTACACAAGCTAATCAACGATTGTTGCCAAAATAGAATATCTTCGCCATGTGAATCATTTGAATGCTTTGCTCATAGAATCAATGGCAATAAAACTTGCTGAAATTTGCAAAGGCAAAACTGTATTCGATTGCTTCAGTAACTCGCCTGAAGAATGGGTGCTGGACCTCGGAACTTTTCATATCAAATGTTTGTTTTACCACGGTGAAATCCTGTTTTTCTTCAATCACGAAAATCCATCTAAAAGCCGTCTTTTTAAACCTCAATTCTCCGAAATAAAAGGAAGTAGTATAACTGAACTGCATACCCACCCCTTCGAAAGAAGTTTCCATATTCATTTCAGTAATGGCTTCACCTTACTTTTCAAATGTCATGGCAGGAAATCGAATATCATGCTTTTTGAAAATGAAACCGCAGTTGACCATTTCAGACAACATCTCGAAAACGACCTGAATTACAAATTCTCTGACCTGATCAGGGAAACCACAATGGACTTTTCTCTTAAGGGAGATGAGCTGCTCAAAACATATCCGTTTTTACCTTCTGAAATTTTAAATCATACTCCCTTTGATTCACCAGATAACCTAGAAAATCGTGTAAAATACTATCGCTCCTTAAATGGCATTTCCTTCGATTCAAATAGTTTTCAAATTCAACCAAATGACAATGGTTCTTTATTGGAAGATATCAATCGTTTTTCAGCCACATACTTAAAAACCAAATCATTTTTTGAACGCAAACAACAACTTTACACGAATTGCCTGAATGCGATAGATGATAAATCCAACTTCATATCAGCTAATAAAAAAGCGCTCGAAACCCTTAAAAATAAACGCCCGGACGGAGAAATAGGCAATATCATTTTAGCCAATCTGCATCTTATTAAACCTGGTTTGAAATCAATCGTACTTGCCGATATCTACAACGATAATACAGATATTCTAGTGCAACTGGATGAAAAACTCAATGCTGTAGAAAATGCTGAACGTTATTTCAAAAAAGAAAAAGGAATCCCTCACAGCATACGCTTACTCGAAGATAAAATATCAAAAGCAGAACATACTCTAAACGAACTTAAACTCAAAAAATCTATCATCGAGAATGCCTCCGATATGCGAGGCTTAAAATCATTTATAAAGACCGAAGAAACCAATTCAAAGGAAGATACTTTACCCTACAGAAAATTTGAATTTAACGGTTTCGAAATCTTCGTTGGAAAACACGCTGACAGCAATGAAAAACTGTTAAACTATTACAGTGATAAAAACGATACATGGTTGCATGCCAGAGATGTTTCAGGAAGCCATGTTATCATTAAATCCAAAGGGAAAACCGATCTGCCTAAAGATGTCCTCGAAGCGGCTGCCGGGTTGGCTGCTTATTACTCCAAAAACAGGAATCAAAATCTCGTCACTGTAACTTATACACTCCGAAAATACGTCAGAAAAATTAAAGGAGCCGATAAAGGCAAAGTGACTGTCACAATGGATAAATCCTTATTGGTGAAGCCAGGAAAATCTACTCCTCTTTCTTAAGAATTCCGCCCTTTATCTTATCCAAACCTATCTTTGCTTCTTCCTCAGCTTTTCTCTTGGCTTCTTCTTTAGCCTTGTCAGCCGCAGCTTTTGCTTGTTCTTCTGCTTTTCTTTTTTCTTCCGCCAGTTTTTCTTCCGCTGCCTTTTTCTCAGCTGCCAGTCTTTCCTGTGTGGCTTGTTTAACTTTATTTAATGAATCCAGTGTTTTTTGCTTAGCGGCTTCTGCTCTGCGTTTTGCTTCATCCTTTGCTGCCTGAATCTGTTGATTGGCCTGATCTTTCAACTGGTCTTTGACTGAATTGACAAATGAATTCTTCGCATCATGAAGACTGACTTTAACATCTGGTTTATTAAAGAAACCTCCAATTAATACATCGATATCCACCATCTCACTAAGTGCTATATTCAATCCTTTACTCTTTGCCTGATCTGTCAGGTTGCTTAATGCAGTATTAGCCTCACCGAAATCTTTTCTTGGAATCGATAATTTTGCAACATATTGAATGCTTTGGTCCAGTGCAGTAAATCCACTGATCTTAGCCTTTGCTCCAGTCCATAATGGCACTATCATCGAATCCAGCATGACTTTACCATTTGCAATAGCCAGCTTGAAATTGAGGTTCTTTAAATTCAGATTTTTCAACTTATCCAACTTGAGTTTATCTGCCAGTATATTCAGAATTGGCAAACTCTTCACAGCTGCATCGCTTATGCCCATTTGAATTGAACCGGTTACTGTTGGATAATTGACACTTAAGTCCTGATTGAAATTATTGGAAAGATTAATCTTAGCATTGAAAAGCCCTTGAGTATACTGAGCTACAGGCATCAATTTCCTCACCATTTCAAAATTATTGAAAGTCTGAATAATGTCAAGTGAGTTGACGTTAAAATCTATATTACTGAAAGGAAATTTAGGGTTCTTCGAATCATAAACACCATTCAAACCCATTGACCCGCCTAATAATTCGACACCTACTTTCTCAAAAAATAATTGCTTATCGCGGGCTATAATTTTACCGCCCAGATTGGTCATTTTTAAGTTATCGTAAATCAAGGTGTTAATTTTAGACCCAAATTCGAAATCAATGTTCCCGGGTACTTCAAATGCCTGTAATGGAATAGTATCAGATGGTGCCGGCTCTTTCGATACTTCCTCTTCACTTAAAAACTCATTGGCATTAAAATAGTTTGAATTTAATGTGAACTGACCTTTTAACAACTCATCTCTTAACATATAGCCGAATATGTTGTTGATATTGCCATTCATATCAAAATCACTCATTCCAACTTTGCCTTTTAATGAATTTAGAACTACAGTTTTCGGGTTAAAACTCATGGACGCATTTAAATCCGTGCCCATTGGTAAGTTCTCCGGATCTTTAAAATGAAAGTTCAATGCCTCAAAATTACCATTGGCATCGAAATTCTCAATTTGCTGGTTTTCGATACTGCTTACAAATCCTTTAAATTGAATATCACTTTTTATAAGTCCACTTATCTCCGTAGCTTTATCAAGTGGTATCAGACCTCTGAACTGATCAAGATTAACATTGCCTTTTAAAGCACCATCTATATATGGATTGCTCACAGGTGTCTTCACCATGAGCTTAGCAGATATTGGTTCTCCGGCAACACTGGCATTGAACCGGCTCAAATTAACCAATGTATTGTCCATGTAACCGCTAGGATTATCTATAGCTAAATTGACGAATACACTTTCGAGCGATTTTGGTAAATCCGGATATCTGAAATAACCATTGTCAATATCCAGCTTGACACCAAATCCAGGCATCTTATCATCTGTCATTTTACCTTTAAAATAACCTGACAGACCCAGTTTGCCGCCAGCTTTCATCTTTTCAAAACTATTGGCATACATCCCCGGAACAATAGATAAGAATGCTTTAAAATCAGACTTAGCTGTGTTAAAGACAATATCAAAATCCATATCCTCATCGTTCATGTCAACAAATCCTTCTCCTCCAATGGCCAGCTCATTCAACTTTATGGCATTGTCCTTAAAGGTAAACTTCATGGCTTTCATGTCCATATCGAGGTTTGCCTTTATATCGGCTTTGACATCGCTTAAATAATTAACCCCACCGTATCCCAGAGTGAATGATTCGGCTTGTGTACTGGTTTCCATTAAGAACTGATCAAGTGTAAAATCACCTTTCAGCTCGTGATTCATATTATTAAGTGAAGTATAAAAACCCAAAGACTGATCGTCATAAACAATGTTACCACCTTTCACATCCAATTTTTCCAAAGCCATTTTAAACTTCGAAGGGGTGGTGTCTGCAACCGCTGAGTCGGGTTTGGTAATATCCCAATTGGCTTTACCGTTTTCCAATACCAATAAATTTATTGTAGGTTGCTCCAGACTGATCTTATTAATTTCCATTGTTTCACCCTTAATCACCGACATTAAGTTCAGTGAAACAGATAGTTTTGGTAAATAAACCAAGGTATCACCTTTAAAGGTGTCTTTCCCAACTATACTGAGTTCATTGATGCTTACACTGATTTTGGGAAAACTTTTAATCAGACTAATTCCAATGTCATCCGAGAAATTAATGGTGGCATTCAAACTATTGTTAGCTTCTTTCTTAGCCATTTCAATGATTTTCCCTTTAAATAAAAAAGGCAATGCAACAAGTGCTATGATCAGCACCAGTATAGTTATGCCGCTAATCTTCAGAAATTTTTTCATGTTATAACAATTGAAACAAAAATAGTGCAAAAATTATTGCACTCCTTCTGTTGTATGATTCTTAAGGAAATCTTCGTAAGCCATACGAATACCTTCATCCAGTGAGGTTTTATGGTGCCAGCCCAAACTGTGCAGAAACGACGAATCCATCAGTTTTTTCGGCGTGCCATCCGGCTTGCTTGTATCAAATCGCAATTCGCCTTCAAATCCGATAATCGATTTAATTTTTAATGCCAGGTCTTTGATACTTAAATCAAAATTGCTTCCAACATTGACAAATTGCTTGCCGTCGTAATTATTCATCAGGAATAAAGCTGCTTCTGCAAGATCATCAGCATATAAAAATTCTCTCATCGGAGAACCTGTACCCCAAATTTCAACTGAAGCATTTCCATTGACTTTAGCCTCGTGAAATTTTCGGATTAAGGCAGGTAATACATGCGAATTCTGTGGGTGATAATTGTCATTGATACCGTAGAGATTTGTCGGCATTACACTGATGTAGTTGCATCCATACTGGTCTCTGTAGGCTTCCACCATTTTAATACCTGCTATTTTAGCTATGGCGTATGGTTCGTTGGTACTCTCCAATAACCCAGTAAGTAAATACTCTTCTTTTAATGGCTGTGGCGCTAATTTTGGATAAATACAGCTACTGCCAAAAAACATTAGTTTCTTCACTCCATTCAGGTAAGACTGATGAATAATATTGTTCTGAATACACAAATTATCGTGAATAAATTCAGCGCGATAGGTGTTGTTGGCAACTATACCACCCACTTTTGCCGCTGCTAAAAATACATACTCCGGCTTCTCCAATTCAAAGAAGTGAGCAACTGCTTTTTGATCCCTTAAATCGAGTTCTTTTGAAGTCCTTGTGATGATATTGGTGTGACCCGCATTTTGCAAAGCGCGAAATACTGCACTGCCCACCATCCCCCGGTGTCCGGCAACGTAAATTTTAGAACCTGTGTGCATCATTTTAGATGCTGCAAAGTTAAGGATAAAGTCTCAATATCCTATAATCTGCTTAAGCTATTGCTTGCCAGTTATATAGCGGTATTCTTTTCTCTGATAAATAGCCGTAGAACGATCTCCAAACATGATGTTTAAATACTCTTCTTCCCTTTTTATCATGCCATTAGGGTAATAGGTCGTTTTGTAAATATTACTGACATTACTTCTGCTATCATAAGTTACAGTTTGTACAATCCTGCCTTGCTCATCGTATTTATAAACGTGAACATAAGTGGTGTCGCCGCTTAAATTTAATGAAAAGTACTTTACCAATTTTCCCTGTGCATCTCTTTTATAGAATTGATTGGTATTAGGCTCCTTTGAAGAAACTGTAGTGACCATTTCTATATTGTTTATCCTGTCATACGAATGATAAACGGTCTTAAAAATATCCTTGTTCAATCTGTATTCCTCTTTATCCAGCGTGTCTCCCTTGTAGTAATACTTGATGGTAATATGAACATCCCCTTTTTTACTCTTAACAATTGAATGATAAAATACTTTCTTCCTTGAAGCATCATAGAAAAAGGAATCCATGCCCGCTTTTTGCTCTTTTCCGTTTACCTTCATATAAAATTCCTGAACTTGAAGGAGAGAATCCAAAGAATATTTGAACACAATTCTGGAGCCATTCAATTGGTCTAAAAAGGTCATTTTATTCCCCTTTCTGTCGTACGCAACCCTCAAATCCACTCGCTTGGCACTGTCTGAATTAATTCGTGTTATGATACATGAATCTATCTTCGATTTCTGAATTGTATAAGGCTGATAGTATTTATCCGGTAATATTTGTGCATCGACATTAAAAATTGTCATTGCAGCAATCGTCAGTAAGCTTAAAGCTAATTTAAAAAATCTCATCTTTCGAATAGATGACGAAAAGTGTGCCGAAATAGTTGTATGGGTTTACTCGAAGTAACTCAGAGTTCTGAATCCACCTTCTTTCAGATACTCGTCTTTCTTCATCAAATGAAGGTCGCTTTGCATCATGTCATTTACTAAATCATCCAAAGTATGCTTAGGTTCCCAACCTAATTTGGTTCTTGACTTGGTAGCATCTCCAATTAATAAATCCACCTCAGTTGGTCTGAAATATTTAGGGTCGACATTGATTACTTCTTTTCCGACTGAAATAGCATTCAGATTGAGTTTTAACTCTTCTGCTCTGGCTTTATCAATAGAATCTATATAGCCTTTCTCATTTACATCTGCACCTTCAAATCGCAAAGTGATACCCAAATATCCAAATGCTTTTCTGCAAAATTCTCTGATTTCAGTGGTAACACCTGTAGCAATGACATAGTCTTCTGCCTTCTCCTGCTGAAGAATCAAATACATAGCTTCAACATAATCCTTGGCATGTCCCCAGTCGCGTTTACTGTTCAGATTTCCTAAATACAACTTCTCCTGCAATCCTAATGCAATCTTTGAAGCAGCTCTGGTAATCTTTCTGGTAACGAAAGTTTCCCCTCTGATTGGCGATTCGTGATTGAACAATATACCATTACAAGCATAAATGTTGTAGGCTTCTCTGTAATTCACAGTGATCCAGTAGGCATACATTTTGGCGACAGCATAAGGAGATCTTGGATAAAACGGAGTTTTTTCTGACTGAGGTACTTCCTGAACCAGGCCATATAACTCAGAAGTTGAAGCCTGATAAATTTTGGTTTTACCAACCAATCCGCAAATTTTAATAGCTTCTAAAAGTCTCAAAGTTCCTATTCCGTCTGCATTAGCAGTGTATTCAGGTGTTTCAAAACTTACATGAACGTGACTCATAGCTGCCAGATTATAAATTTCATCCGGTTTGGTTTCCTGAATAATTCTAATCAAATTGGTGCTATCTGTCAAATCTCCGTAATGCAACTTGATATGGGCATTCGGAACATGAGGGTCCTGATACAAATGATCGATACGGTCGGTGTTGAAAAGAGAGCTTCTACGTTTGATACCATGTACCATGTAGCCTTTCTTTAAAAGGAATTCGGCAAGATAAGCGCCATCCTGACCTGTAATTCCTGTGATGAGTGCGACTTTCATTAATTTTGTAGTTAATTTGCGAAAAAATGCAAAGATAACTAAAGTTTTGGTTCTAATCTATTCTTCCTTTAAAAGCCCGAGGCTGGAGTATGTACTCGATTACCTTTTTATAAAAAGAATGGGATTGGAATATTCGCTTGTAGATAGCTTGGAATCGTCTGATTTAGAGGGTAAAATAACCATTTCCTACGCCGATGTTACTATTGAAAATGCCTGGAATATTCTGCCGGATAATCTTTTAAAAGAATCCGAAATATTAAAGTCTATCGATTGCTCAAGGTATTCAAACGCTTCAAATTGCCCTGATCCATTAGCCTTTATTTTCTTTCATTTGAGTCGTTATGAAGAATATTTGAACCACGAAGTTGACCAACATGGTAGATTTCAATACAAAAATTCCATTCTTTCCAAAACCAATGTTTCTTCAGTTCTAAATCTCCCTCAAGTGGACATTTTAGTGCAACAATTTGCTGAAAAACTGAGTCAATATACACATCAAACAATTCAGGTCCTAAATTCTGATTTGCCTTCAGTGTGCCCAAGCATAGATATAGATTCTGTATTTGCATATAAAGGTCGTCCTATTATCCGACATATTGGTGCAATGCTTAAAGACCTTTTCAAGCTGAGATGGCATGAAATCTCTAAACGCTTATCTGTTCTTGCAAAAACAACAAAAGACCCAAATGATAATTTCGATTATCAATTGCAAATTCTTAGTAATACTCAAGCCCATTATTTCATTCAATGCGGTCCTTATGGACAATTTGATAAAAATATAGCTCTCTCAAATTCTGAATTTCAATCCATCATTCGTCAGCTTATTCAGCATGGCCATGTAATTGGATTGCATCCAAGTTATAGTTCCGATAGTGACCCTGATAAAATTAAAAGGGAAAAAGAACTACTTGAAAAAACCTTTCAAATTGAAGTTAAAAATTCAAGACAACACTTTCTCAAAATGCGTTTACCGCAAACTTATAGAGCACTGTTGGCTTGTGGAATTGAATCAGACTGGTCAATGGGATACTCTGAAGAATTTGGCTATAGAGCCGGAACTGCTTGCCCTTTCAATTGGTTTGACCTTGAAAAAAATTGTACTACAAAATTACGAATAGTACCATTCTTTGCAATGGATGTTGTTTTCAAACAATTTAAAAACACGACACCGCAAAATTGCTTGCATACAACTTTGCCCATGAGAGATTGGCTGAAAAAAAACAATTTGCCATTTGTTTTTGTATTTCACAATGAATCACTCAGTCAGCAAAGAGGTTGGAAAGGTTGGCAAATCGTTTTCGAAAAATGGGTAAAGGGATGAATAAAATACAATATATCAAGCACAATAAAATTGATAAACATCGATGGGATAATTGTATAAAAAACAGTCCCAATGGCTTGATATATGCGTACTCCTTTTTTCTTGATACAATGGCTGAAGAAAGGTGGGATGCTTTGGTTCTTGGCGATTATCAGGCTGTTTTCCCACTTGTTTGGAACAGAAAATACGGTTTGAAGTATTTATATCAACCATACTTCTGTCAGCAACTTGGCTTGTTTGAAACAGAGAATTTAAGTGAAGAATTATTGCACGATTTCATTCGCAAAATTCCACGTTCATTTGTCTATTGGGATTTTCATCTGAACTATAAAAATAACTTCTTTAGTCCCGGGATTCAGTTCATCAACCGCACCAGCTTTACGATTGATTTGAATCAGGACTATTTGAGTATCTACGATCGTTTCAACTCAGATGCAAAAAAGAATCTTGCCAAAGCGGCCTTAGCCGGTTATCAATTGGTAAAGCCAACATCTGCTGAATCTGCTGCGGATTGCTTTTTTGAAGCATACGGCATTTGGTATTCGCAGCCCGAAAAATTAAAACGCAGAATTCTAAAATGTGCTACAATAGCAATTCAGAATAAAATGGGATTTTGCCGGGAAATCCATGGTAAAGACGGCCAATTGTGGTGCTCCGGTTTTTTCTTCATTTCACACAATCGTATTCATTATGCTATGGCTGCACCGACAGAGTTAGGAAAAAAAATAGGTGCTACTCATGTACTGATTGATGAGGTTCTTAAAGAATTTTCCAATTCTGATATGACTTTTGATTTTGAAGGTTCTGATTTAAAAAATGTAGCTTACTTTTATTCTAAATTTGGCTCTGTTAAAAAACACTATCTCGAAATTATTCATAACAGATTGCCTTGGTGGATGCAATTACTAAAAAAGTAGTCATAGGTATATTTCAAATTAATAAAAGTTGAAATGTACTGAATACTGAACAGTTTGAGCAGAATCTAAAGTCAAAAACTTATATTTTTCGTAGGTTTGCAGAAATGAAAATTCTTTGCATTGGTAGAAACTACGGCTTGCATGCCAAAGAACTTGGAAATGAAATTCCGGATAAACCTGTTATTTTTAGTAAACCGGATACAGCTTTACTTAGAAATAACGAGGCTTTCTACATTCCCTCTTTTAGTAATGATGTACATTATGAAACTGAACTTGTTGTGCGAATAGAAAAAATGGGGAAATCAATCGAACCTCAATTCGCTCACAAATATTATTCTCATATTACTCTTGGTGTTGATTTCACTGCCCGCGATGTGCAAAATGAACTCAAGTCGAAAGGACTTCCATGGGAGCTTGCAAAAGCATTTGATAATTCTGCAGTTGTGGGTGAATTTATTCCAATCGAAAATCGTCCAATTCAAGACCTGCATTTCACACTGGTAAAAAATGGACAAGTCGTTCAAACCGGTCACACCTCAGATATGCTGTTTAAAGTGGATGAAATTATTGCTTTCGTCTCAAAATACTTTACACTTAAGACAGGTGATTTAATCTTTACAGGTACGCCCGCAGGTGTTGGAAAAGTTGATATTGGTGATCAGTTAGTCGGTAAACTGGAAGGCCGAGAATTGTTTAATTTTGAAATCAAATGATAAGAGGCCTGTTTGTTTTATATGGCCTCCTGTTTTACAGCATTTGTACTGGACAAAACAAAAGTTTTCCCAGCTCTGATTTCCGCCCGCCTTTTGATGGGGAAATTCAAATTATTGGTACCTTCTGCGAATTGCGTCCTAATCACTTTCACGGTGGATTGGATATTCGAACAGGTGGGACCATTGGACGTCCTGTGTTGTCGATAGGAGATGGGTATATATCCAGAATCAATATTTCTAATGCAGGTTATGGAAAAGCTCTATATATCACTCACCCCAACGGTTATACCAGTGTTTATGCCCATTTGAACGAATTTCCGGATTTTATTGAATGGTATATCGAAAAAAGCCAGTACCTGCAGCGCAAATACGAAGTTGAATTGTATCCTGAAGTTGATTTAATACAGGTTAAAAAAGGACAATTAGTAGCCTATAGCGGCAATACTGGCGCATCTCAAGGCCCTCACCTGCATTTCGAAATCAGAGAAACTGAAACAGAAGCTCCTGTTAACCCATTGCTTTGTGGAATAAAAATGGTAGACAGAATGGCGCCCTCTTTCTTAAATTTATACATCTACCGCAAAGACTCTCTCGAAAAACTGCACAACGGCCACTATCCTGCAGTAGCATTGCCTATGTATACCACTCAAATCATTAAAAAAGGCAAAAAAAAGAAAAAAATTCATGTGCCTGTTTCACATCATACCATGGCTTTCGGCACTTATGCATTAGCTGCTAACCTTAGAGATTACGCTACTTCCCTTGGCGATAACAATGGTGTTAATTATATCAGTATTTATAAAGATGGTGAGTTGTTCTATGATTGCAGAATTGAGCGTTTCATGTTTTCTCAAATTCGCATGCATAATAACTATGTCGACTACCGTCTATTTAAAACTAAAGGACTAAAGATTCATAAGCTTTTCAAAGATGATGGCAGTACTCTTGATTTTTGGGAACACTCACCAACAAATGGATGGTTTGTGCTGGATGATACCCTTTGGCACCAATTTAAAATAGTCATTAAAGATGTCTATGGAAATGCTTCCGAAAAAACGATTTTCATAAGCGGCTCAGAGCATGGAAGAAAAGTAAGCGATTACATCATGCACTACAAAAATGTTAAACACTGCAAAGCCAGCAGCAACAACAAACTTGAACTGAGTAAGGAATTGAATGTGCTGCTTAACTCAGGTACACTTTACCACGATTATTTACTCAATTACGAACGCAACAGCAATGGCACTTACACCATAGGTCATATAAATGTTCCGCTCGATAAAAAAATGACACTGGTATATAAACTCAATGGTTTTCAAATTCCACTTGGCAATAAATATGTTGTCAAATGCAACGATGGAAGAGTGTATGGTGGTGAGCTTAAAGGGTTAAATGAATACCATGTTCAGGTCAGAGATTTTGGCACTTTTCAATTAATTCTTGATACCATTCGTCCGACAATAAAACCTGTCAGCATCAATAAAAATGGTTATTTCTCATTTATAGTCAGTGATAATATTTCCGGGATTAAAGATTTCGACTTTTTTATAAATGGCACATGGGTGCTTTTAAAATATGATTCTAAATCTGGCCTCATATATGGAAAAATACCAAATCCTCTGATTACTGGCAAACATATTATTGAATTGCGTGTTAGAGATTCCAGACTGAACGAAAGAATTTACAGAAGATATATTGATATTCCATGACCCATCTTACAACAGGTAAAAAAGCACCCGCATTCAAAGGCCTCGACCAAAACGGCAATACACGGGAACTCAAAGAATTCATTGGTAAAAAATTAGTCATTTATTTCTATCCCAAAGATGATACACCTGCTTGTACTGCTCAAGCCTGCGACTTAAGAGACAATTACAAAAAACTCATGAAAGCCGGCTATGAAGTGATTGGTATTAGTCCGGATGAAATTAAGAGACATGTCAAATTTATCGCCAAATATAAATTGCCATTCGACCTGATTTCTGATCCTGAGCACAAAATCGCTGAAAAGTATGGTGTCTGGGGTGAAAAAACGCTCTACGGACGCAAGTACATGGGTATTATCCGTACTACATTTATTCTCGACGAAAAAGGAAAAATCACAGAAATTATTGAGAAAGTGGATACCAAAAACCACAGTTCCCAGGTTCTTAATTCAGAATTAAAACCTGTTTCTAAAAAAGCTTAATTATTGCTTCTCGTTAGGTTTTGCCTTTGCTGCAGCACTTAAATCTCTGTCAAAAAGATATAAGGCACCTTTGTCTCCACCCATCAGTTTTAGCTTGTCAACATTGGTCTTGGCAAGTGCCTCTTCTTCGAGCTGCTCTGCAACATACCACTGCATGAAGTTGTGAGTTGTATAATCTTTCTCCGACAAACAAATGTCTACTACCTTATTGATTTCTGAAGTCACCAGTTCCTCATGTTTGAGTATAATACTAAAAACTTCCGTTAATGATTTGAATTTAGATGCCGGCTCTTTAATTGATGGGATAAGCGCTTTTCCACCTCTTTCATTGATAAATCTGACCAGTTTTATCATGTGAATACGCTCTTCATCACTATGGGTATACAAAAATTCTGCTGTGCCATTGTAACCTTCAGATTCAGCCCATGAAGCCATTGATAAATAATAGTGGGATGATTCTGCTTCCAGTAATATCTGGGCATTAAGTGCTTTCTCAACTTTCTTGGATAACATAAATATTTTTGAATTAGAGTTCTTTTCTTAGTCTTGCTACCGGAATATTCAATTGCTCGCGGTATTTAGCTACTGTTCTTCTGGCAATGTTATAGCCTTTGTCTTTTAACAAATCCATTAAGGCTTCATCTGTCAGAGGCTTTTTCTTACTCTCTCCCGCTATTGCATCACTGAGTATTTTCTTAACTTCTCTGTTGCTGACTTCTTCTCCACTTTCGTTGACAATACCTTCGCTAAAGAAATATTTCAATGGAAAAATTCCGAAATCTGTCTGTACATATTTGCTGTTGGCAACTCTCGAAATTGTAGATATATCCATTTGAATCTTATCTGCAATGTCTTTTAAAATCATAGGTTTCAGAGATGTTTCATCACCGTATGTAAAAAACTCTCTCTGAGCCTCAACAATTGCAGTCATAGTCATTTGCAAAGTCTGTTGCCTTTGTTTGACACTGTCAATAAACCACTTGGCACCATCCAGTTTTTGTTTGATATACTGAACTGCATCCTTCAAATTTTTATCCTTGCCATTGTCCTTGTCGTATGCCTGTAAAGTTTCACTGTACGACTGACTAAGCTTCAGCTCAGGAGCATTTCTGGAATTTAAAATTACTCTTAAATCGCCTTCTTCATTGACAACTGTAAAATCGGGTATGATGTATTGTGATACAGATTGTGATTGTGACTGACCGGGTTTAGGATTGAGTTTGGTAATTTCGTTAAGTGCCAGTTTTAAATCATTATCGTTAATTTTTAATGCACTTTTTATCTTATCGTAATGCTTCTTTACAAAAGCATCCATGTGGTCTGCAATAATTCTTTCAGCTAAATCCAAAGCTCTGTTGCCGCCGTAATCTTTCTTGTACAATTGAAGTAATAAACACTCCTGTAGATTTCTGGCACCAATTCCGGGTGGATCAAAATTCTGAATCTTGGTCAAAATGCGCTCCAGATGTTCTTCACTCGTACTGATGTTTTCTGTAAATGCCAGATCATTGACAATTGCAGGCAATTCTCTTCTTAAATAGCCATCTTCCTCGATGTTTCCAACCAAATGCATAGCCAATTGCAAGTCGTCGCCTTCTTCAAAATTGGCATGTACCTGATCCACCAGAAAATCATAAAAACTCTGTTGATAGGCTATCGGCATTTCTTTCTGCTCCTCATCCCCATAATCATCGGTCATTTTGAAACTGGCATTGTTATCATCGCCTGTCAAAAACTCTGACACATCAAATTCATCACTCTCATAAGAATCTTCACTGTTGTAATCATCGTTCATTGACTCCTCATTGTTGAATTCGTCTTTCCTGACCTCGAGTCCTGCTTCATCTCCTTTTTCCAGTGCCGGATTGTCCAACAATTCCTGCTCCACACGCTCTTCAAAATCGGCCGTAGTCATCTGCAGCAACTTTATAAATTGAATTTGTTGCGGAGATAGTTTTTGTAAAAGTTTTTGACTAAGAGTCTGCTTTAACATGTGAATTTTTTATCTTGATGCCGATATTATCTGCAAAGTAAACTAATTTTGCAGTCTTATTAAAGAGAATTATCATAAAATGTACATCAAAGATCTGCACGCTTTCGAAGGTAAAGAAGTGACTCTCAAGGGATGGGTCGCAAACAGGAGAGACAGCAAAGGCTTGGTATTCATCAATCTTCGCGATGGTAGCGGAGTTTGTCAATGTGTGGCCGATGCCAATAAAATAAGTGAAGAGGATTTTAATAATGCCGGAAAACTCGGTTTGGAAAGTGCAATCGAATTGAATGGAACTGTTTTGAAAGATGATCGTCAAATTGGTGGTTATGAAGTTCAAATCAGCAGCTTAAAAGTCATTCAGTTTGTAGATAATTACCCTATCGCTAAAAAAGAACACGGTGTCGATTTCTTAATGGACAACCGCCACTTATGGCTGCGCAGTCAACGCCAATGGGCTATCATGCGCATTCGTAATACCATCATTTTCGCAATACATAAATTTTTCCAGCAGGAAGGTTTTGTACAGATGGATGCTCCTGTATTTACTGGTAATGCCTGTGAAGGGACAACCAACTTGTTTGAAACCGATTTCTATGGCGACCCTGCCTATTTAAGCCAAAGTGGTCAGCTCTATGGTGAAGCAATGGCTATGGCCTTTGGTAAAATTTATACCTTCGGACCTACTTTTAGAGCCGAAAAAAGTAAAACGCGTCGTCACTTGTCCGAATTCTGGATGATTGAACCTGAAATGGCTTTCTATGATATCCACCAAAACATGGATTTAATCGAGTCATTTCTTCAATTTGTCATCAAAGAAGTGCTCGATAGCTGTCAAAAAGAATTAACGCTGATTGAACGCGATACCACCATTCTTCAATCCAGCTTGAAGAAATTCCCGCGCCTGACTTACGATGAAGCTGTTGCGATTATCAAAGGTGAAAAAGATGTCAATGGCGTTAACAGTATCCGCTCTCTCGAAGAAGAATTGGCAAAAGTGGAAGCCGAAATACATGCTGTAACTTCAGAAATCAACGAAAGAGAAGCTAAAATCGCCGCTCCGGGTATGAAAAAAGGTGAAATTAATTTCAACCAAAATAAAATCGCTACTCTTAAGAGCGACCTTAAAGAGCTCGAAGAACAACAAAGAAATATTCCTCAGTGGATAGAAAGTGCTAAAAACTTCAGATATGGCAACGACTTAGGCGGTAGCGACGAAACAGTCATCACCCGTCTGTTCGATGTGCCTATCATGGTGTACGACTGGCCTCATGAAGTGAAAGCTTTCTATCTTAAACGCAATCCTGATGATGCCAGATTTGCTAGAGGTGTAGATGTTTTGGCGCCTGAAGGTTATGGTGAGATTGTTGGTGGAGGCGAACGTGAAACCAATGAACAAATGCTCAGAGATAAAATTACTGAACATGAATTGCCAATGGCTGATTTTGAATGGTACCTCGATTTGCGCAGATTTGGTAGTGTGCCACACGCCGGATTCGGTCTTGGCCTCGAACGTCTTGTAACCTGGATGTGTAAACTCAAACACGTTAGAGAAAGTATTCCTTTCCCTAGAATGTATGGTCGCTTACTGCCATAATTTACTGACTTTTCATTAACTGTCCGCTTAGTTTGTAATCATCCCACGTGATGGTGTAGAATACTATCTTACCTTTTGGATAATCAGGTAAGCTAAACTCATATTGTTTGCCTTCTTCAATAGTTCTCTCGAGGTAAACTTGCCCGCTTTCATCCATAAATTTAAGTTTGATGGTTTTTCCAACAAATGAATAAGCCATAAAATTAGCTACCATTTTAAAACTAAAAGTCTCTACAAACGGATTTGGGTTAATCTCTATTTTGGTGTACTTCTCATACAGGGACTGAATGGATTTCTTTTGCTCTTCCATTTCTTCCTTAGAACAAATATCATTCAACTGAATCTTGCGCCATGGTGTAGTATCTCGCCTCCAGCCAATGGAATCTACCGTACGCCAGATGTTTAATTCGGCAGTTAAAGTGTCTATCTCTATATCAAAAATTACAAACTTATATGGAAACGAATCCATATCAGCCAGGTCTTCCTGTTTACTGCAATATGGATTCTGATACAACAACATACCATGCCCTCCGAAAATGTAGGTATAATCATTGCCTTTAATTCTAGTAGGTATCATCATATTTACCCGCTCCATATCAGAGTATATCGGACATGAATCCGGTTCCAAATCTATATCGAATAACTTCATCTTGCGGCCGGTTTGATTCTTGAGAATAATCGAGTCTAAATCCTGTTCATATCGGGTTACCATTAAATAGTGACGCTTATAACCAAATTCGCAAGTAGTAATTAAATAGCTGTTTAAAAATGGTTTGGATTCCACTATAGATTTTCGTGGGCAAGCCGTTAATACAGTCAAACAAAACACCAAATACAAGATCAATCGCATAGTTTTTGAAAAAATTTTTCAGCCAAATTACCATAAAAACAGAAAATACACTCATAAAAAAACAGGTTATTTTCCATTGTTATTATACGATTGATTCTCGTTTCTATTTAAGTTAAATGACCTCAACTTGAACTGAAAAAAAGTATAAATTCTGTTGTTTTAGATTATTTTAACAAACTAGAAAATAAATACTTTATTGCAAAACAATTGATAAATAAGTCATTATTTTTATAAACCACCTCTTTATCTATTTTTAACGATAAATAAAAAACCAGAGTAATAAATACTAAAAGTCTCGCACACGCGTACTTTGCTTGTTTTGCTTATCAATAAATTAACATCTTTTTTCGTTCAGATGTAATATTTTTGCGTCGCATGAAAAATTTCCAACTACAAAGCTGGCTTGTTTGTTTTCTATTTATTTTTATTGGCATTCAAGCTTCCTATGCCCAAACAGGGACAACTAAAAAACCTGCAGTTAAACCAGCTGCATCAACTCCGCCACCTGCACCTATAACTCAGAAATACAGTGTGTATTTCGATGTAGGACAATCCAAAATCAAACCTGAAGGATACAAAACCATTGACTCTATTGTAGCCTTACTTCAAACTAATCCAAATGTGAGACGTATTCAGGTTAACGGATACGCCGATACTACAGGAGGTGCTGAAGCCAATATGGAACTATCCAACAAACGTACAGATACCGTTTCCAACTACATTACTGGTAAGGGTTTGATGAAATTCAAAGTCAAATTTGCATCAGCTTTTTTTGGTGAAAAAGTTACGGGTAAAGAGGCAGATTTAAATGAAATGAGAAGAGTGGACGTTGTGCTTTATATGGCACGTCCTGACAGAGATACTACAATATCTGTAGGTTGTGCTTCAGTAAAAATAAAAGCCAATACTTTCGAAAATTATAACAATGATGAATTGGTTTTCAGTATCATTTATGTTGACAATGCTGAAGACATGAAGAAATACAACTTGAGCAATCTCGACAATGAAGGTAATAAACTTCTGAGTGCTGGAATGTTTAAAGTGACAGCAACCTATAAAGGAAAGCCTGTAAAGGGTATACTTCCAATAGAGATGCAGGTCCCTATTGCCAATAAAATGACTGGCTACAATTTATACACCGGCATTGAAGAAAAAGGTAAACCAGTTACCTGGAAAATCACAGACCAAAAAATACCTGATAACAGAAATAACTACAAACTGGAAGACAAAGAATGTTATACTGCTTATGTTGGAAATATCAACTTAAATACATGGTACAATGGCGATCAGAAGTATCCTTGCAACTACTGCAGTGCCGATCCATTTGGCGGACTTGAAGCCCCTGATAAAAACAATCCTTATGCTAAGTTTGGAGCCGATCAAAGTATTGTTATCTTAAATGATGGTAACTTCAAAAAGCTGGATGCAACCAAAACCTATTTCCAGGTTCAGGACGATTTATACCCTGAAACCTTTCTGGATTTCTGCACAAGCTTAATGTTACCAGGAGTTGGAGATATTCCAGCTATTCCAAAATACGAAACTGAATTGGTCAAGTTCATTGACTTCAATGTTTCTATGAAAAATGACACTGCTGATATAATTATGGTTAAAAAATCAAAGGTAATTGTCATGATTCCTAAATCTAAATTCCCAGAACATGCAGGCAAACAATATGCATTGTTACCTGCTGATACCAAAAAAGACAATTTCTTTAACTGGACTACCAAAATGGTTCTCAACGATCCTTGTCAGGGTATAGCCAATTGCGACTACTGGGTATTTGAAGTTCCTTTCTCTGGATTTTATTCTTTGCTGGAAGTTACTCCTGCTGAAAGAAAAACCGGTAAAGGCAAATCAGATGAATCTACTGAAGAACCTGCACCAAAATACATCACTGTTAAATCTAAAAAATTCAACAATGTGATGGTGATTTATGGTGATAAAGGTGAAAACAAAACCACCACTTCGAAATTTGTTAAAAACAAAGGTAAACACAGCATCAATCAGCCTAGCATCACTAAAAAAGAAAAGAAATCTTATAAAAACCATATCTTCCTTGCTTATGTTGTTGTAGATGGCAAACGCTATGCATGGATAGGCAAAGGCAGTGACTTAAAAACCAATATCTTTACCGGTAACTGGAAAACTCCTAAACTCAGATACATACCGGATGAAGAATGGGAAGAATTTATAAGAAAAGCCTGCGAATAAACAGCTTTCTGCTTTCGAATTCCGAAAGATAACCATTCATAAAAAAGCAAGTCTTAGGACTTGCTTTTTTATTTTATCACTATGAAATATTTTTAAGAAATTACACCACTTCCAAGCAACTCTTCTCCATCGTACCATGCTGCAAACTGCCCGGCAGCAACTGCTTTGGCGGGTGTCTCAAATGTGATGTATAAACCTTCTTCCTTTCTGTGTAATTCAACTTTACTCAAAGCTTGTCTGTATCTTATGCGTGCAAGATAAGACCTGGTCTCCCCTGTATTCATTTTCAAATCTTCTCGCACCCAATGTATGTCTTTTGAAGGAATAAATAAACCGCTTCTGTACAAGCCCGGATGTTGTTCTCCCATACCTACATAAAGTATATTGTTGACTGTATCTGTCCCCAGTACAAACATGCCTTCGGCTTTTCCTCCAATATTGAGCCCTTTTCTCTGTCCAATCGTGAAATAATGTGCTCCGTTATGTTGTCCAGTTACTTTACCATATTCAGGCTTGTAAACATAAGGTGCGCAGATATCTTCCAGATTATTGTTGGTTCGGCTTGAATAAATAGCGGAATCAGCAGATATTTCTATGATATCGCCCTTTCGAGGTTGCAATTGCTGTTGCAAAAAATCAGGTAATCTGACTTTCCCTATAAAACACAATCCTTGCGAGTCCTTTTTATCTGCAGTAGCTAATCCAAGTTGAGAGGCAATCTCCCTTACCTGAGGCTTAGTTAATTCACCAATCGGAAACAAAGCCTTTGACAGCTGCTCCTGTGACACCTGACAAAGAAAATAACTTTGGTCCTTATTGCCATCTTTTCCTGCAAGCAAACGATACACTTTCCCTTTGGGTGTGTCTATCTCTTCTCTTCTGCAATAATGGCCCGTGGCAACAAAATCGGCTCCGAGTTTTTCTGCAGCTTTTAAGAAGACATCAAACTTAATTTCTCTGTTGCACAATACATCCGGATTGGGTGTTCTGCCTGCTTCGTATTCCGCAAACATGTAATCAACGATGCGTTTGCGGTACTCATCGCTTAAATCTATGGTTTGAAATGGTATTCCCAAACTGTCTGCAACCAGCATGGCATCGTTGCTATCGTCAATCCATGGACATTCGTCGCTAATGGTAACCGTGGTATCGTGCCAGTTCTTCATGAACATACCTATCACTTCATGACCCGCTTCTTTCAACAGGTATGCAGCAACCGAAGAATCAACACCTCCACTTAATCCTACTACAACTTTTGCCATGAATTTAAGGCCGCAAATATAAGGCTAATCTCTGAGCTACTTTGTGATATGTCTCTATTTTACTATCAAAAGACTCTATACTCATATTTCTTTGAATAAGTAGCAACTTAAGAAGGAACAACTTAATTTTGCTGTATGCTTTCTATCACACCAGAAGAATTAACTGTACCAAAATTGCATCAACTTTTACTTGGAAGTATTGGCCCTCGCCCCATTTGCTTTGCCAGTACAGTTGATGCCAATGGAAACAGAAATCTTGCCCCTTTTAGTTTCTTTAATGTCTTTAGTGCCAATCCGCCAATCCTGGTGTTTTCACCTGCACGCAGTGGAAGAACGGGTGAAAGCAAACACACACACGACAACGTAAAAGAAGTACCTGAAGTGGTCATCAATGTCGTTACTTACGATATGGTTCACCAGATGTCTCTTGCTAGTTCTCCTTATGCCAAAGGTGTAGACGAATTTGTAAAGACAGGCTTCACACCAATAGCATCAGATCTGGTAAAACCTGCACGCGTTAAAGAAAGTCCAGTACAGCTCGAATGCAAAGTCAATGAGGTTGTCGAACTAGGCCCCAATGGCGGAGCAGGCAACCTTGTGATTTGTCAGGTACTAAAATTGCATATAGATGAAACTAAACTCAATGAACATGGACAAATAGATCAAACCAAAATTGACCTTGTAGCTCGTATGGGTGGCGACTGGTATTGCAGAGCGCACGGTTCGGCCTTATTCGAACTGGTTAAGCCCCTTACAAACTGTGGCATAGGTGTTGATGCTTTGCCCGAACATATTCGTTTGAGTGAATTCCTCAGCGGTAACGATCTGGGTAAATTGGGCAATATCGAAGAAGTACCTGATGCCAGTTGGATGAAAGAGATTAAATCTCAATTTGAAGATAAAGATGCCATTCAAATAGCCAAACAATTACTCTCAGAAGGTAAGTCTAAAGAAGCTTTGGCGATGCTGTGGTAATTTTAGCTTGAAAACTTCATTCTTGATCTGATATAATTTAATTCTTCGATTACTGCCTGATAGGACGGGTGGAGATATAGATAGATATTGTCTGTTAAACCGAAGACAAAAAAGTAGCAATAGGATTTAATGAAAAATAGGAACTTAAAATTCTATACCCTTTTATAACTAAAATTTATATCTTCTTTGAATATGAGCAGAGTCGCATTCAACCTTCTTTAAAATACATTACCTTTGTAGAATAATTCTAAATAAGATATAACATGAGCGATTTTGTCACCATATATGCCGAAGCTACTCCAAACCCTGACAGTATGAAATTTGTCGTTAGTAAAATGATCTTACCTAATGACAGCGCAGATTTTAGAACAAGGGAAAAAGCTGAAGGCCACTCTCCTCTTGCACTCGAAATTTTCGATAATTTCAAATTTGCCAATGGGGTATTTATCATGAACAACTTCATCTCCATCACCAAATTACCTGATGTTGAATGGGTCGAACATATCACTCCGGTGCGCGAATTCATCAAATCGTACATTGAAAACGGAAAGGAAATTATATCCAAAAATAAAGCACTTAGCCCTGAAGAGGAAGGTGAAATTGAATCTAAAATCATTAAACTTTTGGATGACCATGTAAAACCAGCTGTTGAAATGGATGGTGGTGCCATCAGTTTCAAATCATTTAAAGATGGGGTTGTTACAGTTGTCATGAAAGGTAGTTGCTCTGGATGCCCTTCCTCAACCTTCACTCTTAAAGCGGGTATCGAGAACCTTCTCAAGAGAATGGTGCCTCAGGTTGAAGCTGTTGAAGCGGAAGCTGAATAATTTTCTTTTTCTTAATCTCCTGAAATCCTGTTTTTTACTACGATTAAACGCGCTTGAACTCCGCGATTAATTTGCTTGTGGCATATTTTTTGAATATCTTTGGGCTTACATAAAATATCAAAATGAAACAGCTCAAATTCGCTCTTCAACTACTCGTTTTTTCATTCGTTTTCCTCACCGCTTGCTCTAAAGACGATTCTGCTAATCCTGACAGTAGCAGCAACAACAATCAGTTACCGGCAGGACCTCAAGACACAGTGACTTCTTTTATGGTCTATTTTACCAATACAACTGACTCTGTCACCGAAGTTGGTAGTTACGATGACCCTGATGGTCCGGGACCTAAAACTGCCAATATTGGTGGTGTAGTACTTAAGAAAAATGCTTCCTATATTGTTACTGTCAATATGGAAGATGCTACCAATACGCCAAAAGTCTTTCTTCATACTAAAATCAAAAATAACGGTAAAGACTATAAAGTTTGTCTGAGCAACCCATTGGGCTCTACGGTTGTTCCTACTGACTCAGACGGCACTTTGCCTATAGGCCTTGTCAATTTAATGACCACAGGTTCTACTACCGGTAACGATCAAATGAACTTTACTGTTAAGTATCAGAAAGGTACCAAAACTGGTTCTTGTTCAACCGGTATCGTTTACTACTCTTGTAACATACCTGTTTATATCAACTAAAAGTATTTATTTATAGCATATAATCCCGCCCTTCTTAGGCGGGATTTTTTTTGCAATCAACTTTTTACATCAGCAGTAAGTTGAATAAAGCTTGTCATTGCTTAATTTTGCAACATGTTTGAAAACTCCGGCAGAACAGAAATCAGTCATTTAGGTGAATTTGGTCTTATCGACCACATATCCAAATCAATAAAAACGCATCAGACTAGCACAATTAAAGGTGTTGGAGATGACGCTGCTGTTATTGATGCTGGTGATAAATTTGTTTTGATATCAACAGATATGATGGTTGAGGGTACTCATTTCGACCTTACCTATACACCATTGATGCATCTGGGCTACAAGGCCATTGTTACAAATATCAGTGATATCGTGGCTATGAATGGCAAGGCAACACATGTTTTGACCAGTATTTCCATCAGCAACCGTTTTTCACTGGAAGCAGTTGAAGAACTTTATAAGGGTATGCTGGCTGCCTGTAATGCCTATGGTGTTGATCTCGTTGGAGGTGACACAACCTCAAGTCAAAAAGGTCTGATTATATCAGTTACCTGCTATGGGGAGGTTGCTAAAGAAAAAGTTTGTTACAGAAGTGGGTGTAAACCCGGTGATCTGGTCTTAGTTTCAGGCGACCTCGGTGCGGCTTATCTTGGCTTGCATATTCTTGAAAGAGAAAAACGCATTTTCCTTGAAAGACCTGATTTTAAACCAGACCTGGAAGGCAACGACTATATCATCCAAAGACAATTGAAGCCTGAAGCACGTATCGACATCGTTAAACTTCTAAATGATATTGGCGTTCAACCTACTTCTATGATGGATATTAGTGATGGACTTTCGAGTGAACTACATCATATTGCGAAACAAAGTCAGGTAGGCTTTACAATATACGAAGATAAACTGCCCATAGATCCGATAGCCTATCAAAGAGCCATAGATTTAGGTATTGATCCCAGCACCGCGATGTTGAATGGAGGTGAAGATTATGAGCTCCTGTTTACAGTTTCCATGAATGATTACGAAAAAATTAAAAAAGAAATGGAAGTCACCATCATTGGTCATGCTGTAGATGCCGGCGAAGGACTGCACTTGATCAGTAAGGCCAATAATAAACATAAACTCTCTGCTCAGGGATGGAATCATCTTTGATTTTAATTCGAGTCTATAGATTACATCTGAAAATTTTTTACTACGTTTGAACCTATGTCTGTGACCCCGTCTAAACCTGCTAAGAGAGTAACTGTTCATACACTAGAAGAAATGAAGCAAAGGCATGAAAAAATCAGCATGCTCACTGCTTACGACTTTTCCTTAGCCCGCATTATTGATGATGCCGGTATTGATGTCATTTTAGTTGGCGACAGTGCCTCAAATGTCATGGCAGGACATGAAACCACATTGCCTATTACACTCGATCAGATGATATACCATGCTTCATCTGTTATCAGAGCAGTTAAAAGAGCACTGGTAGTGGTTGATTTACCATTCGGTTCATATCAGGGCAACAGTAAAGAAGCTCTTAACAGCAGCATCAGAATTATGAAGGAAAGTGGTGCTCATGCCATTAAACTAGAGGGTGGCGAGGAAGTGAGTGAGTCTGTTAAAAGAATCATCAGTGCAGGGGTACCGGTGATGGGTCACCTGGGACTTACACCTCAAAGTATCTATAAATTTGGAACGTATGCAGTGAGAGCCGTTGAAAAGGAAGAAGCTGATAAATTGGTTAAAGATGCTAAAATACTGCAGGAAGCAGGTTGTTTTGCTTTAGTTTTAGAAAAAATACCAGCTGAATTAGCCAAACAAGTAGCTGCTCAATTGAAAATTCCTGTCATTGGAATAGGAGCCGGACCGGACGTAGATGGTCAGGTGCTTGTTTTACACGATATGCTGGGTATCAACAAAGACTTTTCTCCCCGATTTATGAGACGCTATCTTAACCTTTACGAATCCATTAAAGAAGGTGTTGAACACTATATTCAGGATGTTAAAACACACGATTTTCCTAACGAAAATGAAATGTACTGATTCCTGGTATGCAAACCATCGAGATCAATACTTCCCAGAATGTAAAAATTGAATATCAGCTGGCAGGTCTGGCCCACAGAGCCTTTGCGTATCTGATTGATCTTGCCGTAATCCTGATTCTTTGGGTTATTTACTACAATACTTTCGAACCTGAAATGCTTATAGGCGTTAGTTTTTCTACTGTTCTTGTCTGGCTGTTTTTTATATTCTACTCTTTGTTGAGTGAGGTCTTTGGAAATGGCCAATCTATTGGAAAATTCGCCATGGGTATTAAAGTCATTAAAATGAATGGTGATGAACTTGAATTTTATGATTACTTCGGCAGATGGACGCTTAGGTTTATAGATGTCTACTTTTCTCTGGGAATTATTGCCGCCATTATGATTGTTAGCAATAGAAATGGTCAAAGACTCGGAGATCTGATTGGTGGTACAACTGTAATTAAAAAAAGAAGTACTTTCGGTTTTCAGTTAAGCGATATTTTAAAACTGAATCAAAAAGATAGGGAGACCTACAACTTTGAATATCCTATGGCAAGGCGACTTGAAGAAAAGGATGTTTTGCTCATAAAGAGTCTGATTTATCGCAAACATTCCTACAACAACTTAGCGCATAAAGAGGCTATGGATATGATGGTAAAACGAGTTGCTGAAATTGTGGAAGCTGACCAGATTCCTAGTGATAAAGAGGGTTTTCTCAATAAGATAATGACCGAATACATCATTCTGACAAGATAAGTTTTGAATCGCTGTAAAATCTAAAAGACTAAACTTACCTTTGCGTCGTGAAAATTGATATTAAGACCGTCATGGTTTTGCTCTTTTTAGGATTTGTATGGGGCAGTGCCTTTATCCTTATGAAACGCGGTCTTGAATCCTTCACAGCATTGCAGGTTGCCTCTCTTCGTCTTGTATTTGCAGGCTCAGTTGCTGTATTTTTCTTTGTTAAATTTTACAAGTCACTCAGCTCAAAAGACTGGTTGTTTCTCTCACTTTCAGGCACCCTGGGTAACCTTATTCCTGCTTATTTATTTGCTTCAGCTGGCGCCGAAATACCAAGCTCTCTTTCAGGTGCATTCAATGCTTTAACTCCATTCTTTGCTTTACTCGCTGGTGTATTACTGTTCTCTCAATTGTTTAAAGTCAGACAAGTTGTTGGTATCAGTATTGGATTAGTTGGTGCACTGGCATTGATTTTATCTAAAAGCAAAACAGGCATAGCATTTCAATATGAATATATTTTTCCATGTGCTAAAGTCACGCTTGCTGCCTTGCTCTATGGAATTAATGTAAACATCATTAAGTCAAAACTGGGGCATTTATCGCCTTTGGTCAACAGCATGGTGCCTCTCACATTAATTTCAGTTCCAGCATTAATCATTGGTCTTGCAACAGGCACACATCTAAGAGTTATGGAACCAGGAACAGGCTTTGCTTTACTTCATATCATTGTATTGGGTGTTGTTGGTTCAGCCTTGTCGCTGATTGTATTTAATAGATTAGTTCAAAAATCGACTGCTCTCTTTGCTGCTTCAGTTACCTATCTGATTCCGGTCTTTGCTTATATGTGGGGAATCATTGATGGTGAACCCATAGGTTTCTTTCAGATTGGTGGTATGCTTCTTATACTGGGTGGTATTACGCTGACTAGAAAATGATACTGCCGGCAGACTTTGAAATTCGCATGCAAAAACAACTTGGTAATGACTACCATTTGTTTAAAAATGCTTTGGATGAACCAGTTCCGGTATCTGTCAGAATTAATCCCGCCAAATGGCCTTTTGAATTGCCGCAGCTTGATCAAGTTAACTGGTGTTCAAATGCATTCTATCTCGACCACAGACCAGTTTTCAGTTCTGATCCTTTATGGCATGCCGGTGCCTATTATGTTCAGGAAGCTTCGAGTATGTCTATAGAAGTAGCTTTTAAAAAAATTAAAGCCCTATCTGACAATCCACTAAAAATACTCGACCTATGCGCCGCTCCAGGTGGTAAATCAACACACCTTGCTTCTCTTATGTCTACCGAAGATTTATTAGTCAGCAATGAAGTGATTCGTTCAAGGGTACAAGTGCTATCTGAAAACCTTCTGAAACAAAGCAGCCCTAATACCATTGTCACAAATGCGGATAGCGAAGAATTTGCAAAATGCGGACCTGTATTCGATGTCATTTTGGTTGATGCACCATGCAGCGGAGAAGGCTTATTTAGAAAAGACCCGAATGCCGTAAACGAATGGTCTTTAGAGAATATTCAAACATGCGAATTGCGTCAAAAAAGAATCCTGGAAAACGCCAACAAATCACTCAAAAACGGCGGTTTTTTAATCTATAGTACTTGTACATACAATCCTGGAGAAAACCAAAGACAGATTGAATCATTGCTGGAAAATGGTTTCGAAATCATACCATTGGAAATTCAGGGAAAAACTCAAGACGCATGGCAATTTATGCCCCATCAAATGAAGGGTGAAGGCTTCTTTATTGCTTTACTTAGAAAATCGACAGAAACCGTTTCTAATGATAACAGAAAACCAAAATATGTCTTAAAATCCCTTAAACCGGATGAATCCTATTCTAAGTTGACTAATCTGAATGCTCCGTTTATTAATATAGGAAAGACACTTTATGCTGTTCCCGAACACATACTGGATTTCTACAACGAACATCTATTCAACCTCTCTCCTGTTAATATAGGCCAGACATTGGGAACTACCAATGACAAGCTCTTTCAGGTTTCGGAATACCTACCATTTTCATTGAACATACAACTCAGTGCTTTTGAAACATTCGAGCTTGAATTACCACAAGCCATACAATACCTGGCTAAAAATACATTGCCCTGGTCGGATAGAAATTCTAAAGGTTATGTGATTCTGACTTTCAAAAATTTACCAATAGGATTGGGCAAGTTTGCTGGTAATCGCATCAATAATTTGTTTCCTAATGAATGGAAACTGAGGAAGATACCTGATCCAAATTCTTATTTTAGTCTACTGGGTTGAGTACCTCATTTGAGGTATTGATTTAGAGTGGCTTGTGATTTTATATTTGCCTCAATTACATCGAATATGAGACACATAGCCCTAATTTTCATTTGCTTTTGTTCTTTGAATCTGGTCGCTCAGGAAGAAATTACCATGCTGAATTTCTTTCAGGCAGGTGCTATTCCTGCGACAATAGACCAAAAAGGAAAAAATATCAGTACTTCTGGTTTAAGCTTTAACTATATACGATTTAAAGAACCAAGCTTTTTCAGAATGGATGCTACCTGGTTGTTCAGATATCTCCTCAATGGCGAAAAGGATTCTGCTAACTTTAATGATACCAATAAAGTTATGGGATTAGACTTGCCTGTATTTACAGCAACTTATGGAAAGAACATAGTTCAGGGAGATGATTTTAGTTTGGGCCTTGGAATTAATCTCGATTCAAGAACCTTTTACAGTTCCCCTCAGCAAAAAGCTGAAAGGATTATTGATGCCATGAATGTGGGTTTAGTTTTGGGAATAAAAATAAAACTCAAAGATTGGTTGACCTACACCACTTTAGCCGGTTACGACCACATGTTTATTGATAAGAACTTCTCCAACTCCAACGGCAGTGGTACTCAAATCTATCTGCAAAACAATTTCTCGTTTCTCCTGAAGGGCAAATTTGGTATCAATGCCCAATTAGATATGAGTTTCAAATCATTTGATGATAAAGGTATTCACGGAGGTCAGATTTTCAATAAAAATATGAAACTCGGCCTTGTTTACGCCTTACAATAAAATTCAGTTAAAAATTTACGCAACACTTCCAGCCAGCAATTGTCCTGGTAACAAAACATTAGAAATTACTTCTTAGGAGCTTTTGGAGCTTTAGCGTCGATGTATTTCTCGAGTTTAGAATCTGCAGCTCCTTCTTTACCTTTAGTACCGTTATATGAACTGGCAGCCAAAGAAACAAAAAGTATGATAGCTGCAAAAATCCAGGTCAGTTTCTCAACACCTTCAGTGGTACGTCTCACACCAAATATCTGATTACTGGATGAGAAATTAGAAGCAAGTCCTCCACCTTTTGGATTTTGAACCAAAACGATGGTGATCATGAGTGCCGCAGCTATAAGTCCGATGATTAATATTAGGCTCAACATAGTTATTTTCTCTCTTTTCTTATTTTTTCTATAAGGTCTGCAAAGTACGCTTGTTTTGAGGGATTTTGCAAACTTAATTTTTCGTACGCTTTTAATGCCAATTCGTAATTTCCTTGCTCGTAGTAAATATTGGCCAAGGTCTCACTAACAAATTCTAAATCAATCACTTCACTCCTCTTCGCCATGTTTTCAGGATTGAAAAACTCTTTCTTAGGTCGTGTAATCTGAGGATTGCTTTGTATGAATTTGTCAATTAAATCCAAATTAAAGACTGGCTTTCCTTCCACTTTCTCGGGCTCATCCTCTTCATTGACTTCATTGGAATCTGATGTTACAGTATTGACTGGTTCTTCCTCAATTTCAGTTACTACTTCATTTTGTTCTATCTGAGAGTTTACTTCAGGTTTTGGCGCTTTCAACCATGCGAAGAAATCCATATGAGAACTTGGTGCATGCTCTTCTGCCGGTTTTGGCTCCTGTGCATCTCTGAAATAATTTGTTTCCTCTTTAACAATTTCAGAAACTTCAGCAGATAAATGTGTGTTGTCTACTACCATCTCTACAGGATTCGCAAGCTCTTCTAATACTTCCGAATCATTTTCTGACTTTTGCTCCAGTTCAACAACCTCTGATTTGATATCTTCCCCAAAATGTTTGCTAAATGAAAATTCGGTTTCTATCTCTTCTCCAATGATGTCATGATCAATCTCAATTTTATCCAGCGATGGTGCCTCACTGTGCGTGTCAAGAATAAATTCAAATGGCTTCTGCTCTGCTAATTGATCGGTTTCCTGAACACTCAAAATTTCAGGTTCAGATATTTCTGACTCAATACCTGAAACCTCTATCTTGTTTAGTTCCGAAATTGACTCAGATGCTGAATCCTTTATATCTGAAACAACGACCTCTTCATTTTCAGTTGTTAATACTTCTGAAATTTGGCTTTCTGCCTGATAAGTTTCAGTGCTTGAATCACTAAAATCACTTAAAAATTCATTCACAGAAGTTGTCACCTGTTCCTGAATCTGTGGTGTTTTATCATCTTCAATACGCTCAATAGCTATTTCGACAGGTATCTTCTCTTCATTGCTTTGACGCCCGTGAATATAGTCATAAAGTGCCTGACGATCTTTAACGCGCATAGCTGCCTGTCGAAGCATATCCTCAAACTTATAATGCTGGGTGTCGTGGTAATATTTCGAAAGTATCACATAAGGCAAATTGTAATAAGGATAATCCATAGTCATCTGGCGAATAGTCTCAATATCCGTCTTATCAGCCAAATGAGTGTTTCGATATATATCCTGTAATCTGTCTCTGTTCATGACTACCACTTAAGTGCAATCTTATTATAAATTTCTTGAATTATCTGCCCCCCTACCTCTTCCGATAAAGAACTTTCCAAAGATTGAAATGTCTGGGTGGCCGGAAATTCCTGAAATTTAGTAATGGTTTCGGTGAAATTCATTTCCTTGTGTTTCGGACATTCAAAAACTACATATACCGACATAGTAAACCTGTTTTTCAATGCAGCCGAATTATTGGTTGCTACAGGTTCTGTTTTATAATCGGAAATGTAACCTGAAATTCTGTAATCTCCTTCTGAAGCTACTAAAGCCAAAGGGGTTTGTCTTAAAAACTTATCTTTTAACTGCTCTGTAAACTTTTGACTTAAACTTGGATTAATTAAACTGGCTTTGTTATCAAAATACTGGATACTTATGTTTTTAACGTCCTGAGGTATATTAATGCCAGATAAACTATACTTGCAGGATTTGCAACCTACCAGTAACAGTACAGATAACAAAAAAGATATGTAAGTAAAGCGCTTCAAATGGATTCTAAATTAAACTGTTTTATTTTTCTGTACAAAGTGCGTTCCGAAATCCCCAATTCCTTTGCCGCTTTATTGCGCTTGCCTTTATTGCGAACCAGGGCTTTTCTTATCATTTCCAGCTCCTGATCAGCTATAGTAGAACCAAGCGAATCGTGCTCTTCAAAATGTGGCACATCAATAACATTTGTTCTTACGATTGGCTGTACCGGCGTTGGTTGAATAATAACAGGCTTTTCATAAGTTTCCTGAGGATAATAGTTATCTTTATAAAGAACATGCTGAATATCCTCTTTGTTATTTTTTATAAACTCATCTCTGTTTGAAGTGTTTTCAACTAAACCTATAACAATTTTCTTCAAATCACTCACATCCTTTTTCATATCAATGAGGAACTTGTAAAAAATATCTCTTTCACTCATGCCCTGAAAGCCTGAGTTTTCACCAACATTATAAGCCAGTGGTAAATAATTGCCAGTGACAGGCAGATAATTCCTAAGAATCTCAGCACTGATCGGACTGTTTTCAGCCTCAAGTACACAAATCTGTTCAGTAATATTTTTCAATTGTCTGACATTGCCAGGCCAAGGGTAATTCTTTAAAACCTCAATGGCATCTGCATCCAGTTGAACAATTGGCGAATGATTTTTCTCTGCAAACTGAGTAGCAAATCTTCTGAATAACAAATAAATGTCATCCTTTCTTTCACTCAGTTTTGGTACTCTGATGGGCACTGTTGCCAATCTGTAATATAAGTCTTCTCTGAATTTGCCTTGATTAGCTCTTTCCAATAAATCTCTGTTGGTTGCAGCTACAACCCGAACATTGGTTTTTTGTACCTTAGATGAACCGACCTTGATGAATTCACCATTCTCTAATATCCTGAGCAGTCTGGCCTGCGTGCCTAATGGCAACTCACCAACTTCATCCAAAAAAATTGTACCCCCGTTAACCGTTTCAAAATACCCTTTTCGCGCATCTGTTGCACCAGTAAAAGAGCCCTTCTCGTGACCAAATAATTCAGAGTCAATTGTGCCTTCAGGTATAGCACCACAGTTCACCGCAATAAAATTTCCGTGCTTTCTTAAACTGAGTGCGTGAATAAGCTTGGAAAATGATTCTTTACCTACCCCACTTTCTCCTGTAATCAGCACGCTCATATCTGTTGGAGCAACTTTAATTGCTGTCTCCAAAGCGTGGTTAAGTGCAGGCGCATTTCCAACTATTTCGAATCTGTTTTTTACAGTCTGTAAATCCATTAATTTATAGCTTTTCCAATTAAGGTAGTTACGGTTACTCTTTCTATCAGCACATCCACATAATCACCAATCTTATGTTCACCTTTAGGGAAAACAACCTTGATATTCTGGTCATTTCGCCCTGATAAATCCTGATCGCTTTTCTTTGACAAGGAATCTGCCAGCACCCTAACAGTTTTTCCAATGTAAGCTGAGTTATTTTGCAAAGAAAGCTCATTCTGAAGTTGTATAATTTCAGTCAACCTTCTTGACTTTACCTCTTCAGGTACATCATCCTCCATCTTTTTAGCTGCAAGCGTTCCGGGTCTTTCACTATATTTATACATATAGCTGAAATCAAATCGACTTTGCTGCATCAAACTTAAAGTATCCTGATGTTCTTCTTCGGTTTCAGAACAGAAACCTGCAATTATATCACAACTGATGCCACATTCAGGAATAATCTCTCTTATGCGTTTTACCTTATCCAGATACCACTCCCTCGTATAAGTTCTGTTCATTATTTCGAGCACACGGGTATTGCCGCTTTGAGCAGGTAAATGAATGTATTTACAGATGTTGTCGTATTTACACATGGTGTACAAAACATCATCACATATATCTTTTGGATGAGATGTGCTGAATCGGACACGCATATTCGGGTCGACTTTTGCTACCATCTCCAGCAATTTGGCGAAGGTAACGGCATTAGCTTTGGTTGAATCGTCCGCATTCTTAAACTCAACTTTCGGACCACCACCAAACCACAAATAACTATCTACATTTTGCCCCAATAAAGTTACTTCTTTATATCCGGCTTCGCTCAGAGTTTTTGCCTCGGCAACTATACTCTCAGGGTCACGACTTCTTTCTCTGCCGCGCGTAAATGGGACTACACAGAACGAGCACATGTTATCACAACCCCTCATAATGCTGATGAATGCTGATACGCCATTCGTATTTAACCTCATTGGAGATATTTCTGCGTAAGTCTCCTCACGACTTAACAAGACGTTGATGGCTCTGTTGCCTTCCTCGACTTCCGCAACCAGCTTTGGCAAATCTCTGTAAGCATCAGGACCAACAACCACATCCACTAATTTCTCTTCTTCCAGTAATTTAGTCTTTAACCTCTCTGCCATACAACCCAACACACCGATTATTAAATCCGAATTCTTCTTCTTGTTTAATCTAAGGTGTTTCAATCGGTCGCGAATAGTTTTTTCAGCGTTCTCTCTAATTGCACATGTATTTAAAAAAATAACATCTGCATCAAACTCATCATTCGTGTGACCATATCCATGTTCTGCCATAATAGAACCAATGATTTCGCTGTCGCTGAAATTCATTGCACAACCATAGCTTTCAATGTAAAACTGCTTATTTCCAGTTAGTTGAGTCTCTTTTGTCTGTTGTAAAACTTCTGTACTCATATCGAAGGAGGGCAAAGATACAATATTCTACTGACATATTGTCAGAAGTTTAGACTTTTTTTCGATGTAATTATAGAGGATAAACTATAGTTAACTAACTGATTATATGCGATATAATCAATTTTACTGACTTATACCCAATTCGATAGAATCTATAGGATTACTCCCATTTATCTCTATCTGTAAAATCAGTGGTGCCTTCTTCAGATTTCACTAATGAACTGAGTGCTTCTTTGTGTTCCTGATCGAGACTCCAGTCATCTGTACCGGTAGTTTCAAGATAAATATCGCCCGATTTTCTGAAGACTTGCAAATTCAACCCGAACTGTTCCGAAAATCTCTGCTCGAATTCTGCAACTGAGATGCTGCCGCTAAATTCAACCTGACCTTCCTTGTTTCCGGTATAATCTCGAATCATAGTCTCATTACTTAGCATATTGGATTTGTTATTTCCACCATTGACATCATGCTCAGTTCTGAAAAATTCAATTTTCAATTGAGGATAATAAATATGGAATTGCTTTTTCAAATCCTTTATCATCATGTCATTTTTAACAACTATAACCATACTGCGAATTTAAATTGATAAGTCCTTTTAATTACTGATAAAAATCATCTGACAAATTGATTGCTATCGAACATCTATATTATATACGACACAACCTCTTGTATCTTCATTTTCAAATTCATCCTCATTATAGGCGAACTGGAAAGAATTTTCTCCAACCTTAAATATACTCGAAGGTACTTCTACTATACATGTCTGAACCTTTGAAGGATCCCCATTTCGTTTAATAAAATACTGATTGTTATTGATGACAATAACTGCCTCATTATCGTTGTCTATGCCCTGAGCTGTAATAATAACTGAGGTTTTTGGAGCTGTACTCACCATTGAAAACTGAAGACTAAAAGGCATAGAAGCCATCTGGTTCTCGTTTTTTCCTAACTCAATTACATACGAACTTCTAAATGGTTTCGGAACTGATTTATCCCAACTGAATACCTTAACACCGCCATCTGTACTTGCATCATAATGATAGGTGAAATTCTCTTCAACAAATTGCTTGGCTCTTGGATCAGTAAGTGCATTATCAAAATAATAATCTGCAAGTAACCATCCTCTTGGATTATTGTTATAGGTACTTACCAGTTGCTCAAAGGTTGTAGCACTGTTTTTCCTTTTGTCTGGTTCATTTAGCACATATTTCTCCTCTTTATTATTGCTGTTCCACTTTGGATTCAAATGTAATTGTCTGAACCAAATAACCGAATCTAAACCCAGGTAATATTTTGGTGCCACCATCACGGTTGCCATAACGATATCGTTTGGCTTCTTATGGTCGGAAAGGTATTTGCAAGGCTGTTTCCAGTCGACATAGGAAATTTCGGATAAGGCTGAACTCACCATGTTGCCATGCTTGGTACTGGTTAACATGCGCTTTAAGTCTTCTCTGCCAGTCATTCCATATACCATTATTACCAGAGTAAGATTGCAAGCAATCAGATAAGTTTTGTTATCGGCCGAAAATAACTTCTTGTCGATATATGCCAGTAATTCAAACGCAATAAAGTAAAGCGAATATCCGGCACTTAAGATAAAAACAGGATAAATCTGAATAAGGTATTTAGCGTGACTTGTGCTTGTAAATACAAAACTCAACAATAGATATGGCACTAAAAAAGTACTGATTAAAAAATAGGAGCCTTTTCTGTGTTTAAAGAATGAAAGAGCCATGCCCAAAAATCCCAATCCATACATATATTTAAAATCGGTTCTTAATACACCGCTGTAAGTTTTATAACATTTATCCCAGGTATCACCATCCAAAGTTTTCATAATAACATGGATATCCGGCAGTATAAATTGTGCAATATTTTTTGGAAGGAATAGCTCCAGCAATGGTCTCGATACATTAGCCCCCATTGGTGTAAACATCAATACAATCAATAGAATATTGAGATAAAACAAAATCGCATAAGCATCCAGTTTCTTAGGACTTGATTTTTTTGTAATCCAGTTATCGAGAGTTACAAAAGTGCCATAAAAACCGGCTGAAAAAATGAAAAGGAAACAAATCAACTGGCTCAACATGGCCAAAATAAATGCAATGAAAGCCAACATCAGGAATTTCTGATTGAATCCTAATCTTGCCAGAAACCCACCTTTTTCACTCTTTGTCTCCATTGTTTTCCAGAAATACAATGCTAAAAGGGTATTAAAAACCGGCACAATTCCGTATGGTCTGTCCACTCTGCTCCAGAATATTAAGTAAACTGAAAACACTGTAAATACTGATGCTATAAGCCCAACTCTGTAATTAAAAACATCTTTACCCAAATAAAATACAACCGGGATAAGTAAGGATCCTATTAGTGCAACTGGAAATCTGAGTGCAAATTCGGAAGTGCCAAATATGGCTGAAAAGGAAGTATTGATCCAGGTTAAGAGTACACCATTATTTTCTCCATGACTGAACTTACCCTTTACTGCAGCCATTGCATGCATATATTCATCCACCCAAAGTGTGAGAAATCCTAAACGGTATAATCGAAGAATTAGACCGGTCAAAAGCAACAGGGCTAGTAATATTTGTATGTTCTTTTGTGATAATCCTGCAGGTTTCACAACTTTCTTTACGCTGTCTCTGGTAACTTTCTTTGTTGAGCTCATCGATTGCAAATAATATGAGTAAGATTTATCAGCAATAATACAACTTATAGCCTATAAATGTGTGATTAAATTCTATAGAAATTTACTGATTCAATTTTAAGAAACTGACCAATTTACTTTACTATAAATCTCTAATAGATATCGATAATCTGCAAACAATCATCCCAATTTTGGTAAAATATTTCCTTATTTTTGCCCCTTATGTCTAAATCGATCAATATAGTTGGTGCAGGTTTTACCGGACTGACTATGGGATATTATCTTTCGAAAGCCGGATGGAAAGTGACCATTTTTGAAAAAGACGATACAGTCGGAGGATTGGCCGGGTCTTACAAAGTTGAAGGCACCTATCTTGAAAAGTTCTACCACCATTGGTTTACCAACGATGTTCACGTCATTGATCTGATTAAAGATTTAAATTGTGAAGAAAACATCATTCACAGACCAATCAAAAACGGCATGTATTATGCCAATAACTTTTTTAAACTAAGCTCACCTCTCGATTTACTAAAGTTTAAACCTCTTAATTTTATCAATCGCATTCGTCTCGGTTTTGTTGTATTAGCAGTACGTTTTATTAAGAATTGGATGCCGCTCGAGAAAATTACAGCAAAAAACTGGCTGATAAAAATATGCGGACCTCAGGGTTATAAAGTGGTATGGGAGCCCTTGCTGAAAGGAAAGTTCGGACGATATGCCGAAGAAGTATCTGCAGTCTGGTTCTGGAATAAACTTAAACTCAGAGGCGGTAGTCGCGGTGAAAAAGGCAAAGAATATCTTTCATATTACAAAGGCGGTTTTGCAATGCTTGCTGATAAAATGATGGAAGAAATTATCAAAAATGGTGGTCAGGTACTCACTTCTAGTCCTGTTATTGAAGTAACTAACGACTACGTAAAAACTGCTGATGGCAATACCCACCCCGCCGATAAAACAGCTCTGACTGTTGCCCTTCCTATAGTGGCAAAAATGATGAAACAAAACGTTTCTGATGATTATATTCAACAATTACTAAAAGTTCGTTACATCGGAAATATCTGTCTGACTATGGAATTATCCAGAAGCTTGAGCGATATCTACTGGTTGAATGTCAATGACCCGGATTTCCCTTTTGTAGGAGTAATTGAACATACCAATTTTGAGCCAACCGAATCTTATAAAGGCAGACACATTGTGTATATGTCTAAATACTTGCCAACAGATGAAAAACTCTATGCTCTGACCGAAAAAGAATTCTTTGAATATACATTGCCATACATCAAACGTATGTTCCCTGATTTTGAAGAAAACTGGGTGTTGGCTTACCATGTTTGGAAAGAAGAATATTCTCAGCCATTGGTAACGCTCGACTACAGCAAAGTTATTCCGGATTACAAAACCCCTTTACCAAATGTTGTTATCAATACGATGGCACAAATCTACCCGGAAGACAGAGGTACCAACTATGCTATCAGAGAAGGAAAAAGAATTGCCTTGAAAATAAATGATAATTTACTATAATTTTTAAGGATTTAGTCATAGTTTTGAATTGACAAAATTATTTTATTATGAAATTAACATTACTTTCTATCTTCGCACTTTCATTAGGGCAATTAGCTTATTCTCAGTGTAATCCAAGTGGACTTTATTTCTTCAATGGCAACGCAAATGATGCCAGCGGAAATGGTTTAAATGGCACAGTTATAGGCGCTACTCTTACTACAAATAGATTCGGAGACCCAAATAGTGCCTTCTATTTTGATGGTGTAAATGACCATATCATCATTGCTGATGATACCTCAAACGATTTATTTAATACTTTCACAATAATGGCCTGGATTAAACCCGACCAGGGATTTGGAAACTTTAGAGATAACCATGTCAGTATCGTAGAAAAATGGGGTAACGCAGGAAGTCAACTCGCTGCATTTGGTATGAATATTCACACTAATGGCGAACTTGAAGGATTTACTCATACCGGAACTGCTGGTACTTATAAATGGTCGAATACCACTATACAACCTGATGTATGGACTCATGTGGTAATGACCAGAAGTGATGATGACTCTGTACGACTTTATATCAATGGAGTTTTAGACAGAACCTATTTTTCGGTAATGCCACAAAATTCTATGTTTGATTTGACCTTTGGAACAGCAGCTGATTCCGCAATAAGAAAAGCATTCCCAACAGCATACAGATATTCAGGCGTAATTGACGATGTGAAGATTTATAAATGCGCTTTAGTGCCATCGCAATTTTCACTTTCAACTAAAGACTTAAGCTTTACTTCAAATAAGTTGTTTATATACCCGAATCCATCCACTGGAGTTTTTCATCTTGAATTTGGTTCCAGTGTGTCCTACAAAGTACAGGCTTATAGCGCAACAGGTCAATTATTGTATAATGAAATAAATGCTAAAGATATTGATTTGAGTAACTTAGCTTCAGGCGTTGTCAACTTTATCGTTACTGACCTTAGCACAGGCTATACCATTACAAGAAAAGTAGTTATCCAGTAAGTTTACTGGACTGCCATTTTGTTCATCACAACGGCACTGCCATCTATAGTTATATCTCCGGCTTCGTCTTTTATTACTGTTTCTAATTCAAAAATAGAACCCTTTATACCGGTAATCGTTACTATACAAGTGTAGGGTTGGTCGACATACATGGCCCTCTTGAAATTCATGTTTTGAGTCAGATAAATGGTGCCATAACCAGGCATAACCATTCCTAATATTTTTGAAAAAATACTACCACTTAAAAATCCATGAATAATGGGCTTTTTAAATACAGTCTGGCTAGCAAATTCATTATCAAAATGTATAGGATTTGCATCTCCAGTTAAAGCAATAAATTGATTGATCTGCTCCTGATTGTAACTGAATGTTTCTTCTACCTTGTCCCCAATTTTAAACTTCATATTATAATTCCGGTAAATCCAGTTTATCTCTTTTGCCCACCACCTTTGCAGGACATCCAATTGCTATTGACCAATCTGGAATATCCTTTGTAACAACTGAATGAGCACCAACAACGGCTCCTTCACCAATAGTTACACCCGGCAATACGATTGTATATGTGCCGAGAAATGAGTCTCTCAACATCCTTACTTTACCTTCTTTCACCGCTTTATATCGCTCAGGAATCATTGGACCGCTCATCCTCATATTTTTTACCGGTGCCTGAGTATGACCATATACATGACAACCCGTGCTTATGCCAACATAATCTTCCAATTCTAGCCCCATCTCTCCCGGACTAATGATGCAATTTGGTGAAATGTGTATGCGTTTGCCAATTTTTATCTCTCCAAATGTTGCATACAAAGCTGCATATCTGTCAATCCATGTATATTCTCCTATTGATATGTTCTCAGGACACAAGACCTTTAATCCTACATCAAATAATACATTCTTGCCTACACTTTTCATAACAGACTTGTAATATAACCTTCGCAAAGCCATACCGGCAGGACCGTTCAAGTGACTTAAAACTGTTAAAAAAGGTTCTTTTAAAGCATCGAGAGACAACCTGGCCAATTGTCCAGCTGTAAATCCTTTGCCTTCCAACATTCTTTCAAATGCCTCTCTCTGGTGATTCTTTTTAGCGCTCATGCTTTTACTAATTCTTCTTCAATTATATATTGTTTTCTGCTCCCTGTTAAAACATTCAGTGTCTGTCTGATTTTATTCTGTTTGACTTCATTGGAAACCTTAACGTGTGGGTGTACTGTTATTTGCTCTGGAATAAATGTATCTTCAATAGATGCAAACTCAATGCTGTGCATCAAATATATTAAATGGCGGTGTCTTTTAGTAAACCACAAAAGCAATTTTACTAAAAATGGACTAAAATACAAGTGTAAATTGCCATAGCAGGGTATCAACCAAAACGAAGCAGGTAAAGGATACTCAGTAAATTTCCTTCTGCTTGCAGATGTTTTTTTCCAATTATCTATTGATGGTTCATAAGCTTTAGTTCTGAATCCCGAATTTGTTTCTCCAAATCCTACTTTCATGGTTGATTTACCTTTGTTTCGACTTCTTAGAAACTTAAAAATAACATGAAACAATGGCCAACCAGCAGAACTGTCATATCGCAAACCCATTTTTTCCAAAGTGTTGACAACGTTGGTGTCTGTAGCATATCCAGGGGACCTGAAACCCATAGGAATTTTGCCTATTACTCTTTTAAAAATATCATTGGCTTCGCCCAATTCCTTTTCTATAGTTGTCTGATCCAATTCATTTAAACCAAAAGGATGGTTTAAAGTGTGATGCCCTATATAATGCCCTTCCTCCTCAACTCTTCTCAATAAGGCTTGAATCTTTGGCGATTTGTCAATTTCTGAAGCCACACAAAAAAATGTCGCTTTAACATTGTACGCTTTAAAAATCGACATAGCTCTTGTAAATGTAGATTCATAAAATTCTTCCAATTGCTCCAGCTGATAATCAGGCAGGTTTTTCTGATAAAAATCCGCCAGTATAACCGGAGAATCTACATCCACATGAACTGTAAAATATCGACTCATATTAGATTCCTTTGCTCAATTTAAATATCTGTACTTATCCTGCTTTCAAAAGTAATTTGAAGGTTTACAATTGAATAATAATTTCGCCGAAAAGCACTCATCCTGCTATTAATTAATGGCTGACAAATTTTCTTTTTACAAGCAGCACCAATGTCTTACGTATCGTTCTTCCAACATTCATTTTGCTTAAGCCTTTTTTCATATCATATCTCAAAATAAATGGTGTTTCGCCGAACATAAGTTTCTTACTGCGCAACTTCAGTAATATATCTACCAAACTCTGAAAGCCATCTTCATCAATAAATTTATCACCATATCCTTCCATGGCTTGTTTTAAAACATCAGCACGCATAGCTCTGTAACCACAAGTATAATCCTTAACCCCTTTAATTGGGTACATGATACGGAAAATAATAGATGCAAAAATACTTAACATTCGTCGGTGCCATACCAAACCAATAACTCTTGCACCAGGTTGAAATCTGGAAGCTATAACTACATCATATCCTTCATTGATCATACGAGTCAGACGAACAATCAAACCCGGATTATGGGTGGCATCTGCATCCATTGTAACGACAATATCTTTAGGATTGGAATATTTAACAGCCTCGTATAATCCATCTCTGATAGTAGTGCCCAAACCTTGATTTACCTCGTGTTTTATAATGGTAATAGGCATAATCTTAGCCTTCTCCTGAGCGATCTTTAATGTATCATCGTGACTACCATCGTCTACAAGAAATATTCTGAATTTTAAATGAGATTCATAGGCCAGATGCTCACGAATCTGGTCCAGAAGTTCGCCAATATTTTCAGCCTCATTGAATGCCGGTAGTACTATCAGTACTTCTTTCTTATTAATCGAATCCATTGTTATTCAAAATAATTCTTAAGTGACTTCACTTTATCATAATTGTCCATATACCACTTGATTGTTTTCTCAAGTCCCTCTCTAATCTTCACATTAGGCTGATAGCCCAGTTCCTTGGCAGATTTGGATGTATTACTCATTCTGTCCTTTACCTTATCCCAGTTTCTGGCAGGTTTAAAGACAATGTTCGATTGCGAACCCGTTACTTCCTTAATGATTTCAGCCATGTGAAGAATTTCGGTTTTTTGACCTGTTCCGCCATTGAAAATATCACCTTCTCTGGATGGGCTAATAGCTGCTCTAAGCATCAAATCAACCAGGTCGTCAACGAATGTAAAATCACGCGTTTCCCTTCCGGTTCCTGTAATCACCAAATCTTCTCCATTCAATGCTTTTTCAATAAAATTAGGTATGACATTCCGGTATTTACCAGCTAATTCATAAGGACCATAAGTGTTAAATATTCGAATTGAAACCGTTGGCACATGGAACAAATGCGCATAGTACTGTGTATACAATTCGGCAGTGTACTTATTGATACTGTATGGCGTTTCAGAAGGATAAATAAATGTTTCCTCATTCATCTCTGTAGCTGTTCCATACACACAACTGCTGCTGGCATAAACAAACTTTCTCAGGCTTTTGTGAAACTTAAGGATTTCTAATAAGCCAACAGTTCCAACAATATTGGTTTGAATATCACTGAATGGATGATCAACAGAATTTTGATTGGCAAAATGCGCGGCCAGATGAAAAACATAATCAAACTCGTGCTGATTGATGACAAAATTCAGCTTATCCATTTTGTCGATGTCCATACCCACAAATATAATTCTGGGGTCGTTTGGAAGAAAAACCGCCATTCCGGATGACTGATTATCCATGATAACAATTTGCGAGACGTCGTTTTGAAGCAAACGTCTTATCAAGTTGTTTCCAATGAATCCAGCACCACCGGTAACAAGAATTCGGGCATTTTTCAAAGGTGAAAGGTCCATATCTAAAGAAGTTCCGAAACTAGCATAAATAAATGGCTTTCACAAACCGAACATTTAAGCTGTCAAGCTGTCTTATTTCACCGTTTATCATTCCTCATGCTTACTGATAGAACTCTGTTGATAAAACCTCACTATTTGCCCTAGAAAACCATCGATTTTCAATTGGGTGATTGAACCAAATTACTTACTTTTGTCTTTATGTTGTCCAAAAAGAAAAGTCTTATTCTGGTTCTCGGTGTCTTTTTACTTTTTGCTTTTAAGCAAGCCGACGATTATTTCGAGCTTAGTAAAAATCTCGAAATTTTTAGCTCGGTATACAAAACCGTTAATAGCGATTATGTAGAAGAAGTTAAACCGGGTGAATTAATGAAAAAAGGCATAGATGCTATGCTGGCTTCACTCGATCCTTATACCAACTTCTATACTGAATCACAAGCCGAAGATGCCATGATTCAGAGAAGCGGTGAATATGGTGGCATTGGTTGTCAATCAGTAAAAATGGGCGACTTTATCACTATTACGAATGTGAGAAAAGGACTACCTGCAGATAAAGCCGGTATGTGGGTTGGTGATAAAATACTCGAAATAAATGGTAAAAGTTTCAAAGGTAAATCGGATGGTGATGTAAGTGAAGCTATAAAAGGATCCCCTAATACTAAATTTACAATGTTGGTTGAAAGACAGGGTAAATCAATATCTCTTGAAATTGAAAGGCAGGAAATTAAAATTTACAATGTCACCTATTATGGCATGGTTAATAAGGAAATTGGTTATGTCCGTCTGGACCATTTCATGCAAGGGGCTTCATTTGAAGTAAAAGAAGCTTTGATAAAATTAAAAGCTAAAGGCATGCAAAAAATGATACTCGATCTGCGTGAAAATGGTGGAGGTTTGTTGCACGAAGCTGTTAATATAGTCAACTTATTTGTCGATATGGGGCAGCAGGTTGTCGTATCAAAAGGCAGAAGCAAAGATGCCTACATGGAATATAAAACCCTTGATCCTGCTACAGATAAGAATATACCACTCATAGTCCTGGTCAATGACAGATCTGCATCTGCCAGTGAAATTGTTTGTGGTTCTTTACAGGATTTCGACCGTGCAGTTATAATTGGCAGAAATACTTTTGGAAAAGGATTGGTACAGAATGTAAAACCACTTGTTCACCGCGCTCAGATGAAGGTGACTATTGCCAAGTACTATATCCCATCCGGTCGATGTATTCAATTACTCGACTACGGACACAAAAACCCAGACGGCACACCTGGTATTGTGCCAGATAGCTTAAGAAAAAAGTTTAAAACTAAAAATGGTCGATTGGTTCTGGATGGTGGAGGTGTGAAACCTGATATCACTGTCAATCTGGAAAAAACACCGGGTATAGTTGAAAGTCTGCAAAGAAGTCAACTGTTTTTTGAATTTGCCAATCAATTCCGGTTTAAAAATGAAACTATTGGAGATATAGATAAGTTTGAAGTCACTGACGCAATATTCCAGGACTTTAAAAACTTCGTAAAAGATCAATCATATTCCTACTTAAATGCCAGTGAAAAAGCGCTTAAATCTCTAAAAGAGAATCTTGATAAAGATAAATACACACTTGAAAACGAGGTTAATCAACTTGAAACAGCCTTGAAAAATGCCAAAAATGCAGAAATAGACAAATTTAAAAATGAAGTAAAATCCGCATTAAGGGAAGAAATCACCAGAAGATATTACTACGAGGAAGCACAATTCTTACTTAGCTTTATGTATGATCCTGATTTGAAAAAAGCCATAGAAACTTTTGGAGACCTTATTAGCTTTAATGCCATCTTAGGCAAGAAATAATGGATTATTTACATTTAATCTTCTATATCATTGCCGGTGCCTTTGGAGGATTTATGGCCGGGATGCTTGGTGTTGGCGGGGGTATAGTTTTTATTCCTATTATTCAGGAAATCGCTAAAAAAACTGCTGCTCCTGAAGACCTTTCTTTTTATGAAATAGCCAATAGTCTTGCCATTGTTCTGGTTGTTGGTATCAGTGGATCTTACAAGCAATACAAATTAAAAAACACTGATATCAAATCAGCCGTTTTTACTGGTCTCTTTGCTATATTTTCTTCTCAGATTGTAACCTGGGTTTTACATGAATTTGAACTCAATAACCACAATGTTTTTAAAACTATTTATGCAGTTATTTTGGTGATTACAGGTTTGAGGATGTGGTACTCAAGAAAGCAAATCGAAAATGAAAGTAAAATAGATGAAATACAACTACCGGGTATAGCAGCTCTCTTTCCGGCTGGTACATTTGCTGGTATCATTACTGCAATTACTGGTTTAGGTGGTGGTGTTGTGATGGTGCCTTACTTTAATAAAATCTTAAAACTGCCTCTTAAATTTTCTACAGGTTTGTCTTTATCCGTTATTCCAATAATTGCCGCTCCAATGCTGGTGACCTATATGTTTAAATCACCTGTTAAAGAAGTTTTTCCGGGTTTACAAACAGGTTACCTTATGTGGACCGCTATAATTCCTCTTATAATTGCAGCAGGTATAACCTCTCCTTTAGGAGTAAGAGTTGCCAATAAAATTTCCTCTAAAACTCTGCTGTTTATCTTTATGAGCTTTATAGCCGTCAATCTCTTAAAGATTGTCTTTTTTTGAAACTTTTTTAGATTTCGAAGCTTTGTTTTTGCCCTTTGTTTTTAAGGGTTTTGCTTCTTTCTTTTCTATTACCTTAACAGGAATATTAACTTGTTTTTTCATCCTGTCTTTAAATTCTTCAACTTTAGGCATCTCCTGATCTCTCCAAATTAATCCTTTCAGGTACCTCTCAGAATCAGGAAATTGATTTAGCGGGTACATCTTACCTTCTGGTTGAGTATAAAATTTAATCGCTTTGACTTTAGATGAATCAAGTAAAATCAACATCTTTCCGCATGCAACCTTGTTCACTCCTGTATACTCAGCTGAGTCTGTTTCATTATCTCTTAAGTAGTAAATACTTTGAGCATTGCCCTGAACCAAGACCGACTTTAATTTATTACTGTCAAAGTAATTGACCATTTGTTTTCCGGAAATCTGATTATAATAACCGGGTTTAACTTCTGATGCAAGAAAAGCATTTTCATTTACCTTCAAGGTATGAATGCGCTTATTCTTCAATTGTATAAACATTGTATCGCCACTAATCTGATTTTTCTCATTCCATAAAATAGGCGCATAAAACAAACTGATTGTCGAGTCATTGAATCTGTAGTCCAGTGAATCGCATCTCCCTTTCATATCTTTTTGAAATATTTGTACTTGATGGTAGGCCCTCATGATTTTATTCAAAGAGTCGTTATTGAAGTAAAAGGTATCAGCCAATATGAACAAGGTATCATCATCCTTTGCCTGCATTGCAACAGGCTGTTTGCTGACATAACTCTCCTTGGTCTTTTGATTGTAAAATCCACTTTGTCCAAATATTGTAAATGACTCCACTGAATCTATAAGTTCAATGTTTCCGGTAGCTTTCCCATAACCCTGTTTGCGGTCGTAATACAAGCTATCCGATTTCAAAAGATTGTTTTTACTGGAAATCTCTGCACCCTGACTAAAACTGGCTATTTCTTTTGCAGTATTGTACCAACCATTTTTACAGTTAATCGTATTTTCTTTCGATTTAATTGTAGTTGGACCGTTAAAATAAGCTGTTTTGGTGGTAGAATAATAATCGAGTGTATCGCCTTCCATTGTGTACTCAGGTGAAGTCAGTTTAACCTGATCCTTAAAATGAAACACGTTGGCGCGTCGGTCGTAAAACCCTTTCCGGCTCTTTAAGGTATTGCCTTCATTCAATATGTTTGCTCCATTCAGATATGAACCGACCTGCGACTGGATATTGTATTGAAGTGATGTGGTAACCAAAGTCATACTCTGGTCTTTTAATATAACTTCCTTTCCGGTAACCACTGCAGTTTTTGAGGCTTCTTCATAAAGCAGATATTCTCCTCCGGAAAGTGTAAATGTATCAGGTTGATAGATATAGATATGGCCAAATCCTTCAATTTTACCTTCATTCATTTTCCTGATAGCAGAGTCGCATTGAATGATCACACCATTGTGTCTTATTGCTACGTTTCCAACAATGTATTGTAATCCTTTTACCTGATCTACCGAGAGTTTATTGCCCCCAATTATTTCAACATCAGTCTGCGATCTTAAATTGAAATTAATCAATATTGTGACAGCAAATAGCAGATATTTTAAATTAAACTGATGCAATCCAGGCATTTTGAAGATTTCCTTACCTTTGTCAAAATTAATGCCATGCTCGAAAAATTCGAGGTCTTTGTGAAAAAAAATCGGCTTTTCAACCGAAAAACCAAACTACTGCTTGCTTTAAGTGGCGGTGAAGACAGTGTTTGTCTTTTTCATATTCTCAGAGAGCTTGGTTATAACTTCTCTGTTGCTCATTGTAATTTCAAGCTCCGTGGCAAGGAAAGCGATGATGATGAAAAATTTGTCAGAAAGCTAGCTTCCAAATACAAAATAGAAGCCCTTTTTCAAAGTTTCGATACCAAAGCCTTTGGTAAAGTACATGGACTAAATACTCAGGAATCTGCACGTTTTCTGCGTTACCAGTGGTTCGATGAACTGATAAATGAACATGGTTTCAAATTTGTACTGACAGCCCATCATATAGAAGACAATGCTGAAACTATGCTTATCAATCTAAGCAGAGCTACAGGTATATCAGGTTTGCATGGTATACCCATTGTTAATGGCAATGTTTGCAGACCACTTTTGGGTACTGAAAAACAGGATATAGTTGAGTTCCTTAAGGCTAACGGATATAAATACAGAACGGATAGCAGCAATCTAAAGGATGACTATCTTAGAAATAAAATTAGACACAATGTCATACCTCAGTTAAAGAAAATAGATCAACATATTGCCAAATCATTCTATGAAAGTGCGCACAAAATACTTGAATATGAAAACATGGCAAAATGGTTGTCTGACAATGTTTGGCAAAATATAATTGAAATTAATGACGCAACTGTTTGGATTAAATACAGTGAATTGAAAAAAATTCCTTCAGAAGTCTTGCCGGTCTTTTTGTATGAATGCCTTAAGTCGTATGGTTTTAACAGGTCACAGAGCGATGCCATGTGTCATTTCGAACAAATTCAAACTGGTTTTATTCTGGAATCTGCCAACTATCAGATCATCGGCGAACGACATGCTTTTCTTCTCAAAAACAAAACGCATCAAACAGAGCTGTCATGCATAATTAAAGAAGTTCCGGCAATTTTAACTTTCGGTGATTCAAAAGTTGAACTATTGAAAATAAAACCTTCTGAAGTCGATTTTAGTCAACTCAATTGCCTTTATTTCGACTTAAAAATGATTCAATATCCATTGACCATCAGAGAATGGAAAAAAGGTGACAAAATGAGACCATTAGGAATGAAAGGTTTCAAAAAAATCAGTGATATGCTTACGGATAAAAAAGTGCCGCATTACAGCAGAAAACAACAATATGTAATTTCTGATACGGTAGGTGAACTCATTGCTTTACTGCCAAATACAGTATCAGATGTACATAAAGTAAGACAGGAGTCAATTGAAGTTTTGCGATTTAGGTTGATATAATCTAAATTTGTGAAACAATTGTTACACACAAAATGAAAAAAAACCTTACCAGTCTTACTCTTCTTTTATTACTTTTTTCTTCTCAACTTTTTTCCGAATGCGTTCTTGTTCCCTTGTCTTTAAAAGAACGTGTTGATGCCTCAACTCTCATAGTAGAAGGCATTGTAAAGGCACGTCAATCCAAATGGACACCCGATGGTTCAATGATTGTTACAGTCAATACCATAGACATAGCTAAAGTATATAAAGGACAACATTTACTAACAAATACCAGTGTCGATATCGTGACATTAGGTGGTCAGGTAGGTTTAAAAGCTGTTAAAGTTGAACCTGAACTGGAACTGGAAATTGGTCAGGTTGGTCTTTTTTTACTAGTGATAAAAGACAATCAATGGGTATCTGAAAGCGGTCCACAAGGCTTTATTCAATATGATAAACACAGCTTAGTTGCAACAGATGTATTTAACACATTTTCTATAAATCAGTTAAAATCTGATGTAATCGCTTTAACCGGTATTGCACCGGTAAATATCAATGCTTCTCTCACGGCATTGACTCAAAATTCAAAGCGTGCAACTCCTACCATAAGTTCAATATCTCCAACATCTATCAATGCAGGTACATCTTCTGTTTTAACCATTAAAGGTACTAATTTTAATACTTTGATAGATACAAGCAGTGTACAGTTTAAAAATGGAGATGACGGTGGAGCCAGTTTCATTAAAGCTCTTAAAAATGATTACATTTCCTGGTCGGATACCATGATTAAAGTTATGGTGAGAACTAAAGCAGGTACTGGCAAAATCCGCTTGGTGATTAATGGAAATGGGGTTGTTAATTCAACTGATACTTTAAAAATTGCCTATTCTCATCTCAATGTGGTTTCAGGTGATACTATTTCCTTCGAAACTCAGGAGATTGGCATGAACAACAACAATGGTATTACCTGGAAAATGAATCAAAAATTCTATGATTCAGCTGGCGCAAGAGGTGCATTTGTAAGAAGTTTGGAACGATGGAGATGTGGTACCTTTATTAACTGGGATACCTTAGGACATGTCAACCACAGTGCTATCAAATCGGATGGCGTTAACATGTGTGCATGGGATACTAGTTCCGCAATGCCAAATGGTGTACTGGCTCAATGCTTTAGCTTCTGGTCAGGTTGTTTTAACCCTAACCTTAAATGGTTTGTTAACGAACTGGATATCCGTTTCAGAGTAAAACCAACCTCTACTACTAACTGGAATTATACTACTGGCAATGCTTCAGCTAATCAATTCCATTTCGAGTCTGTTGCAACGCATGAATTAGGCCACGGACATCAACTCGGACACGTCATTAACAGTAGCGTTGTCATGCACTATTCAATTGCCAATGGACAAACAAAACCAAACTTATCAAGCAACGATATTTCAGGTGGTAATTACGTCATTACAAAAAGTGGTTCGGCAATTTGTGGCAAAAACGCACACAGTAAACTCAACTCAGGGAATTGCGCCATCGTAGCACCAAATGCCCATTTCAGAATGAGCAGTTCAAGCATCTGCAAAAACGAAACTGTTGTCTTTACTGACTCTTCACAGGGCAATATTTCAGCTTATGCCTGGGACTTCGGGGCCAATGCTACTCCTGCAACTGCCAATACAAAAGGTCCACACAATGTGGTGTATTCTGCAGGTGGAAATAAAAATGTATCTCTTACAATTACTACTTTAAATGGCAATCTCAACAAAACACGTTCAGTTCTTGTAAAGAATGACAGCAAGATTATTCCAAGTTTCACTTTCCTGGCCAGTGAAAAAGGTAAAGTGACTTTTACCAATACATCCAATAATGCCCTTGGTTCCAATTGGTATTTTGGAGATGGTGACTCTTCTTCTGTAACAAATACTAATCACACTTATACAGGAGGAGGCACTTATAATGTTAAATTGGTAACATCCAATACCTGTAATTCTGATGATACTACTATTTCGGTAAAAATTGCCTACTTAAATTTTGGTGTACAACCAAATTCGAGTTGTATTGAACAACATGTTCTTTATACAGATTCAAGTGATAACAATGTCAGCACCTGGCAATGGTCGTTCCCTGGTGGATTGCCTAGCACAGCCAATGGAAAAGGTCCACATAAAGTTACCTATTTATCATCCGGACTGAAATCAGCTACTTTAACAATCGGAGTAAGTGGCTCACAAAACCAGGTATACACGAGAAGTAATATAGTGAATGTTGGTACCGATACATTCACACAAGCCAGTTTTAATTATGGTTATTACGGTAAAAACATTGTTGGATTTTCAAATGGGTCGCATGGAAGCAATATGACTTATAAATGGTACTTTGGCGATGGAGACAGCAGCTCAGAAAAGGAACCAATTCATACTTATTCCAATGCCAACAACAAGGTGGTTAAATTAATTGTAAATGGCAATTGCGGTTCTGATGATACAACGATTACTTTAAGAGACTTTACATCTGTAAACACCATTAATGCAGAAATTTGCAAAGTCAATCCAAACCCTGCAAATCAATTTATCACGATATCTGCTCCACTAGGAATGAGCTATTTCTATTCAATATATGACATGAATGGTCGTCTGATTTCAGAAGGCAATTTCGTCGGAACTCAAGACATTGGACTAGGAGAAATGGAATCTGGAATTTATACTTTGTCTATAAAAACGCCGTTCGGAAACCAATTTATACGATTAATAGTTCAAAAATAAAAAGCTTTAAAAGCCTGGAAAGTAATGTCTATCTACCTGAATTTCTGATTAATAGAAATTTAACAAAAAAAGTGGACAATAATTCCTTAAAAAACATACTTTTGCAAAAAATAGAAAGTTATCATGTATTGGACATTAGAATTAGTATCTTATTTGGATGACGCTCCATGGCCAGCTACAAAGGATGAGTTGATCGACTACGCCATTCGTTCCGGTGCCCCTATGGAAGTTGTAGAAAACTTACAGGAATTGGAAGACGATGGTGAGCCTTATGAGAGCATAGAAGAGATTTGGGGTGATTACCCAACGGATGATGACTATTTCTTTCACGAAGACGAACATTAATTCGCTTCTTATCCAAAGAAAGCTTTTTTCCTTATTGGCTTAGTTTCAGGTTCTGTAAATACTGACTCTGAAACTAAGGCTTCTTGAATAGGCTCCTCAATCTGTATTGGTTTTGTAACGGTAATAGTTTGATTGATAAACTCAGTCAATTCAATTGTATTTTGATTCAAGTCTATATTCACATACGCTGAAAGTCTGCTTTTATTAGCTTGATAAGAAGGATTTAAACTGATAAATATTTCATCCTCTTTTACAGGTAATATGAAATTTTGAGCCAACAAATCATTCAATATCTGTTCATACTTTTCAAAATTATCCTTTGCACCAAAATCTGAATGTTCGACAAAACCTCTTTTTAACAATGGTTTCAAAGCCGGATACTGGCTCATTTGAATCGGACTGGGATAATGTATCTCAAACTCATTTTCAAAAAGATGATTGGCAATGAGCTTTTGAGCAGGTTTCAAGTTCTGATAGGATATATTTAATCGATACAAATCGCTTATACCCTTCTTAATATTTTCAGCTTCTTTCTTCCAATTGTGCAAAAGCTCTTTCACGGAGGTTTTCATATCTCTGCTTTCCTTGTTCCAGTGATGGAAGAAATAATGCTCATGATTAAACAAATGGCTAATGGCTCCAAACGAATTCTTGAAACGCAAATTCAGCCACAACAAGAGTTGACGATTGGTTGCAAAACTATACTGATTGTATTTATGCCATTCCATAAATTCAAAAACAGTAGAGGATAAAACCCCAAATGTATCAAACTTTCCGGACCAGCCTAAAAGTGCCTTTTTTAATGTTTCAGGACATTTCACAGACTCTATAACCTGTGCCGAAAATAGATCAAGTCCGCTTGCACCCTGATTTGGCTGATCTGAATACAAAATGCATTCGTAGAGTTCTATAGGATTTTTTGATCCCAACAAATCAAAATTGTCTAATGATTTGAAATATTGATCCGTTTCCTTCTTCAACAGAATGTTCCTGCATTGCTTGCTTTCAAGATACTCAGGTAACAAGAGGATATCTATATTGGGATTAACTAAACAAGCGTACCAGGCCGACTTCTGTTTCAATGCAGATTCTGCATATTGTCGTTTAACAGATTCGCTCAATGGCAGATTCTTGTACAATCTTTGCAAAGATTGAATAGATTTTTCAACTGATCTAATTTCCTCTCTCAGTTCTTTATACAATGTTTCGTAAGGCAGTTGATTTAACATTTCCGACTACAAAATAAACTAAGAAAATCCTATTATTTTAGTAACATTGAAGCCATTCGAAAGTGTTTATAAACAACAGATTCAACATTTCAATTGAAATCCACAATGAAGCTATATAAATACGCATTGTTGGAATGTCTAATTTATTGCTCACATCCCACTCAGTTATTGAACCAAATTGAAAATTGTTAACTTCTAAGAATAATTAATTCCACAAATCCCAAAAAAATTGAACTATGGAAATAAACTTTTGATATTCGCGTTTAAAAAGTTGAAGATATAATGGCAAATACTTAAGTTTGCCTTGAAAAAAACTGAAATCTAATGGTTGAATTAATGCCCAGAGTTCTTGAATCCATTAAAATGCTTGACCCTCGCATTGTCGAAATCCGCTATAAGGAAAAGGTCAATGTTAATGTTGATGATATGCGCGAAATCCTCGATGCAATCTATGAATTTACTGAAAATAAGCCTGTTAAACGTCTCGTGGTAATTACTGACGGCTCTAGCCTCGATATTAAAGCCCGGGTGTTACTACAGGAAGAAAACAAAATCAGAAAAGAGTATATTCTGGCTGAGGCAGTGTTAGTCAACTCGCTTGCCCAAAAAATGATTACCAACTTTTATCTGAAATTTATCAAAGATTCATTTCCATCCAAATTCTTTACAGATTACAATAAAGCAGTAGAATGGCTGAAAGAACAGCCTGTCCCAAAATATTAACAGCTCTCTAACTTTTAAGTCTGTTAGCTATTCGGACGATATTGGCTTTCAATTGGTCAATATTCGATCTCTCTGTAGCTGAGATAAAAACCACGGGGTTGTGCTCTTTGCTCAACCAGCTCTTTTCTACTTCAGTTAAAACGGTGTCTGGATGTTCTTCCAAATAAGTATCAATCTTATTGAATACTAATAAAACCGGTTTATCCTTTGCTCCAATGTCAAATAATGTTTGTTTTACAAGCTCCATTTGATTTTCAAATTCAGGGTTTGAAATATCTACAACATGTAACAAAATATCCGCCTCTACAACCTCTGCTAAAGTGCTCTTAAAACTCTCAATCAGCAAAGTTGGAAGCTTCCTGATAAAACCTACAGTATCGCTTAAAAGTATTGGAACGTGTTGCCCCTCATGCTCTATGTCTTCCAAAACAACTTTTCTGACAGTCGAATCAAGCGTGGCAAACAGTTTATTTTCGGCTAAAACCTCCGATTTACTCAAGAGATTCATTATTGTACTTTTCCCCACGTTGGTATAGCCTACCAATGCTACTCTGGCTTTATCCGTTCTGTTTTGCCTTTGAACTTTGTTCTGCTTTTCTATCTGTTCTAATTTTTCCTTAAGCTTAGTAATGTTATTTCTAATGGCCCTTCTGTCTGTTTCAATCTCCGTTTCTCCGGGACCCTTCATACCTATTCCTCCCTTTTGTTTGGATAAGTGAGTCCACATCCTTGTTAATCGCGGCAATAAATACTGATTTTGGGCGAGTTCAACCTGGGTTCGGGCCTGCGCAGTCTTGGCGTTTTTCGAAAAAATATCCAAAATCAACATGCTTCTGTCCAGAATTTTAATTTCCTTAAACTCTCTTTCAATGTTTCTGATTTGAGATGGACTTAATTCATCATCAAAGACGATTAAATCTGCATCATAGGCATTGACCATCTCAACAAGCTCCTTGAGTTTACCCTCACCAATATAGGTTCTTGGATTGGGATACTCGAGGTTTTGAGTCAGTCGACCTACTGTTTCTGCACCTGCAGTGGTTGCCAAAGCTTCAAGTTCATCAAGGTATTCCTTAGTTCTGTCTACCTTGTCTCCTTTTTCATGAACACCAACCAATACTGCTTTCTCTTTCTTTTTTTCTGTATAAAAATATGCCTGACTCAAGTGCGTAAATTAATTTTGTAAAACCACCACAAACATAGTAATTTGGCATGTCAATTCTACTATATATGATGCATCGAAAGATGATATTTCTTAAGTGGCCTGTTTTGTTCATTTGTTTGATACTAATGAGCAAGAATTCTTTTGGTCAGCAGGTAGTATGGGCAAATAAAAATAATCTGGACAGAAGAACTGATTTCACTAAGGTTATTGGTCAAAATAAACATGGGATATACGTACTTAAACATAAAAACAGTACATTCAGAAGATACTTTATTCTTGAACATTTTGATAAAAAACTCAATCTCCTGAAAAGTAAATCTTTTAAAATGCCCGGAGGCGAACTCGAGAAAATCATTGTTACGGAAAACAATGTTATTTATTTTTCAAAAGTATTTGGCAAAGGCTTTAATTATAAACTCCAGATGCAATCCATAGATTCAGCTTTCAATGAATCTTATCCCACTGTCATAGCAAGTTCCGAAAATTTTGATAATGAAACTGTAGATTTTAAAATTGAATACAATACGAAAAAAACAAAATTTCTGGTCTGGTATCTGATAGATGCTTCTGATTCCTCTGTTTTGAACTACCACCTTTGCAACCCTAAAGGTATTGAACGCTCTGGCTCCACCAGTTTGCGATTCAATCTCTCTGAACTTTTTATCGGAGATGATATGATAGATAATGATGGCAATTTGTTTATTTTATATACACGTTCCGAAAAATTCAGATCCAAAAATTCTCAGGATTTCAGCCATTATTTCTTTGGTTACAATCTTTATACCGGACGTAAATTTAACTCCTTAATCAATAACTCTAAAACGTACATCAGCTCTTATAAACTTAGTTACAATTACATCAATAACAGTGTGTTTGCATTTGGACTGTATGGCAACAATGAAGAAGAGGAAAACATTGGCTATTTTCAAATTCGAGCCAATATTTCAAATTCAGAAATTTCTGATGTTTCATTCAATGCTTTTGACAGAAAATTCATAGCTTCAATTATTGGTGTTAAAAACGAACAAAAAGGCGAAAATATTAGTAAATTTAAAATCAGAAAACTCGTACCCAAAGCGGATGGTGGCACACTCTTCATTGCTGAAAGAACCTATGTAACAACTCAAAGTGAGATATTTTACGTGAATGGTATTCCACAGAGTACGTATGCCCGAATTTACAACAGTGATGAAGTCATTCTGCTTAATCTCGATTCGGCTGGTCAGATTATTTGGACGGATATTATTTTTAAAAACCAGTCTACAACCAATGATGGCGGTTACTATAACGGAATAGTGGTAATGGTTAATGAAGATAAAGTAAGTCTGCTTTATAATGATAAATTAAATGCCAATGCGGATATAATTCAGATAACCTATGATGCTGATGGTCAGCATACCAAAAAAATACTGCTTAACAACGATCAATACTATGCACTAGTTATTCCTGGCGAAAGCAGCCAGGTTACGTCCAACAGCATTGTTATACCCATTAATCAAAATCGCGATTTCACTTACATCAAATTACTCTATTGATACGTCTATTTTCATATACCTTTAATCAAACTATCCTATTCCTGTTTGTTTTTGCAATTATTATCAGGACTTCAGGTTTGCTTGTGCCATACATTAATACGACACAAAATCTTAATATTAATTACCTTTCGGATTTTTTTGCATCAATCAATGCTTATCCTATTGTAGGATTTATAATCTCAACATTGTTTGTTTTTGTTACAGCTTTAATTTTTAATCATATTTGTATCAAGCATGAGTTAATTATATTTCCTTCGTATTTACCCGCCTATTTTTTCATACTGTTAAACTCGGTGTTTGTTGACCAATTTTATGCCGGTCCGGTCATTTTTGTAAATTTCTTTCTGATTATTTCACTCGGTGCCATTCTGAATTTATTTCAATCTGAAAATCCAAGCATTTCAATTTTCGCAGCCTCAACTCTGGCTGGTTTAAGCACCTTATTGAATATAACCTATATCGCATTTTTTATAGTGGTGGTTATTGGAATTAATATTTTCAGAACATTTAATTTTCGCGAAAATATTTCTGCATTAATAGGGTTTCTGATGCCTTTGTATGTCGGTACTATGGTCAATTATCTTATTAATGGAAATTTTCTGCCATACCACATTTTTTTTCCGGATTATGGCAACTTTAACAGCCAATACTGGGCTTTAAAATCTGCTCTGCCGAGTATAGGTTTAGTGGGACTATTAGCCTTTATCAGAATGTATAAGAATTTCTTCAGAAACTCAACAAAACAAAGACGCTCCATACAGTTTATGGCTATCCTGCTGATAACATCTATCATATTGATGATAACAGGAAAACAGAATCCAAGACAGGAATTTGCATTTGTTACAATTCCTCTTGCATTTTCATTTACTTTCTACTTCTCCAACAGCAAAATCAATGTGTTGAAAGAAATTGTTAATGTGCTCTTAATTATCTCAATACTTTTCTTCAGAGCGATGACTTTTTAAGACTTCTTAAAAACATTCAAAAAGTCTGCATCTCCCGGTTTAGTGCTTGAACCAAAATAATAAAGCAATTGGCCTTCAGGACTTATAACAAACTTGTTAAAATTCCATTTTACTTCAAAATCACCTGCACCATTGTTGGATTTCTTGGTTAACCATTGGTAAAGCGGGTGTTGTTTGTCGCCTTTTACATCAATCTTCTCTGTTAATGTAAATGTAACACCATAATTTTTCTGACAGAAAGCGCCTATCTGATCAGGTGTTCCCGGTTCTTGCTCACCGAACTGGTTACATGGACAACCAATTACAACGACACCGCTGTCTTTAAATTTGGTATGGAACTCTTGTAAATCCTTGTATTGAGGCGTGTAACCACACTCACTTGCCGTATTAACTACAACTATATATTTACCTTTAAACTTTGAAAATTGAATGGTGTCCTTGCCATTTAAACTTAAAATTTGAATGTCATAAATGGAGCTGTTCGTTTTTTGAACCGTTGAAGGATCGACCTTTTTTGATTTGCCTACAAAACAAGAAGTTAAAATTGATAGTATACCCATGCTGATAAATAAACTTTTCATAATCATAGAACAAAATTAACCTTATTCTGTTTTAATTTGTAATTGATTGTGGATAACGATATTGAAATAGACCCTTTGAAAAAAGATGCTCTCTATCAGGGACCGGATAAGTTTTCTCCTATCCCCTTATCTATTTCATCTCCTAAAATCAATCCTGTTGACAAGCGCCTTGTGAAAGCCAATGCATTTGAAACCATGCAACACCAGGCCAATCAACAAATTCTAATGCTAAAAAAACAGGCAGACTTATTACTTGAACAAGCTCGTCAGATTGAAGAAAGACTTATTATTTCCCAAAGAATTTATGAGGCCGACCTCAATTTTGAACCAGTCATTGGCACAGTCTACCACGTTTATGAAAAAAAGGATAAAACGATTCTATCACTGGTTGCTCCGATGGAATGGGGCTCTAAACTACCCTTCGACAGGCATGTTTGTTCAGCCAGATTATTAGCTGACAAAAGCTGGGAATTGTTGAAATAAAAAATCAGACCAATCATCCTCAACCCCTAATTTTGCCTCTGGTGGGTATTCTTAAAAAATTGGCATCTCAGACCCTCGTTTATGGTCTTAGCTCTATGTTGGGCAGGTTTATTAATTTCCTGCTCGTTATCCCTCATACTGAATATCTGAAATCAGTTGGTGCCTACGGAGACGTAACAACAATTTTTGCTTTTATGTCCTTCTTCAATATTCTGTTATCCTACGGTATGGATACAGCTTATTTTAATTTTATCAGAAAAGGATATCCCGAAAATAAGGTTTATGCTATAGCTCAAAAAAGTCTGTTTATTTCAACCTTTACATTTGTTGTTTTATCTTTAATACTGGCACCTCAGGGAGCGGCTTTTTTGGGTTATCCTGACAATACTGAATATGTTTATGTTTGCCTGATTTTCCTTTCGTTTGACGCCCTCTCTATTTTGCCTTTCGCAAGAATTCGTCATCAGGAAAAACCCTTGAAATTTGCCACTGTTAAATTGATCAATATCTTTGTCAATGTTAGCTTAAACATCTTATTGTTGGCACATACCCCCGAATTTTTAAGTGGGTTTAGTCAGGTTTCTCTGATTTTCATGGCCAATGCAGCTGCCAGCACCATATCATTTCTAATTTTAACGCCTATGGCATTTGATGTCAGTTACGCTTTTGATAAAGAGGTTTTTAAAGAAATGATTAAGTATGCATGGCCTTTAATCTTTGTAGGTTTTGCAGGAATGGTGAATGAAACATTGGATAGAACCTTACTGAAACGATTGCTTCCTGATGCTGAAGGCTCTTATCAAAACGGAATCTATGGGGCATTTTACAAGCTAACAATGGTAATGACCATGTTTGTGCAAGCATACAGATTTGCTGCTGAACCATTGTTCTTTAAACAGAAAGACGGCGAAGAGTCCAGTAAAATGTATGCTGATGTTATGTACTGGTTTGTTGCAGTCTGCAGCTTCATTTTTTTAAGTTGTATGTACTTCATTGAACCTCTAGCTCATTTATTCATTAAAAATCAAGACTTTTTTAAAGATGCGAGAGGTATGTTCGTTGTTCCAATTCTCCTTTTGGCAAACATGTTTCTGGGGATTTATTACAATCTGAGCATCTGGTACAGGTTCACAAACAATACAAAAATAGGCGCCGCTATTGCAGTATCAGGGGCTATTCTAACCATTGTTCTCAATATCTGGTTTATTCCATTGTATGGATTTATTGCCTGTGCCTGGATTACCCTGGGTATATACAGCAGCATGTGTATAGCTTCCTATTTAATTGGAAAACACTATTTTCCTGTCCCATACCATATCCAAAAATATTTAATCCTCATTGTTTTTTCCATAGGTCTTTGGCTATTTCAAGACATGGTTATATGTCATATTCATGTCAAATGGATTGGATTTCTAATAAACTTTGCTTTATTATCGTTGATGTTGTTGATAATTTGGTTGTTACAACCAAAGCTAAAAAATGCTTAAATTTGCCCTTTAATTACAATTGAAAGTAAGAATAAAAAACATAGGTAAATTTCCACTTCCGGCATACCAAACTATATGGTCGGCAGGGGCAGACTTACATGCTAATATTGATACCCCGATTGAATTAAAACCATTTCAAAGAGTGCTTGTGCCAACCGGATTATTCATTGAATTACCGGAAGGTTACGAGGCGCAAGTGAGACCAAGAAGTGGACTGGCATTGAAAAATGGTGTTACAGTGCTCAACTCCCCGGGCACTATTGATGCAGACTATAGAGGCGAAATTAAAGTTTTGCTCATCAATCTGAGTGAGGTAATTTTCACCCTAAAACCAGGTGACAGAATTGCTCAGATGGTGATAGCAGAATGCAGACAAGCCGAGTGGTTGCCAGTTGAAATATTAAATGAAACCGAAAGGGGAGAAGGAGGATACGGTCATACCGGAACCCGATGAATTGAATTTTTTTTGAGCTGAATGAATATCATTATACCGATGGCAGGTATGGGCAAAAGAATGAGACCCCATACGCTAACTGTACCAAAACCCTTATTGCCAATTGCTGGCAAACCAATTGTTCAAAGACTAGTCGAAGATATTGCGGCAGTTTGTAAAGACCGTATAAATGAAGTGGCTTTCGTTATAGGTGATTTTGGCCATGATGTCGAAATGCAATTGCTTCAAATTGCTGAAAGCATTGGTGCCGAAGGAAGAATTTATTATCAGGATCAGGCACTTGGTACCGCTCACGCCGTTATGTGCGCTACCCCTTCACTTTATGATGAAGTTATTGTTGCTTTTGCAGATACGCTATTCAAAGCGGAATTTGATTTGGATAAATCTGCTGACGGTACAATTTGGGTGCATAAAGTCGACAATCCAAGCCAGTTTGGAGTTGTTAAACTCAATGAAAACAATGAAATCAGTGATTTTGTTGAGAAACCAACTGAATTCGTATCTGACCTTGCAATTATTGGTATCTACTACTTTAAAGATGGCGAAAACCTGCTTAAAGAAATTATGTATCTTGTCGATAATGACATAAAAGATAAAGGTGAATATCAGCTGACCAATGCCCTTGAAAATATGAAAAACAAAGGATTGGTATTTAAACCAGGTGAAGTTGAAGAATGGCTCGATTGTGGCAATAAAGATGCTACTGTGTTTACCAACCAAAGAATTCTTGAAATTAAGAAGGCTGAGTTTGAAGTGCCTGTCGAAAGATTCAATCATGGTACTAAAATCATTGAGCCGTGTTTTATAGATAATGATGTTGTAATCGAAAACTCAACAATCGGACCTTATGTTAGTATCGGTAAAGGTACTATCGTCAAAAATTGTACTATATCTAACAGCATCGTTCAAAAAAATTGTCAAATTGAATCTGCTAATTTTACCAATAGCATGATTGGTAACCATGTTACTATTAATGGACAATGCCACGAATTTAGTATAGGTGATTACAGCACTTTAAATTGACCCCTTTGAAAAAGTTCCTCCATATCTCCCTTATTATGCTGATGTTTGGAGGTGCTTTGACTCTTGATTCCTGTAAACCAAGAAAAAAAATTCAAAACAACCATCAGGAAGCTGATGCTGTTGCTGACTTTGAAGCGTATTTTATTGATGCTGTTACACATTTTAATACTACCAATTATGCAATGGCACTCAAACTGTTCAACAAATGTGTCTCGCTTAATCCAAACGAAGCCGCTCCCTATTACTATATAAGTCGAATCAAATTTGAAGAAAAAAGCCCTTTTGAAGAAGGTCTTCAATTTGCCATGAAAGCATACAATCTGGCTCCGAACAATAAAGTATACGCTCAATGGTATGCTTCAAAACTTAAATTATCCGGTAATGTTGAAGCTGCTGTTAAAGTTCTGGAATCATGTCTTCAATCTAACCCTAAAGACGAACAAATTGTAAATGACCTGGATAACCTGTACGCCAAATTAGGTGATACCGGCAAACGCATACAACTTTGGTCCAATCTCATCCAATCAAAAGGATTTTCTTTAAAATATGCTGTCAGACTCATTGAGCTTTATAAAGCTAAAAATGATTTTGCATCAGCTCATTTAGTTTATGAGCAGATTCAAAAGGCAGCTCCAAACAAATATCAATATTGGGTGGAAGATGGCAACTTGTATCTATCTGAAAATAAATTAAACCAGGCGTTTGAAAAATATGAACAAGCTTTGAAGCTGAATCCAAATAATTGGGAAATCAACCGAAAGTTATTTGACAGGTATTATAAATTGAATGATTCCGCCAATGCACTCAAATATTTACGTCAGGGTATGAATGACCCCATGACCTCATTTGAAAATAAAGCATTGCTGATTTCAGAAATAAAGTCAAAATCCAATAGTGATTCAAGCATGAAGCCTTATTTGATGGTTATTGGCGAAGCTTTGAAAAATATTTACACGAACTCGGCTGACGCATTTAAAACCAGTGGCTTTTGTTTTGAATATTTAGGTGATTATAAAACTGCTTTGAATTGCTATTCCAGTGCTGTTCAAATACAACCTACTTTTATTGCTTACGATGGCTTAATCAGGACAAGTGAAAAGCTATTTGGACCGAAAGCTGCCCTTTCTTATGTTGATTCAGCTCTGGAATATTATCCAAATAGTCCTGAATTATATATAACAGGTGCAGAAATTGCATTAAGAGCCAATAATTTCAAAAAAGCGCTTGAATATGCCGAAAATGGACAAAGTTTTACCACATTAAGCGACCTTAAATCTCAGCTTGTAGCTTTGCAAATGAAAGCTTTGATTGGATTAGGTCAACCAGATAAGGCTTTGAAGCTTGGTGAAGAATCACTAACAATAATTGGTGAGCAACCTGTGTTATTAGAATGTATAGGTGATGTTTTCAGTCTTTTGAATAAAAAGAACGAAGCATTGAATTATTGGAAAAAAGCACTTGAAAAAGGAGGCAATTCCTCAATTTTACAAAAGAAAATAAGTGAAGGTACAGTTAATAAATAAATCGATTTTGATTGCTATAGGGCTCTTGACGTTTGCTGCCTGTAAACCTAAAAAGCAAATTATTGCTCCTCCTGTTGTAAAGACTACTCAATTAGATTCTGGAGTAAATCTGACTGCCGAAACATTCATTGGACCAACCTTAAAAGACTGGACTTACTTTTCAGCAAAAATCAATATCAAGTTTACCCAAAATGGCTCTACTACACCAGTTGAAGCGCATTTAAGAATGTATAAAGACTCTTTAATCTGGATTTCGGCAGGATATGGATTATACCGAATCCTTATTAATAATGATTCAATGGTTATAATGGATAAGATTAATACGTCTTACACTGTATACGACAAAGCATCTTTAGCCGAATTAATGGACGCTCCGTTAACAGTATCGCAAATTCAGAATATCCTGCTTGGTCAGCCTGCATTTGCACTTAAATTCTATCAAATTACATTTGCTAAAGACAGTAGTTTTCAAATTGATTACATTCAGGAAAAATTTGTAACATCTCATGCTTTTAATAAACAAGTGATGACAATTGACAGCACTAGAATAGACGACAACCTGACTACCAATTACGCTAATGCAATTTATAGTTCATACAGTGTTATTGATTCACATAATTTGCCTTATACCGTCAAGTTATTTGCTACCTCTAAAAATCCAATCTCCATGGAAATAGAATATTCTGAACCTGACTTCACTACAGCATTGACATTTCCATTTACAATACCCGCATCTTATGACAAGAAGAAATAGACACATATCGCTTTTCTTGGCATTTGTTATGCTGTTTTCGCAGCTTTCTGGTCAGGCTAGCCGTTCTGACCTTGAAAAACAAAGAAAGAAGACTGAGGAACAAATTGCCATAACTAAAAAAATTCTGAAAGAAACGAAAAGTAAAAAACAACAGAGTTTAAAGGAAATAACAGCTTTGTCTCGCTTAATTGAAACTCGCGAAAGTTTACTTCAAACCATAAGTGCTGAGATTTCTCTGGTCAGCCGTGACGTTGAATTTAAAAAGGATGAAATCGACAGTTTAAATTCTCAGATAGACCAGGAAAAGAAAAACTATGCAAAGGCGATAGTACAATCCTATAAAGGTACAAAAATTTACAATCAAGCTTTGTACTTATTTACTGCCAAATCATTTAATCAATGGATTCTCAGATATCGTTTTGGCAAATATCTGTCAAGTGCTCAGGAACTCTATTTAGACAGAATTAATCGCAAAAAAGACATGCTGGATGCTAAATTGAAAGAGTTACTGGGATTAAAACAGTCTAAAGAGATTCTGGCAACCAATAAGCGTCTGGAGGTAAAAGAACTCGAAAAAGACAAAACTGCAAAAAATAAAGTCGTAGTAGCATTAACAGGTAAAGAAGCAGAGCTAAAGGCTAAACTTCAAAAACAACAAAAGGCGAAAGAAGCTTTGAATGCTCAGATTAATGCAATTATTGCCAAAGAAATGAAAAAGGCCCGTGAAGCTCAAGCCAAAAAGCAGGCTGCCAAAAACGGGAAATCAACACCTGAAAAAGGCAACAAATCTAAGCCTGAATCTAAAGTACCTACTGTAACTCCGGAAGTTCAACAACTGTCTGATAATTTTGCTACCAACAAAGGCAGACTGCCGTGGCCGGTTGAAAAAGGTTTTATTACTGAACGTTTTGGAACTCATGCCCACGAAAAACTTGATCATGTTACCATTCAAAATAACGGCATAGATATTCAAACTACTGAGGGTGCAGTTGCAAGAGCCGTGCACAAGGGTAATGTAACAGCTGTTATAGCCATTCCGGGAATGGGTAATACCGTTATTATAAGTCATGGTGAATATTTTACAGTATATTCAAAATTAAAAACTGTTTCCGTAACCCAGGGGCAGGATGTTACTTTAAAACAAACTGTTGGCACTGTAGCTGAGGATGAAGACGGTGCAACAGAGATACACTTTGAACTTTGGTACAATCAGGACAAACAAAACCCTGAAATATGGTTGGCTAAAAAATAAGCTATGATTAAAAACATTGAACAATTAAATACGATAGGTATTGCAGGTGCAGGCACAATGGGAGCCGGGATAGCTCAGGTTTGTGCTCAGGCTGGCTACAAAGTTGTTTTATTCGATTTGCAAGAGAGCGTGCTTGATAAAGCAAAAAATGCGACCCAAAATTCTTTAGAGAAATTGGAATCTTCAGGTAAAATTCCTGCTAATTCGGCCAGTACAATATTGTCTAAAATCAGCTTTACCAACGTTCTCGAAACATTAAAATGTGACCTGATTATTGAGGCTATTATCGAAAAAATAGAAGCAAAAGTGAGCCTGTTCAATCAATTAATGGAAATTAATGGCTCTGATTGCATTTATGCAACTAATACGTCTTCTATTCCTATTACCAGAATTTCAGCTGCTTTAAAATATCCTGAACTACTTGTTGGTATACATTTCTTTAATCCGGCTCAAATCATGAAATTGGTTGAAGTTATTAAAGGCGCCCGAACTTTAGATGAATGTACGGTTCTGGCACGTGAATTTGTGTTAAAAATCGGTAAAGTACCAGTCACAGCATCAGATGCACCGGGCTTTATAGTAAACAGAGTTGCACGTTTGTATTATGTCGAATCCTTAAAATTGATTGAAGAAGGTGTTGCCAACTTCGAAACTGTCGATAAAATCATGGAATCCTGTGGTTTTAAGATGGGACCGTTTAAACTTATGGACTTAATAGGCGTTGACACCAACTACTCTGTTACAGAAAGTCAGTATCAGCTGTTCAATTACGAACCTCGATTCAGACCTAACAGAATACAAAAACAAAAGGTAGATGCAGGATTGCATGGCAGAAAGACAAAGGAGGGCTTTTATAAATATGATTAAATTTATTTTCAATCTGCTGTTATGTTCATTCATATTCTCAGCATGTAAATCTAATAATAACGTCAATTCAGATCCTATTGATAATGTTCCGGTAAATATCACCATCAACCTCGCTTTGCCTTTATACAGCCATTTATCTAACCCAGGTACGCATGTATTTGAAGCAGGAGGTGTTAAAGGTGTTGTAATCGTTCACCACACTGATGATAACTTTTATGCTTTTGACAGATGCTGCAGTTATCAACCCAAAAATAGTTGTTCTAAGGTGGAGGTTGACAGCACAGTTTTGATATTCAGATGCGGCGAAAGTACAAGTTCCGGATTCACAAAATGCTGCGATTCACGCTTCTTTATGAATGGTGATGTAATAAATGGTCCTGCAACATTCGGATTAAAGCAATATCAAGTCTTTCTGAACGGAAATTTGCTTAATGTCAAAAATTAATTTTTTTTAAAAAAATTCTTTACAAAGTAATTCCTTTTTATATATTTGTCGGGTTATATCAACAAATTACATATAAAAAGCAGCTTATGATAAAGGGAAAATTACTATTTACTATTATTGCTCTTCTATCTGTTAATCAGGCTTTTTCGCAATCTGGAAGCAAAAGATTGGGATTAGAACTGAGCGGCGGGATAAATGAGTACCAAGGTGACTTGGGGTCGGCATTATTCTTTGCTAAAAAGCCTAATTACCAGGGTATGGGGTATTCTATCAGTTACTACATGACGCCTAATATCGATCTTGCACTGTTTGGTTCAACTGGCGATGTTGGATTCTTTACTACTCGCCAAAACGTCATTCCTGAATTAACAGACGCTTTCTTCAGATGTAATGTAGCAACTGTAAATGGTGGTATTCGCTTTAAATTCCTCAAAGATGCACCTTTCACTCCTTACATTATGTTGGGTATTGGTGGTATTTATCTTCACAGTAAGGTAAGCCAGGACCCTAATTATTACACTGGTGCAGCTGGTAACGTTGCTGGTGCTTTCGGTCTTCAGTACACCATCAACGAGTCTTTTGGTTTCAGATACCAGTCAACTTTCAATTACACGTTTAATGATATCTGGGATGGCGAACCTTATGCTTACTTGGTTCACACTCGTAATAAAAATAACGACTTGTTCGCTTTCCACTCTCTGGGTTTATTTATTAACATACCTTATGGTGATCCAATCGGTGGTGATAAAATTAAAATCAGAGATAAAGATAAAGATAACGTTGAGGATAAATATGACTTGTGTCCTAAAACTCAGCCTTGGGAATTGCCTGTTAACGACGAAGGTTGTCCTAAAGATTCTGACCTGGATACAATTCCTGATTACCAAGACTCTTGCCCATACAACTTTGGCCCACGCAAATTCAACGGCTGCCCTGATAAAGACAACGATGGTATAATTGACAGCAAAGATCGTTGCCCAGATAAAGCCGGTCCTGCCGAATTCAATGGTTGCCCTGATACTGATGGTGACGGTATTATCGACATCGAAGATCAGTGCCCTACCCTTAAAGGAACTAAAGAATTCAATGGTTGCCCTGATTCTGACGGTGATGGTATCGAAGACAGAAAAGATAAATGTCCTAATGTAGCTGGTCCGGCTTTAGGTGAAGGTTGCCCTGATACTGACGGTGACGGAGTTTACGACAACAAAGACGTTTGTCCTAAAGTTGCAGGTATTGCTGCTAACAAAGGATGTCCTGAAATTAAACAGGAAGTTGTACAAAAAATCGCATTGGCTGCTAAAGGTATTAACTTCGAAACTGGAAGTGATAAAATCTTAGCTGAGTCTTTCGATGATTTGGATGCTCTTGTTAAAATTCTTCAAGAATACCCTGAAGCTAAAGTGGATATTGAAGGTCATACTGATAATGTTGGTGACCCAGCTGCAAACAAAGAATTGTCTCAGAAACGCGCTGATGCTGTTAAAGCATACCTGGTTAGCAAAGGTATTGACGCAAACAGATTAAATGCTGTTGGTTATGGTGATACCAAACCAATTGCTGATAATAAAACAAAAGCAGGTAAAGCTAAAAACAGAAGAGTTGATTTTAAACTCTCCTACTAGGCTATAATTCATAATATTATAAAAGCGGAACTTCAGGGTTCCGCTTTTTTTTTGACATTATCATAGCAATTTCAACCTGCTTTTTTAATATTTTGGCTTTATCTTTGTCTTTCTATTGGCGTAAATGGATAGGATAATCCTTATAGGAACTTTTTTGTTGCTTCTAACCAGTATTGTTAGATTTCTTACTATTGCCAAATGGAGCTTAACTGAAAAATTCCTTTCTCTTGCTTTAGCGGCCCTACTACTAAATACTATCGTCCTTTATATTTACTACCAGGAAAACCTACAATGGCTTACCTTTTTTTACAGATGGGGTACTCTCTCAACATTCGTCTTTGTTCCCGCTTGCTTCCATTACATTAAATACTCAATGACCAAAGGACAACTGTATAAAATAGATTTACTTCTATATATACCTGCATTTGTATACTTGATTGACTTTATTCCTTTTTTCCTCTCCGATTATCACACTAAATATGATGCTTTGGTTTATGACTTCAATAATAATATAAGCCATTTGCATGTTCAATCTTATATTCTGCCTCCAGGGACTTATTTTACGGTTCAAAATGGTTTGGGCTGCCTTCTCTCCATCTGGCTTTTGGTAATTACTATTCCTGCAAACATCCGACAAGGCGGCAAATCCTATTTTTCAGATAACAAAACACTTATTTTTTGGAATATTACATTAAGTGTCCTGCTGTTTATTACTTGTCTTCCCGACTTTTTGTTTGCAGTCAGTGGTAAAAGATTCGATTTTAAATCTTTTACCTATATCACACCATGTCTGTTCTTATATACTTTATTCCCTCTGAGTATTCTTTTATCTCCTTATAGCTATAGATATTCAAAAGGATTTTGGGTCAGAAATATCCAAAACTTTAAGCCTGCTCACTTATTTACAATAGGTGAACTATATCCGGATAAAGAGATTGAAGACATACTTTCTCATTCCAAAAAAGTACTCTATGAAAGTAGAGATACACCAACCGGTAGTCATAATTTTATTGGAGTAGCCTATAAGCCGAAATTGTATATTGATGCTGAAAAAGCCGAAAAAATTAAAACTGCAATAGATATTGTTATTCAAAATGAAAAGCTGTATTTACTGGATCAACTTTCAATTGAGGCTTTATCAGAGTTTTGCAACATACCGGCAAATCAAATTCAAGCTCTTCTCAGCGATTATTTAAATACCAGCTTAAATGATTATCTAAAATCATTCTAAAAGTTGATATAACTTCTAAATTAAGCTCAAATTCAGTTATAATTTATTGACCCCAATATGAAATATCAATTGCATAAAAAAAGCCTCTGTTGAGAGGCTTTAATAAGTTATAAAGTAAATCAGTCTTATTCTTTTTTACCTTCTTCTTTTTTCTTGCAGCAAGAAGATGATGATGATGAACCATTTGATTTGTCTTTGTCGCAGGTAGAACTTGAAGATTCTTTTTTGCAGCATGACTTTTTCTTACCTGCACACTGCTTTTCGTTGGTTTCTGAGGTTTTTTTGGTTGTATCAGATGGTGTAGTAGCAGTTTCTGAAGTCTTTGTCTTAGATTGCTCTACAGCCGACTTTGGTTTCGCAGGAACTGTACCAGGTGTGCTGGTCGCAGGAGTTTGAGCATTAGCAACCAATGCTAAACCTAAACTCAATACAAAAGTGAAAATTATCTTTTTCATGATTGTTAAAATTCTTATTAGTAATTACAAATATACTGAATTATTCTCAATAATTAAGCCAAAGTAGCTACTACAGTCTCTCCACCTTTGGTTTTCTGATTAAGATCAACATTTATTTTGGCATCCAATGGCAAGTATATATCGATTCTTGACCCAAATTTAATAAAACCCATCTCAGAACCTTGCTCAACAATCTGACCTTCTTTAACATAATACACAATGCGTTTTGCTAGAGCTCCTGCTATTTGTCTGAATAAAACTTCAGCTTTAGAGCCGGCAATCACAACTGTTGTTCTTTCGTTTTCAGTAGAAGACTTTGGATGCCAGGCTACCAAATATTTTCCAGGGTGATATTTGGCGTATTTTACAATTCCGGAAATTGGATTTCTGTTGACATGCACATTAATAGGACTCATGAAAATGCTCACTTGCCTGCGTTTGTCTTTAAAATACTCCGTTTCTTCTACTTCTTCAATAACTACTACTTTACCATCTGCCGGCGCGATGACATGTTGTTCATTCAACACAGTCTTTCTCAAAGGATTCCTAAAGAATTGAACTATGAGAATAAAAAATATCAATGAAATGGAAAGGACTATTTTACTGACTATATGCTGGTCACCAAAAATAGACATAAAAGCGATGTTGATACCCGCAAGTATCAACATCGTTATGACAATTATCTTATAGCCTTCTCTGTGTATTAACATTAGAATACCCCTCTGAATTTCTGAGTTGTGGCAACCTTGTCAATAGCTACAATATAGGCTGCGGTACGCAATCCTACACCATGTTTTTGACCCGCTTCAAACACTGTATCAAAAGCACTCTTCATAACTCTGTCAGCACGGCGGTGTACGCGTTCTTCTGTCCAGAAATAACCCATGCGGTTTTGTACCCATTCGAAATACGAAACTGTTACACCACCAGCATTGGCAAGAATATCCGGAACCACTATGATGCCTTTATCGTTTAATATTTTATCAGCATTAGCGCTGGTAGGACCATTAGCTCCTTCAACTATCAACTTGGCTTTAATGTTTGCAGCATTTTCGCTTGTGATCTGATCTTCCATTGCAGCCGGTACAAGAATATCACATTCCAGTTCCAATAACTCAGAATTGCTTATCTGCTTACCACCTTTAAATCCACCTAAGTTACCATTAGATTTTGTATATGCCATGGCTTCTTCGATCTTGATACCTTCAGGATTGTAATAGCCTCCTGTTACGTCAGATATACCAACAATTTTAACACCCAGCATTTCTATTAATTTGGCTGAAATAGAACCCACATTTCCAAATCCTTGAACTACACATGTGCAATTCTCAGGCTTCAAACCCATTTTGGCTAATGCAGATCTGGTACATACCATCACACCTCTACCGGTTGCTTCTACTCTACCTAATGAACCTCCCATTGAAATAGGTTTACCTGTAATAACCGCAGGTGTAAATTGTCCTTTGATTTTAGAATATTCATCTACTATCCAAGCCATTTCTTGCTGGCCAGTATTCATATCCGGAGCAGGTATGTCTTTGTCAGGACCAAAAATATCACTCATAGCTGCAGCATAAGCTCTTGTCAAACGCTCCAACTCACCTTTGCTCATTGATTTAGGATCGCATTTAATACCGCCTTTACCTCCACCGTATGGAATTCCAACGACGGCCGTTTTCCAGGTCATCCAGGCTGCAAGGGCTTTAACCTCATCCAGGTTGACATCCATAGAATAACGGATACCTCCTTTAGATGGACCTAAAGTGGTGCTGTGTTGTACTCTGTGGCCTTCAAAAACTTGTACTTTGCCGTTGTCCATTATAACCGGCAAATGAACAGTGACGATCTTGGCCGGATACTTCAAAGTATTGTATGCCGATTCATCAAGACCAAGGATTTTGGCTGCCTCATCGAAGCGCTTCATCATAGAATCCAATGGATTCAAATTACTGTGGATGGTTGCATTACTCATCTTTATGGTTGTTAGTGTGCTTAAAGGGTTGCAAATTTAAGCATTTAGCGCATTTAACAAATAAAAAATGACTGATTTTAACCCGTTTCAAGCTCCAATGTCTCTTTTAATATTCATTAATTTATATTTTATATGCTCTTTTCTAAAATCATCTATTCACCTAATTAATTAATAATGAGTTAATATAGCCATTTCTAACTTAGTTTATCTATTTATCCTATTGTTGTTTTAAAAATCCTGGATTGAATTTGTGCCAATCTAATTGTAACCATTTATACTGTTTATTTAAATTTATGCTTATGTAACTTGTGTTATATTGATGATTGAGCGCTCTGCCATAATAATTAAAATCTCTGGCCTGAGTAGTTTGTATTCCCTATCCTATTTTCTGGAACTTTGCCAAATAACAATTTACCATCAAATTCAGTATTTTTGCGCCTCTTTTATGTCGCATTACGAACATCAGATTATCGAAAAAAAATGGCAGGATATATGGGCCAAAGGTGTATTTAGAACTGAAGATCCTAATCAAACCGATAAACCTAAATATTATGTGCTGGATATGTTTCCCTATCCATCTGGAGCTGGATTGCATGTCGGACATCCTCTAGGTTATATTGCTTCTGATATCGTTGCCAGATATAAAAGATTAAGAGGATTTAATGTATTGCATCCAATGGGGTACGATGCATTTGGTTTGCCTGCTGAACAATACGCTATTCAAACTGGTCAACACCCCGCAGTCACTACCGAAGAAAACATAAAACGCTACAGAGAACAGCTGGATAGAATTGGATTCTCATTCGATTGGAGTCGTGAGGTTAAAACATGTGATCCTGCTTATTATAAATGGACCCAATGGATCTTTATTCAGCTATTTAATTCATGGTATAACCCGGTTTCCAATAAAGCGGAAAGTATCGATTCACTAATTCAAATTTTCGAAGCATCTGGTTGTAATAATGACATACATCCATTTTCACCAGAAGAGTGGAAATCCATGGATGAAAAAATGCAATCTTCTGTTCTTTTAAACTATCGACTGGCATTTCTTAGCGAGGCTATGGTAAACTGGTGTCCTGCCCTGGGAACAGTTCTGGCTAATGACGAAGTAAAAGATGGTGTCAGTGAAAGGGGTGGACACCCGGTTGAGCGCAAATTAATGACTCAATGGAGCCTTAGAATTTCAGCTTATGCCGAAAGATTGTTGCAAGGATTAGACAAAATTGAATGGAGTGATAGCCTGAAAGAATCTCAAAGAAACTGGATTGGTAAAAGCACCGGTTGCAGTCTCCATTTTAATCTGGAAAATCCTGTTGGTGATGTCAGTTCACTGGAAGTATTTACAACCCGCCCCGATACAGTTTTCGGCGTTTCATTCCTGGCTATTGCCCCCGAACACGAATTAATAGATAACCTATGTACAGGCATTTACAGACAGGCAGCTTTGGACTATACTGAAAAGGCTAAAAACAGAAGTGAACGCGAACGTCAGTCTGAAGTCAAAAATATCACAGGTGCTTTCACTGGCTCTTATGTCATTCATCCTTTTACAGGTAAAAAAGTTCAGATTTGGGTAGCTGATTATGTTCTCGGTGGTTATGGTACTGGCGCTGTAATGGGAGTTCCTGCACATGATTCAAGAGATTATTCTTTTGCAAAATTCTTTAATCTTGATATCACTGAAGTAGTTAAGGGTGGCGATATCAGCATTGAATCTTATGACGCAAAAGAAGGTATTTTAATAAACTCTGACTTTTTAAATGGTCTTGAAGTAAAAGATGCAATAAAGAAAGCCATATCAGAAATTGAACAGCGCGGTTTGGGAAAAGGTAAGACTAATTACCGTTTGCGTGATGCTGTTTTTGGACGCCAGCGTTACTGGGGTGAACCTATTCCGGTGTATTACCAAAACGATATTCCTAAAGTACTGCCCATCGATCAGTTACCACTTCGATTACCGGAAATTGACAAGTATTTGCCTACTGAAACAGGAGAGCCTCCATTGGCAAGAGCTAATAACTGGAATTACAATGGTTATCCGCTTGAAACTACCACCATGCCTGGTTGGGCGGGTTCATCATGGTACTTCATAAGGTATATGGATCCTCAGAATGATCAGTCATTTGCATCGAAAGCTGCACTCGACTATTGGAAAGATATCGACTTATACATTGGTGGTTCTGAACATGCTACCGGACACTTGTTATATTTCCGCTTCTGGACCAAATTTCTTTATGATTTAGGTTATATTCCTGTTGATGAACCTGCAAAAAAACTGGTGAATCAAGGTATGATTCAGGGCACTTCATGTTTGATTTATCGTGTTAACAATACCAATAAGTATGTTTCGTTTGGATTAAAAGATAAGTATGAAACAACTGCCATTCATATTGACGTAAATATTGTAGAACAAGGCAACACTGTACAGCTGGATAAATTAAAATTATGGCGCCCAAGCGAATTTGAACATGCAGAATATGAGCTTGAAAATGGTAAATTAATCTGCGGAAATGAAGTAGGTAAAATGTCCAAGAGATGGCACAATGTAGTCAACCCGGATGACGTTTGTAACGACTATGGTGCTGATACTTTAAGACTATATGAAATGTTTCTTGGACCTTTGCAAGACGCCAAACCCTGGAGCACCCAAGGGATTGAAGGTGTACTTCGTTTCTTAAGAAAATTCTGGAGATTGTATCACAGTGGAACCAACGAATCCTTTTTCTTAAGTGATGAGGAGCCAAGTAAAGCTGAACTAAAAATCCTTCATAAAACCATTAAAAAAGCAACTGATGATATTGATAACTTTTCATTCAATACCTCTGTCAGTGCATTTATGGTTTGTGTCAATGAACTACAAGACCTTAAATGTAATAAACGCGCCATTCTTGAACCATTAAGTATTATACTCTCTCCTTATGCTCCTCATATCACCGAAGAAATCTGGGAAATGTGTGGTCATACTACCTCCGTATCTAAAGCACAATGGCCGGCATTTAACCCTGAATTCTTAATTGAAAACGAATTCAATTATCCCGTTTCATTCAACGGCAAAGTGCGTTTTAACTTAAATTTTGCTCTTGATAAAGACTTGAAAGAAATGGAATCAGAGATATTGAACAACGAGCAAACTTTAAAATATCTGGAAGGTAAACCGGTAAAAAAAGTAATCATCGTGAAAGGTAAAATTGTCAATGTGGTTGCATAATGCAGCAATCCTCTTAATTTAAAAGTCTAATGGGTATGTTATTTACCCATGAAACGCTTGTTAATTTTTACTGCTTACTTATTTGTAATCCAACTTCATCCAAAATCGAAATCCTTTCATAAATGTAAGACCATTTATGCCATATCGCTAATAGACCATTATTGCGAAAGTGGCAATTACATTCAATTAAGATTGTCGGATATTCCTTTCCCTATTCAAATTTCGAATTGTGATTCTAATCGCAATTTACTTCTTGAAGCTTATCAAAAAGGCATCGTACTCACTTTTCAAATTTCTGAAAATAGGATCATAAAAGTCACTACTCCGAATGATTCCGAAGCATTTGAATATTTAAAATCTTACGTCTACATTCCTCCGGTAGAGCTTGAATACGTGCATTTCCAAAACCTGACAAAGGCAAACTTAAAAGGCTTGTTCAATATATTCCTTCAAAAGAAATACCATTGCTTTTCAGATAATTTTGGATTGGAATCAGGCTGTGAAATAAGATCGGGTATAATCGCAGAGTTTCTACAACAAGTACTAAATATCGAATCCTTTAAACTATTTTTAAAAGGTCGATTACTTTGCAATATTAAAGGTCGGACTTACCATTGGTCAAATCATGTTATTAACCTGATTCCTGTAATTGAAAACAATCAAAAATCATTATTGGTTTTCGACCCTTTCTCTCATCAACCTATTCAACATTTCGAATCATTTATCAATACAATCATTTCTGAAGGGTCTATTATTCAAGATTCATATTTAGCCAATTGTCAAACTCTCAGTTTAAATTTCCCCTCCAAGAAAGGGATTGTTGATTTTAATTTCCAGTCCCTCGGACTCTTAATAAAAAACCTGAAGCAGTATTCATCCTCAAATTAAACTGATGCTTGTTAATGAACGTTCAAATTCCTAATATTGAATGTTTATGAAGAAGCTAAGTCTTTTACTGATTCTGATTGCATTGGGGTTTATTGCTGCAACAACCTGGATATTATTTATTGATGTGCCTGGCCATAAAACTGCTATGAATTTTTCTAATGCTGCCTATGAAAAACAGGATGGTGAAGCTATGGAGAAATTGTTGTCTGAAGCCTACTATACAAAATTACTGGCAGATCCAAAAACCGGTAAGGTGCCAAAAAATATTCGCGATCTCGAACTTGCATTTGCTTCAGGATTACCTGTAAATTCTGATTCCAAACGTGAAGATATTTGGAAAGCGCGTGGACCTAATAATTTGGGCGGAAGAACGAGAGCGTTTGGTATAAACATTGACAATCCTAAAGAATTGCTTGCAGGCTCGGTAACCGGTGGAATTTTCAAATCTGTAAATGGTGGGCAATCCTGGTATAAAACGCAATGCCCGGTCAATGCCATAACTTGCCTGGTGCAGGATAAAAGAGCTGGTAAAACCAATGTGTGGTATGCAGGTTCAGGAGAACTTACTGGCAGCAGTGGATCTGCCGGTGGTGCTTATTACTATGGCGAAGGTATTTTAAAAAGTACGGATGGTGGAGAAACCTGGACTAAAATTGCTTCCACTTCCGGACTTAGTCAAACAAGTTTTGACAGTGATTTTGATGGTGTTTGGAGCATTGCCATCGACTATTCCAATACTGCTCAGGATGAAATATACGCAGCAGTGTATTCTGGCATATATAAATCAACCGATGGGGGTTTAACATGGAAGAAAAAACGTCAGGGTGCCATTGGTACTTATTCCTATTACACAGATGTTGCTGTTACTTCAGATGGGATTGTTTACGCAACTATGAGTAATGAAAGCACGCATAGAGGAATTTGGAGAAGCTCTGATGGTGAAACCTGGTCAGGTATTACTCCGGCTGGTTTTCCTTCTGTTTATGGCAGAATTGTTATTGGTATTGCACCTTCTGATGAATCACAAGTGTGGTTTCTGGCTTGTGTAACTACTAATTCCGGTTTGGTGAGTACCAATTTTCAAGGTGTAAAAGAATGGAACAGCTTGTGGAAGTACAATTATATTTCAGGTGATGGCACAGGAGCTAATGGTCGATGGGTCAACAGAAGTTTGAATTTACCTGACAAAGGTGGCGACTTCGGTTATTTCAGTACTCAGGGTGGATATGATGCTTTTGTCAGAGTTCATCCTAAAGATACCAATATGGTGATAATTGGAGCTACCAATCTTTGGAGAAGTACCGACGCTTTTAGAACAACTACAAAAACAGACTGGATTGGAGGTTATGGGGTAAATACTAAACGCCCGGATTTTAAAATGTATCCCAATCATCATCCTGATCAACATAATCTTTGCTTTATTCAGAATAATGAAAATTCTGCCTATAGTACTCATGATGGTGGGATAAGTCAAACTAATGATATTACTGCTCCTTCTGTTGTTTGGGATGCTCGAAACAACAATTACATTACGTCACAGTTCTATACAGTTGCAGTTGATAAAGCTACCAATTTAAGTTCGATGGTAATAGGCGGACTTCAGGATAATGGAACCCATTTTGTCAATGTCTACGGTATGGCTTCCTGGCACATGTCTTTAAGCTCTGATGGTGCCTATTGTGCAGTTAAAAACGGAGGCTCAGAAATTTATGCCAGTACGCAACAAGGAAGAATTATGCATTTGGAAGTTGACAATATAGGCAGGCCATTAAAATATGCTCGTATAGACCCTTATCCACTTAACAGAACTCATTACGATTTCATTAATCCATTTGCTTTAGACCCTAACAATCAAAAGTTACTTTACATACCAGCAAGAACCCGTATCTTCAGAAATACAGATATTGAAGCTAAACCTTTAAGTACCGATTATGATAGCACACGTTGGGATACTCCGCTTTGGGTAGAATTAAACAAATTAGTAGTGCCATCAGGTCACGAAATATCAGCTATAACTGTTTCGAAATCGAACCCAAATACACTTTTTTATGCTACAGATAAAGGCAAATTATATAAAGTGAATCATGCTGATACCGGACAACCTGTTTCTAAAGATATTACCGGTATTAATTTTAGTTCTGCCAATATTAACTGCATCAATACCGATCCTTTGGACAGTAACCGATTAACAGTCGTGTTTTCAAATTACAATGTGATAAGCATATTTCATTCAGTAAATGGTGGTAAAACCTGGCTGAATATTTCAGGTAATCTCGAACAAAATGCAAATGGTTTGGGCAATGGCCCTAGTTGCAGATGGGCTGCTGTTATGCCTTTAATGAATGGAAAACGTACCTGGTTTGTAGGAACAAGTGTCGGCCTTTACGCTACAGATAGTTTGTCAGGTACAAATACTGTTTGGATTAAACAATCTCCGAATGGAATAGGCAATAATATAGTAACGATGATAGATACCCGTCCTGAAGATTATTACATTGCGGTTGCAACACATGGAAATGGTGTCTTTACTGCCAATATCGCCAGTGCCTGGCAAATCACATCTACCCAAACTTTAAACAACATTGAATTTGGAATTTATCCCAATCCCGTTACCTCTCAGAAATTTGTTCTAAGTAGTTCGGTAAATTGTTCCGAACTCACTTTAACTATTTTGGATGTCAATGGAAAAAATATCACTTCCGCTATAAGCAGTAAAAGGCTACTCAACGATTATGAAATCGAAATTAACATTAATTCTATACCTGCCGGGATGTATTTTTTAGTAGTTGAGCAGATGGGTCAACGGTATATCAAGCGATTGTTGATTCAATCTTTATAAATTCAAACTATAAAGTATTAAGAATAATTTCATTCGTTTCTCAAGTACTTTGTGTTACTTCGCGACTGATTTTCATGAGTGTACTTTATCAATATCTAACACGTCAATGGCCTACACTCCTGCTTGCCCTTTTTCTCGCCGCTGTCAACCAGTCATTTTCGCTGCTTGATCCACAAATTACTGGTAGAATTCTTCAGGAACTGATACTGGAAAAAGATAGTCTCATCAAAGCAGAATATGTAAGCCATGCCATGTACCTGATTGGACTATCCATCGGGGTTACTATGGTTTCTCGAATTACTAAAAACTTTCAGGATTACTATACCAATGTTATTGTTCAAAAACTTGGTGCTCAGATATTCTCTGATGGTTTGAAACATTCTCTTGAATTACCTTATCAAACTTTCGAAGATCAAAGAAGTGGTGAAACACTCTCTATTCTGCAAAAAGTGAGAACAGATTCAGAAAGATTTATTACGGCTTTGATTGGTGTGGTTTTCACTACCCTGGTAGGTATAGTTTTCATAATGATCTATACCCTTACCATAAGCTATAAAGTTGCCATCGTTTATGTTTTTGCTGCTGTGGTTATTGGACTCACAAGTTCATTTCTCAGTAAAAAAATCAAAGCTATGCAAAAAACCATTGTAGCTGAAACTACTGCTCTTGCCGGAAGTACTACCGAAAGTTTGAGAAATATTGAATTGGTTAAAAGCTTGGGACTGGCCAATCAGGAAATTGAAAGATTAAATAAAACCACCTTTAAGATTCTTGGACTTGAGCTTAAGAAAGTCAAATACATCCGAAGCCTTAGCTTTCTTCAGGGCACTACTGTGCAATTTACACGAAGTATCATGATTCTGGTTTTGCTCTACCTGATTTTTGACAATACTCTCGAGCCTAAACATTACATGACCTTCTTGTTTTACTCGTTCTTCCTGTTCAATCCATTACAGGAATTAGGTAATATCATCTTGATACACCGTGAAGCAGAAGTGTCTTTTGAGAATTTCAAAAAACTCATTGATACCCCTATTGATTACAAGCCTGAAAAGCCAAAATTAATGACATCTCTCAATCATTTTGAATTTAAGAATGTCTCTTTTCAGCACCAAAGCGCCATGTCTCCTGCTTTACAGGATGTGAGTTTTAAAGTCAATAAAGGAGAAACAATTGCATTTGTCGGACCTTCCGGCTCGGGTAAAACAACTTTGGTTAAATTACTTGTAGGTCTTTACCAACCTCAAACCGGTAACATTCTTTATGAAGGTATAGATGCAAAAGAAATTAATCTCGACGAGCTCCGCGAAAAAATAGGCTTTGTGACACAGGATACTCAATTATTCTCTGGAACCATTAAAGAAAATCTTCTTTTCGTTAATCCTAAAGCCAGCGATGATGATATTATGTCTGTGCTCAACAAAGCCAGTTGCCAGAATCTTTTAAAACGTGCTGATAACGGAATTGACACTGTCATTGGCGAAGGGGGTGTTAAAGTAAGTGGCGGTGAAAAACAACGTCTGTCAATAGCACGTGCTTTATTAAGAAATCCGGATTTACTTGTATTTGATGAAGCTACTTCTGCTTTAGATTCGTTAACAGAAGAAGAAATTACCCAAACTATTAAGGATCTCAACGAAGATCATTCTTGTATCACTATTTTAATTGCCCATAGATTAAGTACCATAATGCACGCCAACCGCATATATGTGCTCGAACATGGTAAAATTATAGAACATGGACGACACGATGAATTACTAGCCGAAAAAGGTCTTTACTATGCAATGTGGAGACAGCAAATTGGCGAAAGAAAGTCCAATTAAGAACGTCTGTCGAATAGGTATTGTAATATTAAGTCTTCCTCCCTTATTTTGTCTGCATGAAACCATTTATTTTAATTGGATCTATTAGTTGTATGGCCCTTTTTTTGGCCTTTAACCCAGTAAATATTGTTAAATTGAAATATCCCAAAACCGCTAAAACAGAAACTGCCGATACTTTTTTCGGTAAAAAAGTTGATGACCCCTTTCGTTGGCTTGAAGATGACAGAAGCCCTAATACCAAAGCATGGGTGAAAGAACAAAATACTCTGACCAATGCTTTTCTGGATAAAATCCCGTTCAGAAAAAACATCGTCAATTATTTGCAAAATGTTTGGAATTACGAACGTTACAGCGCTCCTTTCAAAGAAGGAAAATACACCTACTTCTATAAAAACGATGGCCTTCAGAACCAAAGTGTTTTGTACAGACAAATTGGAAATAATGAACCCGAAATATTTCTGGATCCTAATAAATTCTCTCCGGATGGTACAACTTCCCTTGCTGGTATTAACTTCAGCAAAGATGGTAGTTTGCTGGCTTATCAGATAAGCGAAGGTGGCAGTGACTGGAGAAAAGTGATTGTATTAAATGCAGAAACCAAACAAGTTATTGAAGATACTCTGAAAGATGTTAAATTTAGCGGTATTGCCTGGAGTGGTAATGATGGTTTTTACTACAGCAGTTATGATAAACCTAAAAATGCCAGTGAACTTTCTGCTAAAACAGATCAACATAAACTCTATTATCACAAATTAGGTCAAAAACAATCAGATGATAAACTGATTTTTGGTGGTCCTGAAAAACCAAGAAGATATGTGGGTGGCGGCATTAGCGAAGACCAAAATTTCCTGATAGTTACTGCTGCAACCTCTACTAATGGAAACGAATTATATATAAAGGATCTGAGAAAATCGGATTCTAGAATTATCCCGGTAGTTCTGAACTATGATAACAACCATGAATTCATTCATTCTTCCGGAGATATTATTTACATTTTAACCGACTATAAAGCACCAAATATGCGCCTGGTTAAAATGAACATTCAACAACCTGATCCTGAACTTTGGGTAGATGTAATTCCGGAAACTACAATGCCTCTAAGTGTCAGTACAGGAGGTGGTAAATTCTTTGCTTCTTATCTCAAAGATGCGTGCACACAATTGCTTCAATACAGTATTGATGGAAAATTAGAAAAAGAAATTAAACTGCCAGGAAAAGGAAGCGCCGGTAGTCCTGGCGGCAAATGGGATGAAAAAACACTCTACTATTCCTTTACCAGTTATATCTATCCTCCAACAATATTTAGCTTTGATGTAGAATCTGGAAAATCTGAAATTTATAAAAAATCAGGTGTTAAATTCAATCCTGAAAATTACCAATCCGAACAAGTATTCTTTGATAGTAAGGATGGTACTAAAATTCCAATGATGATTACCTACAAAAAAGGCATTCAATTAAATGGTAAAAATCCTACAATGCTATACGGTTATGGTGGATTTAATATCAGTTTAACACCTAGTTTCAGCACTGCAATGATGGCCTGGCTGGATGCAGGCGGTATCTACGCAGTTCCGAATCTTAGAGGTGGTGGTGAATATGGCCGTGAATGGCACGATGCAGGCATCAAAACAAAAAAACAAAATGTGTTTGATGATTTCATCTCTGCTGCACAATATTTAATTGATAAGAAATACACGAGCTCACAATTTTTGTGTATTTCAGGGGGCTCTAATGGTGGTTTGCTGGTAGGTGCCTGCATGACCCAAAGACCCGACTTGTTTAAGGTTGCTTTACCAGCCGTTGGTGTACTAGATATGATTCGATACCACAAATTTACCGCAGGTGCAGGCTGGGCTTATGACTATGGTACAGCCGAAGACTCTAAGGAAATGCTCGATTATTTGTTATCGTATTCTCCGTATCACAATCTAAAGAAAGGTATGAATTACCCTGCCACGATGGTAACTACAGGAGATCATGATGATAGAGTTGTACCGGCACATTCATTTAAATTCGCAGCCCGCTTACAGGAAATGAACGATGGACCTAATCCTACTCTGATCAGAATTGAAACCAAAGCAGGACACGGTGCCGGAAAACCAACAGCAATGGTAATTCAGGAATATGCAGACAGATTTGCATTCGCCCTCTACAACATGGGCATAACAACTTTACAATATTAATGTAGCTTTATCGTCTGACGACTAACTTGTACTTGTAGGTTTTGCCGTCTGCAAATAAACTCACTATATAAAGCCCTTCCTTTAGGTCTTCTATGTTAACAGAATAGATACCAGTTGTAATAGGTCTGATTTTAGATAGTTCCTGACCAACCATATTTGTAATGGATAACTCTGCATTCTGAATATTTTCCGGAACACTTACCTGTATCTCTGAGCTGGCAGGATTAGGATATACACTAAACCCTAAAAGCATGCTTGAACTTAGGCTGGTTATCTTTTTATAGCCAAGTGCCGAAATTTTAAAACTCCAGTTAGAGTTATTTGGGTCGTCAGAATTAATCTGCACATTAGCTGTTTTAATTCCTTCGGTTGTTGCATTATAAGTTAATTCGAATACTAAACTGTCTCCCGGTGCAATTTGTTGTGGATATGAAAGCGTCTGCAATTCGAAATCTGAAACATCCTGACCACTCAGTAGGATAGAATTTACGCGCAGATTATAATCTCCATTATTGACAATTTTATACTTCAGGGCTTTTGACTGAGTAAGTTCTACTGAATCAAAATCTGTGTTATTTTGTTTTTGAACTGTACTACTTCCTTTTGGGATTAACATGCCATTTCCAGATACTGATATAAGCGCATCTACACCTCTTCCCGAAACTGCAAACACATACGATGCTGCGTTTTGAACATCTGATACAATTTCAATTCTCGATTTGTAATTAGTCCTTGAAACCGGTTTAAATTCTATATTAAAGAATGCTGAATCATTTGGTAAAATAGACTGAATAGTGTTGGTATTACTCAGATAAAAGCCTTGTGTACCCTGGTGATTAATATTGATAGATGCGATTTTCAATGTATCACTGCCAATATTATGTATAACAAACTTCGAACTCTTTGTCTGAGCGACCCTCAGATTGCCAAAACCTGTTCCATCATTAACGGAAGGGAAAGTATCATTCATTGAAATTGTTTGATAATTGCCCTGAAGTGAAATCAAAGGCTCAATTCCTGTTCCTGTAATATTAAAATTATATTCAAATTTTCCCGGATCGTCATTGTCTATATAAATCGTTGCAGGATATGTACCGGTAAATGTTGGACTAAATTCAACCTGAAAATCCAGACTTTGACCTGCATGTATATAGGTTGGTAATGTTATTCCTTTCACAGAATAAGCTGCTCCGCCAGTGCCGTCAATTCTTATATTATCAACTAATAATTGATCATTGCCTGAATTAGATATTTTGAAAGTGTGAGATAATTGTTTGCCTTTTCTCAATTTTCCGTAGTCGGTTCCATTGGTATTGCTTGTGTTTACACTCTCATCAGGAATTATATTGTTCATGTATTTTACAACAATAGCAGGAACAACTGAGGAGCCTGATATATCAAACTCATAGAGTGGATTTGCAGGATCATTGCTTGTAACCGAAACTTTAGCAGACTTAAAACCAATACTTGCCGGATTAAATGTAATTGTAAATGTCATTGTTTTACCTCCATTTAATTTTCTTGGCAATAAAACTGATTGTAGGCTAAAGTCTGTTGAGTTTGTTCCACTTATTGTAATACTGTTGACAGAAAGAGTATCTGTACCAGAACTGGAAATTTCAAATGTTCTGTTTCTAGGCGTGTTAATTCTCACTTGCTCATAACTTGTACTATCATCTTTACCCGGTGTAATATCACCATCTGCAATAATCTTATTATTTCCTAAAATATCTATTTTGGGTGCCTTAAATGTTGCTCTTACTGCAAAATTAAATACACTTTCATTTGAATCGTTGTTGTTGATATTTACAACAGCATTACTCACACCAATCCCTGATGGTGTATATTTTAAATCAAATGATGCGCTGTCTTTCGGTAAAACATTGGCAGGTAATGTAATATTATCAATTGCGAAATTTATAGCATTAGTTCCGCTTATTGTAATACCAGACACTTTTAATGTGTCATTGCCTGTGTTTAATATTTTAAAACTCTTGTAAAATGGACTTAAAGACTTGGTTGAACCCATATCTGTATTATCTGCAATTGAAGGTGAGTTATCATTATCGCTAATATTAACATTATTGCCTTTAACAGATATTTCGCTTACTATACCAAGATTGCCATCCTTTTGAACATTTTGAATATAAATATCCTGACCTGTGGAAGTGTTTCTACCATCAGTCCATGCGATTAACAAACCCCCGCTTTCATCAGTACAAACTGTATTGCTTATTTGGTCGTTTGATGCAATGGAGACTAATAAACCATTATTCGTAAACGAAACAGTTCCATTGCCATTTAAATTTTGAATATACAAATCGTAATTGTTGTTTCGTGTATCACTCCAAATGACAAAAGCACCACCCTCCCCATTCTCATACATATTTGGATTTTCTCTGCTACCACTGGATGAGCAAATTGATATGCCGTTGGTGTTCCAAATAGTACTTCCTGCACCTGTCAAATGTTGAGTGTATAAATAGTTAGCTCCACTTGTTCTTTGATCTCTCCAGACAACTATAGCACCTCCGCTTCCATCCTTAACTATATTAGGTCCTACCTGATCATTGCTTGCTGAACAAATATTTGAACCATTGGCGGTCCACAAGGAAGCTCCTTTTTTATCCAAACGCTGAATATAAATATCATTAGACCCACTACGTTTATCTTGCCATGTTACTATAGCTCCACCTGAATCATCTGAACATACTTTTGGATAGAGCTGATCTTCTTGTGTTGAACAAACTTGTACGCCATTTGTAATCCAATGTATGTTGCCATTCAATGCAATTTTATTGGCATAAATATCATACAGCAACTTCTTGCCATTCCTTGCGTCTTCCCAGGCTATTACAAATGCTGTGTCTGAATCTCCACAAATACTTGGACTAGATTGGTCACCAGTTTCTGTACAAACTTCTACACCATCACTTTCCCAAATTATATTTCCATTTCCGTCCACACGCTGCGAAATAATATCCATATCAGAACGCATGTCTGTCCAAACCAAAACCATGCCTCCGTTAAAATCTGTATGCGCAATTAAACCATATTTATTTCCTGTAGATGTACAAGCTATAACGCCTGATGTATCCCATTGTCTTGCACCAGATGAGTTGAGCTTCTGAGTATATATTTCATACGTACTTCTGCCGTCAATCCATGCTATCATGACTCCTCCGTTACCATCAGAAATAATCACAGGTTGTACCTGATCACCACTCATTCTGCAAACTGGCACACCATCTGTCGTCCACATGGCTTTTCCTTTTGAATCAAATTTTTGTGCGTATAAATTGAAATCAGAGTTGTTTCTTTTGTCTGCCCAAACTACAATTGCACCACCATTGCCATCAGCTACTACAGCCGGATCTGACTGTTCGTAGTCAGCTCTGCAAACCGCTGTGTTTACATTGGTATTCTTGTAAAATTGTGCATTAAGATAATCGATAGAAGTAGTTGCAATAGCTAGCAAAACCGCAACTTTTATTCCATAAGGTAAATTGAATAAAGCTTTCATAATGGGTTTTTTTATTCAAACCTATGAAATTAAAATCAATAATTCTACAAAAAAATAAATAGTTTTATAAATAGCAGTCTTTGAAACAAATAGAGATTAGCTTTGACCCTATTTGTCAGAATATGAGTTACTAAGATGAATAAAATCTAGTACGCTTTTGCAAAAAGCACTCTTTGTTTGGATGGTTTGCCGGAATAAACACAAACGCCTTCCTCTTGCGGATTATTCAGTGGAATACATCTGATAGTGGCTTTAGTCAATTCCTTGATTTTTTCTTCTGTTTCGCCTGTGCCATCCCAATGGGCTGAAATAAAACCAGATTTATTTTCTAAAACATCTTTGAACTCCTCCCAGGAATTTACAATATGTATACTATTGTCTCTGAAACTTCGTGCTCTTTCAAAAATACTTTTTTGTATTTCTTCAAGAGTCGACTTCACTTTCAAGTCTATTCCTTCAATTTGAATTACATGCTTTTCCTTAGTGTCGCGTCTGGCCAATTCAACAGTGCCATTTTCAATATCTCTAGGTCCTATTCCTATGCGTAAAGGCACACCTTTAAGTTCCCATTCGGCAAACTTAAAACCAGGCTTTTGTGTATCCCTGTTATCAAATTTTACACTTAAGCCCAAAGCTTCGAGTTGTTTCTTAATTTCGATAGCTTTAGAACTCACTTTTACCAGTTCCTCATCTGACCTATAGATTGGCACGATTACAACCTGAATTGGTGCCAGATTTGGAGGTAATACCAAGCCCTCATCATCACTATGCGCCATAATTAATGCACCTATCAATCGAGTTGAAACACCCCAACTTGTGGCCCAAACATGCTCTAGTTTACCCTCTTTACTTTGAAACTTAACATCAAATGCTTTGGCAAAATTTTGACCCAGAAAATGTGATGTACCCATTTGCAAGGCTTTTCCATCCTGCATCAGACCTTCAATACAATAGGTTTCTACTGCTCCGGCAAATCTTTCATTTTCGGTTTTTACACCCTTTATAACTGGAACACCCATAAAATTCTCAGCAAATTCAGCATAAACGTCTAACATTTGCTTAGTCTCTTTTATAGCTTCATCAGAACTGGAGTGTGCTGTATGACCTTCCTGCCATAAAAACTCAGATGTTCTCAAAAACAAACGGGTACGCATCTCCCATCTCATCACATTTGCCCACTGATTAATAAGCAATGGTAAATCGCGGTAGCTCTGAATCCACCCTTTGTATGTATTCCAGATAATCGCCTCGCTTGTAGGACGTATGATCAACTCTTCTTCAAGTTTTGCTTCCGGATCTACAATAATCTTTCTGTTGTCATCTACCTTTAGTCGATAATGAGTAACAACTGCGCATTCTTTTGCAAATCCTTCCGCATTTTTTTCTTCTTTCTCGAAGAAAGACTTTGGAATTAAAAGAGGAAAGTAGGCATTTACGTGACCAGTGTCCTTAAACATTTTGTCCAGTTGTGCCTGTATTTTCTCCCATATCGCATATCCATAGGGTTTGATAACCATACAACCTTTAACATCTGCATGTTCGGCTAAATCTGCATTTTTAACCAGATTATTGTACCATTCACTGTAGTTCTCACTTCTTTTTACCTTCTCAAAAGCCATATTGTTTATTTGGAATATTTTTTGTAGATTTGATAGTGCAAAAGTATCCATAAAATGCTTTCGCTCACAAAAAAATATAAGCTTATGAAACATATTTCATTCATTGCCGTTTTTGTTTTATTGTTAAGTTCTTGTTCCATTAAAAAACAAGCATCAACAACAACCGGTAGAACGGATGATGTTTATTTTACAGTTAACGATACCAGAAAAAAAGCTGAACCTAAATACACCAATCCTGCTCCAAGAACTGAAAATAGTCTGCAGGACAATCAAAACACCTCTAAAAGCACTCCTGATGGTTACACTGGCTCCTATGCCAATCGACTGAGATTTTTTGGCAGTTGCAACTCCTACTATTATGATGCTTACCGACCTTCCATTGTTCCATCAGTTTATTACAATTACTACAGTGGATGGAATGTTGGACTCACATTTGTGAATCCAAGATATGGCTATATTTCAGGATTTAATAGCCCTTTCTCTCCATACTACGGGCTGAATATGCCTTATTACGACCCATTTTACGCCAACAGTTTTGGAGGTGGTTGGATGAGTTATTACCCTAGATATTATTTCAATCCGTATTTCTATAATCCATGCTATTACAGTTATGGTTATAACAACTATTACTACCCTTATTATAATCCTTATTATAGCAATTTCTACAATAATAATAAGCCAAGGCCTAGTAATCCAAGTGCCCCTCAATCAAGAAGAACAGGAACTTCAAACAATATACCATCATCCAATTCTTCTACTACTGCCCCTCAAAACTCAACTCAAAATAATCAAAATAACAATCAAAATAGTTGGTACAACAATGGCAACAATGATCGTGGCGGATCTGGCGGATCTTCTGGTAGTTCAGGCAGCAGTGGATCTTCGGGAAGTTCAGGCGGTAACAGCGACAGAGGTTCCTCAGGTTCAGGTGGCAGTACCAGACGCAGATAATGTCTTATATGAGAAAAATCTTCTTATCCCTTTTAATTTTTTTTAACCTTTCTATTAACGCTCAAAATGAAGCAGATGCTATTAGATATGCTTTTCAATCAATTGGCAGCACTGCGCGTTCTTATGGTATAGCTGGTGCTTTTGGTGGCATTGGTGCTGATTTCTCTTGTGCTTCAATTAACCCTTCCGGAATGGCCAGATTTCGCTCCAGTCAGTTCGGCATGAGTATGTCTTTTTATAATGTGAGGGATAATTCCAGTTATATTTTTAGAGAGTTATCAGACAAGAAATTCAACTTTAATCTGCCCAATGTTGGATTCGTTTTCAATATTCCAGGCGAAGATTTTGAATCAAAAAATCCTACTGGTTTCGTCAATTTTGTTGTCGGGTTTAATCTAAACCGGATGAATAATTTGCATTTAAGTAGCATATATAATGGCTCCAACTCCTCGAGCAGCATCACCCACAACTGGGCAGAAAGAGCTACTGCAACTGGCGATGTGCCTTCCAACTTTAGCAGATACTCTCTCGAACATCTGGCCTATAATGCCTGGGCAATTGATAAAGATACTTCCTCTCCAACTCCCGCGTATGTTTCTGCTTATGGTAAAAACAACTCAGTTAAAGTCGAACAACTCGGCAATCTTTTAACCAGAGGTGCTGTCAACGACTATAACATCAGTTTTGCAGGAAATTACAAGCATGTTTTCCTTTTTGGAATGAGTCTGGGTGCTAAAAGTGTAAGATACATACATAATAGCTCATTCAAGGAAACTGACAAAAGAAATTCCCCGGTAAAAGATATCAATTATGTTATTCAGGATGAATATATAAGAACTTCTGGTTTGGGTTTAAATGCTAAAATAGGCGCTACTTTAAGCCCAAATGAATATATTAGAATAGGTTATTCCTTTCACTCTCCAACTGTTTATAATCTTAAAGACTCTTACAACTATTCCATTACAAGTGTATTTGACTTCGGTGCTATCGATCAGTTTGGTGATACCCGAATTGGAGGAAAAGTCACTACTCCTTCCGTCATTTATCAGTATAAAATTACTTCTCCTGCCAGAAATGTATTTAGTCTTGCTTTGCTCGATAAAAAAATAGGTTTTCTATCACTCGACCTTGAAACAGTCAATTACACTACAGCTAAACTTACGCCAACAAAAGCAAATGCAAGTGATTACTCTTTTACTGAAGAAAATTTACGCATAAAGACATTGCTAAATCCTAATGCGATTAACCTTCGGTTTGGAGGTGAGCTTGTTTATGAAAATTTCAGATTCAGAGCTGGGTATGCCCGATATCCGAGCCCTTATAAGAACAATGCTGTCCCTTATGTGAAAGATTTGGTCAATAATATTTATACGCTTGGATTTGGTATAAAAACCAAAAGTTACGCTTTCGACCTGGCTTTTGTAAACTCTAAAAACGCTCAATATACAGTACCCTACCAGATTTCGGACCCTGCTCGCACTGCCTATACTGTTACACACAACCTAAGAAGTACCAATCTTGTTGTCTCTGCTACTTTCCCAATTGATTAATCCAATCGATTACCCCTCTTTTCGATAAATTAACTTAATTTTGCAGGGAAAATGCAACCAACAGATAAATATGCCGAAAGAGGGGTGTCCTCACAAAAGGAAGACGTTCATAAAGCTATTGCCAATGTCGATAAAGGCCTTTTTCCTCAAGCTTTCTGTAAAGTGATTCCTGATATTCTCGGAGGAAACGATGAATGGTGTAATGTCATTCACGCTGATGGTGCAGGTACTAAAAGCAGTCTGGCTTATATTTATTGGAAAGAAACCGGTGACATTTCTGTCTGGAGAGGCGTTGCTCAGGATGCTATAGTGATGAATACCGATGATCTCTTATGCATTGGTATTACTGATAAATTGCTCCTTTCAAGTACTATTGGCAGAAATAAAAAAAGAATTCCGGGCGAAGTTATTGCCGAAATAATTAATGGAACTGAAGAGTTCTTGGATAATCTGAGATCATACGGCATAGACATTTATAGTGGTGGTGGTGAAACTGCTGATGTTGGCGACTTGGTAAGAACTATAATTATCGACTCTACCCTGACTGCCAGAGCCAAAAGGTCGGAAATAATTTCCAATCACAACATTAAAGCTGGAGATGTCATTGTAGCTTTTGCAAGTGACGGACAAGCTACCTATGAAAAAATGTACAATGCAGGCATGGGTAGTAATGGCCTGACCAGTGCCAGACACGATGTGTTTTCTTCCATCTACAGAACCAAATACCCTGAATCATTTGATGATTTACTCACTTCTGATTTAGCTTACACCGGGCAGCTTAAACTCACTGATTCAGTTCAGGGAATTCCGTTAAACGCTGGTCAAATGGTGCTCTCTCCTACCCGCACATACGCTCCGTTGGTTAAGTCGATTCTGAATGAATACCGAGGTGAAATTCACGGAATGATACATTGTACTGGTGGTGCACAAACCAAAGTAATGCATTTCGTTAAAGACAATCTGCATATCATAAAAGACAATCTCTTTGAAACACCAGTTCTGTTCAAAACCATACAAGAACAGTCTCAAACTTCATGGGAGGAAATGTATAAAGTATTCAATATGGGACATAGACTAGAGTTATACGTACCTGAAAATATAGCTGCCGGTTTAATATCAATCTCTGAAAGTTTTAATATAAAAGCTCAAATCATTGGAAGAGTTGAGTCTTCAGATTCAAAGAAACTCAGCATTATTTCTCCATACGGCACATACTTGTACTAATACTCTGATTTTTTAAAGTCGCTCCACTTAAAAGGGATAATCTTATAATTTTATAAGGAATTTTTCAAGTGTATTTTATCTAAATACCACTTAATTTTATTGAAGTTCAACAAATACTTTTTAAAAGATGACGCTTCGCGTTTATTTATTTTAATTCCCAACACCCTGGCAGGGTGTTTCAGATTAAAATAATCCCTATACGTAGGTATTTTTTAATCTTATTTAGAACAGTTCTAAATTAATAGTACTTTTGCAGCCTTGACTTTTAATAATTGAATTTCTATTTACTCATTGACAATCTCTTTATCCGAGAAGGCATACGTGCCATCCTGGGAGATAAATACCCCAAATCAAAAATGATTGTCTTTAAAAATATTGCCGATCTTGAACCCAATGAAGTAATTGAAAAATCAATATTCATTTGTAGCGACCCATTGGTATTCTACAACTTTCAACCTAAAATACTCAATCTAGTCAATAAAAAGTTTTTAAAAACCATTCTCTTAGCCAATGCAACTCAAATTGAGAATCTTAAAACTAATGATACCGAGTTTATCAATGCCATTCTCTATACTAATTGCTCACTGGCAGAGGTTCACGATGCTGTTAATTATATCATAACAGGACAAAACTATAGATGTAGAAAAATGGAAAACAATCAGGAATGTCAACACGACTTTGAAAGTTTTCTGATTAAAAACAACATTTCACTAAGGGAAATTGAAATTATCCGCCTGGTAATTGAAGGATTGAACAGCAAAGAAATTGGCGACAAACTACATATCAGTTACAATACCGTGACAACACATAGAAGAAATATCAATAAAAAACTAGGACTAAAAGGTCCGAATGACTTGATGAGACTATCATTAACAGCTTATCACAAAAATTAATATATGTTACAAATCATCATCACTTTTATACCTTTTCAATCAAATATTCTATGATTCTGCTCAGTTTTTACACAGAAAAAAAGTGAATTTTTATCAGAATTCCACACTACATAAATAATTAATTTTCAATAACTTTGCCGCGATAATATCCTTAATATTTTTATAATGAAACAAACAATTTTTATAACCCTTGGTTTATTGCCTTTCTTACTGAAAGCTCAAACTGTAAAATTAGACACTGTCTCTACTGGTGCCAATTACGCAAATCAAATATGGTACTCACTTGCCAATGATGAAGTTGGTTCTGTATCAAAAGACAATTGGGACTTAGCATTTGAATTAACCGGATTTAACAGTTCCATCCTTGTTAATACTCAAAAAACCGGTGAAGCTGTTTATCTTAGTCCTTATACCTGGACAAACTGGTCAGCTTTTGATACCACTGGCTATAAATCTTGGACTGCACTTCACAATAGTGATACAACTTGGGAAATTGGCGCTCTTAGTCGCCCGGGTACTTACGATACTGAAGACATGGGTTGGGGTTCTTACGATATGGGTAGTCATGCTGTTCTCGGTACCAGATTATATTTACTGGTTTTGCCAGGTAACAAATTCTTTCAACTGGGCATTAAAAGCCTTATAGCTGGCACTTATACTGTTACATTCAAAACACTAAATAACTCTGACAGTACTACATTTACAATCAAAAAGTCTGATTTCCCTAACAAACATTTTGCTTATTACAACGTTGATACCAAATCAGCTTTAGACAGAGAACCTTTGAATTCTGACTGGGATTTTACTTTCACTAAATTCTATACCAATATTCCAGTTGGTGGCGGTCAATTTATGCCGTATGCAGTAACTGGTATTTTACACAATAAAGGAATTCAGGTTGCTGAAGTTAAAAATACGGATGTCATCAACAATGTCGATTATATGAATCAAACATATTCATCCCGTATAAATGAAATTGGTTCAGATTGGAAAAGCTTTAACAACACAACTTTTCAATACGAAATTACCGATAGCCTGCTCTACTTTGTTGAAGACCTTGGTGGTGATATCTGGAAAGTGATAATGACCGGTTTCTCTGGTTCTACTGCCGGCAACTATATGCTCAGTAAGCAAAAACTAACCAATTCATCTGTATCACGTTTTGATAATAATAACCAGGTGAATGTTTATCCAAATCCTACTGTTAAAGGTTCTAATTTATACTTAGTTTGTGATTTTAATACAACTGAAAACCTCAATGTCACTATCACTGATATATATGGTAAAGTTGTCTTCCAAACTACAATTCAAAATGTAAATGGTTTCAATGCAATTGAAATTCCAGCCGAACTCAACTCAGGTGTTTACAACATAAGCCTGAACAGTGGCAACGTTTCTGCTCAACAAAAACTGATCATCCAATAATTGAAATTTAAGCTCTTTATAGCGCTTTTCTTTCTAACAGGCATTCAAAATACAATGAATGCTCAGTTGAAGATACTATCTGCATTTGATTCATCCGCAATCGCTAATGCAAAAGTTACTGTAATATCTTCCGGCATTCATTGTATTTCTGATCAATCGGGTTCAGTCAGTATACCCAATTTTAATCAAGCCTTAAAAGTAAATATTACTAAACATGGCTTTGACACTTTATTAAATCTCTCCGTTAAATCCGGTGATATCATTTACCTGAATCCATATTATGCCTATTATGAAACATTTGTGTTTACAGGCAACTTTGGAGACAAAAAAAGACTAAAAGATGAAATTGCACATGTGCGCATTATTGGTCTGAATGAAATCCGTTCAACCTCATCTCAAAATTTAGGTGATATATTGAAATATCAACCCAATATTACATTGACCCAAGACCCTGCACTTGGTACTGCCATATCCATTAACGGAATGAGCGGTCAAAACGTTAAACTGCTTAAAAATGGCACCAATATATCTGGCGCTATGAATGGTAGTATTGATGTGTCTCAGATAAATCTGAACAATGTAGCTCAAATTGAAATCATTGAAGGTCCGATGTCTCTGCTGTATGGTTCTAATGCCCTGGCAGGAACAATTAATATTATTAGCAAAATTCCCGGAATGAAAACTTCTGCATTTGCTAAAACTTATACCGAATCTTCAGGTATTTATAATTTTTCTGCAGGATTTGGTTCTAATATTAAAAAAGTGAGATATAATGTCTCGATGGGTAGAAATTTCTTCGATGGATGGAACCCTGGTAATAGCTTTTTTTACTATCCGGCCAATACCATTGCAGATGCCAGTCGCTCTACTCTTTGGAAGCCTCGCCAGCAATTATTTGGAGATTTTGCTCTTTACATTCCAATCGCACAAAAAGGTGATATCCGACTGAATCACGATCTATTTCATGAAAATATTATCAGTAAAGGTCTGCCTCAAAAACCATACAATGAAACTGCTTTCGACGACTACTTTTCAACCATTAGAAATACCAATTCTATTGAAATAAATCTGAGAGATAAATTAATTAACCATAACATTCTGGGCTCTTTCTCCTATTTTTACAGAACTAAAAATACCTTCTTAAAGGACCTTACAACTAAAGAAACAGGAACACTTACAGGCATTGATGATCAGGATACAACAATAATTCTAAGCAGTCAGTTGCGCTATATCAATTCAGTAAAATTTAAAGCACTTAAATTTAATTCAGGAATTGATTTTAATCATGAAACCTTTGATGGCAAAAGGGTTCAAGGTGATGGGAAAAGTATATACAATATCTCTTTTGTTGGAATTGCTTCCTATGAATTTGAGAAAAAACTTGATTTGAAAATTGGTGTTCGTCAAACGCTGCATTCCAGAAATAAAATCCCACTTATCCCTTCATTTTCTGCCAAACTTAAACTTAATCCATTTATTGATATTAAACTGACTGCCGCTAAGGCTTACAGAACTCCGGGTATAAAAGAACTTTACCTTTATTTCGTAGATATCAACCACAATATAAAAGGCAATCCTCAATTACAATCTGAATCTTCTGATAACTTTAATCTCATTATTACAGGCAACCGTAAACATGGTAAAAACTCTATGTTTCATTGGCAGGTCAACACTTATTACAATCAATTTAAAAACCTGATTACACTGGCTGCTGTAAATTTAACAGAATACACCTATGTTAATATTGGTCAATCTACTGTTAGAGGAATTAACTCTGAATTGGGTATAGACTATGGCCGATTCGAATTCAAATATCAAAACGCTGTTATCTCCAGTTCCAACAATCTGGGTATAAATGGTCTCCCAAGTTACTTTACAACTGTCAACCACAATTTAAACAGTACTTTTAAACTGGTGCCTAAGAAAAATTTAAGAATAAATGCTTTTTTCAATAGGTTTGGTAAAACCCCTTCCGTGAACTACGATAACAATCAGGCCATACTTGTGCATACAAACGCGTATTGGATGATTGATTTCAGTGCAATGATGCCTGTAAAAATCAAGTCTTCTGTTCTCAATTTTTCATTTGGTATGAGAAATCTTGCCAATGTAAGCAACATCAGAACAGGTATAAGCAATGGCGTTGCTCATCAAAGTTCGACAGGTCAAAGAGTTATCAGTACCGGCAGAACAATATTCTTTAATCTCGAATTCATTTTATGAAACAATCTATTAACATATTGATTCTTTCTGTGCTTTTACTGGCCTCTTGCTTCAAAGAGGAACAACCTGTACTTAAAAAAGATCGGGGAGATGTAGTATCACAATCTGTTGAAATGGGTGTTACATATGATAAAAGGTTTTACATTAGTCTTGACCAAAAAAATATTACAGGAGAAATCGATAAATTTACCTGGGATATTGGTTTGGCTGGTGATAGTTTGAATCCTTATATCAGGCTCAATACAGCTTTGGGTATGTATGCTGTTAACACCTACAAAACCAGCATTTTTGAAGTAAGCGATACTGCTGGTATGATGCAGAATATACGTTATGATTATCCAGGAGGACATGCTGATAGTCTTGCTTTGAGCGGTATTTTAGATAGCAATCAGGTGTTTTTAATTTATCTGGGCACCGACCAGAGTTTTCAGTCAAGAGGATTTCTGCTTTTGTCAGCTTCCCTTAACACTAATAAATACCAATTACATTATCGTTACTTAAATAGTTTGGTTGATTATTTCACTAATGTCAGTTTCAATAGTAGCAAGCAGCATATATTGTATAATTTTAAATCTCAAACTGTAAAAGATGAACCTGCGCTTGACAACTGGGACTTTCAGATAACTCAGTATACCCATATTTACTACGATCCATTTCAAACATACTCAGTTGTTGGCTGTTTAATTAATCCGTATAGAGTTGAAGCATCCGAATATTCAGGATCTAAAAGTTTCTCTGAAATTACTTTTAATGATGCCCAAAATCTGGTTTTTTCTAAAAAAGAAGATATCATTGGATTTAGCTGGAAATACTACGATTTAAATAATAACAAATATGTCGTTAAACCTGAGAAGAGTTACATCATTCGCCGTCAGGATGGTCGCATCTTTAAACTTCATTTTATAGGTTTTTATAACAGTAAAGGCGAAAAAGGAAGCCCAATTTTTGAATACAAAGAATTATAATTTCATTATCAATTTTAATTATGTCCATATCTATTATAAACACAAGTAATTTTCTCAATATCACTAACTTTGCAATCTCAAATTCCAGATATAAATTCATGTATAAATTTTTCCTGATTATTCTGACACTTTCAAGTTATAATCTGTCTGCTCAAAACAAAGATTCTGTAAACAATGAGCCTCATTTGAAAAACATCACTCAATTAACTTTTGGCGGCGACAATGCCGAAGCTTACTTTAGTTTTGATGGAAAATTTCTTTCATTTCAATCCAACAACCCAGCCTGGGGTGTTAAGTGCGACCAGATCTACAATATGCATATTGCACGTGCTAAAAAAGAAATGAAAAAATATATGCCTAAACTTATCAGTACAGGAAAAGGACGTACTACCTGTTCTTATTATCTGCCAGGCAATAAATCTATTCTTTATGCCAGCACGCACCATTATATTGATACTTGTCCCGTTATGAATATACCTGAAAAAGTAAAAAACAAATATTTATGGGGAATAAATCCTGAGTACGATATATTTATTGCCAATTTAAAAGGTAAAATCATTAAACAATTAACCGATTCTTTCGGATATGATGCAGAAGCCACTGTTAGTCCCAAAGGTGATAAGATAGTATTTACCAGCACAAGAAGCGGTGACCTCGAACTATGGATTATGAATATTGATGGTACAGGTTTAAAACAAATCACTTTTGGCTTAGGTTACGATGGTGGTGCTTTTTTCTCACCTGATGGCACTAAGATTGTTTTTAGAGCTTCAAGACCAAAAACGGATGCAGAGATAGCCGAGTATAAAGAACTTCTCGCTATGGGCCTTGTAGCCCCTACAAATATGGAAATATATGTATGTGACACCAATGGTCAGAATCTCAAACAAATTACACATTTGGGAAAAGCCAATTGGGCACCTTTCTTTCACCCATCCGGAACTAAAATCCTTTTCTCAAGTAATCATGCTTCTTCAAGAGGATATGCTTTCCAACTCTATATGATCAACCTGGATGGCACCGGATTAACCCAGATAACTTCTGAAAGCAACTTTAATGCTTTCCCAATGTTTAGTCCTGATGGTAAAAAACTGGTGTTTAGCAGCAATAGAAACAATGGTGGAACAAGAGACACCAATCTTTTTATAGCAGATTGGATAGATTAATTTTGATGCTTGTCTTTGTTTGTTAACTAAAGGCTACCATTAAAAGCAGTCCAACAATTATTCTATACCAGCCAAAAGGTTTAAAACCGTGTTTGTTTAAAAACCCTACAAAGCTTTTAACAGCTATAAGTGCTACGGTAAAGGCAACCAAATTGCCAACAACAAACATAGTCAGATTGTCTTTATTGAAAAGTATCATATCGATTCCTTTCATTTCTTCACCCATATAGTTCCATTTCTTTACGAAAACAGAATAGACTGTAACAGCTAACATTGTTGGAACTGCAAGAAAAAAGGAAAACTCTGCGGCAGTTGTCCTCTTTAATTTTTGCTGCATGCCTCCGATAATAGATGCTGCAGACCTGCTTACCCCTGGCATCATTGCAAGACATTGCCAGAATCCAATAGTTACTGCTGATTTAACACTTATAGCCTTCTCATCTTCTATATTGTGAGTGGTAAACAGTTTGTCTATAAATAAAAGGATGACACCTCCCAATACCATGACTATTGCAATAGGCAATGGTTTCTCCAAAACAGACTCAATAATATCATCAAACAAATACCCTAAAACTAAAGCCGGTAAAACAGCAATAGCCAATTTGATGTAAAAATTAAAATTGGAAAAATCAAAAAACTTACGCCAATAAAGGACTACAATGGAAAGAATTGCACCAAACTGTATACTTACCTGAAACATCTTTACAAACGAATCCTCCTGGTTACCAAACCAGGCACTGGTAAATATCATATGGGCAGTTGAAGAAACCGGAAGATACTCTGTCAATCCTTCAACAATGGCAACAATGATTGCTTCTAAAAGACTCACTTGCCTTCTTCCTGATTATTTTCAGTTTTGTTCGAATACATGATACTGAAAACACCTAGAGCAAATCCCAGCAATACAATTATGGGAGCTACAGTAATTTTCATTGGATGATCAAATGGCTTATCATTGCCACTACCCATTATTATGAATCCTAAAATTATAACACCTAAACTTGCCAATAACAAAATATAATTCTGTTTTGAAAATATCATTGGCTGTAAAACAGTTACTTTCTTTTCTGTCTGTTTGCTTTTATTCTTGTTTGGAGTTGCCATAATGTTTCTTAATAAAGTTGATCAATCTTCAATTTTAAATATCTCTTGGTTGAGAAAAATACACTCACCCAGGAAATTACAAAGGCCAAAACTAATAAAAATCCTGCTAAAAGCGCATACTGGTACAGAAATAATTGCCAATAATTTTGATTAAGTTGCAATTCTGACAGATAAACAAGCCCTCCTAACATACCCATTGCTACCAATGCGGATATTAATGCATATAAACTGTACATACTTAAAAATGGTTTTATGATAAACCAATCTGAAGCGCCTACGTATTGCATACTCTTAATTAAAAACCTTCTGGCGAACATGTTAATTCGCACTGTACTGTTGATCAGAGCCAGGCTTATTAATAGCATTATACCGGCTACTGCCAGCAATACCATTCTGACTGTTTTTAAGTTGCGGTTGATTTCCGTCAATTGATTCTTTCCTAAATCATCTTTAGCATAATTGACATCATTGACTTCCGGCAATAATTTCAACTGACTTTCTATTAACTCCATTTTGCCTTCCTCGGCATAATCTGCTTTAATGTTAATCTGCAGTGCATGAGGGAGTGGATTATAACCAAGTGTTTTAATAAAATCGTTGCCCAGTCTCTTGATTTCTTTTCTGGCTGCAACTTCCCTGTCAATAAATTCAGTACTGTTAACAAAACTCAGTTTACGAATGTTCTGTTCAGTTTTTCTTGCGTCTTCGGATGTGGTTGTATCAGTAAAATAAACAAAAATTTCGAAATTACCCTGATAAAACTCTGTCAGATGTTTAGCGTAAATGCTGATAAGACCAATTAATCCTACTATAAACAGAACCAATGACATGCTTATAATTGTTGGCCAAAATGAAGTCCTCTTTTTATATTTATTCTCGTGATTCAATTCTTTATGATTTATACAGCCACAGGTGCCTTGATTGCAGGATGGGGGTTATAATCTGTCAGTTCAAAATCCTCAAACTTGAAATCGAAAATTGAGTGAACTTCCGGATTGATTTTCATTACAGGATACGACCTTACTTCTCTTGATAACTGAGTTTCAACTTGTTCAAAATGGTTTGTGTAAATATGAGCATCTCCAAAACTATGAACAAAATCTCCGTATTCTAAACCGGTCACTTGTGCAAGCATCATGGTCAGTAGTGCATACGAAGCGATATTAAATGGTACTCCAAGAAAAATATCGGCACTTCTCTGATACAATTGGCAAGAAAGCTTTCCATCTGCTACATAAAACTGAAAAAGGCAATGGCAAGGTGCTAAAGCCATCTTTGGTAAATCAGCAGGATTCCAGGCACTGACAATCATTCTTCTGCTGTCTGGATTCTTTTTTAAAGTTTCTACTACTTCTGTAATTTGGTCAATAACATGACCATCAGGACCCGACCAGCTGCGCCATTGTTTGCCGTAAACTGGGCCTAAATCTCCATTCTCATCTGCCCATTCGTCCCAGATACTTACTCCATTCTCTTTAAGATAGGCAATATTCGTTTCCCCTTTTAAAAACCAGAGTAATTCATGAATAATGGATTTCAAATGTACTTTCTTAGTGGTTACCAAGGGAAATCCCTCTTGTAAGTTAAACCGCATCTGATAACCAAAAACACTCTTGGTTCCGGTACCTGTGCGATCACTCTTCATAACCCCATTCTCATATACATACTGTAGGAATTTTTCGTACTGATCCGACATGGTTCAAAATTAGTTTATTTGAGACGTATTCCCATTAACATGTTTTTAACCCGTATTGTGGTTTTTCCACTTTTAAGGAAGTAAAAAAACCGCATCTTTTACATGCGGTTTTAAATTCTTCTATCTGATTTGCTACCAAAGCTGATCTTTGTATAGCTCAGATGAACTAGTGCCTACTTTCTGACAGCTCATTTCATGGTCGGTATTCCAATAGAACTTCCAATAAGTCTTAAATCCTCCTGAAACTGTAACAATTTCCATAGTGTCCGAATTGTTCACCCATTTCCAGGTGCCAGTGTTGGCATAATATCCTCCAGTTTTAAACTGATGAATAATTGTGCCCCCCTGGTTGTACCAGGATTTTGTGGTTAATGTCGACTTGTTAAGTGTTTTGGGACCATCAGAATCAGAGTCCGACTTCTTACAAGAAAATAAAAATGTAGCTGTTGCCATAACAACTAGCAGTAGAGAAATGCTTTTTTTCATATGGAGATATTTTTGCAAAGCGCCAAAAATATCTGATTTAATTTCTAAATCAAAATTTTAGACAAATAATTATCCTCTTCAGAGATAAAATCTTTGTCCCTGAATTACCTAATCAAATTATTTGTCAGGTATTACTGATTAATCACCAAATAGAATCTCTGAAATCCATCTGAACTCCCTGATCCACTCTCATTGCTCTCATCTCATGTTCAGTGTTCCAAAAAAACTTCCATTGAAGCGGCGAGTATCCAGATTGCGTGACAATCTCCATAGTATCCGAATTACTTGTTCCTACCCACTTCCAAGTGCCTGTGGAGGCATAAACACCTCCGGCTTTGAAATCGTGGATAACCGAACTACCTTGACTGTACCATTTCTTCGGAGTTAAAGTTGCCTTGTTTAATACTTTGGCCGCTGGCGTGTTGTTGGCAGGAGAATCTTCTTCCTTGCTACATGAAGAGAAAATGACAAGGAAGCTTACCATGACAACAGCACCTAATGTTCTTAGGTCTTGTTTATTCATAAGCGCTTCTTGATTGTTTTAACAATTCTAATTCTTTTAATTTTACATAACAAGTTTTTTAGATGAATGTGACATAATCATGGCAATTTGGCTTCTTTAATATGGTCAATTGCAATATTTTTTGTCATTAAAAGTTTATTTATTGGCAATTCATGTCCAAAATCGTTGTATATAGCCTGCTTTTAATTGCCGGATTAGGTGCCGGCTTTAAGAATTTCCCAATTAATCATGCTAATAAATTCAGTACAGAAACGTCTAATCCCGCAGGAACTAAGCCATATCTGCTCCCAGATAAAATAAAAAATGCACGGGAATTCGCCGAGAAAAATAAATTGGATACTGCCATAGCTTTGCTCATTGATTATAGTCGGCATTCAGGTAAAAAAAGAGCATTTCTGGTCAATATTTCAAAACATCAGATAATTGATAGTTTCCTTGTAAGTCATGGTTGTGGCGCTCATCCTTGGGGGCTCGACTACAGCAAACATTCGCCGACCTTTAGCAATCAACCCGAAAGTCATTGCGCCTCTTTAGGTCGTTTTAAAATTGGGTCTCGAGGCAAAAGTTCTTGGGGTATATTTATAAAATATCTTCTACATGGCCTCGATTCATCCAATAATAATGCACTTAAAAGACAAATAGTTCTGCACGGATGGTCTGATGTCTCAGATGATGAAATATTTCCAAATGGCACTCCAGAAGGTTGGGGCTGTCCAGCGTTCAGTAATTCTGCAATGACAGTGCTCGATTCAACTTTTAAGTCCCGACCGAAACCAGTTCTGCTCTGGTCTTTTCAATAAACTGACTACTTTATAAATCTTCTTCCTACATCCAAAAGAGCATAAATTTGTAGCTCTATTTGAAATTTTTTTCCTAATTCTGTAACTAATCCTTAACTGCTTTCGTTCAACCTACAAACCGAATGACTGAAAGAGAATACAATTCATCTGTCGATCAGCACGCAAAAGCACTATTTAGATTCATATTCAAGAGTCTGAATGTGCGTGAAGATGCAGAAAATATTGTGCAGGATACTTTCGAAAGTCTTTGGATTAACAGAGATAAAGTAGAGTACGAAAAATGCAAAAGCTGGATTTTTACTACTGCTTACCGAAAAATGATAGATGGAATTAGAAGAGAAAAGAAAATGACTGAAATGCCCGAATACTATCAGGAGAAAGGACGCGAAGCTTCACAACCCGATCTTAAATCAATTGTTAGTCAGGCTATGGAAAAGTTACCTGAAATTCAAAAATCGGTCATAATGCTTAGAGATTACGAAGGCTACGATTACGCAGAAATTGGAAATATAACAGGATTAAACGAATCACAAGTAAAAGTGTACATTTTTAGAGCAAGACAAACCCTTAAAAACTACTTAGTAAGTTTGGAAAATATTATATGAAACAATTAAATGACGAAAATATTGATGAATTGATGTTCATGCTTCTCGAAGGTGAAATTCAGGGAGAGGAAAGGACTGCTTTGCTTGAAGCCATTCATGCCGATACAGAGTATTCTAAAATTTGGGCTGCCTGGCAAAATACAGTGGTAAGCCCATCTTCAGATTTACCCGACATCAATATCCAAAATCTTAAACGCAAGTCAAAAACTGTTTTTGCAGTTCATATTAGAAAATATGCAGTAGCTGCTGCCATTATCCTGGCCGGATTCTTAACTGTTTTCCTGATCAACCGAAGTCAATCAGATGTACTGGATGTAGCTGGCACTGAATCCAATAAACCTAATAAGCCCACTTTACAACTGCCTCAGCCAAGCGATAAAATTACCCGAAACCCTCTGTTGCCAAATCTTGATACAATTGTTACCAAGTCACAAATCATAAAATCTATGGCTAGTAAAAAATCTAATATTCAAGGAATAGAAAATGATATCGAAATAATTGAAAATAAAAATGCTCCGAATAATCCAAATTCTGATTTCGAATTAGAAAAAATTGTTAAACACGAAATTCAACAAGATGAAAAGTCTGAAAATCCAGTAATACCAGCTCAAACCAGCCCTCAAAATGAGATTTTGGTATCAGTTGAAACAACAAAATTAGCCAATAATTACAAAGTTCAGCAAGAAGAACAAACCTGGCTTAAAAGACTTTTCGGAAGCTCTAAAATAAAAATAGAAAATGACACCAACACCAGAACCAATAGGAAATTGGTTATCGAAAATAAAAAATATCAAATTATTGCAGGATTTTAAACCACTCACAAAAATGAAAACCATTCAAATTATAATTACCGCTATTATTATCGCTTTAAGTGGAATGAACGCCATCGCTCAAACTACTACAGATAGCGTAAAAATCACCTACAAAAACAAAACCGTAACCGTTAAGTCAGAAGGAGATGAAAACACCTCTATAGTTAAGTTCAAAGACACTGCTGCAGGTAAAAAAGTAGTAGTCAAAGTTTCTTTTCTTGAAGATGACAATTCTATTGAAAAAATGATTGAAGATCAGTTGGATTCAAGTACAAAGAAAATCTATGATGTTACAAAATATAAAGGTAGAAAGGAAAGAAAACACTTTATCCAGACTGAACTACTTCATACTTTCGATCTGGGTTTTACCAGTACTATCAACGAATCTGAGAACAATTTTACATACACCCCTAAACTTGGTAAAAGCGCCAATATCTCTATCGGACTTATCAACCAAAATATGAACCTGTATAAAAATCAGATCCTGTTTAGTTATGGAATCAATTACAATGGCTACTATCTTAAATATAAAGAAAAACAACAAATACAATATCTAGATAACAATGGTTATTTGAA
>CAUJCT010000027.1 GCA_963169345.1 Bacteroidota bacterium
GAGTCATTAGATGCAAATTAAGATCTGACGGGGTATTTAACCCCTTCATATCTTAGCAAACAAGCTAACAATTCCAGATGTAATATCTGCAATTAGGTTAATAGTTAGCGAAAAGCGGTCAACCTTATTTAGGCATGGACACTCCCCTCAATCCTAATTCCTAGTTCCTAGTTCCTAATTCCTTTTTCTTATATCCTTTTTCCTTCAATCTTTCTACCGCCACACAATTCAGCTATTCAGCTTTTCAGCTATTCAGCCCTTCAAATACTTATACTTCACCAAACCCCATTTCTGGAAGCGGTACTGGAAAGAGACTTTTAGAACACCAAGGCCGTAGATACTGCTTCTTTTGAAGTTGATACTGCTAGCTTCATCAAAATATTTTGTCGGGCAAGTGACCTCCCCTATTTCGAAACCGGCCATAAAAATCTGCGCAATCATCTGGTTGTCGAAAATAAAATCATCTGAATTTGCTTCAATATCAATTTTTTCAAAAATAGATTTATCAAAAGCACGGTAGCCTGTGTGGTATTCGGATAACTTTTGCCCCAACATGATATTCTGAAATAAAGTCAGCATACGATTGGCTATATATTTATACATAGGCATGCCGCCTTTTAATGCACCTTTACCAAGAATACGAGAGCCAAAACTGACAGGATAAACTTCATTGGCAATCATATAGGCCATACTTTCAATAAGTTTTGGCGTATATTGATAATCCGGATGCAGCATGACGATGATATCTGCTCCAATTGAAAGTGCCTTAGAGTAACATGATTTTTGATTACCGCCATAACCTCTGTTGACTTCATGTTTAACCACATGCTTTATACCAAGCTCCTGAGCTTTTCTAATCGTTTCATCGCGACTATTGTCATCAACCAGTACGACATCATCCACTATTTCAAATGGAATTTCGCGATAGGTTTTTTCCAGGGTAGCTTCGGCATTGTAGGCCGGAAGTACAACGACTATTTTTTTCCCTTTTATCATTGAGTGCGCAAAAATAATCGAATATTGAGTAAATTATTAGGAAAAAATTTGTTCCATTCCGATACATTCCATAATCTTGAGCCATGAAACACTACTTACCGCTATTCAGAGATCAGGCTTTCTCAGCTTCAACAAAATTATTTAAAAGGACATTTTTAAGCACCTTGCTGGGGGCAATATTGGTTGGTATCATTGCTTTGATAATCACTACACCTCTCATGCTCATTGCATTTGGATATGGTGCAACCGATATGATTGCTTATCAAAAAGACATGCAGGAAATGCAAATGCAGTTGATGCAGGGTGGAGGCGATCCTGAAGCAATTATTGAAGCATATACAAGTCAATTCGCCAATGTCAGTTTTGGATTGTTTGGTTTGATATTTGTCCTCGCCTTATTCATCTACGGATGGGCCATTAATTTGTTCTATGGTATTTCAGACAATGAAATCAGAAATGGTAAGCCGGACTTAATTGGTGCATTAAAAAATTCATTTAATTCAAGAATATTCAGAATAGCAGGATTTTTAATTTTATATGCCTTGATACAGATAGCAACGACTCTTATCTTTATATTTATATGCAGTTTACTTGTATCCGTATCAAAAGCGCTTGGTGTACTGGTAGGTTTTGTAGGATTCTTATTCCTTATTGTTTTCTTCTTAAGGTTTTCAATTGGTTTAGCTGCGATGGTTCATGGCAACAAAGGGATTGTAGAATCTATCTCTTTCAGTTTGAGTAATCTCAACTGGAAAAGAGGCTGGATGCTGTTTCTGTTAGGATTGATTAGTATGATAGGATTAATCATTTTGAGCATTGTGATTGCTTCAGCATTTGGTGGTAATCCTGAATCCATCAGCATGAGTAGTTATGTTATAGCTCAATTATTCGGATTGGTCATCAATGGTATATTCATTGCATATCTGATAGCTGCCACATCTACATTGTATTTCAGATACAGTGATGACAATTTAGATGAGGAAGGTCTTGAGCAACATATTGTAGATTAATTTAAGTTTTTTTCTGGTTCTTCATCATAACACCTGGAACATTATTTAGTCAATCCTAAATAACTGAATATTATTAGTTCTGCCTGCTCATGCCGCAGGCGTGGCATTTACTTTTTTTTGATTGGCCAAAAAAAAGTAAACAACTAAGCAACGCGTTCTCACGAGCTTGCGAGTAAAAAAAGGCCACCACGAACAAAAATTTCAATCATGGCTTTGCCGCTGCATGCCTCTCCTGCTCGAGACTGCCATGATTTAAATTCTACGCGTTCGTGGACTCAACCCGCACATCCGTTTCCATTAATGCATAGTTGAAAAATCAATATTTAAACTCAAATTTCACTAAAAGCAATTCAGATACATTATTGGATGATAAAAAAATAAAGTTTAAATGCCAGGTGAGTCTAGTAAATCCAAAATTAGTTTGATCAAAATTTTCTATTTCAAAAGAATATTGCTTTAGCATTTAGCGAATAATCGCTTTTCTTCAATTCCACAAATCCTATTAACTTTGTGCCATGCAAGCACAACAGAGAGCGTTCCTCATGATTTTGGATGGTTGGGGTATTGGAAAACACGATTTCACAGATGGTATTTACAATGCTAAAACACCATTTTTCAACGAATTAATTCAAAACTATCCAAATACAACACTGACAACTTTTGGTCATGCAGTAGGTCTGCCTGAAGGTCAAATGGGCAACAGTGAAGTTGGCCACATGAATATTGGCGCCGGTAGAGTTGTATGGCAGCAGCTGGCTCTTATCAACAAACAATTTACAGATGGCACTGCGGCAAATGAACCGGGTATAAATGAACTGGCTCAATATTGTCTGGAGAATGACAAACCGCTTCACCTAATTGGATTAGTGAGTGATGGAGGTGTGCACAGCAGCATGGACCATCTGATAGAACTTTGTAAAATTTTCACTTCCAAAGGCGTAAAAACAATCAACATTCATGCATTTACCGATGGTCGGGACACTGACCCAAAAAGCGGAAAAGGATATTTGCAAACAGTTGAAAAAGCGATTGAAGGCACGAATGCCCGCATAGTTTCTGTGATTGGAAGGTATTATGCTATGGACCGCGACAAGCGTTGGGAAAGGGTTAAACTGGCTTACGATTTAATGGTCAATGGAGTTGGTCAACCTTTCTTATCTACCGAAGCTGCTATGGATGCAGCCTATAATAATAACATAACCGATGAGTTCATTCATGCATCTGTAATCACCGAGAGTGCACATCAAGCTCTGGCAACTATTCGTGAAAATGACGCAGTTTTGTGTTTTAATTTCAGAACCGATAGAGGTCGTCAGATTACTCAAGTATTGACACAAATGGATATGCATGAATTTAACATGCATAAACTCAAACTTAAATACGCGACCATGACCGAATACGATCAGACTTATAAAGATGTACTGGTGATATTCGAATCAAAGAATGTAACTGAAACACTTGGAGAGGTAATCAGTAAAGCCGGACTCAAACAATTGAGAAGTGCCGAGACAGAGAAATACCCTCATGTGACATTTTTCTTTTCGGGAGGCAGAGAAGAAGTTTTCGAAGGTGAAGAGCGCATCATGGAACCATCGCCTAAAGTAGCTACCTACGATTTGCAACCTGAGATGAGTGCTTTACCATTAACAGAAAAAATATACCAGGCCATAGATTCGGAGAAGTTTGATTTCATTTGTCTCAATTTTGCCAATACAGATATGGTAGGTCATACCGGTGTTTGGGAAGCTATTATTAAGGCTGCTGAAACAGTTGATAGTTGTGTAGAACGTCTGGTAAAAAAAGCAATTGAGCACCATTACCAAATCATTATCATAGCCGACCATGGCAATTCAGATGAAGCCAGAAATCCGGATGGCAGTCCAAACACTGCACACAGTATGAATCCAGTTCCATGTATCATTATCAGCGATAAATGTAAAAGTTTACCAAACAAGGGTATTTTAGCAGATGTTGCGCCAAGCATTTTAAAGATGATGAACCTCAAACAACCAGAAGTTATGGGAGGTGTTTCTTTGTTTTAGATCTTATCATTTATTACATTTCACATATCTTCGTTTTATGAATTTACAAGCCATCAGTGCCGGAATTAACTCTATTGTTACTGAAACTGCACAGTATATTAAAGAACAACGCAAAGGTTTTACTTTCGATAAAGTTTCAGACAAAGGTTTAAATCAACTGGTAAGTTATGTTGATATTGAAGCTGAGAAAAAACTTGTGGAAGCGCTGTCACTGCTGGTTCCTGAGGCAGGATTTATCACTGAAGAAAACACTTCTGATATTGGCCGACAAACCTATAACTGGATCATAGACCCATTAGATGGTACCACTAATTTCATTCACAATATTCCTGTGTACAGTGTCAGTGTAGCATTGGCAAATGGAAATGAAATACTGGCCGGTGCTGTTTATGAAATAGGAAGAGATGAGTTATTTACGGCTCATAAAGGAGGAGGAGCCTGGCTCAACGGTCAATTAATACGTGTATCCAATAATCATTCTTTGAAAAGTTCGCTGATGGCCACCGGTTTTCCGTATTACGACTTCGAGCAGATGGAAGCATATTTAACTGTGCTAAAAGAATTGATGCAAACAACGCATGGTTTGAGACGAATGGGTTCAGCTGCAGTTGATTTGGCTTATGTAGCTAGCGGAAGATTCGAAGGGTTTTTCGAATACGGTCTCAATGCCTGGGATGTTGCAGCTGGTATATTACTTGTGCAAGAAGCCGGAGGCACCGTTACTGATTTCAAAGGCGGAGACGATTATTTATTTGGAAAATCGATTGTAGCAGACAATACCTCTATTCACAAGGATTTTCTGGAAATCATCAAAAATAAATTTTAAAAAATTAATCTGTTTAAGACAGATTGAGTTTTAAATTATCCGGATTGGAATTATCAAAATTCAAATGTTCGTGCAAGGTTGTTGCCATACTGATTCCTACGAAATCGGCTCTTACAGGAAACAAGCGATGGTTGCGGGAAGCCAGCACTGCTACCTGAATCTTTGCCACTTGTCTTCTAACTAAAGGCAGCATAGCGCTAAACATTGTTTTACCTGTGTTCAAGACATCGTCAACCACTATAATAACGGCATCTTTGAGATTTTCTGTATCGAAATCAGAGTAAAAAGAAGGTTCAAAATTCTTTCTGTCTACCAGAATATTCACCAGTCTTAATTCCTGATTGGTAATTGTAGCCAGTTCCTTCTTAATCATCTCAGCAACGTACATTCCTCTTTCATCTATGCCTGCCAGCCAAAGGACTTGTTCGTCCATGTTGTTCTCGTAAATCTGCCAGGCCAGACGAGTAATTTTGCTATTTATCTGTCGATGATTGAGAATGATATCGGCACTTTCCATTGCGTTTCAAACTTAGTGCTTATTGGATTAAAATCCTAATCTAAAACAGCCTTTACTCCAGGGAGTTCTTTACCTTCAAAATATTCAAGGAGAGCACCACCACCGGTTGAAACATAACTCACTTTGTCTGCAAGTTTAAATTTATGAATGGCTGCAGCACTATCGCCACCACCAATCAGACTGAATCCACCGGCCTGAGCGACATCAGCAACTGCCTGAGCCACTGCTTTTGTACCTGCTTCGAAACTGCTCATTTCAAACACACCCATTGGTCCGTTCCACAATACAGTCTTAGAGGCTCTTATTGCTTCACAGAAAACATCAGTAGCTTTAGGTCCAATATCCAGCCCCATATACTGGTCATCAATTGCATCATTATTAGAAATAGTCGTATGTGCATCATTTGCAAAATTGTCTGCAACGACACTGTCCTCAGGTAATAACAATTTTACCCCTTTGGCTTTTGCTTTTTCGATTAACTCAAGTGTCAGAGGCATTCTGTCATCTTCACACAATGATTTACCAATTTTACCACCCTGAGCTTTTGCAAATGTATAAGCCATTCCACCGCCAATAATAATATAGTCAGCGATGCTCATGAGATTTTCGATGATCAATAATTTATCAGACACTTTTGCTCCACCAACAATGGCAGTAAATGGACGGGCAGGATTGTCGAGGACTTTGCGAGCATTAGAAATTTCGCCAGCCATTACATAACCAAAACACTTTTTACCTTTAAAAAACTGAGCAATTACTGCAGTAGACGCATGTGCTCTGTGGGCAGTACCAAAAGCATCGTTGACATAAAAAGTGCCCAGTTTGGATAATTTTTCAGCAAATCCAAGGTCACCTTTTTCTTCTTCTTTATAGAAACGCAAATTTTCGAGCAACAATATTTCGCCGCTTTGCAAACCTGCAGCTAACTGGTAGGCAGAGTCTCCAATGCAGTCATCAGCAAAATGCACTTTGGCGCCAGTCAATTCAGAAACTCTGTTAACGATGTGTTTCAAAGAGTATTTTTCGGTTGGCCCTTCTTTTGGACGACCTAAGTGACTCATCAAGATACAAGAACCACCATCAGCCAATATTTTCTTAATGGTTGGAACGGTAGCTGCTATTCTGGAATCGTCGGTAATGGCGAACTCTGCATTGAGAGGTACATTGAAGTCGACTCTGATGAGCACTTTCTCGTTTTTGAAATTAAAATCGTTAACTGTTTGCATTGTCTGAATATTTTTTTGAGGCTGCAAAAATAACTCAAAATATTATTGTTTAATTTGCAAATTATAAAAATCACCTGATTGGGTATCTCCATAGACCATATCAAACAACCAATTGACAAGGAATTAGAAGCTTTTGAAGCAACTTTCAGCAAGAGTATGAAAACGAATGTTCCTTTGCTGAATACTATCATGACCTATATTGTTAAGCGGAAAGGCAAGCAAATTAGGCCAATGTTTGTGTTGTTTTGTTCTAAATTACATGGAGAGATTAATGAAAGATCTTACAGAGGAGCGAGTTTAATTGAGCTTTTGCACACAGCCACTTTGGTTCACGATGACGTAGTGGATGGCAGTGATATGCGCAGAGGATTCTTTAGCATCAATGCCCTCTGGAAAAATAAAATTGCTGTATTGGTTGGTGATTTTCTTCTGGCGAAAGGACTTTTGCTGTCAATTGACAATGAGGATTTTGATTTACTAAAAATAGTCAGCGAAAGCGTCAAAAAAATGTCCGAGGGTGAGTTACTTCAGCTTGAAAAAGCGCGTCGTCTAGATATTACAGAAGATGTCTATTACGATATAATCACCAAAAAAACAGCCTCACTGATTGCCAGTTGTTGTGCCATTGGAGCTGCGGCCGTTAATACTGACAGTGAGACCATCGAAAAAATGAGATTGTTTGGTGAGTATACGGGGATAGCATTTCAAATCAAAGATGATTTGTTTGATTACGGAGACAATAATGTAGGAAAACCAACGGGACTAGACATCAAGGAAAAGAAAATGACTTTGCCGCTTATTTATGCGCTTAATCAGTCGGATAAATCTGAAAGGCAACACATCATACAATTGATTAAAAACAAAGGCGAAAAGCGCAAAGCAGTTGATGAAGTCATTCAATTTGTGTTATCCAAGGGAGGCTTTGATTATGCCAGAACCCAGATGCAGAATTACAAACGAAAAGCAGAAGAAATCCTCATAACAATGCCAGACAATGCAAGCAGAAAAAGTCTGTTTGATATGCTAAATTTTGTCATTGAGCGCAAAAAATAGTCCATTTGGCCTAAATATTTCTTTTACATTTCCTTCAGAACAGAGATTTTTATTTGTGATTTCCCTTTAAAATCCTGAGATTCTTGCTATGAAGACACCTAAAAATTCATTAATTTTGCAGAAATTTTAGTTTATGCTCCCTAACTCCTATTTAAGCAATGCCGATGTCAACTACATTGACGACCTGTATAAGCAGTATCAGAGTGACAAGACATCAGTAGATTTTGGCTGGCAGAAATTCTTTGAAGGTTTCGATTTCGGAACAGGCAAAAACATGCCGGGAACCAATGCGATCAGTGAAGATGCTTTGAAAGAAATCAATGTCTTGAATCTTATCAATGCATACAGAACCAGAGGGCATTTGTTTACCAAAACCAATCCGGTTAGAGAGAGACGAAAATATACCCCAACACTTGACTTATCCAATTATGGGTTAAATGATGCCGACCTTGAAAAAACATTCAACGCCGGACATGAACTTGGACTTGGCTCAGCCAAACTGAAAGACATTGTTCAACATCTTAAAAATACCTATTGCGAGAGCATAGGTGCAGAGTACATGCACATTGGCGACCCTAGTAAAATTGAGTGGTTGAGAAATCTGATGGAGACAACCAAAAATCAGCCAAATCTTAGCATAGATGAGAAAAAGCAATGTCTAAACAAACTCAATCAGGCTACAGCATTCGAAAACTTTCTGCATACTAAATTTATTGGTCAAAAGCGCTTTTCCTTAGAAGGTCTCGAATGTCTGATACCGGCTTTAGATAGCGTGATTCATTACGGTGCAGAGCTCGGTGTAAGTGAATTTGTGATGGGTATGGCTCATAGAGGTCGCTTAAACGTGTTGGCCAATATTTTCAACAAAACCTACTCTGATATATTCAGTGAATTTGAAGGTAAAGTATTTCAGGATGATCAGTTTGAAGGGGATGTAAAATACCATTTAGGCTACAGCACATTGGTATCAACACCAAATGGAAAAGAAGTTAAACTCAAGCTTTCTCCGAATCCTTCTCACCTGGAAGCAGTTAATCCTGTTGTTAAAGGTATGGTCCGTTCTAAACTCGATCATCTATACAACAGCGATATCAATAAAGTTTGTCCGATACTGATTCACGGTGATGCAGCTATTGCCGGTCAGGGTATTGTTTACGAAGTGATTCAAATGAGTGGACTGGAAGCCAACAGAATTGGTGGTACCATTCATATCGTCACCAACAATCAGATAGGCTTTACAACCAATTATACCGATAGTCGTACAAGTATCTATTGCACAGATGTCGCTAAAACCACCAATTGTCCGGTATTTCATGTAAACGGAGATGATGTGGAAGCGGTGGTGCACACCATTAAAATGGCTATGGCATACAGAAACAAGTTCAACAGTGATATCTTCATTGATTTGCTTGGTTACAGAAAATATGGTCACAATGAGGGAGATGAACCAAGGTTTACACAACCAGTGCTGTATAAAATCATTTCATCGCATCCGAATCCAAGAGAATTATACAAAGAGAAGCTGATAGCGAGGGGTGAGATAGATGCTGAGATTGCCCGTGAAATGGAAGAGAAATTCAAACAGCTGCTTCAAGTGACTTTGGATGATGTTAAACAGAACAAAGCGCCAGAGTCAAAACCAAAAATTGACGATATCTGGAAAGACTATCATTTCCCTAAAGCTGAAGATTTTGACAAAACTTCAAAAACTCAGTTTGACGATAAACGCTGGAAAGCACTTGCAGAAAAAATCAATGCTATTCCCGAAGACAACAAACCAATTAAGAAAGTGCAGCAATTGTATGAAGGTCGTTTGAAAATGATTGAAAGCAACCAATATGATTGGGCTATGGGTGAATTGATGGCTTATGCAACCTTGCTGGATGAAGGACATTCTGTTCGACTGGCTGGTCAGGACGTAGAAAGAGGTACATTCAGTCACAGACATGCGCTCATTAAAAAAGAAGATTCTGAAGCTGAATATGTGCCATTACAACATTTGTCTGATAAGCAAGGTAAATTTTATATTTACAATTCACTGCTGAGTGAGTATGCCGAACTTGGATTTGAATATGGATACAGTGCTTGTACACCGAATGATTTAACCATTTGGGAAGCTCAGTTTGGCGACTTTGCCAATGGGGCTCAAATCATGATAGATCAGTTTATTGCCAGTGCTGGAACCAAATGGGGTCAATACAGCGGACTGGTGATGATGTTGCCCCATGGTTATGAAGGACAGGGACCGGAACACTCATCAGCCAGACTTGAAAGATTTTTGCAATTGAGTTCCAATAACAATATGCAGGTTATTAACTGCACTACTCCGGCTAATTATTACCACGCTCTCAGAAGACAGTTAAAGCGCGATTTCAGAGTACCTTTAATTGCCATGACACCAAAGAGTTTGCTCAGACACCCTAAATGTGTGAGTAACCTGGAGGATTTTACAAAAGGTCAATTCCAGGAGATAATTGGCGACACTTATGCTGATGCCAAAAAAGTTAAAAGAGTTTTGTTGTGCAGTGGCAAAATTTACTACGAATTGCTAGAGAAACAACAAGCTGAAAAGCGTAAAGATATTGCGATTGTGAGAGTTGAACAGCTCTACCCATTGCCTGAAAAACATCTGGCAGAACTGTTTGAAACCTATAAAAAAGCTGAATTCTGCTGGGTACAGGAAGAACCAAGAAATATGGGCACCTGGATGCATCTCAGCCGCTACGACTTGCCATTTGCAATTCGCTATATAGGCAGAAGAAGTTCAGCCAGTCCTGCAACAGGTTTTAAGAAAACCCACGACAAAGAACAAGCAGCTATCATAGACGAATCATTCGCCTAAACCTCCACTTTGAAACTGTTTTACAAACAATACGGAGAAAACAAACCGGCTTTGTTTATTCTTCATGGCATTTTTGGCATGCTGGATAACTGGCATAATATTGCCCGACAGCTGAGTGAAGACTATACCGTTTACACTATTGATGCCCGCAACCATGGTCAGTCGCCACACAGCATGGAAATGGGCTATGAGGTTATGGCAGATGATATCATAGAGCTTGCAGACGATCTGAGAATTGATACATTTACTTTAATTGGACATAGCATGGGAGGAAAAACTGCCATGTTTGCCGCAGACAAATACCCTGAACGTATCAACAGACTCATTGTAGTTGATATTGCACCTAAAGGCTATAAACCCGGTCATGTAACATACTTTAAAGCATTTGAAGAAATAGATTGGAGTGCCTTGAATAGTCGCAGCGAAATAGATGCAGCTTTGACGCAATATGAATCCAATGCAGGCATTCGTTTGTTCCTTGCAAAAAACGTTGAGAGAAGTGAAAATGGAGGATTCATTGTGAAAAGCAACATACCTGCATTAAAGGCTGCCTATGAAGAAATTATTGGACCATTGAAATTGAATCATGTCTTTCAAAGTCCAAGTTTATTCATCACCGGAGCGCAATCCAATTACCTCAAAGAAGAGGACAAGGCATATATTCTGACACATTTTCCAAATACAAAGTTTGAAGTGGTTTCAAATGCCGGACACTGGGTACATGCAGACAATCCAAAAGAATTTTTAGAAAAGCTAAAGGTTTAAATTGGACAAAACGTTACAGAAGTCAATTTTACGACTTGATTTTCCTGATAACAGAAAGCAAACGCCAATAATCCAGGGGCCATCTGTATGGTTTAGAATTTATTTTGGCAAACACTTTCAATACATCCTGGTTAACCTGAATATCTTTATTGATAGTTATAGTATCCGCGTTGAGTTGTTCGACTTCATAGGCTTTAAGAGGCTTTGAATGCGTTCCAGAATTATCCAGGCCTATATTTCGAATTAAAGAGCGGACAGGATACAGACAATAACCATTATTTAAAAAGTGATTATAATCCCAGATAATGGCCCATGAACTGCTATTCCCGCTTAATTCACGGACGAGCATTCGCAGTTTATCGCCACCGGTCTGACCATATAACTGATGATTCAATCTCAATTGACTGAGGACATATTGAGAGTCAAAATTTGCCTTAATCCATCTGGATTTCCAGGTACTCCAGCCCCAGGAAGAAGCCCTTTTAGCCAAAACAGTATCCTGACCTGTAATTTTTTGGCACTTCTCCCCTATTTCAGGAATAACAAAACCTGAGACCGACCAGATATCTTCACGGTGTTTAAGGGTATCGAGCGCCTGAAGGTGATACTGCAAAAAATTCGGGGACACACAAATATCATCTTCAAGAATAATGGCCTGATCGAACAGTTCAAAGACATGGGAAATACCTGTAATAACGGAGCGTTTAAGCCCAAGATTATTATCTCTGGCAACGATATTCAAATTCTTGACAGGAATAGCATTGGCGATAGCCTTCACATCATTAACAGCCTTAACATCCTCTTCATTACGGGGACCATCAACAAAAACAAACACAGGCAAAGTTCCGAACTCAGGATTGAGTTTCAGGTGTTCAATGGTAGCTTTCAGGTGCCTGGGTCTGTTAAACGCAAAAATGACTATAGCCGTTGACATGCGAGGGCGAAGATACTTGAAATCTTTAAAAATATAATTAATGCGAAAACGTATAGAAAAATTGCAATTTTTAAAAAATTTAATACTTTTGTTTTATGAAAGCTAAGATATTACCAATATTATTTTTATTCTCCGGTAGCCTGATGGCCCAAATACCGAGTAATGGACTTGTTGCATTTTTCCCTTTTTCGAGCGATGCAAGAGATTCAAGCAGTAACAAAACTCATGGAACAACTTCTAATGTTAATCTGACGACGGACAGGTATGGCAATCCAAATTGTGCATACGAATTCAAAGGATTAACCAACAGTTACATTGAATTCCCTTCTACGTACGTAAAAAACAACAGGTATACATATTCTTTGTGGGCAAAAATAAATGTCAAACCCAATAGTGGAAGTATGGCATTTGCATTAAACATTGGAAGTTCAGGAGGAGATCAATCTTTAAACATTGCCAACAATTTTTCAGGTTCATTTAATGGATGGCTTGGTGGAGGCTATAATACTGTTGCACCTCATTTTGATATGCAGCAATCTGCTCCTTTAAGTACCAGTTCATGGAGACATATTGTATGTGTGCGCGACTCTAACCATGCAAGATTGTATGTTGATGGCATATTAGTAGACTCAATGGGAAAAAGTACTATAGTTTATCCAAGTTATGGTTCAGGTACTGTTAAAGCATTTATCGGTATCCGCAATAATTTATCTTCCCCATTTAACGGAAAAATTGACGATGTCATTATCTACAACCGTGCAATTTCTAAACAGGAAGTTGATCAGTTATTTACAGACAAGTCGACATCAATAGATGGAATTACAGTCAACAAAATTAATTTTGATATTTATCCTAATCCAAGTCATGCATCATTTGTAGTAAGTTTAGGAAATCTTAATATCAATATATCCGGTGTTAAATTAAAAATCATCAATACGCTGGGGCAAGAAATGAATCTTGAATATACCGAAATTAGTGAATCTACATTCGAGGTCAACCATAGCTTAATGCCAGGCGTATATTTTGTGCAAGTATGCGACAGCAATGGAAGAGTTATCGGAACTGAAAAGTTAATTGTTCAATAATTACAATTGATTTGATATTATAAGGGGGATTTATTCCCCTTTTTTTATTGAATTTGGTTTTACCTTAATAATTGAATAACACCACTCACGGTTTTTATAATCTGATTGGCATTTCTGAATTGAACTATATATAAATAATTACCTTCCTGTACATCCTCACCCATATATGTCCCATCCCATCCTTTAGAAACATCATCTGTTTCAAAAATAAGTTCGCCCCATCTGTTAAAAATCTGCAATTTATAGTCTCTGCTTACTATACCTTTTAAATAAGGCATAAATACATCATTACTTCCGTCGTTATTCGGAGAAAAAGCATTAGGATAAAACGTTACATAATCATCAAATACCTTTACATTTAATTCACTTGTATCATTGCAACCAAATTGATTGGTCGCAAACTGACGAATGGTATATTGACCAATTTTTGAGTATCGTATATAAGGGTTCAAGGAATCAGACGAATATCCATTGTCAAAATCATATCTTATAGAATCATAATTTTTTGCCTGATTATTGATTTTAAAAACAGGATTAGAAATATAAGCAAAGTCGGGAATTACATTAAATTTTGAAACAGCATAAGGATTTGTTTTAAATTCAAGTGTATCCGAGTTGCTACAACCGTTCGAATCAATGACCTCGAGAATGCATTGAATCTGATTCTTTAGAATAAGAAAAGAATCTATAGAGCCATTGCACCATTTATAAGACTTAAAACCACTCAAACGAATTATAGCAGTATCTCCAAGGCATCTAAAAATTGTATCATTGAAACCAATGGCTTTTGGAATAACCTGAGAAATTAGTATCGAATCTTTGAGTTTGCATCCATTTTTTAAAACAACATCCAAAACATATTTTCCGGGTTGATTTATAGTTATAATTTTCTGATTAGTTAAAATTCCATTCCATTTGGATATCATGACGGAATCTGGCATCGACACTTGACGGTTAAAGTTATTACAATACACTGTATCCTTACCAATATCATAATCAGGTATGTTATGCTTAAGAATATTGATAGTATCAGAATTCGGACAATTATTATAATCGATAGTTTTAACAGAATACGTCCCAATGGTATTAACCACGAGACTATCCAATTTACTGCCATCGCTCCATAAATGTTGTTTAAAAGGAGCACTTGCTCTCAATACTAACCGAAAATCAGAACAGAACCAAGTGTCTTTACCTATAGAATAGGTAGTTGGACTATATTGTTTAACATCAAAAGTATCGTATAAGGTACAACCCAATTTGTCTTTAACTTTAAGAATATAATTACCGGGAGTATTTATAGTGATGGATTTAGTTTTCTCACCAGTATTCCAAAAACAAGAATCATTCGTATTAGCGTTGAGAACTCTTGAAAATGGCTGGCAATAAAATGTATCTTTAGGTAAGAAATTGCCTGCATTAGATATCTTGACAACAACTGTAGCTGAGTCACCCAAATGATTAAAGACTCTGTAAGTTGCACTTGTATTTTTAGACACTGTCATCTGACTATCGGTGCTCAGCACTACATTTCGGTTGCTAATATCTATCCATTTATAGGAACAATATTTACCAAAAGCTTTAATTTTAAATGGCTTAAATGTATTTAAACATATTGTAGTATCACGACTTGCAGACAATGGTTTAAAGTTGTTATACAAAGCTGCTATTTGTCTGGCATCTAAAGCACAATTGAACACTTTCACATCGTCCATATCTGCATCCACAAACTTTGTCAAATTATTTCGTGCACCAATAATAGAATTAGAAATTCCATTTCCATAAAAAGGCAAAGATCCATTCGTATTTTTACTTGTACCCATCAAGCAACCGTTGACATATATTTTAAAATAATTGGTATCACGGGTACAAACAACATGATTCCACTCTCCAACTTTTGGCAATTTTCCTGAAGCTGCTCCACCCCTAAAAAATCCGTTAATATTATAGGCTGTAATTGTAAAACCAGTCAGATAACCTAAAGTCGCATTATCCTGATTGTTTTCAATTTGCATATTCTGATCTCCTCCTGTGCTGCCTACAGAGAAGAAAATGTATGCATTGCCATTGGGTGGCAAAGAATTAAGTTTAATCCATACCGAATAAGAATAGTTTGAAAACTGAAAACTCTTTGTAGGTAATAAGATATAACTTTTGTCACTTGCAATAAATCTTGCGGCCGAATTTGGATTACCAAATCTGTCGCTTACATAAGTTACATCTTTTGAAGATCCATGATTTGTCCCAACCGAATCTGATGAATTCCCATCCAGCTTATAATGCGAAACTAAACATTGAGAACATGCAGTTGGCAATTCTGAAATTATCAAACATACAATCAATATCTTAATTCCCAATTTCATAGAATTAGAATTATCGCAAAAGAGTTATTGACAGATTCTCACTTCGAATAGCACCACGCATTGGCACAAGATATATTCTGCATATATAAACGCCCTGCTCACAATCTTCCCCGTTATATGTACCATCCCAACCTTTGGTAAGATCATCGCTATAAAACACCCTCTCTCCCCATCTATTGAAAACCTCCATTACATACTTTCTCACATAAGGTGTCATTACAGGTTTTAAAACGTCGTTGACTCCGTTAGTTCCCGGACTAAACGCATCTGGCATGTAAAATACGAAATCTGAAACAAGCGAACCGGTTCGTGCGCTGAATGTATCTGTACATCCTACATTGTTAGTGACTATAAGAGTTACTAATTTACGGAATGTATCATTAAAATCTGCTTCCGGATTTTCTTCAGTTGAAGTATTTCCATTCCCAAAATTCCAATTGTATAAGGTTACATCGTTTGATGACGCATTTGTGAATTTTATAGTGGCTACATCAAATTGTTTATCCGGCAATCTTTCCTGAGTAAACAATGCATTTGGTTTAACTCTGACAATGATTGAACCGGGTTTGTCTAAAGTATCTTTACACCCTTTATCGCTAATGGTTGTCAACTTAACACCATAAGTACCAGCAGTTGTAAATTTGTGTGATGGGTTAATTAAAGTCGACTGGAAACCATCAGTCATTTCGAATTTATAAGATGAAATTGTCCCAACTGAGATTGAACTGGTATTTGTAAGTTTAACTGAATCAGGAAAACAAGGTGAATTTGTAGTAAATGATAAAATCGCCTGAGGGTGAACAACAACATTATATCTGGCTGTATCCAGGCAACCATTGAGACTGGTTGTTTCCAGTAAAACTATTTTATGACCTTCTGATGCATAACTATGTGTCGGATTGCTTAAAGAAGATTGTCCCGCATCGCCAAACTCCCAACGTTGTGATACAAAACTAACATCAGGATTATTACTACCGGATGTAAATTGAAACAAATTGCCTTTCAAACATTGAGAGTCGAGACGCGTTTGAGTGATATAAGTATTCAAATTCTTCTCCAGAAAAACTACTCTAGACACAGTATCAGGACAACCTTGATAAGAATATACTGCTAACTTCACCAGGTGATAAGCAGATACCTTAAACTGCTTATTGCTGTAATCCTTACTGGTCGATTCAATTCCATCATCAAACATCCATTTTGAAGTAAATGGACCATAGGAAGTGGTGGACTGATTAGTAAAGTCAAAACCTTGTTTATTGAGACATTGGGCAGTATCATTGATTGCGAACCTGGCAATAGGATGAGGAATTATAACAACAGGTTTTGTGATTGAATCAGAACAATTGTTATTAGTTGTTACTTTCAACTTCACATTTCTCATAAAACCTGAACTGTATATTTTAACAGGATGTATGAGTGTGTCAAAGGTTCCATCATTATAAGTCCAAAGGTATTTAAGTTGACCAAATGAAACAGAAGATTGATTAGTAAAGACGAATCTGTTGGTCCTTAAACATTGAGAGTCTTTATTGATATTGAAATCAGGTACTGAATGAGGAGCAGGAAGGACTCTGTATACAGTTGTGTCGTAACAATTAGTAAGATATGAATAGGCAATCAGACTAACATTGTGATAATTGGGAGTTAAATAAGTTGAAGTTTTAGGCAAAATACCTATGCTGGTATCACCATTGCCATAATCCCAATAATACGACACAGTATTGATTGCACTAAAAGTTGTTTTATTGGCAAATGTAAACAAATGACCTCTGAAGCACTGGATACTATCATTAATTGAAAAGTCAGCAATAGGTCTTTCAAGTAAATGAATACGATGATTAAGAGAATCTCCACAACCATGGTCAGACAATACCTTATACCTTACCATATAGGAAGCCGATTTATTAGCATATTTTTTTGTAGCCGGGGTGTAACTTGTATCAGATGTATAATCTCCAAAATCCCAGTTATGGCTCATTGTGCCATATTTGATTTTTGATTGATTGTTAATGTTGAAATAGTTCTTTTGCCAGCACTGACTGTCATTAGGAATATTGTAAACAGCTATTGGTTGAGCAAAGGTAACGGCTAGATGTCTGAATGTATCCTTGCATCCTAAATTGGATGTTGAAGACAAAGTGACATAAAAACTATCTTCAGTAAGATATTTGTGATTTAAGACATCTACGGATGTAAAAGTATTCCCATCATCTAAATTCCAGACTCTATTGGCAATATTTCCGGAAGGTATAGTGGTTTTATTTATAAAATTAAACACATTTCCTCTAAAGCATTGCCTGTCTGAAGGTACAAAGAAGGTATCCACCGGGCTTGAGTGAACTGTAATGGATTTTACTAAAGAGTCTTTGCAACCAGCAGAAGTAGTGGTTTCTAGAAATACATTATAAGTTCCGAATAAATTGTACTTTTTCCCGGCAATATTTCTCAAATCCGATGTATTGCCGTCCCCAAATTTCCATGAACTTGAATAAGTACCATATGCTAATGAACTTGCATCGTTAAAGTTAAAGCTATTCCATTTGAAACATTGGGTATCCTTATTGATATTAAATCCAACCACAGTATTGGGATGAATGATAAAATCTTTAATGAGAGAATCACGGCATCCCTTATCCGAAATAGTTTCCAATAAAACCGACAAAGTATCTGGCTGACTGAATTTTTTATTGATAATATTATGAGTAGAATCAATTGTTGAATTTGAAAAATGCCAATATTGTTTAATAACAGAGCCCGTTCTGATATAGGATGAATTAGCAATATTCAGACTATTATTATTAAAACACTGTGTGAATTTATCAATCGAATAAGACAAGTGACTATTTGGAAAAACTGTTACAGATTTAGATAGAGTATCATAACAATTTTGATTGGATTTGGTAATCAGTCTGACAGAATATGTGGAGTCGAGGGAATAAGACTTTGAACTAATATTTTTAGATGTATCATTGGTTCCATCACCAAAATTCCAATTGTAACTCAATTGTCCGCTGTTGATGCTTGAAGTATTAGTAAAAATGAATTTATGGTTAGAATCGCATTGTTCGGACTGATTAATGGTAAAACCCTTTTGAGCATTAGGCCAAACTCTAATTGTTTTGAAAGCCGAGTCAATACAATTTTTATTAGTTAAAATTTTAAGTTGAACATTGTAAACACCGGGCTGATTATATATTTTGAGCAATGAATCGAGAGAAGAGCTGGTATTATCTTTAAAATAAAAAGTTGAACTCACTTTATAATTTGCTTCAAGCCAACTTGTATCCTGGAAAACAAACCGATTGGTATTGAGACAAGAATCCAATGTTTTCACGGTGAAACCGGCAGCAGTTTTAGGATTATCAATCAGGATACTGTCTCTGAAAAAGCAGTTATTAGAGTCTTTAGCTTCTACCCAGAATAAGCCTTTTTGGTTAACAGCAATTGATGATGTTGTGTCATTGGTATTCCAGGTATACTTACTGACATTGGGTATAGCTGAAAGCGTTCGGTTAAACGTATTACAGTAATGTGTATCAGGACCCAGATTAAATTTGGGGAGAGGATGAATTCTGAGCCAAATAGTATCCCGGGCTTTACAACCGAAGGAATCGGTATAAAGGACGTGAAACTTCCCTGAATCGTTTACCGTTCGGTATCTTGAAGACGAATTATCATTCCAGAGGTAACTTCTGGCTTTAGGTCCTGCATCCAGTGTTCGAAGTAGTTTACCGCAGTAAAAAGTATCATTTCCTAATTTTACAATTGGGCGCTGAATGATGGTGACTTTAGCATAAGCAGTATCTTTAGAATTGGTAATACATCTAAAAGTTGCTGTAGAAGTAATATTAATGAGTAAATGCGAATCAGTTCCCAGCACAGAGGAAGGACTGGCCATATTGACCCATCTGTAAGTACAGTAAGTTCTGGGAGCTTTCAGTTTAAATTGCTGAAAATCATCTTTGCAAATAGTAGTATCCTTAGAGATTTTAAGAGGTTTGAGGTTGTTGTATAGTTTGGTAACTTCTTCTGCTTTTAGAGCCCTGTTGTATATTCCAACTTCATCAATTACAGCATCAGAAAAAAATGATCCCCTTTCTCTGCAACCTATCCTTGCATCAAAATTATTATTTCCATAAAATGGCAAAGCTCCACTCGTACTAGCACTGGTGACTTTCAGGCATCCATCGACATAAATTTTATAATAATTGGAATCACGTGTAACCACAACGTGATACCATTGATTTGTATTTGGCAATGTCCCGGTGCATGTTCCACCAACAGCAACAGTACTTCCACTTTTTTGATATCCAGTTAAACTGAAACCATGAATAACACCTATTGAGCCTCCATAATTTCTAGTGTTTTCAATTTGAAGATTCTGGTCACCGCCATTTCCGCCAATTGAAACTAAAATAACTGAGTTACCTGTACTTGGTATACTTGTAGGCTTAACCCAAATAGAATATGAATAGTTTGGAACAAAAAAATTAGAATAAGGAATCTGTACGTAACTACTGGAAGAGGAGCTAAAGGCATAGGCAGAATTTGATACACCAAACCTGTCGGTTGTAAGAGTTGCATTACTTACTGTCCCATGATTAGTCCCTTTTGAATCATTTGCATTACCCGAAAAATTATATTGGGCAAGATGACCAGATATTTGTCCTTTGAGAATAAGATTAAATCCTATAAAATGGATTAAAAGTAGAAATTTAAATTTCAAAGTAATAAGTTTTGTTTTTAATTGGAAACCAAATGCAAAAATATAGTACTTTTATTGTATTTTCAAATAGAAACATAACAATATATTTGAATAACCGGAGTTTAACATTATTTTTGAGGCTTTTCAGGAAAAATGTACGAGTTATTAAAGAAAATACTTTCAGACAAATCGAAGAATAGGATTTTTCTGTTTTTTATTAAAATTATTAGAAGAAAGCTGGTGGATGTTGAAAACAGGATTCCCAAATATACGCTTTCACAAAAGCATTTAAACTCACTAAAAGCTTTAGAAAACAGAAAAGCATTGTTAGAGTTACTTCCCAAAAATGGTATTGTAGCTGAATTAGGAGTAAACAAAGGAGATTTTTCAAGACAGATAATAGATATTTGCCAACCTAAGAAATTACATTTGGTTGATATATGGAATTCTGAAAGATACCATATGGGTTTGAAACTTGAAATAGAAAACAAATTTTCAAGTGAATTTGAAAAAGGTCAAATGATCATTAATTATGGCTTATCTACAGACGTTGCGGGTGATTTTCAAAATGAGTATTTTGATTGGATTTACATTGATACTGAACATACATATAAATGCACCATTGCAGAGCTTGAAAAATACGCTCCTAAAATAAAACCAGGTGGAATTATAGCTGGGCACGACTACATGATGGGTAATTGGACAAATCTTGTGAGGTACGGAGTAATTGAAGCTGTTTATGAATTTTGCTTTAAAAACAATTGGGAAATAATTTACATTACAATGGACATTCAAGAATATCAGTCATTTGCAATTAAAAAGATTCAAAATTAATTTAATCAATATATAAGAGATGAAAAATTTCATCTATAAAATCAGAAAAAAACTAAGATCAATTTTCTACTATGTAACGGATTATTTAAAGCTTGTTGACAGAAAATCTAATATTAACAATTCAAACAATAAGATAATTTTTTTGGGAGAATATTTTCCTGCCAGGATTCAACGAATAGTTAAATATTTAAAACTAATACGTGAAGAAGAGTTTGTTCTTTATATTTCAGAATGGGGAAATGAGCCAAAACTAATAGGTCCATACTTTGACCGTGTAGTTACATATAGAAATCAATTTGATTTAAAGGCAAAAATAAGTTGCGAAGCAAATATTCAACTTGTACACGCATTTGAACCCAAAGCTCAATATCAATATGTTGCTTTTCAAAATGTCAAAGCACCTTTTATTTATGATATTCAAGATATATTAATTACTTACTTTTATAAAAATCCCCCTAGAAAGTGGCAAAGAAAGAACTTAAAATTTGAGGAAAAATTACTTGCTTCAAATGTGTCATTTATTTCTCAAAGTTTAGAACTAAATGAAGCCTTAAGACTACATGAAATTAAACGTGGCATAAATACACGGCTTTTTTTTCCATTGTTTTGTGATAAAGCAAACTTTATGCCTTTAAATGATAAAAATTTAGGCGTACCATGTCATATAGTATATATTGGTGGCATAAATAATCCTAATGAACACACCTCATCCAATTTTAAACCATTCATTGATGCTATTTCAAAAACCCCTATTAAGTTCGATATTTTCCCATCACCTATTAGTGAAAAAAACTGCTATAATGAATACAAACAAATAGAAACAGAATACCCAAATTTCAAAATAAACAAGAGTGTTCCATTTAATCAGCTCAATTTAAGTTCATACGATTTTGGAGTAGTTCCATTCGATCACCATTTCAGCGAGAAATACTATTCAAAGAACAAGTATGCTTCCACATTAAAATTCTTTGTGTATCTAGAGATGGGTTTACCAATAATTATCTCAGAATATTGGGCATTCCCTGCATGGATAGTAAAAAGATACGGACTTGGCATAGTTATAAGTTTTGAAAATTTGGGTTCACTTAACGAATATATCCAAAACTTAGACTATAAAACAACATTAGAGAATATAAAGAATTTTAGAGAAAAGTTCGAATTAAGTAGTCAAATCCCAAAACTTAATTCATTCTACAATACATTAATCTCTTCTAAAATATAATTTTCAAGACTAACAGAAGGTGTCCATCCAAGCTTATTCTTTGCTTTAGAAATATTTGCCCAGGTTATTTCAGACTCCCCTTCCCTTTTCTCAATAAATGTAATTTTGTCAGAAATTAATTTAGCCATATCAAGAATTGATATAGTTTTTCCAAAACCTATATTAAAAAAATCATTAATATAGTCTGGCGCAATTGATGCAAGATAATTTGCTGAAGCGACATCCTTAACATGTATAAAGTCTCGTCTTTGAGAGCCATCACCGGTTATTGTCAGTGCATTTCCCTTCTTGTATTGGTTCAGAAAAATACCTACGACACTGCTATATGCATTAAACTTATTCTCAGGATTGAAAGATCGCGGACCAAACGGATTAAAATATCTTAGTGTAACATAATTCAAAGGATATCTTGTAGCAATTAATTGTAAATATTTTTCAACCTCATATTTCTGAAAAGCATAAGGGCTTAAACAATCTATTCTTTCTTCTTCACCAGTAGGATAATTTAGTGGTGTTCCATAAATTGAACTGGAACCGCTATATACAAGTTTGGGGAAATGTTTTTCATTAATCATGAGTTCAATTAAGGAACAGGTTTCAAGTAAATTTGCCTTAATGTGTTCTGTAATTAACTCAAAAGATGGCTGTATCCTGGGCAAAGCCGCTAAATGAAAAACCTTGCTGTACTTTAAAAGAGATGTGATATCAGAACAACTTTTATTAATAAAATTGAATCTGTCATTCCCCAAATGTGTATTTATATTATTTAGATGTCCGGTGCTTAAATTATCTAATCCGTCTATCTCCCAATCTGTTTCATCAATTAAATAGTCAAGAAGATTAGAGCCAATAAATCCGGCAACTCCTGTAATTAAAACATGTTCAGACATTACTTTTTACCTGTACAGATGAACACAAAATGATACATATTTTCAGGATAAAATGTGGTTATAGTTTGATCAATCTGGCCAAATGTATAAACATTTTTAAAATACTTTGTGCAGTAGTCTAATAACTCCTGAAAGGTAAGTTCTCTTATATGTTCGATTTGTCTGTTTTTTGTTGGAGGAGGATCCATTTTTCTAACAGTAGATATGAATAAAGTCCCATCCTCCTTTAAATGAGAGTGCAATCTCTGCATCAACTCTTCTTGGGTTTTCTCATCCAAATGTTCAATCACTTCAAAGCATGTAACCACATTGTAATGGTCTTTTTGAAGTTTATTAAAATCTGTAATAATACCCCTTTGTTCACTGATTCCAAGGTCTTTTTCATCAACAACATCAAAAGCATCTACTTCTTTAAAATATTCTCTTAAAACTTTAGTACCATAACCAGTACCACAACCAAAATCCAGAACCTTCAGGTTTCTGTTTTGCATTGTCCTTATTACAAAATTGTATCTTGATAAGCTAACAAGGGCGTCCATTACGCCTAAATTATAATCTATTTCGAGTCTTCTCATATGGGTTCAAAAATAAGTATTTTAACTTTCAGTCTCTTTATTTTCTATTAATTGCCTGTATTTACTTGTCGATAAGCCATGGTCGCGGCTTGTATAATAGATTTCCTTTACAGCTTCGGGAGCTGTTATTGGCCTCCCTTTATAGTCCATCCCCAGAAATCTTATGTCTATATTTTCTGTCTTTAAAATGTTTTCCAAATCCTCCTCAGAATCATAAGTCATCACTTTATCGACATATCTTGAATTTTCCAATATTAATACACGATGGGCTAAATTGTATACTGGCCTGTTTTTCCCAGGATTTATAGCATAATCGATGTTTTTTGTGCTGTTTACCGCTACAATTAAATAGTCGCAGTGCTCTTTACATTCCTGTAACATTAAAACATGACCTGCATGAAATAAATCAAAAACACCACAGGCAAACCCTACTTTCATTTTTTATTTTCAGCTAATTGATCCAAAATAGAATGCAGAATTACCTGATGAAAACATTCGACTACTCCATAATTCTCAGCACCAATGTGAAATGAAACAGGGGCAACTGATTTTAATTTGTTGTTAGATTTAAAACCTGACAAAGCTATCACTTTAGCACCTTTATTGCCTGCAACCTCTACAGCATTCAATATATTGGGAGAATTGCCTGAACTGCTTATTGCAACCAATATATCCCCTTCCTGCATATAAATTTTCAACCATTCTGCCATTGCGTTTTCGTAGCCAAAATCGTTGGCAAAACAGGTTATCAATGCGGCATCACTAAAAGCAAAAGTCTGGTACCCTCCGATTTTTGCATAGTCTTCATACATATGAGAACATATTGAATTGCTGCCACCATTACCAATAAAAAACACACGTTTAGTTGCTTGCAGTAACTCGATTGATTTATTATAGTGTTCAATAAAATTTTCAGAATTGAAATATTCTGTAAAAACTTCCTTATAAATATTTTGAAGCATGTTCTTTTAAATTGTTTTTATTGACTGAATATTCGTTACAGAGCCAGGTGGTCGATAAACTCGCCGCTATTCCGGGAATATTCAGATATTTTTTGGGGTCAGGTAATACAGATATCAAGGATGCAAAACTAAAAAACGTATCTCCCGCTCCTATTGTATCTACTATATCACTTTTATAAACAGGTTGACGATAAAATGAACTTCCATCAAAGAAGCAACTTCCAGTCTTGCCAGTCGTTACAAACAAATATTTTGTATTCAGTTCATAATTATAAATCTCATTCATCATTGATAAATCAGCATCAGGATAATGCTTATTCATTTGTAAACTTGCTTCTCTCAAATCCAGACAGACCATTAGTTTTTTATAATTCTTCCACTTGGATACTCTATTGAAACCAAAGTTATTGCTATTGGTTTGAGTCATTAAACAAAATTGCTTGTCTGTGACAATATTCTCACAGTATCCATGCCCAAAATCTGCTATAATTATTAAATCATAATCTTCATCAATCGAGGGTATGTTACCATAATTATCCTTATCAAATTTATTAATTTCAACATGTTTTCGATTATCGAAAGGATCGTAAAATCTGGTTTTAACTATAGTTCCCAATGGATTTGAAATCAACTTAACCTCTTTAACAAAGTCTTTTAAGTGATTAGATATTGCTGTGGCCCCACCTTCCTGTCGGCTTGGATTGCCATTGTATTTTAAAACAGGGCAATTAGACTTCATAGAATTACCCTCATAACTGACAGGTATAAACTCGTCCACAATAGTTTCTCCGATCACCAGAACACGTAAATCTTTGACTTCTTTAATAAAATCTTCAATGACTTCTAGCATAAACATGCAAATATAATTAAATGAAGGTGTTTTTAAATAATTTATCGAAAGATATAAACACTACTGAGAGTATAGATTACTTTTGCAGCAAATGGGCGTAATAATAAGACAAGGATTCAAAGCTGCAATTTCAAACTATATAGGTTTAGTTTTAGGTTTTGCCAGTTTGTTTATCCTTTTCCCTTTATTTTTTGAGCCTGGAGAACTCGGAGCTATACGTATATTCCTGGAACTGGCTACAATTCTTTCAGCCTTTGCTTTAATGGGAACCAATTACAGCATCAACCGTTATTTCCCTTATTTCAAAACCAGCGACCAAAAAAACCATGGCTTTTTTTTCTGGGTATTTATATTACCTTTAGTTGGTTATCTGATTCTCCTATTTACACTCTGGATTTTTGGTGATAAATTTTTCAATTTTATTAATCCGGATGCTGCACAATACAAAGCTCTTTTGCCAGTTCTTCTTAGTTTAATCCTAATTATTTTATATCAAAATGTAGTAGAAGTTGCCTGCGCCAATCACGGTCGTACTGCTGTACCTAACTTCATGAAAGAAGTTATAATGCGAACACTTATCATTATTGCAGGTACTTTATATTACTTTAAAGTTCTCAGTTTCAATCAGACTGTTTGGGCAATTACATCTTGTTATTTGATTGCCTTTCTTGGAAGTTTAATCTTTCTCTCAAGGTTAACCAAAATTTCCCTGAAACCTGACTTTGAATTCCTAAAGAAAAACAAAGCACTAAAGACGGAAATATTCAAATTCACACTCTACTTGTTTTTCTCTGGCGCATTAGCACTGGTTATCCCTAAAATCGATTTCATTTTAATATCAAGTATTAAGAAAGATCTGGCTCTTGTAGCTATATATAGCATTGGTTTTTATTTAGCTACTTTTATAGAAGTTCCCAAAAGAACCATTCTTCAAATTGCAATTCCGATTATTTCAAATCACATGAAAAACAGTGATTACAAAGAAGTTGAGCAATTGAATAAGAAAAACGGCACCAATCAGCTAATTATTTCCGGTTTATTGTTTTTTATGATATGGCTGAACATCGACAATTTATATGCTATAATGCCCCGTGGCGACTACTACGCTCAAGGAAAATGGGTAGTGTTCTTTATCGGGCTTTCGAAAATGATAGATGCTTTGTTTAGTGGTAACGGGCCAATTATAGCTAATTCCAAATTTTTTGCGTGGGCATTAATTACAATGCTTCTGGCTGCATTTTTCGGTGTTCTGTTCAATTATATCCTCATCAATGAATTTGGCATTATCGGAGGTGCAGTCAGCACTATTTTAGTCATGATAATAGTTAATCTTTACAATTTACTTTTAGTTCAAATTAAGTTGAAAATTAATCCATTTGAAAGTAATCAAATAAAAATCATTGCAATTCTGGCACTATTTTTTGGCCTTTCATTTACGGGTACCTGGTTCCAGAATCCTTATATTGACATTGTAGTCAGATCAGCTGTTTTTGGAGCAGTATTAATGTTTATAATCTATAAAACTAAGATATCAAAAGAGTTTAATGAACTTTTAAATAAACTTTTCAAATTCAACATTAAAATGTAGCTAAATTATTTGAAAAATTCTTCTATATGAATTTCCATCAATGTTTATTTCTATAATAAACATACCTGATTGTAAATTATTAATTAAATCTATTTCGTACATATGAAAGTCATTTATAGAAAGTTCAAAATCTATTTGCTTTCCTTGAATGTTATAAATTTTCACGTTTGAATATGTTAAATCTACTGAAGTATTTATGTAAAATGTTTTAAAGGTCGGGATTGGATAAATCGTAAAATCAAATGTTTCTTTTTCAGAAATTTGAATTCCACTATTCAAAACTTTTTTATTGTAAAGAGCTAAAATTTCTTTATTAGTTAAAACTCTATTATATATTTTAACTTCATCTATTTTTCCATGAAAGAAATTTGCTGCCATCCTAGTTCCCAATGTACCTCCCGGACTAATACCCCAATTTGGTTTAGTTCCATGTGTACTATCATTAAATCCATTATAACTTCTTATGTTTTGATTTAAAATCCCATTTATATAAAGTCTCATTTGAAACGAATCTCTGACTAAAACCAAATGATACCACTTAGCCTCTAGCGGCATCTCTGATGTTGAAATTAATGTTAACATTGGAGAACCAAAATTATACGATCCTCCAAACCAACCTTGCATCAAATTTGTATTAGTTAGTGCAATATTTGTTCCACCCGATTCACCACCAACAGCAATTACATATTGTGTTTGCCCTGCATCAGGTAATGAAGATGGAAACGCCCATACTGAATAGGTAAAAACATCTATCATTAAACTATCTGTTGGAAAACTAATAAAATCATTTTTCCCATCAAAAAAATAACACCCTGCCATTTTTCCATACATATCACTTGAAAGAATTGGACCATTTATTAAACCATTTCTTTCATTACCACTATAATCTTTCAAATCTCCATTTAATGGAAAATACACAATCAAACCAGAATCCAAGTTTATTTGACAATTAAGTGTATTTGTAATCAAAGCTAGTATTATACTAATTATAAAAATTTTCATCATAATATATTTAAAATAAAACCCTTACCTTCCTCCCCTAATGCGCTTCCAGCCAATTTTTGCCACTGCCGGCTTCGGCTATCACTGGTACTTTGAGGGGCATGGCGTTTTGCATTTCTTCCTGTATCAGCGTTTTTAATTCTTCTAACTCCGACTTATGGACGTCAAACAACAATTCGTCGTGAACCTGTAAGATCATTTTGGATTTGTAATGTCCCCCTTTTAGTCGATTCTGCACATTGATCATAGCCAGCTTAATCATGTCTGCGGCGGTACCCTGAATTGGCGCATTAATAGCGTTTCGCTCAGCAAAACTTCTTACTGTGGCATTGGCCGAATTGATGTCTCTTAAATACCTTCTTCGTCCCATCAGTGTCTCCACATAGCCCCTCGAACGCGCTTCTTCTATAACCCGGTTCATATAGGATTTTATGCCCGGAAACTGAGAGAAGTAATTGTCTATGATTTCCTTGGCTTCTGTCCTGCTGATACCCAGATTTTCGGCCAATCCGAAAGCACCCTGTCCGTATATCAATCCAAAGTTTACGCTTTTAGCTTTATACCTTTGTTCTTTTGTAACCTCTTCTATGGCGACTCCAAATACTTTTGCTGCAGTAGCCGTGTGGATGTCTATGTTCTTTGAAAATGCCTCCATCATGCCTTCGTCTCCGCTGATACTGGCTATCACTCTCAATTCAATCTGCGAATAGTCGGCACTGACTATCACATGGTCTTCATCTCTCGGTATAAAAGCTTTACGCACTTCACGTCCCTTCTCTGTGCGAATTGGTATGTTTTGCAAATTCGGGTTGGTAGAACTCAATCTTCCTGTTGCTGCAACAGCTTGATTAAATGTAGTGTGAACGCGACCAGTCTTTGGATTGATCAGCTCTGGCAAGGCATCCACATAGGTCGATTTAAGTTTCTGCAAGCCTCTGAAATCTAAAATATCCTGCACAATTGAACTCTTATGGGCCAGCTTAAGTAAAATATCTTCACCTGTCTGATACTGTCCTGTCTTAGTCTTCTTAGCTTTCTCATCCAGCTTCAACTTATCAAACAGAATTTTGCCAAGTTGTAATGGAGAGGCTATATTGAATTTCTCTCCAGCTTGCTCATAAATTCTGGCTTCAATTTCAACAACTTCCTTCCCTATTTCCTCTGAATATTGTCTTAAGAAATCGGCATCCACTCTTACACCTTCGCGTTCCATATCCGCTAAGACCGGCACCAATGGCAATTCTATTTTCTCCAAAACATTGGTAGCGTTAAGAGTGGCAATTTTAGGCGCTAATATATCTTTCAACTGCAAAGTTATATCAGCGTCTTCTGCTGCGTATTCCTTCACTTTTTCAATATCCACTTCCGACATTTTCAGTTGGTTTTTACCCTTTTTGCCTATTAAAGTTTCAATTGAAACAGGGTCATATTTTAAATATTGCCTCGACAACTCATCCATATTATGCCTCTTGTCAGGCTCAATTAAATAATGCGCCAACATCGTATCAAAATAAGGCTCACTGACTTCCATCCCGTAATTTTTCAGAATCTGCAAATCATATTTCAAATTTTGCGCAACCTTCAAAGCCTTTGATTCAAAAGCAGGAGCAAACATTTTTAGGTCATTTGGACTAGATATTTTAACGTAATAAGCTTCTCCCTTTTTGAAAGAAACTGCCAAGCCCAGAGCATCGGCATTCAAAGCATCTAAACCTGTTGTTTCAGTATCAAAACAAAAGGCATCAGCATCCAGCATTTTTCTCAGCAAAGTCTGCCTTCCTTCATCAGAATCTATTAACTGATAATTATGCTCTACATTCTCAATAGTATCATAAACAGCCGAAGGATCCGGAATTTCATCTTCAACAAAGACACTGGGTTCGCTATTTTCAGAAGCAGTTTGTGCAGGCTGACTGAATAAATCGGCCTGAGCACTTTGCTTAGGTGCAGGAGCCGGAGAGGGCGTAGGTTCTTCACCTAAAACTCTCTTGGTCAGTTGCCTGAATTCAAGCTCATTGAACAGTTCTCTTACTTTATCCTTATCAATATCCTTTACCTGATAATCATCCAGAAAATGATCGATAGGCACTTGTGTATTAATAGTGGCCAAGTGTTTGGATAAAAGGCCTTGTTCTCTGAAATTAATCAGATTTTCCTGTTGTTTACCTTTGAATTTATCGGTATTGGCCAAAATATTTTCGAGGGAGCCATATTCTTTAATCAGTTTCTTAGCGGTTTTTTCGCCCATGCCTGGAATTCCGGGGATGTTGTCAACGGCATCACCCCATATCGCCAGAATGTCGATGACCTGATGGATGTGCTCAATTTCCCACTTCTTAAGTACTTCCGGAACACCCATGATTTCGTAGTCGTTACCCAATCGAGCCGGTTTAAAAATAAACACATGCTCATTCACCAACTGACCAAAATCCTTATCCGGTGTCATCATAAAAACTTTGCAATCCGGGGAGCCATCTCTGAGTGCAATTGTTCCTATGATATCGTCAGCTTCATAGCCATCTTTGGTTATCACAGGGATATTGAAAGCTTCAAGTATTCTGAAAATATATGGAATACTTTTACTCAGATCTTCAGGCATTTCTTCACGATGAGCCTTGTAAGCTTCGTATACTTCATGTCTTTCAGTTGGTGCCGAGGTATCAAACACCACAGCCAAATGCGTAGGTTTTTGATTTTTAATAACATCGAGAATGGTATTGACAAAGCCATACATAGCAGAAGTATTCAAACCATAGGAGGTTATGCGCGGGTTCTGGCTAAAGGCAAAAAAGGCTCTGTAAATAAGGGCCATGCCATCTAAAAGGAATAAACGTTTCTCACTCATTACAGTGCGAAGTTAATGAAATAAATTTAGGGCTGAAAGGCTGAATTGCTGAATCACTGAAATGTGTTGCGTTAGAAAGATTAAAGGATGAAGGGAATAGGATCTAGGGGTTAGGATTTAGGGGTTAATAGTTAATAGTTAGCGAAAAGCGGTCAACCTTATTTAGGCATGGACAAATAACCAATAACTAATAACCAATAACTAATAACCATTTCGCCACAATTCAGCGATTCAGCATTCCCCAACGACTTAACGACTTATGTTCCTTTAAGCGTCGCGATAAATCGACGACGCCTACGGAAGCGACAAAAATGATTGTGGGCATTGTTTGCAGTAAGTATATTGTCTACCAACAAGACATGCGACTTAACGACTTAACGGCGAAGCCTCGACTTAACGCCTTTCTTTGACACGTGTGGGTTTACATGCGCAGACAAAAGGTATGTAAAGAAATATATGATCTATGAAACCGCCACCTCATCCGGGACTTGAATCTCGTCATTTACTATTTCTATGAAACCGCCGTCCCGCTGGGACTTTGATTCCAGATTAACTATAAAACTTATATACAAGCAAAACGCTTTCATCTCTACCGCGAAACAATTCAGCAGCGAAGCCTCAGCATTTCAGCTATTCAGCATTCCCCAACGACTTAACAACTTAACGACTTAACTTCCTATCTTTGCCTTATGAAGTCCATATTTAAAACCGGTGATGTGAAAATATTCGAAAAAATAGTTGGGCCAAATGATATAGCTGAATTTGAAAGTGGTAAGGTTCACGATGTTTATGGCACTTTTGCGCTGGGACGGGATGCCGAATGGAGCAGTCGGTTGTTTGTGCTGGAAATGAAGGAAGATGATGAAGAAGGGATAGGTACATTCTTAAATATTAAGCACCATTCACCGGCCTTATTAGGTGAAACAGTTCGGTTTACAGCGGTAATTTCCAAACTCGAAAAAAACATTGTCGATTGTCATGTTAAGGCAGAAGTTGGCTCCCGACTTATTGCAACATGTGAGACAGGTCAGAAAATAATTAAAAAAGAAAAGCTAAATTTGCTGTTTGAGAGTTTAAAAAGCCAATGAGCGAAAAGGGCGTAAGCATTGTCAACAGAAAAGCGAATTTTGAATATCATACCGAGCTGAAATTCACGGCCGGAATGGTATTAATGGGTACCGAAGTGAAGAGTATTCGCAATGGGAACGCCAATATCAGCGATGCTTATTGTATGATGGAAGACGGTGAACTCATTATTAAAAACATGCACATTAGTGAGTTTAAGCAAGCTAGTTTCACCAAACACGAAACATTGCGCAACAGGAAATTGTTGTTGAACAAACAGGAATTGAAAAAAATCGCCAACAGATTAAAGGAAAAAGGAACTGCAGTTTTTCCGATTAAATTATATGAAAACGACAGAGGTTTTCTTAAGCTGGACATTGGAGTTGGAAAAGGAAAGAAAGCATTTGATAAACGGGATGATATTAAATCAAAAGACATTCAAAGAGAATTAGCTAAAATCAAATTTTGAGACTGTTGTTTTTCATATCATTCGTAATCCTGAATATTGGTCAAGTAAATGCCCAGCTATTTGGTCGCAATGACCTTGGATTGAATGTAGGAATAATGACATTTCACCAGGCATCTCTCAATAATTCTGTTAATACCAATACCCGCATTTCAAGGGTAACTGAACTCGACAAGAGATTTGTATTGGGTCGTAAAACTTCATTTGAAACCGGATTGGGATATGGTACACTTGAGAATCTGGACAACAGATTCAGCAGCAACGAACACAGTAAGTTCCTCAGAATTAAACTTGGATTGTTACTTCATTTGCCTCAGCAATACACCCCTACCAACTGGTCGCCCCGCAAGTTTAACCCCTATTTTAAAGTTGCTTATAATTTTGACTTCTTCGACCATACCTATACCTCCGTCAATGGCAATTCTTTGGGCAGCAGCTTAAAATATGGCGTCGGAGCTGTTTACAGAGTATCTCATTACCTAGGTGTATTCTATGAATTTTCACACAACCAAAGAGTCACTAAAGATTACAGGACCTTTTTTCAGCACAATCTTGGAATTATAATCAACATGGATCAGATTTATCTTCCACGTTAATTCCCCCATTTTTTGCGTCTTCTTTCTTTCTTGGAAAACAAACCAATGTTTTTCTTTCTGCGTTTTGATGGACCATCATCGGAAACATTGTTGGATGTATCGCAGGATTTGGCCTTACAGGAAGGCAAACCGGTACTTAGAAAAACAGACATCAAGATTAAGAATAGTGCTTTTTTATATAAGCGCATTATTACAAAATTAATATTTATAGTTTAAAACTACCAAGAAAATTTGCATTATACTACCCCTTTCTGTGATTAAAGTTACTGAATCAGACGACCTTTTGATTTTAATTTTGCGTTATAAACATGGAAATTTTAGGATATGTACTGGCTTTCATCGTAGGCTTATCTTTAGGTCTTATTGGTGGTGGTGGCTCCATACTAACTTTGCCTATTCTGGTTTATATTATGGGTGTTGAAGCTGAGCTCGGCACCGCATATTCACTTTTTATTGTTGGTACAACAGCTTTGGTTTCGGGGCTGCAATACGCCAAACAAAAGAAAGTTGAACTAAAAACTGCTGTTATCTTTGGTATACCATCCATCGTTTCCGTTTATCTGACACGGGCCTTTTTAGTACCTGTAATTCCTAATCCTGTCTTCAGTACATCGACATTTATTTTAGACAAAAACACATCTTTTATGCTTTTGTTTTCAATCGTTATGTTACTGGCGGCCTTCAGTATGTTAAAACCGGGTAAGAAAAAAACTGAACCTGAGGTAAACAGCCAACCTCAATACAACTATCCCATGATATTTATTGAAGGCATTTTTGTTGGGTTACTTACAGGATTAGTTGGTGCCGGGGGTGGATTCCTCATAATTCCGGCCTTGGTTTTATTTGCCCGACTTCCAATGAAGCTAGCCATTGGGACATCTTTGCTCATTATTGCCACTAAATCTCTTATAGGTTTTATTGGAGATATTCAAAGCCGACAGGATATAGATTGGAAATTGCTGATATTATTTTCGGGAATTTCTATTGTCGGTAGTTTTGTCGGCAATCTACTGGCTCAAAAATTTGACAATACTTTCCTTAAAAAATTGTTTGCCTGGTTTGTACTTTTGATGGGAACATTCATACTTACTAACGAATTATTTATCAAATGAAACTCGACAAACAATTTTGGGACGACAGATACAAGCAAAATGAAACCGGATGGGACTTATCAGGCATTTCACCACCCTTAAAAGCGTACATTGACCAGCTTAAAAACAAAGATATAGATATTCTTATTCCTGGTTGCGGCAATGCTTATGAAGCTGAATATTTAAATGAACTTGGCTTTAATTCAGTCACATTATTAGATATATCACCCAGCCTGGTAAATCAGTTAAAAATTAAACTACAGGATAAAAAAGGAATAGACATTATCGAATCAGATTTCTTTGAACATCAAAATTCTTACGATTTGATTTTGGAACAGACTTTTTTTTGTGCCCTTGAACCGAAATTAAGGTCACAATATGTAGCAAAGATGCATCAACTATTAAAACCAAAAGGGAAATTAGCAGGATTGCTATTTCAGGTTGAATTTGAAAGACAAGGCCCGCCATTTGGTGGTGACACAAACAGCTACAAAGAACTTTTCAGTCCGTATTTCGAAATCAAAACAATGTCTACAGCCTACAATTCAATTCTTCCAAGAGCGAATAATGAGGCTTTCATCATACTTCAAAAAAAATAAATCAATATGTATATCAACAAATTCTTCCAAATTTCAATCCTGGCTTTATCAGTAGTAGGATGTTCATCAAATGCCAGTTCACAATCAGGTCAGGGGCAAAGTGCTCAGGCAGAGGTTGTACAAATTGACGCTACGGAATTCACAAAAATGTCAACAGACAGCAACACCATCATTATCGATGTACGCACTCCAGGCGAAGTAGCTTCAGGATATATCCCGGGGACTAAATACTTTATAGATATAAACGGCAGCAGTTTCGAAACTCAGATTGAGGCATTAGACACAAATAAAACCTATCTGGTTTATTGCAGAAGTGGAGCTAGAAGTGGCAGAGCTGCAGATTTCATGGTCAGCAATGGATTCAAAAAGGTTTACAATCTGCAGGGCGGAATCATGAACTGGCCGGGTGAGATTAAAAAAGACTAGGCAGGTGGTTCGTAATTCTACACCATAGTTTTGCCATAAATTGATGTCATAGTATTAGCTTTGCAGCGCTTTATGACAAAAGAAGTTTTCGTAATCGACGCAGTGCGTACAGCAATTGGCAAGTACGCCGGAAGTTTTTCAAATGTCAGACCTGACGATATTGCAGCACATGTTATCAAATCTTTGATTCAGAGACAAAGTCAAGTCGACTTTAATCAAACCGAAGAAGTGATACTTGGAGCAGCCAATCAGGCCGGAGAGGACAACAGAAATGTGGCGAGAATGGCAACTTTACTTTCAGGTTTGCCAGTAACTGTTGCAGGATATACTGTAAACAGACTTTGTGCCAGCGGACTTCAGGCTATAGCCAATGCCAATATGGAAATTTTAGCCGGTCATGGCGATTTATATATTGCAGGTGGCGTAGAGAGTATGACCAGGGCACCTTTTGTGATGGCCAAATCAGATTCAGCTTTTGGAAGAACACCAGAGATACATGACACGACAATAGGCTGGCGTTTTACCAACCCTGCATTATCTGCCTTATACCATCCTTACACAATGGGGGAAACTGCAGAGAATGTAGCTGAGAAATGGCAAATTAGCCGTGAAGAACAAGATGAATTTGCTTATAACTCCCAATACAAATGGAGTGAAGCCAACAAAGCTGGCAAATTTAAATCAGAAATTACACCTTATGCCATACCACAAAAAAAGGGAGATGCCATTGTATTTGACACAGATGAGCAACCACGACTGAGCAGTATGGAAGTACTGGCAGGTTTGAAGCCGGCATTCAGAAAAGGAGGTAGCGTAACCGCGGGTAATTCAAGTGGGGTTAACGATGGCGCCAGTGCATTAGCAATTGCCTCATCCGATTTTTGCAAAACCAACAACATAGCTGCAAAAGCACGCATAGTAGCATCGGCTGCTTCAGGTGTAGAACCGGCTATTATGGGTATTGGACCGGTTGAAGCCGTTAGAAAAGCAATCAAAAGAGCTGGATTACAAATTCAGGATATAGGACTTTTTGAATTAAATGAAGCCTTTGCTTCTCAAAGTATAGCCTGTATCAGAGAACTGGGAATAGACCCAGGCATAGTCAATGTAAATGGAGGAGCTATAGCTATTGGACATCCATTGGGATGCAGCGGTGCCAGAATCAGCACTACCTTAATTCATGAGATGAATCGCCGTCCAAATGTTAAGTATGGAGTTGCCACTATGTGTATTGGTGTTGGGCAAGGCTTGGCTGTCGTTTACGAAAACATGGTATAATTTTTGCGTCTTTAAAGCAGTTACAGACCTTGAAAAGATACATTCATATATTTTCAGCTATTTGTCTCTTGTTATGCTTTTGCTATAACAGTGCGATGGCTGTTAGACTGAATGACAATGTTAATTTCTCCATCAATCAGGCTTATTCCAAATTAAGCAATGAATTTCAAGGACAACCAATACAGGTATTAAGTACAGTAGATTCTGAAAGCGACCTTATAATTGAAAATGAATTAGAGGATAACAATGAAGAATCAATCACAGAAGAACATTCAGAGGCACATAAGTTATTGTTAGTGGATATTTCTGAAGCATCTAAACGGTTGCTTACAGACCAAAATCAAAATCCACAATCACTCAATATTCTTTACTGCGTTTTCAGGATTTAGACGCACGATTTCTACTCGGGTTTTTTACTGTTTTTTTTATCAAACAAAACAGCTACATACATTTCTCCCAAAAGCACAATGAATCAAATAAAGTTTGATGAACACGAGTGCCTTCATGAGTTGAAACATTTCCTTCCCGCGCAATCACCTCTGAAGGACTTTATACATCACAATACGCTTCATGCCTTCCAGGATGAGAAGTTTCATGAAGCATTAGCAAAAGCAACCCAAATTTTTGGGTATAAGACATACTTAAGTCTTGATGAATACAGACAAGCGTATCATCAAGGCAGAATCAGCCAAAAGGCTCTACAAAATGCCATGCAATTAAGAGATGCAGAAGGCAAAAACATTCATTTAAACACTTTAGTTCATCAGGATTTCGACGCCAATGTACATCCCCGTATAGGCAGATTAAGGTCGGTATGGAAAGACATTTACCACATGAATATGGATAAATACACACATCCCACCATATTCAGACTTCTGTCCAACTATCTCGATCAGGGGATTTCAGTACACCATTTTCCAGTTTTAAAAGAAGGGTTTATAGCTTCTTTAAGACAGATTGAAAAGAACAGTTATATCAGCATGTTTAAATCAGAGCGAGCAAAACTATTGTTTGAACGCTCAGATCTCGATATTTCTTATTTGCTTTCCTTACTGGTGGGTGACCCCAAATTATATTTCAATTATCTGTTTGATCAACAATTTGCACATCCCGGCTGGTCAGGTATGGTAGCAGTTCTCGAAGATCAAATTGACTCCTTATACGACAAAAGAAGCATCCAGTTAAAGGAAATTATACAATTGGAATTATTACTTGAGTTAGATGCTCTGGATTCAAAATTCGGACATGAGTGGGCTCCATTAAACACAAGACTTCCATTCGGTTTTGATGATTTATTCAAACCAGTTATCAGAACCAAATTGTCTGAAGTACTAGCTATTTGGCAGGAAGCCTATGAATGGTCTTATTATGAAACAGTTTTAGCCGGAATTAAAAACAACATCACAAGAAAACAAACAGAAAGCAATGGATTTAAAGCTTTCTTCTGTATTGATGACAGGGAATGTTCTTTTAGAAGACATTTAGAAACGCTCGACTCGAGTATTGATACTTATGGTACCCCTGGATTTTTTAATGTCGAATTTTTCTTCCAGCCACAAGATGGCAAATTCCACACAAAGGTTTGTCCGGCCCCTGTTCAGCCAAAGTACTTAATAAAAGAAACCTCTATACAATCAGGAGTAGTTAAAGACCCTCACATGTCTAAACATACCCACTCCCTGATATCAGGTTTTGTAATTTCACAAACACTTGGTTTTTGGTCGGCATTAAAACTGTTCTTTAACATATTCAAACCGGGAGTCAGTCCTGCTACTTCCTACTCTTTCAGACACATGGATAAACTGGGTCAACTCAGTATTGAATTCGACCCTTCCAATCCGAACCAAGATGGATTACAAATTGGATTTACCCATAAAGAAATGGCCGACAGAGTGGAAGGATTATTGAAGAGCACCGGTATTATTCAATTAAACAATACACTGGTTTATGCAGTTGGACATGGGGCCAGCAGTGTCAACAATACACACTATGCGGGGTATGATTGCGGTGCCTGCAGTGGCCGTCCGGGTTCTGTTAATGCGCGTGTGATATCCTATATGGCCAATCATCCTGCTGTCAGACAAATATTGCAACAGAGAGGTTTACATATTGCGGATGATGTACAATTTATAGGGGCATTGCATGATACTACAAGAGATGAAATTGAATTCTATGATATAGATAAACTTTCGGAAGCTCAATCAAAAGAGCATCAAAAACACGCAGAGCTATTTAAGCAAGCGCTGGATAACAATGCAAAGGAAAGATCGCGAAGATTTATTCTTACCAATACCAAAAACAATGCTACTAAAGTCCACGAAAGAGTCAAATTGCGTTCAGTTTCATTGTTCGAACCAAGACCAGAATTGAATCACGCAACTAATACGCTTTGTATTATTGGAAGAAGGCAACTCACCAAAGATTTATTTTTAGACCGACGTGCTTTTTTAAATTCCTACGATTACAGACTGGACGAAGATGGTCGATATTTATTAGGGATATTAAATGCTGCTGCACCTGTATGTGGCGGTATTAATCTTGAATATTATTTCTCGCGGACTGACAATTATAAATTGGGGGCCGGAACAAAATTACCACACAATGTTATGGGACTTATCGGAGTAGCTAATGGTACGGATGGAGACCTGAGAACAGGATTGCCATGGCAGATGGTAGAGGTACACGAACCAATGAGATTGTTGTGTGTGGTTGAGCAAATTCCTGAAAAACTTCTGGAAATTTTAAGCAGACAATCCAACACAGAAGCCTGGTTTAAAAAGGAATGGATACATCTGGTTGCGCTCAATCCAATTAATCAAAAATTCTATCAGTACCGGGATGGTGCTTTTATAGAATATGGAACAAAGGGCGAAACACCATATCTCAAAGATTTAATGAGATATGTAGAATCCCAATCAGACAATATTGAAGTAAGTTTAATCAATTAACAAATGGAGCAATTACTCAATATTTTCATCATACTTCCCGGCTTAGGTCTTTTGCTGAGCTTGTTAATTAAAAATGAGCGCGAAGACTTGCTTTCAAGAGTCGCTTTTTATACGGCAGGTTTGTCGTTTATTAGTATTCTATCATTTTCCATTTACGGGTTTTCGCATGGTTTTACTCCAGTTAACCTAAAAGAAGTCGTCTTATATTCAAGTAAAGAATATGAATTTGTAATTGACTTTTACTTTGACAAAATCACTGCAACTTATTTATTTACAGGTGCATTTTTAACCTTTCTCATCACTATATACAGCCGATATTATCTACACAGAGAAAATGGATATAAGAGATTTTTTAACACCATTCTTTTCTTTTTTCTGGGTTTTAATTTAACTGTTTTGTCAGGCAACTTCGAAACACTTTTTATTGGTTGGGAGATTTTAGGTATTTCCTCATTTTTACTAATTGCATTTTATCGTGACAGATACATGCCAGTTAGAAATGCTGTAAAAGTATTTTCTGTATACCGAATCGGGGATGTAGGAATATTATTAGCGATGTGGGCCAGTCATCACCTATGGCACGAAAACATTACCTTCTCAAAACTGTACAATGCAGAATTGGTTCATGAGCATTTGAGCGGGCATACATGGGTTGGTGTATTCATATCTCTGATGATTCTCATAGCTGCTGCTGTTAAATCGGCACAACTTCCTTTTTCATCATGGTTACCAAGAGCTATGGAAGGACCTACCAGTTCCAGTGCTATTTTTTATGGTTCATTATCTGTTCACTTTGGTGTATTCCTTTTATTGAGAACTATGCCATTCTGGGAACAACAAACTTCAGTTAGAATTTTGATAGGAACATTAGGCGTACTTACTGCTATAGTAGCTACATTAATAGCAAGGGTTCAATCATCCATGAAAAGTCAGATAGCTTATGCATCCATTTCACAAATAGGTATCATTTTCCTTGAAATTTCATTGGGCTTAGACAACTTAGCTTTGGTGCATTTTGTTGGGAATGCAGGATTGCGCACCTATCAGTTACTGGTTTCTCCGTCAGCAGTCAGTTATTTAATCAGAGAGCAATTCTATCACTTTGAACCACGTCACTGGGAAATGGAAGATTCATTTCCGCGCAAACTAGAATACACTTTATACTGGTTAAGTGTTAAAGAATTTTACCTGGATGTAATGGTAAATAAACTCATCTTTGACCCATTAAAAGTGATAGGGAAAAAGCTTGGTTTTTTATCATTGAAAAATGTATTTTACTATATCATCCCATTGTATGCAGTTGGCGTAATTGCTATGTATAACGAAGCTTCTATACCTGAGTATATCCATCAAAAAATTCCAATAGTTTTATCATTCATCGGATTGACATTTGTATTAAAATCATTTACTGAAAGAAAGTCTCCCGGATTTGCGTGGTTACTGATTGTTCTCAACCATTTATTCGTTGCGCTGGCCATATCATTTAATGAGCATTTCAGTTTTAGTGAAGTGGCCTGGTATTTGAGCGGAGTAATGGTTTGTGGAGGTCTGGGTTATTTTATTTTAAACACTTTGAAAAAACAGGAACCGGCATATTTTGATCTGAATACCTATTATGGTCATGTTTATGAGTACCCATTATTGGCAGTGGTTTTTCTTTTGGCCTGCTTAGGTTTGGCAGGATTTCCAATAACGCCAACCTTTATAGGAGAAGACCTTATCTTCAGCCATATCCACGAAAATCAATTCCTGTTGGCTTTTTTCAATTCACTGGCCTATATCATGGGAGGCATATCGATTATACGTTTGTATGCTCGTGTGTTTCTTGGACCACATATTAAAACCTATCACGAAACCCCTTATAAATCATCTTAACAAATGAAAAATCACATTTTATTACTCACCTTTTTCAGTCTGTTGATTTCAACTTATGCATCGGCACCCAAGCCTACACCATCATTGAGATATCATCTGAATGACAGTGGCACTCAATATTTTCAAGTAACATTTCTTAATCAAACCTGGCTCAGATATAATCAGGCCAATCCGGGAAGCACCATTGACAATGTCGAAAAAAATGAAACTTTTGATATTGGATTAAGAAGAACACGCATACAAATGTTTGGACAGATAACAGACAAAGTCTTTCTGTATTTTCAGTTTGGGCAGAACAATTTTAACAGCATGTACAATTCAGTTCCTGCAGGCAACAGAAAAAATGCCGCATTCTTTCACGATGCAGTTGGTGAATATAAAGTGTCAAAAAAGAATCAACTTAAATTGGGCGCCGGACTGACTATTGCCAACGGACTATCCAGATTTTCGCAACCAAGCATCGGTACTATCATGACAATGGATGTGCCTGTTTTTGCACAAACTACTGTCGACCAAACTGACCAATTCAGCAGAAAACTGAGTGTGTATGCAAGGGGGCAATTAGGCCATTTGGACTATAGATTTTCTTTAAGCGACCCCTTCCCTGTTCAATCGAATGGTGCCGGTATTACAAAGCCCGGAGTTTACTCAACTTTCGCTTCAAATGGCAGAAACAAGCAATATCAGGCTTATTTAATCTGGCAGTTTTTTGAAAACGAATCGCATACCACTCCCTATATGACCGGCACTTATCTTGGGAAAAAGAAAATCTTCAATATTGCATTCGGATCCATATACCAAAAAAATGCAATGTGGAACCGCGCAAGTGCCAACGATTCCATTCAATATGAGGATATGATCTTATTGTGTGCAGAAAGCTTCCTGGACATGCCGGTCAATAAAGCAAAAGGTACAGCCCTTTCAGCTTACGCAGGATATTTTTTAACCAACTATGGCAAGAATTATTTGCGATACAATGGATTGATGAATCCAATGAATGGCACAAATCCCAACGGCAGCAACAGCATCAGTGGTCAGGGACCGGTATACGGCAACGCTTATCCAATGTTTGGTACCGGCACAGTACTATACGCGCAAGTGGGTTATTTACTGCCAGCGGAACTAATAAAAAATGGTCAATTAATGCCTTATGCTACCTATACCTATTCTAAATACGACCGATTAGGCAATCAGAATGTAGATATTTACAATGTGGGGCTCAACTGGCTAATCAATGCACATAATGCCAAAATCAGTCTTGACTGGCAAAACCGCCCTACATTCCAAACAGCCGGTGATGGCACAATTATCAAAGGGGTTCGAAAAAACGCCTTCACTTTACAATATCAAATTTTTATTTAAAGAAATCAAATGAAAAACGAAAAACCGCATATACCAGGTGATGGTTTAAAGGGTTTAAAAGAAAATCTCATACCTGACCTGAGTTCAGGATTCAGTATATTTTTGCTGGCCTTACCCTTAAGTTTAGGTATTGCCAAAGCTTCCGAGTTTCCACCTATTATGGGATTGGTAACTGCCATAATCGGAGGTTTACTGGTTAGTTTTTTTATGGGCGGCAGATTAACCATTAAAGGACCGGCAGCAGGATTAATCGTCATTGTTGCAGGAGCTGTTACAGAATTTGGTGGAGGCGAAACAGGTTGGCATTTGGCATTAGGTGCCATGGTGGCAGCAGGTTTACTTCAAATACTTTTTGGAGTACTCAAGTTAGGCAGATTGACAGAATTTTTCCCTTTATCTGCAGTTCATGGAATGTTGGCAGCTATTGGTTTAATTATTATCATTAAACAGTTGCCCGTATTTATGGATATCAATCCGAGTTTAACCAAGGGCAAAGAACCACTTGAAATTTTAAAAGAACTACCACATTTTATTGCAGGTATGGATACAAAAGCCACCCTGGTTGGAGTCATTAGTTTATGGATTATGCTTGGATGGAATAAAACCACACATCCGAAACTTAAAAAAATTCCCGCTCCACTTATGGTGTTGTTATTTGCTATACCAGCAGAAATAGTTTTGGATTTTCAACATACAGAACCCACCTATGCATTGGTTCATATTGGCAATCTGACAGAAAACATTAAGTACAATGTAGATTTTAGTGGTGTCCAAATGACGGGTACATTCATCAAGTATATCATTATGTTTGCCCTTGTAGGGTCATTAGAATCTTTACTTACTGTAAAGGCTATTGATATGTTAGACCCATACAGAAGAAAATCAGACTACAATAAAGACCTTGTAGCCGTTGGAATAGGTAACACCATATCAGCGTTTCTCGGAGGTTTACCAATGATATCAGAAGTAGCCAGAAGTTCAGCCAATGTAACAAATGGAGCGAGAACCCGCTGGGCAAATTTCTTTCATGGTGTATTCATTTTGGTATTTGTCATTTTCGCATCCAGATACATTGAAATGATACCCAATGCAGCACTTGCAGCCATGTTGATTTTTGTTGGTATCAGATTGACACATCCTAAAGAATTTATTAAAACCTTTAAAATAGGGAAAGAACAATTACTCGTATTTGTAATTACTATAGTTTTTACTTTTATGACCGACCTGTTGGTGGGAATAGCCATGGGTATATTGACAGAAATACTGGTCAATATATTTAACGGAAAACCTATTTCTGCCATATTTAAAGCTCCAACATCTGTTTCTTTTACTGAAGACAGTTATTCTGTAGATATCAGTCAGGCGGCTGTCTTTACAAACTATCTTGGTATCAAAAGAAAACTGGATGCTATACCTCCGGGATTTAAAGTAGATATCAATCTGAGTCATGCAAAACTCATTGACCATACGGTGATGGAAAATATCCTTCATTTTAAGCACGACTACGAAGAGTCAGGAGGCAAAGTCAACTTATTGGGCTTAGATTCACATAGAGCTGTTTCTGAACATCAGGCAGCTGCCAGGGTGAAAGTAAAATGATATTTCCGGGCGGCACATTTCATGTCGGATTAAGTTTGTTTATTACCTAGCCAAACGGAATTTTTTCAAATGTCTGAAGCCGGGGAGTTTTCTCCGGCTTCTACTTTTTAAGTAAATCGAATTTAAATTTAGAGAGCTTTCTTTTAGTTAGTCAGATATAACCTATTTAATTAATTGATATACTGACGACCTGTATCGTCGATCACAATCCATACACCATCGCTGGTTTTTACGCGTAAAAAATGTTTAGAACCAATTTGTTTATTACAATTATAGTAATCTGAAAACTCACATGGCACAAGGATGAATCCACCATTATTACAAAATGCAAAACCATAATACCCACCGTTTTTCAATACAAGAGCTTCATGATAACTGAACCAACCTTCCGCATATTCAAGAGTCAAATCGTCTAATTTATCAAAATCGTAAGCAGTTTTTCTTCCGCTTGTTCCATATAAGGCATAACGATTGTCTTTAACAGCAAATAAAATCAATTCATTGTTACATCTGTGCCAGTCCAATCCACCTGATGCATATTTAAAACTATCCACTTCATTTGGCACAAGAACCTTTCCATAAACATTAACTACCCCATAACCATCAGCAGTTTTACTTAGAAAATACTCTGCACCAAACATCATTAGTGAATTATATATGAATGGCACATTTAAACTCGAATCAGTTGATAACATGCCTAATTTTCCGTCCTTTTTGCAAATCCATAATAAAGTTCGTCTGTCATAATCACTACTGTAGTAATATCCATAATAATGTTCCATCAAAATAGTATCATAAATTATTGGCACTATTACACGACGATTTTGAGACATAATCCCCCATTTACCATTCACCTTAACTTTTGAAAGTCCCGGATTATAATAACAAGGTTGCGCCGATTCTACTCGAATGGAAGAATTGAGCAAAGGTTTTGATACATATCTGCTGCTGTCAAAATTGTGTTTATCTCTACCCATGGATGGAACTGGTGGAGAATCATCGGCATTGCCTATTCCCCATGGATCACCTCTTCCTATTAAATCATCATTTTCATAATTTCCATCTTTGACTTTTCCTGTGACCAAATTATAAGTTTCTTTGGTTCTATCATTGAAATAAATCACATAATACTGATTATTCAACACAAAGTCAAAAGACTCTTTAAACTTTATTTCATTAGCTTCCTCATAAGTTCTGATTTTATTTAATTTACCTGTCTTAAAATCCTGCAAATACACTTTTATGGACCGATCCCAATCATAAACAAAAACATACCTCGACTTAAATTCAGTGAACTCAATTTTTTCATAACTAGCAGGCAAAAGTGGAACTCCAGATGTATTTAAAAGTTCGTAATTTGATTCTGTATTTTCTGTTACAATATAATAACCATGCACGACTCTGATGTCTTTGTATTTTGGCTTAACTATAACTTTCAAGGTTGTATTGATTAGTCCAATCTTTCCTGTAGAATCTGTAATTTTGGCAAATCCATATTCATCAAAGAAGTCGAGCATATTTCGAGAAAATGGCTTCACCTTAATCTTACCTGAAGTATCTGAATAGCCCCAAAGTCCTTTGGAGTAGAAAGGCACATAGGATTCCCATTCCTGAGCATTGGTTTGAAATGCATGACAAAACAATACAATTGTAAGAAGATGTTTAAATAATTTATTCATTTGAAGATTTCAATAGTTTTAAGACATGTTGGTCGATTGGAAAAGTTAAATCATCCACCATAACTTTTTCCAAAGGTAGGAAATAAAGATTGAGCAAATGCTTTTTACCTGGTATTGATTGATCTGAAGCTTTAGATTTCCAGTTGACATCCGCGTTTACCTTGTAGTAAACTGATACAATTTGTTCATCTGGTTTAAAGGCACTGACCTGAAGAAAATCGGTAGTGTAAAAATGTTCAGCGCTTTTCAATTCAATTTCACCTTCCTCCATCAATTCACGTTTGAGAGCATCCATAATTCCTTCACCCAGTTCGACACCACCACCGGGAAATTTGGTAAATGCAAAATCGTTGATAGATTCATCGGCTAGCAAGACATCATCTCCATTAAAAATAATAGCATAAACCCGTATATTAAAACGTCGGATGGACATAAGGCAAAGTTAGAGGAAATTTTGACGAAAGCTGGCCCCGAACTTAAACTTAAGTTAAAATTAGTGTCTGTTTAATTTTATATAAGCTCGTCTGATTTAACTTTAAATCTTCTTTTCGATACTAGCTCAATTCAATTTTTCTGATTAATTTTGGACAAATGATTTTAAAAGGAGAATTTTAATGTTATCCTGCAATCATGATGATGGATTATCTTTAAAGAGAACAAGAGAGGAGAGTATGATTTAACACAATTTTTTAATCATAAATTAATTGCACTTAAATTCTGAATTTAAACAGAGAATTTAATTCCGCATTAGAACAATATAATATAAAATTAGTGTGAAAAAAGAGATTAAGAGAGAGGGGTAGTATATGCAAAATTATCAGAACAAACACAATCGGCAAACCACCCGATTGCAAACATGGGATTATGCCCTACCCATACCGAACCGTTTTCAAAACCCGGGTAAAAATTCGATTTCAACGATTGTGGGTAGTTACAAATCCGCGGTTTCAAAACATGCCTATCGTCTAGGGTTTGAGTTTGAATGGCAAACGCGATTTCATGACCGAATTATACGCGATGAACAAGCATTTCTTAACATTTCAAATTACATCATTAATAATCCCAAAAAATGGGAGAAAGACGAATTAAGTCAGGTACCTTAAATCTTACAATAATTTCTATTTCTTCTGAATACATATCTTTCTTATGCTGTTTATGACATTCTGGTTATCTGTCAAAATGATTACTAAAAACAATAGCATAGTTGTCTATATTTGCCCAAATGAACCGCATAGACCGGATTTCAGCTATACTCATTCATCTGCAATCGAGACGGATTGTTAAAGCCAGTGACCTTGCAGAGCGATTTGAAATTAGTCTGAGAACTGTTTACAGGGATATTCGTACATTGGAAGAAGCAGGAGTGCCAATAACCGGTGAGCCAGGCATTGGATACTCCATTCTTCAAGGGTATCACATGCCTCCTATCATGTTTAGTCTTGATGAAATAACGGCTTTACTTACCGCCGAAAAACTTGCGGGTTTACTCACCGATTCAATCACAGAAAAGCATTTGCACTCTGCAATGATAAAAATTCGAGCTGTGCTTGGCAATTCCGAAAAAGCCGCTATTGAATCTCTGGATGACAAAATTGCCGTGTTGCCAAATCCATACAGAAAGGATGAGTGGAGAGATAGTACCATTTTGAAAGATATCACTTCAGCTATTGAAAGCAAACACATCATCGAAATCACCTATTACAGCAACCACAGTTTAGAAACCAATATTCGTCGTCTCGAACCAATAGGTTTATGGTTTCAGGCTGGCAGATGGCATTTGGTTGCCTGGTGTCAGTTGAGAAAGGATTACAGAAATTTCAGAATAGACAGGGTAACAGAACATAAAATTTGTCCGGATACATTTAAAACCATACATCCCAAGCTCGACCAATTTATCCGTAAGACAGCTGAAGAACGGGATTTAACCGAAGTGATTCTCAGTCTCGATTCAGAAAATTACAAATTGCTGGGTGACCAAAAACTGTTTATGGGTTACGTCTCTCAAAAAAAGAACAAAGACAAAGTTGAAATCACATTCCTGAGTCCGGGTCTTGAAGGCATGGCAAAATGGATTATGATGATGGGACCTGAAGTTGAGATAATAAGACCAGACTCTCTAAAAAAGATGGTTAAAACCATGGCCAGTCGTTTTATAGAAAAATTAAATGACTACTGACATAGGGTTGTCATACGCCTGTTGTTTGTTTGTATCATGGATATAATTAAAAACCTCATCGACGAACTGAAGCAGGAAGCTTTAGTCACTCAAAAATTTCTTGCACAGGTAACTCCGGATAAATTTTCCTGGAAACCACACGAAAAAAGTATGGACCTTAAAGCACTTAGCACTCATATTGCTGAGTTACCGGGTTGGATTGCTCTGGTCATCGAAACTGAAGGCATTGATTTTGCCAAAGGTTACACCCCAACCCCAGTTGAAAGCACTGAGGATTTATTGAGAATACACAGTGAAAATCTCGAAAAATCGGTTAAGGCGCTTGAGCAATTACCTTTATCCGTATTTGATGATACATGGACCATGCGCATGGGCGACCACATTATAGACAGCAGCAGCAAATGGAAAAACATACGTCATTCTTATAGTCAGACTTCACATCACAGAGCCCAGTTAGGTGTTAATTTTCGCTTAATGGGACTGTCGGTACCGGCATCGTATGGACCAAGCGCCGATGATAGCATGGGCTTCTGACGCAAATACCCCTATGATTGAGTAAAACACCCCTTAAATTTTCGTCGAATAATTTATAAATGAACGAACATTCATTTAAATTTGCGCCCCGATGCGGGTAAGAGACGAAAACAAAGAGCGAATCATCCGGGATAAAGCAATAAAGATTATTGTAGAGAAAGGATTTGACGGCCTGAGCATGCAGAAGCTTGCCCGGGCTGCCGGTGTTTCTCCAGCTACCATTTATATCTACTTTAAAGACAGAGAGGATCTGATAGAACGGATTTCTATTGAGGAAGTCGAGAAAATGACACAGGCTACACTTAAAGGCTTTAATCCCGATATGCCATTTGAAAAAGGATTGAGGAAGCAATGGGAAAATCGCCTACAATTCTGGATGAATAATCCGGTAACAGCAAGGTTTATGGAACAGGTAAAACACTCCCCTATCGGCCATAAAGTTCAAATGAAAGTGAAACAGGAGTTTTCTGAGATAATGGGATTATTTGTAAAGAATTCGATTAAGAAAAATGAATTGGTAAAATTGCCATTGGAAGTTTATTGGTCTGTAGCATACGCTCCACTTTACAATCTTATCAAATTTCATTTAGATGGTAAAAGTATAGGGAGCCGGCCGTTCTCTCTGGATAAAAAAACGTTTAATACGGCATTTAAAACAGTTATAAAAGCACTCACACCACCCAAGGCATGATCCTAGTATTCAAAACCAATATAAAGGACAATACATCTATAGAGAAAGCAAGCGAATTGCTCAACGCTCATATCGATATTCAAAAATGGAATTTCGACCATTGGGATATCGACAATATTTTGCGCATAGAATCTGAAAATGATTGTACGGATACTATTATTCAAAGATTATCGGAGGCAGGATTTTATTGCGCAACTTTAGAAGATTAATTAATGATTAAAAATAAATTTACTCGATATGAGATATTCCTCATAACCACTCTTGCCATTTTACAGTTTAGTGTAATACTCGACTTCATGGTATTATCCCCATTAGGCGCTTTCTTATTAAAAGATTTAAATATTACTACCTCACAATTTGGTTTGGTTGTATCAGCTTATGCCATCAGTGCATTTGCATCCGGCATATTATCTGCAGGTTTTGCGGATAAATTCGACAGGAAAAAGTATCTGTTGTTCTTTTATATAGGTTTCATTTTAGGTACTGCAATGTGTGCTCTGTCTACCTCCTATGAAATGTTGCTGGTTGCTCGAATCATTACCGGGATTTTTGGAGGTGTAATTGGATCCATCGGATTTGCCATTATAACAGATATTTTTAAAGTTGAACAAAGAGGACGTGTCATGGGTTTTGTTCAAATGGCATTTGCTGCCAGTCAGATTTTAGGTATTCCAATTGGACTAGAGTTAGCCCAGCGCTTTGGCTGGCATTCCTCATTCTGGATGATTGTTCTGTTTGGTATCCCTTTAGGTCTGGTGATATTTTTCTTTATGAAACCCATCAATGAGCACCTTGCCATTAGAACAGAACAGAGAGCATTTACACATTTGTTAAACACATTAAAAAACCCAAGGCATTTAAAAGCTTTTGCTGCAACTGTATTGTTAGTAACGGGTGGATACATGATGATGCCTTTTGGTTCAGCTTTCAGCACAAATAATTTAGGTATAGACGTTAAAGACCTGCCTCTGTTTTATGAAATAACCGGTTTGTTCAGCATCATCACCGGTCCATTGGTGGGTCGATTAAGTGATAAGATAGGACGTTTTAAAGTATTTCTATCAGGTACAATTCTAAGTATATTGGTATTGTTGTATTATACACAACTTGGAATAACTCCATTCTGGACCTGTGTTGCATTGAATGTGTTGCTATTTGTAGGCATCAGCAGTCGAATTGTTTCTTCTTCAGCATTGATATCCATTGTTCCGGAGCCACAAAACAGAGGATCATTTATGAGTGTCAATGCATCCTTACAGCAATTATCCGGGGGTATTTCATCAGCTATTGCCGGCATGATAGTCGTTCAGCAATCCAGTGGATTTATTGAGCATTATGAAATTCTGGGATATGTTGTTGCATTATCCATGATAGTAGCTTGTATCATGATATACAGATTGGAAAAGTATATCGAAAAACATGGAAAGCCTGCATAAAAGCAAGTCATCAAACAAACTTTTCCATTTCACTTAGCAGAATATTGACACGGTTTCTGACATCTTTAATTTTAGATTCCTTGTCTTCCAAAATAAGCAACTGCTTTTTTAATATTTGAATTCTTTTGGTATTGGAAATTCTTTGTCCATACCAAACTCTGATAAGGGAAGTTATTTCAGTAATTGTCATGCCAACAGACCTGCATTCTTCGATAAGTTCGAGTCGGTCTATTGTTTCCTGATCGTAATAAATGTACTCTGTTTTACGAACACCTTCAGTTTTGGTTCCTTTGATTAAACCCAGTTTTTCGTATTGTCTGATAGCGGGTATAGAAACCTTGCTCAGTTTTGAAACCTGATTAATTAAAAACATCTCAATAGTCGCGTTTATTTTGTGTGAATCAGCTAATAGCTAATCTCACGCAATTACGTTTTTTGTTCTCAATTCTCATTCAATTTTATACATATAGATTTCCACTAAATATTCCTATCCGCCATTCAGCTGGTGTTTTGAATTGGCCAGAATGTTGTCATGGTTCCATTCCACTTTTGAAATAAATTCTGAATTTCTGGAAGGACAATCCGGCACAGAACAAAGCGTACACTGGCTTTTCAGACATCCGTCTACATGCACAAAAAACTCAACTCTATTGTCGAAATGCTCACTAAACATATTGGTCAGGCTGTCCATTATCTCATGCGCCTGATGCACATTCTTATAAAATGGCACTGTTAAATGACAGTCTATATGATAAAATCCCGAATAGTTGATTACACGCATATTATGCACGTCAATCCATTCAGATTGTCTGTTTTTATTCAGCACTTTTATGATTTCATTCACAATTTCGGTATCTGTTTCATCCATAATACCGGAAATAGAGCGTCTGACAATTTTATATCCTGTGAATAAAATCACCAGCGCAAAAATCATAGCAGCGGCACTGTCAATCCAGTTTTGTCCTGTTAAGATGATCAATCCAACTCCAACTAATATTCCCAATGTCGAATAGGTATCAGATTTTAAATGCTCACCGCTGGCTATTAAAACCGGTGACCCCGACTTTTTCCCATGCCGGACACAATATATACCAAAAGCATAGTTGATAAGTGCTGTTGCACCAATCAGCCACATACCTGCATCCAGTTGTTTCAATTCATGCGGATGAATCAGATTATCTAGCGATTCATATAATATAATAAGTCCGGCGACACTGATCAAAACCCCTTCCAAAGCCGAGGATAAAAATTCTACTTTACCATGTCCATAAGGGTGTTCTCTGTCTTTGGGTTTGGAGGATAATATGACACTGTATAGTCCAATAAGCCCTGCTATAACATTCACCGTACTCTCCAGAGCATCCGTTAATATTGCAACAGATGCAGTCAGATACCAGGCAATCACCTTGACTATAAACAATGTAATTGCTACTATAACCAGGAGCCTTTGAACCTTTATAATATGTTTTCTGGATTGCACTATAATTTTGCAATTTACTCTTCTTCCTCTACATTTTTCAACATCATCAATAATTCATACACCCCCGAAACAACGATTTGCTTTCCTATCAATTGATCTGCATCCTTTATTTCAACATTTAGTCCTTCTTCCAAACCTGTTTCCACTTTAATCATTCTGTAATTCAAATTACCTTCTTTAATGAAAATGTATTTATCGCCCTGGAAACTGACTATAGACGATGATGGTAAAACAAAAACCTGCGTAGATTGAGTTTCAATTTCGGCATTCATATACATACCCGGAATCAAGCTTTTGTTGTATTTCTCAAAATGGCAGTGCACTTCCACATGTCGGTCGGTCGATACATCCTGACCAATAAGAATGATTTCGCATGGATAAATGACTGAAGGATTGGAATTGTTATAAGCTTTCACTTTTTGTCCAATTGCTATATATGGGAGATCTTTTTCAAAGACGGTCATATTAAGATGTATGTCTTCAGGGTTAACCAAATCGAACAGGACTTCAGATGCCTGAATATATTTTCCAATGTTCACTTTTACCTGAGAAACATAACCAGATATTGGTGAATAGATTTTTATTGTGGAACTGATATTACTTTCATTCAAGTTGCCAGGATTAATCCCTATTAATTTTAATTTTTCACCCATAGCCAGATGGTCGGTGCGTTTCATTTTATACGCTGACTGTGCCTGTTCAAAAGATTTATCGCTTACTGCTTTTGTGTCATTTAATTGTTTTTGACGTTGATATTCCTTTTCCAGATAATCGAGTTCATATCCACTGGTGAGATAATCGTGTTGCAATTGGATATATTGCTGGTCTTCCATAATTGCAATCACCTCACCTTTATTAATATGCATACCAGGCAACAATTGCGTGTTTTTTAAAAATCCTCCTAATGGTGCTGATATAGACACCATATTTTGCGGAGGTACATCAATTTTACCACTCACTTTTATGACATGAGCTAAGGTTTTTAATTGAATAGTATCTGATTTAATTTTTGCATTATCGAATTGAGCCTGAGTTAATGTTACAATGTCGATATTTAACTCTTCGACTGCTTTATTTTCATTCGATTTATTGCCACAGGAAAACAAAGTTCCTGAAAGCAAAAGGATATATATAACTTTTTTAATTTGTTTCATAATATAAATTAATTTCCACTCATAAACTGTAAATCTATGATGGTGGCGTTGTATTGGTTGATATTGTCTAAATATTGGTTTTTGGTATTTAAATACTGGGCGATTAACATAGTCCATTCAAGATAATCAATCTCTCCTTTGAATAATTTTTCATTAGCTGTTGTCTTTATTAATTCAGCATTGGGTAACATGGAATTTTCAAATAAGGCCAGTGCATTATTTAATTGAAATAGTGTATTGAAACTTTCGGACCACTGCGATTTCATTTCATTCATTTTTTGCTGATAGGCATTTTTTGCCATTTCAGTTTCAAGTTGTGAAAGAGCAATTTTCTTGTTCTGCGTTTGCAAATTAAAAAGCGGTACACTTATACCAACCTGAATGGATTGAAATCTGGTATTACCCGAATACATAACATTATCAGCACCTACGCCACGCATGCTCATATTTGAATATCCAAACGTAATATCGGGAAGGAGATTAGATTTTTCGAGGCTGGATTTAGCCTGTGCTGCTTTATATTCATACCATAACTGACTTATCAGCGGATGAGAACTTAATAAACCTGAATCCATTTGTTTCCAATTATATTTCAGTTGATCAGATACCGGAACATATACTTTAACAGTATTGAGCAAAAGTTGCAATCTAAACTGATATATTCTTCTGTCTGTTTCCAATTGAGTCAGTTGAATACTTATTCCGGATCTTTGATTCTCTACATTGGCTTTTTCTAATATATCCGTTGCACCAAGCTGGAACTTTAAACTTGTTCTCGTTTGAATTTCCAGAAATAATGAATCCGATTGTTTTAGAAGTTTTTCCTTTTCATCCAAATATAAGAGGTAATAGAAAATTTTTCTGACTTGTTTTCTTAATTCAAGATTTGTAGCAGCATTTTTAAAATCAGCTGTATTAATCAATTCATTAAAATAAGCTTTGTTCCGAATATACACTGTCGGGAAATTAAAAGACTGAGAAACGCCAAATCTGTTATCGGTATAAAAACTGTTGATTTGGCCTGCTTCCACTATCAAATCAGTTTTAGTCGGATTGAATGCCGTATTGGCTATTAGCCTCGAAAATTCCAGTCTTAAATCTTCATTGCGCAATGTGAGATTATTTACAAGAGCTGAATCAATTGCAGGCTGTAGAGCAATACCTGACTGAGCACTGGCATTATATCCGGAGAAACAGAAAAGTAATAGTACTAAGGTCTTCATATTAACTGGCAGTTTTATGGGTTGTTTTTTAAATCTAAGATATAAAATAGGCAACAAGAATAAAGTCAGGAACGTTGCAATGAGCAAACCACCAATAACTACTGTAGCAAGAGGTCTCTGAACTTCGGCACCTGCACCATGACTCAGGGCCATAGGCAAAAATCCAAGCGAAGCAACCAAAGCAGTCATTAGTACAGGTCTCAATCTGGTTAATGTTCCTTTCTTGACAACTTCATTGACATCATCTATTTCAAGATTCAATCTGTTGAATTCTGCAATCAGAACTATTCCATTGAGAACAGCCACACCAAACAAAGCAATAAATCCAACACCAGCACTAATACTGAATGGCAAGCCTCTTAAGGCCAGTGCAAAAATTCCACCTATTGCGGATAATGGAATGGCTGTAAAGATCAACAGTCCCATCCTGAGTGAACCAAAAGCAAAATACAGCATAAGGAAAATAAGGACCAGAGCAACCGGGACAGCAATTGATAATCTTTTTTTGGCAGCATTCAGATTTTCGAATGCACCACCATATTTGACAAAGTAACCCGGAGGGAATTTAACTTGTTTCTCGATTTTTGTTTGTAATTCCTGAACAATAGATTCCATATCACGACCTCTCACATTAAAACCAACGATAATACGACGTTTAGCATCTTCCCTTTGAATTTGGTTGGGGCCTATTTTTTCTTCCACATTTGCCAGGAGATACAAAGGCACTGCCAATTCGCTACTAACAGGTACTAATAAATTTTGAACATCATCCAGATTTTCCCTTTCTTGTTCATTTAATCTAACCACTAAATCAAAGCGCTTTTCACCTTCATATACTCTACCCGCACTTTGACCTGCAAAAGCGGTATTGACAACTTTGTTGACTGTTTCAATATCCAAATTGTATTGAGCCAGAGCTTGCCTGTTGTACTCTATTATGATTTGAGAAATGCCAGCTACTGGCTCTACGTATACGCCCTCTGCTCCCTCGACAGTATGAGCTATTTTTCCTAAAACTTCGGCATACTTTGAAAGTGTATCCAGATTTTCTCCAAAAATTTTACAGACAACATCTTGTTTAGCACCTGTCATCAGTTCATTAAAACGCATTTGCACAGGATATTGAAATCCAAAGCTCACACCGGGAATTGCACTTAACTCCTCTCCCATTTTCTCTGCCAGTTCATCAAACGTTTTGGCACTGGTCCATTGGCTTTTATCCTTTAAAATGATCATTAAATCCTGGGCATCAATTGGCATCGGATCAGTTGGTACTTCACCACTGCCAATTTTTGAAACTACTTTTTCCACCTCTGGGAATTTATTCATCAGAATAGCTGATGCGTCTTTGGCTGCTTTAATACTCACATTAAGGTTACTACCGGGTAACACGCGTGTTTCTAAAGCAAAGTCCCCTTCTTCAAGTGCAGGAATAAATTCTCCACCTAACTGCGTTAATGTAATTACCGAACCAAGCAATAAAACTACAGTGATAACAATTGCTTTCAGTTGATGTCTGAGAACAAGGTTGAGCAGTTTTGTAAACCCGGATTCAATTTTTCCCATCATTCTATCTGAAATATTGCGCTTATGAGTCGTGTTCCTACTTAGAAAAGCAGCACTCATCATAGGTATATAAGTTAATGATAGAATAAATGCCCCAGCCAAGGCAAAAGCAACAGTTTGAGCCATAGGCTTGAACATTTTACCTTCAATGCCCTGTAAAGAAAATATCGGCAAATAAACAATCAATATGATGATCTGGCCGAACACAGCACTGTTCATCATCCGTGATGAAGATTTAATAACTTCTTCATCCATTTGATTTCTGTTTAACTTTAATATTCCCTGATAGTGTTTATTAGACCCGAGTGCGTGCATAACAGCTTCCACTATAATAACAGCACCATCGACAATGAGTCCGAAGTCGAGAGCACCCAAACTCATCAGATTACCACTTACCCCAAACAGATTCATCATAATGATGGCAAACAGCATTGAAAGTGGAATAACAGATGCCACAATTAATCCTGCTCTGAAATTACCCAAAAACAACACAAGTATAAAAATGACAATTAAAGCCCCTTCCAGTAAATTCTTTTCAACTGTACCAATAGCATTGTTTACCATTTTAGTTCTATCAAGAAATGGCTCAATTATCACACCTTCAGGCAGGGTTTTCTGTATGTCTTCAACCCTTTTCTTAACTTCTTTGATTACCTCATTGCTATTGCCTCCTTTAAGCATCATTACAACGGCACCAGACACTTCCCCCTGGTCGTTGTATGTCAGGGCACCATATCTAACAGCTGAGCCCAATTTAACTTCAGCAATATCTCTAACAAGAATTGGCACACCATTATCCAACACTTTAACTTTAATAGAAGCTATGTCTTCTATACTTGTCACCAAACCTTCACTTCTGATATATAAAACTGAAGGACCTTTTTCAATGTAAGCACCTCCTGTGTTTGAGTTATTAGCATTAACAGCATCAAATAATTCATTTACGGTTACATTCAGCTCACGCAGTTTTTCTGTTTTGATGGCTATTTCGTACTGCTTGAGTTTACCTCCAAAACTGCTGACATCTGCTACCCCCTTCACACCTAAGAGTTGTCTTCTTACTATCCAGTCTTGTATGGTTCTTAAGTCGGTGATGCTGTATCTGTGTTCGTAACCCACTTTAGGTCGAACAACATATTGGTATATTTCTCCAAGACCGGTAGTTACTGGTCCTAATTCAGGGACAACAATACCAGGAGGTATTTCGGCCTGCACCTTTAACAAACGCTCACTAACCTGTTGTCGGGCCCAATAAATATCAATATCATCATCAAAAACGACTGTAACCAATGACAGTCCAAATCTTGAGAAGCTTCTTATTTCGACTATACCCGGAATATTACTATTAGCCTGTTCAATTGGAAACGTAACAAGTCTTTCAATATCTGTTGCTCCTAAAGATGGCGCAACGCTGATGATCTGAACCTGATTGTTGGTGATATCGGGAACTGCATCAATTGGCAATTTACTAACCTGAAATGCTCCATAAATGATTAAGGCTAGAGTAAACAGACCAATGATCAATTTATTTTTAATAGAAAATCTAATGATTGTATTTAGCATAGTGTCTTAACTTTTATCAGACAGGTGATGGGCATATCTCTTAAATGTCATTTCATCTAAACTGATTCTCTCACTCACAAAACCGATTAAATTAAATGCAGTTAATACTGACAAAATGCTTAAAATTGAGAGCATAAAAGTCAAGTGTTTTACTTTCTGCCAATTAATCAGGGTTAGAATTGAAAAAATAGATCCCGCAACGAGTAATATACGCGGAAGCTGATAATTTATATAAGAAGAATATACTGAATGGGAATTCTTTAGAAATGGGTATAAGGCTACAGCTGTCAATAGCAGAAGGACAGAAGCCCACTTTGTACAATTTGCTTTTTTCTTTATGAGACTACAGACTAAAAGTCCAAGTCCCAATGTTGTGCCCAATAAAACTAAATTTTCGAGCATCAACAGTTTGGGTTGTTGATTCATTTTTAAAATAAGTAAATAATAAATTGTCCCTTTTATAGTCTGAAGGGAGAGCAGACATTCCAACAAATACTAAGCTATTTGAGGAGGCTGCCAGATAGAACCAACATTTTCAGAAACATAAGAGTTTTGGTAAAATGCCTGATTGTTGATGAGCTGTACAGGTGTTATTTGTTTCAAAGCAGGCTGAAAGATTTCCAAAACCAGAATTTGATTCATGTTTTGACATTCGTGAGATTTAAAAGGCAAGTGGTTGTGCTTGTCATTTGAATCATGACCTGCATTTTCAGACTGATAGTGCATTTTAAGAAATCCCACAAATGATATCGACTCATCCTGAGAGAGATGTTCAGTATAATGCTGTATAAGAGCGGGTATTTTGACCAATTGATCGAACTCCCAACTATTCAATAGCATTATGGACAGAATTAATATGGAAACGAAGCGTTTCAGTATTACAAATTTAAACTCTTGAAACAAAAAAAGCAAACTCTGTTCCGAGTTTGCTTTTTACAATAAATATTAGTGAAGCTTATACACCAACGTCGTGGTGTGCACTTTCTTGAATATAAGGGTGGTTAACCGGAATCAGACCACGTTTACTCAAGGCAGTTAATACCCAATAGATGAATATACCTGCAAAAGTAAGTGTCATACCAATTTCCAGCGGACCAATAGCAGCTTGTTTGTCAAGTGAACCTGGTACAAACATTAAGTAAATATCGTTCCAGTGACCTACAAGGATACAAATTGCAACGAAGGTGACAATTTTTGGATTACGCTTGTTATTTCTGGTCATCAATACTAAGAATGGAACCAGGAAGTTAAGGATCAGGTTAACAAAGAAATTAACTTTGAATGGCATTTCCAAACGTTTGTAGTAGTAGATACTTTCTTCAGGAATGTTGGCATACCAGATCAACAGGTATTGAGACAACCACAGGTAAGTCCAGAAGATAGAGAAAGCGAACATGAATTTACCCAAGTCATGAACGTGCTCATCAGTAACGATATTGAGGTAGCCATTTTTTCTCAGATAAAGAACGATTAAAGCCATTATTGAGAGTAAGCTTACCCAACCTGTAGCAAAGTTGTATATTGAGAAGATGGTACTGTACCAGTGTGCATCAACGCTCATAGTTACTACCCAGCTAAGGATAGACAAAGAGAATGCGAAGAAGAAAGTGAAAGCGGCACCATAGCGGATAGACTTATTGAAGAAAGTCAAACCACCCTCTTGATCTTCTTTATAAGAAAGGCCTCTCAGTTTTTTACCAAACAGGAACCAAACTACCGGAATACCGATTAGGAAGATATAGGCCATTTTAGAGTTCAGGAACCATGATTTGTTATCGAGGATAGCATCATAACCCGGATCAGTTGGTTTAAGATGCTGGTGTTCGTAATGCAACCAGTGGTAGATATTCTGACCATCGAGAATGAATACCAGTAAAACGATAGCGGCACCCAGTGGTAAAATGGTAGAAATAGCCTGAGGAATACGCAGAATTGCAGCGCTCCAACCGGCATTGGCAATGTATTGCAAAGCGAAGAAGAACAAACCACAAATCGCCAATAACAAAAGGAAATACCCGTTAATCAGCAGAGCAACAAAAATTCTGGTTGAAGCAGGTTTTGGGTGTTCAGCTGTAATAGGATAAACAGATTCGTCACTGTGAGCGATATCTACACCGTGAATATTGTATTCGTGGTGTTCAGCAGGCTTTGCCTCGTGAGCTTCGTGAGCAGCACTTTCAGCAACAGATGCTTCATTGTGGTGAGATGTGTCTTTAGGAAGAGTAAATATACCAACAACAGTAAGTACAATACCGATAACCAATAACGCCAGACTTAAAGTTTTGGCTTTACCGGTGAACTTATAATTTTCCTGATGAATATGAATTTCGTGTCCGTGGCTCATTTTACTTATCGTTTTTTGTTGTTTCTTCGATTTTTACTACTGCTGCTGTTGTATCAACAGAAACAGGAGCAGCCTGAATACCGTTGATAGCTTGAATTGGAGGCAAATTACCGTTGGCATCCATCATACTGAGGCGCTTAACGTAACTGGCAACACTCCATCTTTGTTTAGGGGTAAGAGCATAAGCATAGCTTCCCATGTTGTTTTTACCGTAAGTAATTACGTGGTAAACTTTACCGATAGGAAGGTTTTTGATATAGGCATCTTGGTAATTAGGCCAGGCTGGCTTAAGCACTGCTTGTTTTTTAGATACTGCGCCATCATTACCACCGTTAGCACCGTGGCAAGGAGAGCAATAGATACCGAATAATCTTTCACCTTCTTTCTGATCATTTTCATCGAGGGTGATATTCATACTCAATCCGGCTGAGGCATCGTAACCTTCAGGTGTATTATCGTAAGGGTACTGATAGTCTAACTGACCGATAGCCACTGTACCTTCAACAGGCTCTCTCATTGACATGAAATAAGGGTTATAGCGGTATTTGCTAGAGTCAGAGAATTGTGTCATTGGCTCATAACCTTTGGAGTAGTACATATCTGGTGCATACTCGATACCGGGATCATTGCCTCCTGCTTTCCACCAGCATGATGATAGTGTTGCAACAGTCAGGGCTCCGATGATTAATATAGAATTCTTCATGTGATACTTGCTCCTTAAATTAGTGATTGGCACTTGCATTGATGTTTGAACCTTTGGTGATATCGACATCTGTGAAATCTTCGTAACCGTGATTGGTTCTTTCTTTCACTTCAACAGCTCCACCATTGAAAAGCATGTTGCTCAGTTCACTTTTATTTACAGATGGACCGTCGGTAGCGATGGCAACAACCATTCTGTCGTCGGTTTGTCTGAAATCAATTCTCTCTTGTGGTAATTTTCCGTGGATCATCTTACTTCTTACGAAGAACATGAAAGCCATACCAAATGCAGTGAAAAGTACGCTCATTTCGAACAATACAGGCACATAACTGACACCGATAGTTGGTTTGTTACCAATCACCATTGGCCAGTCGAAGTGCATCATATACAATTGTATGGTGGCGGCTGTAATAAAACCTAAGCATCCGCTCATGAAAGCACCAACAGGCAACAGCGAACGCTTTAAGCCCATTGCTTTCTCTATTCCGTGAATTGGAAAAGGCGTATAGCAATCGAGGATATTGGCGCCATTTTGATTGACTTGAGCCACTGTGTGCAGAAACTTATCCGGATCTTCGAAGATGCCGAACATTACAGTTTTGTTATTATCAAGATATAATTTTTTGTCTATCATTTATCTGTCTGTTAAAATGATTATTCTCTGTTTTTCAAAATACCTTTTACTTCAGCCATATTGATTACCGGCAGGAACTTGCTAAACAAGAAGAAGCAGGTAAAGAAGAGACCAAATGTTCCAAGGAAGATTCCAATTTCGGTTAAAGTTGGAGAGTACATAACCCAACCTGCTGGCAAATATTCTCTGTGCAGGGAAGTCACGATGATTACGAAACGCTCAAACCACATCCCTACGTTTACAACGATAGAGAGCATGAAGATGAACCAAGGTGTAGTACGTGCCCATTTGAACCAGAACACCTGTGGTGCAATTAGGTTACAGGTCATCATACTCCAGTATGCCCACCAGTATGGTCCGGTTGCTCTGTTGATGAACGCATATTGTTCGTATTCAACACCAGAGTAAGCTGCTACGAAGAACTCGGTAATGTAGGCCAAACCAACCATAGTACCAGTCAGCATAACTACTTTACACATAGCTTCAAGGTGACCAATGGTGATGAAATCCTGATAGTTCATTACTTTACGTGCAATAACCAGTAGGGTTAATACCATACCGAAACCTGAGAAGATTGCACCTGCAACGAAGTATGGAGGGAAGATGGTGGTGTGCCAACCCGGTACAACCGAAGTTGCAAAGTCCATGGATACAATGGTGTGTACAGACAATACAAGCGGAGTAGAAATACCAGCAAGTACCAGTGATACAACTTCATATCTGTTCCAGGTTCTGACAGAACCGGTCCAGCCCATAGAGAAGAAATTATACCAGAATTTTCTTCCGGCAGTTTTAGCTCTGTCTCTTACTGTAGCGATATCCGGAATCAGACCCAAATACCAGAACACTAATGATACAGAGAAATAAGTTGAGATTGCGAATACGTCCCAAAGCAAAGGAGAGTGGAAATTTACCCATAGAGAGCCGAATGCATTTGGCAAAGGGAATACCCAGTATCCTCCTACCCAGATACGACCCATGTGGAAGAGCGGGAAAATAGCAGCGCACATTACCGCAAAGATTGTCATCGCTTCAGCAGAACGGTTAATGGACATTCTCCATTTTTGTCTGAAAAGCAACAAAATCGCTGAGATAAGCGTACCGGCGTGACCGATACCAACCCAGAACACGAAGTTGGTGATATCCCAACCCCACTGAACCGATTTATTAAGACCCCAGGTACCGATACCATAGGCCAAAGTAACTCCAAGAGATAATAACAGTAAGCCCAGGAATATTACTGAGAGAATGAAACCAACTGTCCATGAGGTAGTAGGTTTGTTCTCAATCGGGCGACATATTTCGGTGGTAACATCGTGGAGGGTCTTATCACCGGTTACTAGCTGCGGTCTAATGACTGAATCGTGAATCATCTTTTGATTGTTATTTTTTAGGTAATTATGCTTTTACTTTTTCAATGTCTCTCACTTTAACCATGTATTTCACGGCTGTTTGAGTGTTCAATTCTTCCAGAACTCTGTATGAACGTTCGTTCTTGAAGAGTTTGTGTACTTCGCTGTTAGGGTCGTTTACGTCACCGAATACGATTGCACCGGCAGGACAAGCACGCTGACAGGCAGTTTTAACTTCACCATCGTTCAGCTTGCGCTTTTCGCGTTTTGCTTTGGTTTTACCTGCCTGAATGCTTTGAACGCACATACTGCATTTCTCCATAACCCCTCTGGTTCTTACAGTAACATCAGGATTGATGACCATTTTACCTAAGTCGTTGTTGAAATGGAAGTCGAAACGATCGTTATCATTGTATCTGAACCAGTTGAAACGTCTTACTTTATAAGGGCAGTTATTTGCGCAATATTTGGTACCGATACAACGGTTGTAAGTCATTTGGTTCAAACCTTCAGTAGAGTGGGTAGTTGCGAGTACAGGACAAACTGTTTCGCATGGAGCCTGACCGCAGTGCTGACACATCATTGGCTGGTGAACAACTTTTACATTTTCCCAGTATACATAAGATTTGTCTTTGCCTTCTGCTTCCAGTTTATCCAATGCTTCCAATCCTTTTTCTTTGGTCACGTTCATATCTTCAAAATCACGTGATAAGAAAAGTTCATTTTTATAATCCACTCTGTTGCGGTTTTCGAAAGTGAAGTAGCGGTCGATACGCATCCAGTGCATCTCTCTTCTTCTTCTTACTTCGGCACGTCCAACAACCGGAACGTTGTTTTCGATGCTGCAACTCACTACGCAGGCACTGCAACCTGTACATGAGTTCAGGTCGATAGCCATTGCCCAGTGGTGATTAGGAGCGCCTTCTTTTTTGTACTCTTTAGTTTCCCAAAGTGTATATAAATGCGGTGCTTTTTTATCATTACCTGCTTTTGGGTTATCTTTAATTTCACCCAAAGTAGTTTCTCTTACGATATCTCTGCCCTCGATAGAATGGTGAGTTTGTGTCTGAGCCAGTTCATAAGAACCATCAATTTTGGTGATTTTTACACCATTGACAACATTGACGTAAGAACCAGACTGGTACTGCATAAATGGATATGCATTTTTACCAATTGATTCAATTTCACCCTTCTCTCCTACTTTACCTTTTCTACCGTAACCAACTGCAATACCGATGGTACCATTAGATTGACCAGGTTGAACAAATACAGGCATTCCTTTTAATGACACTTTATTGTAAGTTACATTAACCAGATCGCCATTTTTAATACCTTCTTTTTCTGCAAGTGCTTTAGGTAATGATACGTAGTTATCCCAGGTTACTTTACTCATAGGATCCGGAGTTTCCTGAATCCAAGGGTTGTTGCTGAGACTACCATCTTTAACTGAAACGTTTTGGTATAATACCAGGTCGATTTCGTCTTTTTTACCAACAGAGGCAGTAAGGTCGCTGACGATTGAGTTAAGCGCAACTGCCATAGCAGGTACCATGGTAGGTTTAGCTGCAACTGTGTAAACACCATCGTGCAGACACTTATTAAATGCATCATCAGAAGCTATACCCATAGCAGCCCATTTAGACTTGATATAGAGATAGTAAACAGATGCAGAAAGTTTTTGATTGTAGATACCTTTATTTGCGAAAGGATCTGAAGTTTTGAATGCCTGACCCAACCAGGTTAGAATAGACTCCTGAGCCTGACGGGTTTTGAATACCGGAGAAATGGTAGGCTGACTCAACTGGTAAACACCTGCTTTAGGTTCAGCATCATTCCAAGACTCGAGGTAGTGATTATCTGGAGCGATATAGTTACAAAGCACTGCAGTTTCATCAGCTATACCAGCGAAAGAAACAGACAGTTTAGCTTTCTTCAACCCTTCTGCGATAGTTGCAGATTCAGGGTGAGAGTATACAGGATTTGCATTCCAGAAGATGACAGCCTGATAAGCGCCAGATTTCAAATCATTGGCGAAGGCAGCCATATCAGAGTCGATACCTTTGAACTGGTTAGAGTTATTATCCAGATCGATGGTTGTGCCATAGTTACCCAGCATCATGTTGATACCATTCACTACCATTTGGATTTTAGGATTATTAGAACCTGAAATCACCATAGAGGCACCTTTCTCTTTCCAGAGCATTTGGGCAGTTTGCTGAATAGCACCACCAGCAAGTTCGCCTGAAAGAGCGATTTGTATTTCAGGCTGGCCGGCCATTTTAGCAATAGCATTGTACAATGAAGTCATGTACACAGCTTCCTGAGAAGATTTCATTGGGAATCTGTAATCGGCATTGGTACCGGTCAGAGATAAGTTACTTTCGAAGATAACGGTTTTAAGCACTTTACCTTCTTTAGATATACCATCCACTTTTCTTCTGTTAGACCAGGCTTTGGTAAACTCAACAGGAGAAATCCAGGTACCCAGGAAATCGGCCCCGAAGCTTACTACCACATTAGCTTTATCGAAGTTATAGGAAGGGATGACTTGTTTACCGAAAGAATCGCGGTTAGCGGTTAAGATACCACTGTAGCTAACAGCATCATAAGTGATGTGATTGGCGTTGGTGTATTTAGTTTTAAAGTCATTGATAACTGCTAAACTGGAAGGACTGTGAATTGTACCGGTAACGATAGCAATTTTACCACCACCAGTTTGAACAGCATTCAGACGGTTCACTACATCAGCATCCAGGTCGGCCCATTCAACTTTAGCCATAGAACCACCTTCAACTTTCACCGGGCCATCGAGGCGTTCGGTGTCGTATAGACCCAGGATAGAAGCCTGACCGGTAGAGCAAAGACCACCACCTGAAACAGGAGAATTGGCATTACCATCTACTTTAATAGGACGACCTTCACGGGTTTTTATAGTGATACCGCAAGCTGTAGAGCAGGCACCACAAGTTGAGTTGTAATAATTGGCATTACCAGGTGTAATCTCATCCGGTTTTACGAGATAAGGCACTACATTTCTGACAGGTGCTGTGTTACAGGCCGCAAGAGAAACTGCAGCGACGCTGAAACCGAAGAATTTCAGGAAATCTCTTCTATTGGCGCTAAGGCCCATGTTATTTTCACTGAAAACTTCATCTAAAGGCAATGGTTCGTTGAATTCATTCTTTTGGGAAGCCAAAAACTCTTTGGTTCTGAATAATTCTTCTTCGCCTTTCCAGTATAATTGTTTTTTTGCCATTGTTTATAATTAGCCTTTATAATCTTTTATGTAATATTAATAGTGACATTTAGAGCATTCCAGAGCACCGTTTTCGGCAGGAGAAATGCTGATTTTACCATCTTTAGTAAAGTACTTGCTGTAAACAGAATTCTTGTTGTCTTTTTCAGCTTTGATTTTAGCATGGAGTTTTTCGTAGTAAGGATTGTTCTCCACATCGATCTTTCTTTCTTTGTGGCAATTGATACACCAGCCCATTTGCAGGGTAGCGTACTGTTGAACCACTTCCATTTCCTGGATAGGACCGTGACAAGTCTGACAAGTTAAACCGGCACCTTTTACGTGCATACTGTGGTTAAAGAATGCGTGGTCAGGCAGATTGTGAATTCTTATCCAACGGATTGGTTTTGGATGCTCTCCATATTTACCTGACTCAACATCGTAGTCCATAGCAGCATATATTTTTTTGATTTCAGGAGATACTTCACCATTGTACTTGTCACGTAACTGAACGCCTTTGTGGCAGTTCATACAAGTATTTAAACTAGGTACGCTTGCTTGTTTAGAATATTCAGCAGTTGAGTGACAGTATTTACAATCTATCTGTAAATCACCAGCGTGTAATTTGTGAGAGTATTTAATTGGTTGTTCAGGAGCATATCCTTGTTGCACAGCTACTTCAGTTACACCAAAATAGAAACCATAAGATGCAAGTGCCAGCAATACAACAACACCAATACCCAATTTCATGATGGTTGGGTTCACCCATTTTCTGAATGCAGCAGCTTTAGGATTTACTTCAGCAACTTCTTCAGTAGTACCTGTCATTTCGTTATAAGAATTCTTCAGAGAGTTCTTGGTTCTGCGAAGAACAAGCAACACCACCAATAAAATAACTATAAGGAAAAGCAGGATATACAAAGTAGACTCGCTGTAGAAATTAGCTTTAGGTTCTGCTTCTGCAACTGTACCTGGCTTAGGAGCCGGAGCTTTCCATTCTTTGAAATAAGCAATTACGTTTTTAACCTGATCTTCAGTTAAAGACTCAAAGTTGTTCATCACAACTTTATTGTACTCATTGAAAATTGCAATAGCGTCTTTATCGCCGCTTGCTCTCAATTTCTCGTTGTTTCTAATCCATTTGACCAACCACTCATCTGACCTTCTGGTGTGTACTTCTTTCAAAGCAGGACCGGTCATCTTGTTCTGCATATCGTGACAAGAAGTACAATTGGCTTTGAAAAGTTTTTCACCCTCCAGGGCAGCTGCTGACATACCACCATCTTGCGCAAACGCAGATGTGGTTAAGAATGTCAAATTGAAAAGGGCCGTTAGGGCAAAAGCGAATGCTCTTACTTTCAGATTACTTTTAGATAGGTGTTTAACCATGTGTTTATGACTGAAAAATGACAATACTAATTAGTCCGCAAATATATTGACATATTGTGCAATGTAAAAAGTATTTATTAACAATTCTTTCAATTTAGAATTGTTCTAATCAAAAATTACAATAATATGATTTACAATTATGTATAAACGATTTCGTATAATAAAAAAAGACCCGCAAAAACTATTATTGTACAAGTAATTTTTCTGTAAAAATTTCACTTCCAATTTTAATAACTAGAACATAAAGTCCCTTGTGCATTTCAGTCTTAAATTGTCCGTTGTTACTCTCTGCATTATAGTCAAAAGACGTGACTAATTTGCCATTGACATCATAGATTTCAATACTTGCATCGCTTTCGGAATTAAAAGTAAAACCCTCTGATTGCTGAAAAAACTTATACTTAGTGAAAACAATATTTTGAACATGTGACCAATTTTTTGGTTTAAAAATATAGACCTGTCCCTCGTATGGATATTCCGAAATTCCATCGAATGAACTGTTTTGTTCTTCAAGTACAGGTGAATTATTAGAACCCCCTACCCCATAACTATAAACTCCATCGGCATCATCCAGCCCTATAACAAATGAGGTATATTTAGGATCTGTAATTGTCTTTGGTCCAAAGTGAATTTCAATTCTGTTATCAGCTTCATAAAACCATAACTGAACATTTAACACGTATTCGAATGAGGAAGAAGTACTGGCCTCATGCACATTTTTATACTGAACTTTAAGTATTCTACTGCCAATATTGCCAAATACATCAAAGGTGATGGGTGATTTGCTTATATCTAAATCCTCAGGAATAAAATCGTGTAAACCAAAATACATCATATCCAGACCTGTATCTGTGAAATAAACGCCATAAAATGTGATGTATATATTATTGTATGCCCGGTCGAAGTACCTAAACGCGAAAGGCAAAGTAATCATTTGACTGGAATCCCAGGCTGAACCTGACACATTAGTACCACCGTTAAATTCAGTATAATTTGAAGTGGCTGTATCCAGCTCATATAACATTTGAGCTTTCAAAGTGCTTCCAATAAGAAGCATAAAAATTAGTAGTGATTTTTTCATAAGCTGATGTGTTGAGACCACAAATGTATGAAAAAGCTTAAATTGAATAGATTTAGATTTTAAAAATTAAAACTTAAACCCTAAACTAAATAAAAATTTGAATACTGATCGGAGAAAAAAAAAGATATCAGGTAATCTGAATGTAAGTCAAGCTGCTTAAGGCATAACCGTCACAGTACCTTTCTGGGTATAGAACTTCCCATCCCATCCTTTGTAAGTCACTATCCAAACAAAGACATCATTCATCGCAGACTGTCCTCTGGTAACACCGTCCCACTGATTGCCTTTGAAATCGCTGTCCCAGACTTTTTCACCCCATCGGTTATATACCTGCATTCTGAATTCTTTCACGAAGGCATGAGTAAATCCCCATTCATCGTTATACGTATCATTATTGGGGCTGAAGGCATTTGGAACAAAAACCATTGGTGGTTGAATGAGCACTATTTCATTGGAAAGACTATTGGCATTGTATCCTTGCAGGCTATCATTAACACCTTCAAATGCTCTGACTGCATAAAAGTAGGCTCCCCACCAGAGGTCGAGTTCATCATCATGGTGAGTGCGCATCAGATTGGTATTGACCAGAAATCTCAAATCACCGGTATCTACTCTTCTGACCAATTCGTAATTTCTGACACCTCCCACCCAACTTCGGTAAGGCGACCAGGCCAGGTCAAAAAACAAATGCCCAACCTCGCCTTTTAACACAACGTTACAAGCTTCATTGCTGGGCTTACTGGTATGACCACATCTGTCATTCACGCCAATACGATAAACATAACTTCTTTCTGCAACTTTAACATTGTAATCATTAAAAGAAGTATCGTTGATATCAAATATTGTCTTGATTAATCTGTAACCAACGGCCTGATCTCCAATATTATCTGCTCTGAATACATCATAGGATTCAAAATCCTCTTCAATGCTTTTGAACCAATTTACCTGAACAGCTTTATTCTCAAAAACTGTCGCATAATGGATATATGTTGAGTCGATTGGTGTATTAAATTCTTTAGTCGTATTGACTCTCAAACCCGCGTCATAAGCTTTACCGCAGATATTATATCCTATCATGTAATAACTCACATTAAAAGTACGGGCATCTACACCAGGTTTATCTTTAAACTTACCAGATTGATGAGAATATATAGTGTCAAGCGTTTTAACAGAACCATTAGGATTAATTCGTTTGAGCAATACGTATTTGAAGTATTTGTTTTTGGGGAACGAATCCCATTCGAGGTTAACGGAACCATCTTCGTTAAAGTTGATGCAGTATGTTTCAGGCGTGAGAGACAATGGAGGGTCTTTCACCAGGATTTTAATCAGCGCTTTATTACTATCTTGGGTCGGGCATCCCTGGTCGTAAACTTTAACATATAATTTAATTGTATCTAAACCTGCGTGCTGACAACCCGGATAAAAGACTATATTGGCACGAATAGCATTTTTGCCATTGACACGTGTTAAGCTTTTAATAAAAGGCAGAGGTTTAGGGAAATCAGGATCTTTAAAAAAATCGCCTTCCAGCACCAGTTTCAAAGAGTCAGTTCTGTCAGGGTCGCTGACTTCATAAAGAAAATTGATTGTATCCGTTGCAAGAACTTCAATAAAAGTATCCTTAGCTATTGGTTTCCTGTTCAGGTTTTCAAAATCGAATTTAAAGAGGGCATTATTGCAATTAAATGAGTTATTTGTGCGGCTCCAGGCACCGGGAGTAGTTGGGAAAAGACTATTTCCACCACAGCCTGCACAAACAGATTGATACACGACTCCTTTTTTATCAAAACGACTGGTACCGCCATCTACGTGTTCGTGAGCAGTTGCACTAAATGTACTTATACCACCCATATAAGTGGCATATTGCAATTCTGAGAAATTCTTACTGAATACAGCAAGATAAAAGTCATCCCCATCTGTACTAGTCTGAAAAGCATTGGAAGTAATAGGCATACCGCTTGTACCACCACCTACAAAATCACCCAGATTAATACCACCCCATCCTGAAATGAATATTCTCTCACATTCATCAATGAGCAGAGCAGTTGGAGAAATATCCGGTCTTTGTTTGCCTTTTCTTCCAAATGTAGTTTGAATTTCTATGGCCGATAAATTCAAATCCAGTTTCTTGAGAAACATTCTTGAATCGTCTATACCATAAACTTCCGGTGACATTGAATGTCTTCCATCAGACTGACCGTAAACGAATGGTTTGCCATATTTATCAACTTTTATTAAATAACATTGATCGTAGGATGAAGTACCGATAAAAGTATAAGCCATCAGACCAAAGCTATTAATATCCAGTCGCAGAATATAACCATCCGCTCTGCCACCATTATTGGTTCTTGTCATACCCGAAGCTGAATAGCCAAAACTTGTTGTATTGGTACCACCTGTTACATATAAATCACTGTGTGTTCCCAAGTCCATACTGTATGCTGCATCATCTCCATCGCCTCCAATATATGAAGCAAACAACATGGTTGACAAATCTGCACTCAGTTTAAAAACACAGCCATCCTGACCACCACCATAGGTATCGTCGAAAGCATTCAGAAGCGGAAAGTCCGAAGACATGGTAGATGTAGCTACGTAGACATCATTATTGGCATCCACAATTACTTCACCTCTAAAATCATCTGCATAATTATACAACAACTGACTCACATTACCGGATGGTCTGTCACCGTTTAGTCCGTCGTAACTTGTACCACCTACAAAAGTTCCGGCCAATAACTGAGTACCATTCCCTGAAAATTTGACGACAAAAATATCCGACTTGCCATTGTAGATAGCATCAAACGAAGGAGTGATACCGATAGGAAAATCTGAAGATTTGGTAGAACCCATAACGATGAGGTTATCGTTGTCATCCACAATCATACTGTGAGGCTGATCATTCGAAAAAGCACCACCGAGGTAAGTACAGAAAAGCAAAGATTTGCCATCAGGCGCATAAACAGTAATACCACAATCTCTTTGAACATACCCGATCTTTTCCAGTTCGATATTACCACCGGCAAAATTTCTCTGGAAAGCCCCGGTTGTAGTTGGAAATCCCACATCAAAAACTGTCCCTCCGGCAATACCTCTTCCTTTGCTGTCGTAGGTAGCAGTATAACCAAAATTATCTGCCTGAGAACCTGAATAACTCGAAAAAACGAGAACAGGGTCAATAACAATTGTAGAACCAGCATGCCTTTTAGACCCGAGTTCAAACTTCATGATATTGCCTTCAAGCACATAAGCTGAGTTGATGACAGATTCAGAATTGTTTTTTGATTCGTATACATAAGGTTTCAATTCTTTTATGATACCAAAACGGGTTTTAATATTGAGCTCTCCGTCTTTGATAAATACTGAATCTGCGCCTTCGTATTGAATTTTGATTTGATTGTAATCACCACCAGGTCTGACAATAAAATTGTATTTCAGGCTGCCATTAATTTCCTTGAATTCAAAATCAATATTGGGGTAAATATTGCTTACATACATCCCATTATGAGCATATATCTCAGACTTCCAACGAAGTGGATTGTTTCCCTGAAAGAAATTATAATACTCGGTAGATTGTCCGATTCCACTGTAAACAGCCTCCGGGTTAGCCCCAAGAAATTTAACACGAATACCATGCATATCTAACTGACCATCGAAATTGTGATGGTGTTGGGCTTCATAAATCTGGTTGGCATCGTAAAAGAGATAATCCAGTTGTCCTTTGGAAACAAATAATTTGCAGGATTTCAAATCTGCTCTGAATAAATAGGTATCCTCCCATTGTCCTTTATTGGGCAACAGCTTGAATTGTGCGGTCAGCTGACTTGTAAGAAACAGTAAGCCAGACAAGACCAAGAGATATCTCAACACTCCAGTCAAAAGAACACTCAAATATACGGAATTTAAAACACTTTATTGTTTAGACGAAATAATATGACAAGATGTTGCATTGATTTGAAATAAAATTAAATAGATACAACTAATTTTGCAGCCTTTGATGGATAAATCTTCTCTTCGCATAGTTTTTTTTGGCACGCCTGATTTTGCCGTTGCTTCTTTACAAGCAGTAGTTGCGGCAGGTTATCAGGTAGTAGCAGTAGTGACAGCTCCTGATAAAGCTTCCGGAAGGGGGCTAAAAATCCAAAGTCCTCCTGTAAAAATTGCTGCCCAATCTTTAGGTATACCAGTTTTGCAACCTGAAAAACTCAAGTCACCAGAATTCATTGAAACACTCAAAAGTTTCCATGCAGATTTACAAATTGTCATCGCTTTCAGAATGCTGCCTGAAATTGTATGGAATATGCCAAAAATGGGAACGTTTAATTTACATGCCAGTTTATTACCTGCGTACAGAGGAGCTGCTCCAATCAATCATGTCATCATCAATGGTGAAACAGAAACAGGAGTAAGCACATTTTTCCTTCAGCACGCAATAGACACCGGCAATATACTGCTACAGGAAAAAGTTAAGATTGATTCAAATGACAATGCGGGCAGTTTGCATGACAAATTGATGGAGATTGGTTCAAAACTGGTAGTTAAAACACTCGATGCCATACTGTCAAACACAACTCAAGCAATACCACAGCCTCAGGGAGAATTTCCGGAAGCTCCAAAAATTTTCACGGAAACATGCTTCATCAATTGGCATCAACCTGCTTTGGTTGTACACAATCTCGTCAGAGGACTATCGCCCTACCCTGCTGCATTTACAGAATTTAATGGTAAAAAACTCAAAGTTTTTGAAACCAAACTGACTGATGAAAAATCGGAAAACAGTGGCATCATCCAGGCAGATGAACAAGGTCGACTGATGGCACATTGCAGCGACTTTAAACTCGAATTACTTTCGGTTCAACCTGAAGGTAAAAAAAGAATGAGTGCTAAAGACTTTCTAAACGGACTGCGTTAGTTCAGTTCTCTTTGAATTAATTTTTGAACCTGTTCATTGTTCCAATCGATACCTTCAACTGTTTTTCTGAGCAGCTGACCTTGTTTGCCAAACAAATAAGTTGTTGGAAATGCCCTGACTCCCAAGTCTTTTTTTAGCCCTTTGTCACTGTGATAAATTTTCACTGAAGGCTGGAACTTGTCAATAAACATCTGAATTTTTTCAGTTGGTTCGTCTGTAATCAGCAATACTTCAAGATTTTCAGAGCCAAACTTTTCCTGTAATGCAGCCAGTTGTGGTTGTTCTTTCACACAGTCACTGCACCAGGTTTGAAAATACGAAATGATATAGACTTTCCCATCCAGAGTTGCCGGGTCAAAAACTTGTCCGTTGATATCCGTCATAACTGGCAAGTCGGGATAACTGACCGACTTCATATATCTGATAATAAAAAAGGAAGCAAACAATGCCAATATCAAGGCAATCAGTAACAGGGACTTAATTTTCACATTGCGAAGATAAATCAGAATTACAGGGAAAATTTTTCAAATTATCCCCTTATGACAAGTTAAAAATCACATACGAAACAATTTTTAAAATCATTGTAAAACAAGCTTTTAAATACATAATTTAGAAATTTTAACGGTGATACATTTCTTTAAATATTGAAAACCGCTTTTTATCGAAAAATGCATTTAAATTATGATAATATGAATAATTTGCGGCAATAAATTTCATTTAGATGAGACCCATTAATTTAGTTGTATTGACATTAAGTCTTTGCCTTTATACAGGAGAAGCACAGGCTCAGAGAAAAAAAGACAAAAAGAAAACTGAGCAAGCCAAACCAGCAGTAACTGCTCCGGCTGCACCGGCAGGACCAGTCAGCATTGCAGACAAAACCAAAAAATGCAAAAAGACTGAAGGTTTATTTACACTGTACAGAGACACCACCACTGGCTCGATGATGATGTTGATTAAAAAGTCGCAGTTAGAAAAGGAATTTATATATTTCAGTTACATCGAAAACGGTAATACTACAACAGGACATAACAAAGGTACATTCAGAGACAACAAAGTTTTTACCATTAAGAAATACTACAATCAAATTGAGTTTATCACTCAGAACACCAATTTTTACTTTGACCCATCCAATGCCATTGCGCGGGCTGCCAACTCCAACATTTCAAATGCTGTTTTGAGCAGTGAAAAAATCATTGCAGTTGACGAAGCTAAAGGTGAGTATCTGATAGATGCAGATGCCTTATTTTTAACGGAAACTCTGTATCAGATAAAAAGAGGTGGTATGATGCCACAAGCAATGACGGCTTTCAATCTGGGCGCCTTAAGTAAAACCAAAACAAGATACGAACAAATCAGAAACTACCCAGAGAATACTGACATTATGGTGCGTTATGTATATGACGACCCTATGTCTAGAGGTACCAGCAGCGATGCCATTTCTGATGCCAGATATGTCGATATACTCTTACAGCACAGCTTTATTGAAATGCCTAAGAATGATTTTCAACCTAGAATGGATGATCCAAGAGTAGGTTATTTTATAACTGAAGTCAACGACATGACCAGCACGGACAACTTGAATTACCGCGACTTAATTCACAAATGGCATCTGGTAAAAAAAGACCCAAATGCGGCCATTTCAGAACCGGTAAAACCTATTACCTGGTGGATTGAAAATACAACTCCAAAAGACTTAAGACCAATTATCAAGTCTGCTATTTTACAATGGAATATTGCATTTGAAAAAGCAGGTTTTAAAAATGCCATTGATATCAATGAACAACCGGATGATGCTACATGGGATGCAGGAGATATCAGGTACAATGTACTGAGATGGACCAGCAGTCCGGAGCCTCCGTTTGGCGGATATGGTCCAAGTTTTGTCAATCCGAGAACCGGTGAAATTTTAGGTGCTGATATTATGTTGGAATGGGTTTTCATAACCAACCGTTTGCGCTCTCAAAAAGTGTTTGACAAAGCCGGTCTTGATTGGTTAATGGCTATGGATGCGGAGGAGCATGAGGACCCTCATGGCTGTCAGGCTGGAGATTATATGCATTCGCAAAACTTACTGGGCTTACAATATATGGCCATGCACAATGCAAGTGAGTCAGATATTAATGAATTTGTAAAAGAGGCTATCTATTATTTGATATTGCACGAAGTAGGTCATACATTAGGTTTGAACCACAACATGAAAGCCAGTCAACTTCACAGTCCTGATGCACTTTACGACAGAACTAAAACAGAAAGCATAGGATTAACAGGTAGTGTGATGGATTATCCGGCAGTGAATTTCAGCAATCGTAAAGGGATGAAAGCTCAATATTATACGAATCGTCCGGGGCCTTATGACCTTTGGGCAATTGAATTTGGATACTATCAGGAACCGAATGCTGCAGCCGATCAGGCAAGAAGAGAGAAGATTTTAATGAGAAGTACCGAACCTGAATTGTGTTTTGGTAACGATGCTGATGACATGCGTGCACCCGGTAAAGCAATTGATCCAAGAGTCATGATTGGAGATATGAGCAGCAATGCAGTGGCTTATGCCGTTGAAAGAATAGGATTAATCAAAACTTTGCAGGCCAACTTGCTAAAAGAATACGGTGCACAAAACAGAAGTTTTAATGACCTAAGAGCCAGCTATATTGTCTTAAGTTCTGAATGGGCTGTGCAAGCCGGTGTAATTTCAAGATACATTGGAGGCGTCTATGTCGATCGCAGTTTCAGCAATCAGAATTCAAGCATCAAACCTTTCACTGCTGTGCCATACGATATGCAAAAAGCAGCAATGAAAGCACTCACCGACCTAGTATTTGCGCCAAGTGCCATGGAAATTCCAAATGACCTTTTGCCATATTTACAGCAACAGAGAAGAGGATTTAACTTTTTTGCATCCGGAGAAGACCCTAAAATTCACGATAGGGTTTTGAATATTCAGAACATGGTTTTGCAACATATTTTACATCCGAATACTTTGCAGAGAATGACTGATAGTAAGTTATACGGAGGCAATAAATATGAACTGAGTGAGATGTTTAAAGACCTGAGCAATGCTATATTCCAGGCAGATATGAACGGAGACATCAACACGTACAGACAAAACTTACAATCGTTGTATGTTCAGTATCTTGGATATATTCTGAATTCGTCTCAATATGACTACATAAGCAAAGCCAAAGCGCACAATCAACTGGTGAATTTACAGAAGCAAATTCAGACCAGCCTACCTTCGTCGAACGGAAATGCCAAAGAACACAAGCTTTACATACTTTCGTCGATAAAAACATCTTTGGAGCCAAAAAAATAAGTTAAACCCACTTGTCAACACATCGCATAATGAATTGATTTTCATTAACTTATAGGCGGTTTTTTTAAGGTTCGAAAATTTAGTTTGGAAATACTTTAGCCAAATTGAATTATTGTTACTAATTAAACTTAATCGCTTATTGAAATGAGAATTTACATTGGAAATCTTAACTATCGTCTGCGCACTGAAGAGCTCAAGAATGAGTTTCTGCCTTATGGAGAAGTGCTTGGAGCCAAGATAGTTCGGGACCAGGAGACAAAAAGGAGCAAAGGCTTTGGATTTGTCGAGATGGTCAACGATGCTGACGGCCTTCGGGCAATTGAAGCATTGAATGGACACGAATTAAAAGGACGAAAGATGATCGTCACCCAGGCTAAACCCCGAGAAGGTGGCGAAAGTGCAGCAGACCCAAACAACGAAGACAATTAAAGTTTTTTCATTCTCTATTTTGAAAGACAACCTCAGGGTTGTCTTTTTTATTATAGATACTTTTCGCGAATTAAAAACTCCAGAATATGTTTCAGGTCCTCTCCATCATTGAAGGCAAGACTTTCAAACTGGTTGTCTTTTAAACAGAGTAATCGCCATTCATGACTATTCATCTTTGTTTCAGTTGCTGAACATATCATAACACCTTTAGAATTATAAATTAAAAAATGTCTGACATCTCCATTTTGAGATTTTAATGTGTCTTGTGTGTAGGATGCAAACATGACACCATCCTGATATAGATTTTCGTCTGTAATTTGTATAGGTGCTTTGGTATTGCGCGGTGCTATGATGGAACGCATCATTGTAACTGTATCCTTTTTGCTCAGTCGACCATTGAGTTCACTGTCAGGAATTTGACCTTTTAATGTAGTAAAAACAAACACTTTGTTGGTATCCAAACCGGAAGGACTTAACAAATCAAATTGGCAAATCTGATCATAAGGTGTTCCATTTTTATCTCCCTCTTTTATATCACATGACATCTGTAAAGTTGGAAAATCGATTTGATAATACCAGACCAACTGACCTCCAAAATTTTTATAGCTCAGCCTGTCGACAAGAATCAAAACATCCGACCCGCCAGACAGATAAATTGCTTTAGCATTATCGCCAGTCATATTATTTTCTTCAATAGTCATGGCAATTGCTTTGGGTTGTCCTGAACAGTAAAGAGTATCACGACTAATCACAGATTTAGAAGTAGAGGCTGAAGCAGCAATTTTAGCTTTGTGTTCCTTATCTGAAACTTTCTTTTGGGCTGCCATATCAGCCATTGCCAAGCAGCTCAATAAAAGACAAAAATATTTCATAAATCAATCGTTAGTAATTTCCAAATTCCTATCAGTCCATGCTACTTCGGCTGGTGTATTACCTGCCACAATGCATATACGGGTTTTCAATAATCCCTGGCAATTTAAATACCATTTTTCTCCATATACATCCATATTGGTCAATGGTTCATCCAATAATATAACAGGAGAGCCGGATTGTATACAAAATGCTGTTTTGAGTCGTTGCAACATACCTGAAGAAAAATGCTTCACAGGTCTGTTCAGCTCACGATTACTGAACATGGCAAAATCCGAAAAATCTTCTAAACTCAAATCCATTTTCTTTAATGATAAGGAGAGCTGATGCAATTCGCGAATTGAAAAATCCATTGGCAATTCCATTGAAGGAGCCGTAGCTGACATCACTTTACTTGGTTCGAAATCAGACTGGCCGTCCAAAAACACTTGACCTTCCGTAGCCTGGGTCAGACCATAAATAATTTGAAGCAATGTCGATTTGCCACTGCCATTTCTTCCTGTAATAGATAAACTTTGTCCGGTTTGCATTGTCAGGTTCACCGACTTAAACAACCAGCGATCATTTAATTTCTTACCAATATTTTGAAGTTCCAGTATCAATTAGTTTGCAATTATAGGACTAATAATTGAAGTAAAAGGTTGTTTCATTCCTGTTTCCATGCCAGGGTCATTTCTCTTTTGCCATTAGCACCTTTAGGATTATCTACCTTAAAACCTAAAGCTTTGAGGGTTCTCTTAAATTGTCCCTGAGCGCAATAGGTTGTCATTAAACCATCCTGAGACATATTTTGAGCAATGATATTCAATACCTCCATACTCCACATCTCAGGTTGTCGAGATGGAGCAAAAGCATCAAAATAAACCAGATCAGCTTTTTGTTTACTATCCGATTCAGAGAGATTCTGAACTTTATTTTGCAGGCATTTAAAATGAAAACCATCTTCCAGTTCATGCCACATATCGGGTTCTAAAACAGCTATTTTTTCTATGCTTGATGCAAAGTCTGTAGACCCTTCAAAACCCTGGTAGTATGACCTGAGTATTTGAGGAGACAGAGGAAAAGGCTCGATAGTAAGGTAATGAATATTTAGGTCTTTTGGCCTATTTTGTAAAGTAAGCAACAGATTCAATCCCGTTCCGAAGCCCACTTCGAGTATATGAATTTGCTTTAAACCACGTTCCACCAGCAGATGAAGACCATTGGTAATATAGACATGCAAAGACTCCGACAAGGCGCCATGCAGAGAGTGAAAAGTTTCGTTTAAATCAGGGTCAAACAAAGTACAACTGCCATCAGAAGTTGACAATATTTGGAGTTGCCTGTTATCCATTATGCTTTTTTACGAACTGTTTTTTGTTCGATACGTTTTTCGTAGTTATTACCCTGGAAGATACGGTGAACATAGATACCCGGGGTATGAATCTGGTTGGGGTCAAGCTGACCAGCCGGCACCAGTTCTTCCACTTCAGCAATTGTAATCTTGCCAGCCATTGCCATCATTGGATTAAAATTGCGGGCTGTTTCTTTAAAAATCAAATTACCATGGGTATCCCCTTTCCAGGCTTTAACTATTGCAAAATCGGCATCAAAAGCATGTTCCAATAAATAAGTTTTACCATTAAAAACACGCGTTTCTTTTCCTTCAGCTACTTCTGTACCAACACCTGCAGGAGTGAAAACAGCTGGCATACCATAACCTGCAGCCATACATCTGGTGGCAAGCGTACCCTGAGGGATCAGTTCAACTTCGAGTTCACCTGACAGCAATTGACGTTCGAACTCGGCGTTTTCACCAACATAAGAAGATATCATTTTTTTCACCTGACGAGTTTGAAGCATCAGGCCAATTCCGAAATCATCTACTCCGGCATTGTTACTAATACAAGTCAGATTTTTGGTGCCTTTTTTCACCAATGCAGAAATACAATTTTCAGGGATTCCGCACAGACCAAAGCCTCCAAGCATGATGACAGCACCATCATGAATATCCTTTATTGCTTCATCAGCATTTGATACAACCTTATTCATGCCGCGAAGATAAGAAAGGTAGGGATAAGTTGCTATGGAATTAAGTTAAAGCCTGGGGCATATTAAAACGCACTCACTACCAATAGTTGACCCAAACATAAACAAAAAGCAGATTTTGCATCCATCTCATTATTAACAAAATAACCCATCGATCAAAAAAATATTTCACTTTTTTTCGCATTTTCACAACCCATCAGGCAACACATTTTTAAAATCCGGTGTCTTGAATATGAGCAGCACGTATGCTGTAAAGTTTAAGTTCTCATGATTCAATAATGCACAGAAAACCCGGTTTACCTACCGGGTTTTTTGGTTTTTGTGACTTTCTTATTACAAATCACTAAAGATTATAACAATATAATTAGTCTATATTTGTTGAAAGAAAACAGAACATGAAAATCAACTATCTCTCCATCCTTCCTGCCAGATTAAGTGGCCAAACAGAGAATCAAAGCAATAGTGTCAGCTATACGAATAACCTTAATTCCAATTTAAGCCAAGTTAACCATTATGACTAAATACTTGAAATGTCAGTTATTGCTCATTTTAATGTTCAATCTGTTGGGTTTAAAATCACAGAGTATTTTTAAAGATTGTACAGCCGGTGAGGGAAATGGTGAAGTGATTTATCTTGGTCAAAACGATAAAGGTTTTTTCTTCATGAGCAATGATCAAACCTCTCATTTTTATCTTTGGTTTTCAGACGGAACAGATCAGGGGACTAAAATCATACAACAGTTTGCGTTAAGCGAATACAGATATTCAGCCAGCCAATTCGTCATAGAAAACAATCAATTGATAGTTTTGCTTTCAAACTACTCGTTAAGCGTATCCAAGCTATGGATTTCGGATGGAACAGATACGGGAACACATAATCTGGGAGATTTTGGTTTTGCTGTTGGACCAGATTTAAAGAACAATGTAAAATGGTATAAAAACAAGTATTACTTTCTGTTGCATGTCAATAACCTCGGACCTTCACTATGGGTTTCGGATGGAAGAAACAGATTAGAGTTTTTAAAAGATATTGATACCAGTTCAAAAGACAACGACATACAACTTCGACTTAGATTACTTAACAACAAATTGTACTTTTTTGCCAATCACACCGATTATGGTACTGAACTATGGACCTCAGACGGAACAGATACGGGTACGCATTTAGAACTGGATATTTTACCTGGTACAGAATCAGGCATTAATGGTTCCTGTTTCCTACATGTTTTTAAAAACAAACTTTACTTTAACTACATTCTCATCAACAACAATAATTTCCAGTTAAGTTCTTATGATGTAAGCTCCAAAAATCTAGTCAATTTTTTCAATGATGACAGTATCAAAACATATTTTTCTGTAGTAGAAATTAATTATAAAGATGATTCATTGATGTTCATTAATTGTAAGAAAAAAGGCAAATATGAAGTTTGGGTAAGCGATGGCACAAAGGCTAAAACAAAAAAAATACGACAAAGTCAATTCAGTACAACAGATGAATATTTAAACAATGCTTATAATATCAATGGTAAATATATTATTAACAGTTTTATTTCACCCTTGGGTTATGAATTGTGGAATTACGACGAAACAACGCAAGAATACAGTTTGATAAAAGACCTCAATCCCGGTACAACCAGCACCAATATCTTTTTTAATTCGGTTATAAAAAACAACAAATTATATTTCATAGCGGCCAGTTCTGCATTTGGAATAGATGTATGGGTTACAGACGGTACTTTTGATGGGACCATACTGTATAATGACATCAACAACAATGGTTATTTTGTCAGTGGATTAATCAGCTTCAATGATAAATACTTTATATCCGGCTTACTAGACTCCACTTATGGAACTGAGATATACAATTTTGACCAGTTGAATACATCCGTCCACCAATTAGATTTTGCAAAAACACTGAAAATTTACCCTCATCCTGCTCATGCCGGAGAAATTGTCAATATACAGACGGATGCTGAAATCAGAGAGATTCTTTTATTTGATTTACATGGCCGACAACAAAAAATACAACATCAAAACAATCAGATTTTCTTAAATGATAATATACAGGCAGGCTTGTACAATCTGATAGTAACAGATATGAATGGTGCTATCTTTCAAATTAAACTCATCATACATTGAAAAGCTTTAAAACCTCTTATATAATCTATTTGCAGCGATACTAAAGCTCAACTTGTCCAATCTAAAAAATCAAACAACTCCATAATGAACATTAAACTACTGAAAAAATTATTTGTTTTAATATTCTGCTTTGTATCGTCCATTCACGCACAAAGTATTTTTAAAGATTGTACTGCAGGGAAAGGCAATGGGGATGTTAATTATTTAGGTGAAAACTCCAAAGGTTTCTTTTTTTCGAGCAGAGACAACAATCTTACAAGCAGTTTGTGGTTTTCAGATGGGACGGCCAATGGCACTACTTTGTTAAAACAATTTCAGATTAAGGATTATTTCATAACACAATTTGCTACTGTTGAAAATGACAAACTCCTGTTTACATTGAGTGCCCAGATATCACCACTTATTAAACTCTGGATTTCGGATGGCACTGATTCAGGAACCTATCAACTGGGTGATGTTGATTATATTTCATTTCAGGATTTAAAGGGCAGTGTAAAATGGCTTAAAAATCGCTATTGCTTTCTTTGGAATGCTGAAGGCATTGGACCTTCGATTTGGGTGTCGGACGGCACTGAAAATAACTTTGAATTCGTAAAAGACATTGATACAAATTCAAAAGCTATTCAGATTCTGCCACAACTCAGAATTTTAAATGACAAGCTGTATTTCTTTGCCTATCATACAGACTTTGGAAATGAACTTTGGACAACAGACGGGACGGATACAGGCACACATATTGAGATCGACTTACTTCCGGGTTTGGCATCCGGTATTAATAATTACAACCAGTTAAATATTTTTAAAAATCAATTGTGTTATAATGGCAGAATAGCAAATATTGACAATTACCAGTTGTTTACATACAACACGACATCAAAAGGCATTACAAAGTTTTTTAGCGACGATAGTATCCTAAATAATTTCTCAGCAGTAAGCTATGGTTTATTGGGCGATTCCATGCTTTTTATTAATTGTCTTCACAATGGGAAGTACGAGGTTTGGATCAGTGATGGCAATGCCTCCGGCACAAGAACTATACATCAGAAGCAGGTTTCTACCAGTCATGAATATTTAGGGGCTGCATTTCAGCTTGGCAGCATGTATGTTTTGTATTATTATACTGATTTACTAGGCTATGAAATGTGGAGTTTTGACATGGGCACGATGGAAGTCAAATTACTTAAAGATATTAATCCGGGCATCAATACAAGCTTAGTGACAAACAATTTTGTTAAAAAGAACAACAGATTGTTTTTTATAGCATCCTCTCCTGCATTTGGGAATGATATCTGGGCAACAGACGGCACAGATGAAGGGACAATTTTATATGAAGACATCAATAACAATGGCTACTATGTGAACAGGATTGTAGTATTTAAAAATCAATTTTTCCTGATAGGTTTACTCGATTCTGCTTATGGCGCTGAGATATACAATTTCGAGCAATTGAATACAAAAGTGAGAGTACCTGAAGTTTCGGGAAAGGTAAGTGTTTATCCCAATCCATGCAGTTCAGGAGATATTCTCAGAATAGAAGCCAGCGAACAATTTCAAGAAGTGATGTTATACGACATCAATGGCCGCTGTCATAGTGTACAGATTCAAAACAATCAGGTTACTTTACCAGAAAACCTGGCAGCCGGAATTTACACGCTTATATTTAAAGAAGCAGATGGTTATATTAATCAAATAAAACTAATTATACTTTGAAAAAACTCATTTTATTACTCACCCACTTTTTAATTACAGGTCTTATAATATCTGAGGCGCAAGTACTTATTAAAGACATATACCCTGGCAAAAACCACAGTAATCCTTATTTCTTATGTCCTTCAGGCAATGGTTGTATTTTCTTTTCCGAAGATGGACAAAATGGACGAGAATTATGGTATACAGATGGTTCCACTCAAAACACCTATATGTTGGCAGATGTAAATCCCGGTCAAGATGGTTGCGGGTTCTTGTGGCCTTTTGAAGATACTGGCTTCTCTATTCAGATAATTTCTAACAGCAATCAATTTCAGTTTTGGAAAACAGATGGCACCCAGTCAGGCACAAGCTTTAAAATGGGTTTAAACAAATATGGTCCAATAACTTTTAATGGTCAGTTTATTAAATTTAAAAGCAAGTATTATTTTCAAAATTACGACAGCATCAATGGATATGAATTATGGGTTACAGATTTAGATTGGGCAAATCCTCATCTATTCAAAAACATAGTCCCAAATGATTCTATACTCAAGGAAACTCAAATCAATGGATTAATTGAATTCGATAATTCCATGTATTTTATTGCTTCTGACACCAATTATAAAATCAAAAACTACCAATCAATATATAAAAGTGATGGCACCGATACAGGTACACATAAAATAAATAGTATAAAATCAAATCCAAGCTCTTACCTATATAAATACGGATCTGATATTTTTTTTATCGGGCAAGCTGATACCGGTGCCGCTGCCCTATATCGTTATAATACAAACAAGGATTCACTTGAAATAATATACCAAAATGCCAATGACAGGATACTGTCAGACCTGCTTATCAGAAATAACCTTATATATTTCCGCACATATAATTACATCAATTCTCAATTTTCTTCCTGGGTATACAACAGCAACACTTCAAGTATTCAAAAGTTTAAACTTTCGGAACCCGGCATCAACTCTTTTTTTATTGGATTAATAGAAGAATTTGATTCATTCACTTTACTTGCTATGTATACAGATGTATATGGCTACGAATACTGGAAACTTGATAAAGATGGATTAGGTGCCAGTTTTATTCTTGATTTCAAACCAGGACCAAGTGGTTCAATCAGCAATGATCCATTAATCTCGAAGAATGGCAAAGCATATTTTATACTAAACAATTCATCTTCACCGAAAATTTGGGAAACTGATGGCACTTCAGGCAATACTCGTATCTATTACGAATTTGGCAATGGTGTAGATATAACTCAAATTCATCAAATCAATGGTCAATTTATAGTATTTGGCATGCTGGACAGTGCTTTTGGCTATGAAATATTCAATTTAGATTTGTTTAGTTCTATAGATAATCATAGTACAAACAATATAAATATTTATCCTAATCCTGTTAAAGCCGGACAAACACTTAACATTGGAATTACAGACAGTGTAGACTCTATAAAATTATACGATATGAGAGGAATTGCTATAAACTTACCTATAGAAAATGGTTTATGTACTATTCCCGATTATGTACATTCAGGTTTGTATATTCTGCTTATACAACAGGCTCAAAAAAAATCAATACTAAAACTAAAAATCGAATGAAAAAATCAACATTGTTAATTCTCATTGGTTTCATATTTACAGCAATTAATGTAAAAGCTCAAGAATTGTTTCTGGATATCTTTAAAGGAGAAATGGGTTCCAACCCAAACATCTTTCATCAAACTTCAAATGCTGTGTTTTTTACTGCTATGGATGAGCAATTTGGGCAGGAGTTGTGGTATACTGATGGGTCAGTACAAAACACCATCCGATTAACAGATATTAATCCCGGGACAGGAAATACCATCTTTTTTCAACCATATATTGATACCGGATATTTGTTATTGTTTACATCTTACAACAATAAAAATATGATTTGGCAGACAGATGGTACAATAGCCGGAACATTTTTAAGAAAGACAATGAAAGGTGATTTACCTATTGTCTCCAGAAATCAATTCATAAAGTTCAAGAATCAATATTTTTATCAGGATTATGATTCAATCAATGGATACGAACTATGGGTAACCGATCTTGAATGGCAGAACCCACGCCTGTTCAAGACTTTTAGTCCAAATGACTTTTCACAATTATTGAATTTATGTGTCATTAACGATAAGTTATACTTCAAGGCATTTGACAAAGTGATAGACAACAGAAATTATTATTCATTTTACGAAAGTGACGGCACTGACAGCGGCACACATCAACTCCCACTGCCATTAGAAACCAACTACCTTGCCTTTTGGCACAATGATTCTTGTTTGTATTACATCACCAAACTTGGTATTGAACAAAATACTTTATATCAATACAATGTAAAAACTAAAGTGCTTACAAAACTATTTCAGGATGAAAATGAAACCATTCAGAACAGCACTAATTTTCAATTCAAAGATAAAATTTATCTACAAACCCGTAATAGTGTTTCTAATTTTAACGCCATTTGGGTAATTGATATGGCGAATTCAAATATTAAAAAATTCGCTTTGTCAGATACAACAATCAATTCATTTTACTTTGAGAGGATTTTTAATGTTGGCCCAAGCGGGTTAACAGCTATTTGGAGTAGTAAATATGGGACTGAATATTGGAAGATGAATGAGGACGGTTTTGGTGCAACATTCATCATGGATATCAATCCAGGCAGTAATAATTCTTTTGTTTTCAGTACACCTGCATTCCTGAACAATCGATATTATTTTATAGCACGAAACAATCAGATTGGCACTGACATCTGGTCGTCGGATGGTACCGCAACAGGTACAAAGCTATACTACGAACTAGTACCTCAAATAGAACTTAATCATTTAATATGGTTAAAAGACAAATTCATTTTAATGGGATTTTTAAATTCCTGGTATGGTTCTGAATTGTACAAACTGGATCTAATCAATAAAATAAGTAGTCCAACAAGTCGGCATTTCAATGTTTATCCTAATCCTGTCCGAAAAGGGGCATTCCTACAAATTGAACAAATAGAAACTTTTAACAATATTCAACTGTATGATATAAATGGGAAATGTATAAAGTTGGAAATTGTCGATAGACAGGTAACGATACCAGCATATATCGCTTCAGGAAACTACGTTCTATGTTTGCAAAACCAAACTGATTTTACAACTATCAAACTTCAGATTGAATGAAATTCCTGGTTAAATCATGGCTAATTCTATTACTAAGTTTTGTGAATTTTTGTTTACAAGCTCAAACCATTCATTTTGACATTGAACCGGGAAAAGATAATTCGGGTCCACGCTTCATAGGAAACGTACCAGGAGGAATTATATTTTCAGCCAATTATGCCAATATAGTAGATGCATTATGGTTCACTGATGGCACTAATAAAAACACCTTTTTACTATCTGATGAAATATCCGGCAAAGTCGCATCCGGTATTGCCCCTCCTTTTTTAGACAGCAACATGACTTTGCTGTTTGTCAACAATCCATATAATCAAATTTGGAGAACGGACGGCACTAAATCCGGCACATATAAATTAATGGACATTGTTAGTGAATTACCTCAGGAAAAAGAGAAAATGCTGATAAAATTTAAAAACAAAATTTACTTCAGCGCTATAACTTATGAAGGTTATGACATTTGTATTACGGATGGAACTAAAGCTGGGACCAAGGGTATCATTGATATCGGCAATAGTCGTTATGGCATCCCAAAATACTTAAACGTGTGCAACAATAAGTTGTACTTTGCAAGAAAAGACAGTTCGAACAGGTTTTCTCTGTTTGAAAGCGATGGAACACAAGCTGGCACAAAATTTATATTGAACATAGAAAATCTTGCATCAAAAATTGTATCCAAGGATGATATGTTATATTTTTCATGTGATTTTGGTACCAATTCGGTTGTATACAGATTCAATCCAGCCATACTCAAACTTGAAATTGTATTTAGCAGCAGCCTCAATCGGCTTTTGAATGAATTAATTATCTATAATGACAGATTGTATTTTAACACTTATGATTCGAAGGGGCAGAAGTGTTGGTATACCGATAGCCTGATTAAAAATGTTGCAGAATTAAAGCTATCTGACACAAGTGTACATTCATGTCGTCTTGTTTATACAATTGAATACCCTGATTTTACAATAGGACTCATTCAAACTGATAAGTATGGTTATGAATACTGGAAAATGAATGAGGATGGAAGTTCTGCTCAATTTATTTTAGACTTTACTCCTGGACCATCCAGTAACATAGATAATTTAATGCCCTATTTCTATAAAGGTTCTATTTACTTCCGAATCATACAACCTTTTAAAGATACTTATATCTGGAGCACTGATGGCAGTACAGAAAATTCCAAAATTGAGTATATATTTCAAAACAATTTAAGTGTAAATGGTCTCTATTTTTTAAATGATACGATGTTCCTAATGGGCATGTTAGACAGTAAATATGGTGATGAAATTTACAAAATGGAAGATTTCAAAAACTCGCTTTATGAGACTGTGAACGTTTATGATGTTCTGTTCCCCAATCCGGCAACAGCAGGTCATATTTTGCAAATACAAAACACTCATCGCATCGAAACCATTAGGCTATATGACCTAAATGGGAAACTCATTAAAGAAATCAAGGACACAAATGAAATGATGCTGCCTGAGCATTTGGCTGCTGGAATGTATATCATTCAATATATCTCAGAGGGGCAAAACTATAGAAAGAAAATCCTTGTGGAATAAGCGTCATCGTTGTGTAAAATAATCATACGGTGTAGTTCCGATAAAATAAAATCGCCAACTTGCAAAAGTTAATGCAACAAAAAAGCAATTATATACGTCAATTCAGAAAATAGGCTTATGCTTAAACATCGACTTACATATTTCTTACTTATTTGGGTAATGATATGTCCCAAAATAGCTGAATCACAAAAGCTTTTTAAGGATTTCTATCCAGGGGAGTTGAGTTCAAATGCCTATCTGATTGGCAGCACCGACACTGCATTAATCATGGCGCTGGATGATGAAGAACACGGCTATGAATTGTGGTATCTGAGCTTAAATGGTGTAAGTCAGCCCTACATGATAAAAGAATTAACCGAAGGTCAGACTTATGTGTATTTTCAACCCGACAGCTACTTTGACGGTCAATACTGGTGGATTACAAAAGTCAATTATATCAATGGTACGAACTATTATGATTTAATCATTACAGATGGAACTGAATCAGGTACTAAGGTTTTAAATTCAACTATACGTTCAGCCCTAAGCAAGCAAAACAATCAGATTATCAAATATAAAGACAAAGTATATTTTACAGCTTTAGATTCGACCGGCTTTAATATGTGGGTAAGTGACGGAACTGCTCAAGGTACCAAAAGATTCATTGATCTTGACACTTCTAATATCAATGGCTCAGCTCCCTACAGGCTGAGTGTAATGAATGATCAACTATACTTCGTTGCCTATACTCAGAAATACGGATATGAGCTCTGGACTTCAGATGGAACGGTTGAAGGCACTCACATGGTAAAAGACCTTTTCCCCGGTACCGGAAGTGGCATTTACGGAATTGATTACTTTATCAACCGTAAAACCAACAAAATGTATTTTGCCGGTCAATCCAATATTGAAACAGGTATGGAATTGTACGTTTCAGATGGAACAGAAGCAGGTACAGTACTTTTCAAGGACTTAGATACCAGAGTCAATTACAGTTCAAATCCAAGGGTGTTTCCAATGAATGATACCAGCTTTTTCATCAATTATAATCTGGATAATGAATACATCATTGCATTAAGTGATGGTACACTGCAAGGAACAAAAACACTTGAAGTCAATACCGCTTTAAAAAACATTTATATGATTCAGGATGTGAGTCGTAAAAATGATACGTATATTATCAATGCATACTCCATTGAATTTGGCAGCGAATTATGGAGATTTGAAGCCCCTTACACCAAATTAAATCTGGTTATGGATATAGAACCCGGTCAAACGAATGGTGTTAACAGTCCACTCATCTGGTTAAACAACAAAGCTTACTTTTATGGTATTAACTTTCAGATTGGCACCGGACTGTGGCAAACGGACGGGACATTTGAAAACACCAGACCATATTTGGTACTTGATAACCCAAATTACATCAATTCTGTTGTTAAATACAAAGATAAAATCTTAATATTTGGTTTACTGAATTATGCTTATGGGCAGGAAATATATATAGTGGATAATTTGAGCAGTCTGAATTCTGAAAACAAACAAAGCTATACTTTATACCCAAATCCTGTTCATCATGGACAAAGCATACATATTCCAAATTTACCTGTTGAATATCACTTGATATTAAGAGACCTATATGGCAAAATTATCTGGCAGGGAAATGACATCAATTCTTTTGTAGTTGGTGAAAACTGGTCGACAGGCGCTTATTATTTAAGCATTCAATCATCTGAACAGTCCTATACAATCCAACTTTTGCTCAATTGAAACTTGAGTCATTTGACATTCAAAAAATCGTCAATTTTCGGATAGTTTATAGATATCTAAAATATTTAATTTAATATTGTCAAAAGCTGAGTCCATTGCTTAATAGAATTCTACTTTTGGCATTGTTATACCTTAGTCTGGATACACAAGCACAGACACTGGTTAAAGATATATACCCTTCCAGCGGTAATTCGAGTCCGTTTTTTATGGGTTCTGTCAATGGTAAAATCCTATTTGCTGCCAATACACCACAAGAAGGTCGTGAATTATGGGCAAGCGATGGTACAAGCCAGGGGACACAACTCCTCCAGGATTTTATACCCGGGGTATCCGGTGGACTCATGTTCAATTCCTTTTATGTCAGTGATACACTGGTCTATTTTTTTGCCAAACGAACTAGCACAACCAGTCCGGTTTCATTGTTTGCTACAAACGGTACTTCAAATGGTACTGTTTGGCTATGTGATATTGCAGACAATGCACCACCGGAATTTAGCGGTATCAATGGCAAATTCATTTTTACCATCAGACAACCTAATGGTCGTGAATTATGGGTGAGCAATGGCACACCTTCAGGCACAAGAAGATTAAAGGATATCAACACCGGAACCAATGGAGCCGAGCCATTTAACTTAACTCCCTGCCAGGATAAATTGTTCTTTTTTGCAGACGATAATGAGCATGGACAAGAGCTTTGGTTAACGGATGGCACTGAAGCTGGAACGAGGTTGGTGAAAGATATATTTCCCGGCACAGTTTCATCTACTTTTACATCCTCTCAAATGCCGGGAATGATTGCCTTTAACAATAAAGTGTATTTCTGTGCGATTGAGGATTTGAAAATTGGTTTCGAATTATTTGTCTCTGATGGCACTGATACAGGCACCAGATTAGTCAAGGATATTTATCCGGGCGATTATCATCATTCCACCCCTTATGTTTTGTCCTCTTGTGATAAGTTCTTAATCATGTATGTCACCAATACATCAGGACAAACAAGTTTGTGGCGTTCGGACGGAACAGAAGCTGGAACATTTCCAATTAGAAATGACTCCACAGGCAACATGATAAAAAACACATCGGGCAAGTTTTTAAACCTTGGAAACAAATTAATATTTCAATATACAACGCAACAATTTGGCAGTGAGTTTTGGGTAAGCGATGGCAGTATGGAAGGTACTATGATATTAATAGATGCCGTGCCGGGGGCTGGTACAGGAACTGATGGTACCATATTCAAATACAAAGATCAATTTATATTTAAAGCTGTCAATCCTTTATTTGGAACGGAACTTTGGATCAGTGACGGCACTCAGGACAATACCGGTATATTTATGGATATTGTTCCGGGTACAACAGGTTCGGGATTAAATTCCTTGCTATTAGTTAAAAATACATTGTATTGTACATTACTTATTAATGCCAATATTGGAACAGAATTGTATAAAATTGAGCTGGACGGGATAAGTTCGAGTTTAGAATTGTCCTACATTTTTTCACAAAGCACTTATCCAAACCCTTGCAAAAGCGGTCAGGTTTTAAGTGCACCGCGTTCATATAAAATCATTGGCTTATATAATTCCACCGGCCAGGCAATTTATTTGGATACTATTAGCGAAACATCTTTTCAATTGCCCGAAAATATTGTCTCAGGCACCTATTTCTTGTTTCTCAGTGATGGTTATTCTATCAAAAGAGAAAAAATTGTAGTACTCAATTGAAGGATTAATTATCATAAAACAGTCATTTTTTGTGTAGAATTTTTTTCTACTTAAAGACCTACATAATTTTGTCGGGCATTATTTCAGTGAATCTGAATCGGAATAGAGAACTAAACTATGACAGAACATAAGTTTCCCTATATTCGATAAGTTTAATTGAGTAGCCGGTGTAATAGCCGGCTTTTTTTATTTAGCTAAGTAAGTGTATCTGATTTGATATAGTGCAAAGCTTATGAATGCTTTGTTAGCTTAATTTAAAAACAACTAAAGTATTCAAGATTGTGCTCTGAATAAATTCCCTATCCATCCTCCAAGTTCCATTAACCAGGCAATACCTGCATGCACCATAATACCCCCCAATATACTTCTGCTGTGGAATGAAATTACGCCTAAAATTGTTCCTCCAAAAAACGAGCTTATGGCCTCCCCCATTGGTTTTCCGTAATGAATCGACAAATAAAATGCCGACATAGGCAGTATGGCATTCATTCCAACATATCGAGCAAAAGCCAATACCATAAAGCCTCTGAAAAATAGTTCTATGGAGGTAAAGTCGAGTCCGTAAAACAATTCAAATAAAATAATCTTCCAAACCGGCGGGTCATATTTATACAGCTTGGCGAAGCGAGGATAATAATCCAAAAAATCACCCAATACGCTGGCACCTATAATCAGTGGTACCATGCAAAGCAACAGTATCCAATACAACTTCCATTTGTGATGCTCAACCGAACAACCATATAATGCCTGGTTTCTGTCAAAAAAATACCAGATGATGATAACCGGAATAGATAAATAACTCAATCTGAACAAATCATTGGTCACTAATCCATTCAATCTTCCATTCTCTTCATCAGACAAATAATAAACCAGTTCGTGGTGCTGATACATGACAGCTCTGAAAGCGAAAATAAAAAAGCTGGCCAATAACAAAAAGATAAATCCGGGCTTCTTCCAGTAATCAAACTGACCGCTTATAAAGCTGTATACACCATAAGCAAATAAAGTATGAACTGCATATAATGCCACATAAGAAAAATACTCAGCTTGTGGTGACAACTGATCTATGGCTTTATTTAAACCGTAATGATAATTGATGTATACACTCAGACTGCAAAAAACCAATAACAGCATCCAGTGCAAAACACTTTGTGCAGCAATAAACACTTTTAAATTATGAATGACTGTTTTCATACTACTAAAAGATTACATCCACGGGTATCACTGTAGTCCAAACGGCCTAAAATTTCGAAACTGCCATCCGTGTATACTTTTCCCAAATCGGAAGTAGCTATAAAAGAACAGCTGTGAATATTCGCCAGGTCGATGACATTGACAGCTCCTATTCTATTGACCAGACCATTAGATAAAGGATCATTGATTTCTCTGATACTAATGCTCATCTGATCAGGACATTTGTATATTCCGTTTTTCAAAGAGTAAGCCTGACTCATTAACTCGGTCATTCCATATTCACCAGAAATACCAGTAACACCCAACCCATTCATCAAAACAGCGTGCAATTCTTCTCTGGTCATTTCTTTGCGTCTCCCCTTCATTCCACCAGTTTCCAGAACAGTTGTATGTTTAAGATTCAATTGATACTGTTCAATGAAATCGAGTAAGGCAAAACTGACACCCCAGAACATGGTCGGTATTTGATTGACCTCGTTCGCTAATAAAGTTTCGTATAGTTTATCCTTATCGTTTAAGAAGAAGGCAGATTGAGGGTATTTGGAATTTTGTATAAAATGATTGACCTGATAAACCAGAGAAGAATGACTTCTTTCGAGATACGAAGGCAAGAGTGCTAAATGGCAGTAATCAGTATAATCGCCGAAAGCAAAATTGAAAGAAGAAGTGCAGGCATGGATGTACCATTGTTCATCATCCAGTAAATGTTTGCTTACACCAGTGCCAGTTGTGCTGCTGCTTTCGAAATAAATGGACGGAGTAAAATCACCGGATTGAATATTGAAATACTTAAAAAACTCTATCGGTAAATAAGGAATATCCTTAACATGTTTTATCTTTGCTCTATCTGTGTGCAGATGGTCGAGATACGTTTGATAGACTTTGCAATGTTCGCTTTGGAAATGAAAAACTTCAAGCGCGAGAGTTTCGAAATCGTCTATAGAATGAGCGAAGACAGCTTGCCTCAGGCTTGATATATCCATGGTTCAAAAATATGTTTTTTTCGCAATTGTCTTAATACTGGCTGCTTGCCTTGGCGAAGATTTTAATTTTCCGGAGACACCTGCCATTACATTAAAGAGTTTTGAACAATTAAAATTAGATGGCAAAGATTCTGCAGTCATCTTGCGAATTGAATACACCGACGGAGATGGCGATATTGGTTTGGAGCCGGGTGACACATTAGCTCCATTTGAATTCGGCGGACCTTATTTTTACAATCTGCATGTGTATCCTTATGAAGTCGTTGATGGTGTTAAAAAACCGATAATGGTATCGGCAACAGACAGCATAGATTTCAATGACAGAATTGCGACCTTAACACCTACCGGAAAAAACAAAGCGATATTTGGAGAGATAAGAATAGCTCTAAGAGCACAGCCATCATTTGGTATAACACCTGATTCGATGTGTTATAAGATTTTCATTTACGACCGAAAATTGCACAAGAGCAATGTTATAGAGACCCCGGTTGGGCGTTTTATTTTTTAGGATTTAGTTCAATAAGCTGTCAGGTTATTGAGTTTTGAAACTCAATAATTTCAAACAAACTAATTTTCAAACTTTTACTTTGATTTACAACACCTTATTTTTAAAAAAATGGCAACCTGACAGGTTGTTTTGATTTGCAACTAAAAGCAAAACACAACCTTTCACAAACAAAAAGTTGTGTTTCAAAAAATTTAAATAAAGAAATAGATTTTTAGAATTTGTTCTTCCACATCATGCTTTCAACAGGGCGAATTGTGCGGGTGTTGTACTTCGCATTTTTCTTCTTGTTGTACATGGTTTTGACCGAGCCATCCAAACTGAAATAAATCAATTGACCGATAGGCATACCGTAATAAATTCTCACAGGCTGAGCAACACTGATTTCTAAAGTCCATGTATTGCAAAAACCAACATCACCCTTACCTGCAGTAGCGTGAATATCTATACCTAAGCGACCGGTGCTGCTTTTACCCTCCAGAAAAGGAACATGATTGTGCGTTTCGGTGTACTCTTCGGTAACACCTAAATACAAAACACCCGGTTGAAGTACATAACCTTCCTGAGGTATTTCAAAATGTTCAATTTTATTGTGAGATTTAGCATCCAGAACTCTGTCTTTGTAGGTAGCCAGATAACGTCCAAGATGCACGTCATAACTATTGGTACCAAGACATTCAGGACGGTAAGGTTCAATCAGGATGGTTCCTTTTTCAATTTCTTCAAGTATTTGCTGGTCTGTAAGTATCATGTTTCTCTTATTTCAAAGCACTTTAGAGTGCGGTCATCGCTGCACGAAATAATAGTGTTTTTGTCAATCCACAAAATTTTATTGACTGATGAAGTATGCCCTCCATTACGCTCAAAATCTATGACCTTAAGAAGCCTCAAGCCCTTTGTTTCCCATAGTTTGATGGTCTTGTCCATACTCGAACTTAACATCCACCCTTTCTCAGAATTGATGCACAATCTATGCACATGAAGCAGGTGAGCAGGTACTGATTGAATTTCTCCACCATTTGCAAACATTTTTATTTGCGCATCTTTCCCTCCTGAAAACAGAATTCCGCTGATAGGATCGAAAGCTAGAGTGAAGACAGTTCCGTTATGTATTGGCGTATCCGTTATGACATTGCCATTTGTATCCATCTGAACTATGGTACCATCAGTAGTTCCAGCCCAAATAAAGTCATTAAAGTAAGTCAGACAACGAACAGACTGCGATGAAATTTGCGTTGCCCATACCAGTGAAAACGCCTTGTCATAGCATCTGACAAATCCGTCTTTAGAGGCAACTAAAATCGCATTGTCGACCTGAAGAATATCAAAAATGGAAGCGCCGCTAATGACAATCTGATGATTTAATTCGAAGCCCGACAATTCAAAGACGTAAAGGATTCCATTGCGAGAACCTGCCAGTAATTTGTCCTTAAACACCTGAAGGCAATATACGGAAGATTCAATACGGGCTTTGAGTATACCGTCTTGCTGCTCCAATTTCCAGGAGACAATCATACCATCACCCGAACCTGAATATACAGTTGAAGTTGACGCATCATAACACAAAGCATAAACAGCTTGTGTATGTCCAATAAACTCTTGTATTTTTACCACTTCAATCGACATGACTCTGATATTTGAAACTCAAACGGAAACTGCAAAGAAAATAGGTGTTTGGGAAATAACCGAACCGGAATCTTTTTTTTTAGAATCCATTGGAGCAGAAGTTGATCATACTATTTCCAAAAAGCGATTTCTCGAAAAAATCTGTTCCGCTTATTTACTTAACTTATTGACTGGAGAAAACTTTTACAATTTTCTGACAAATGACTCCAATGGCAAACCCCTCATATTAAATTCTTCATACTCAGTAAGTTTTAGTCATTCTAAAAATATGGTAGCATGTATTGTGGATAAAAAAGGCTCAGCATTAGGTATTGATATTGAGGAGATACGCGAGCGCATTTTGAATATGAAACATAAGTTTATATCCCCTAATGACAGCAGTCCTTTAGAAGGTGTTGAACATGCTCATCTGATATGGGGAGCCAAGGAGGTTTTATACAAAATTTACTCTAAAAAAGAACTGGATTTCAACACCCATTTAAGAGTTGATTATCAGGATGATACCACAGGTTATATCCATAAGTTGCCGCATGAATCTTCACATGTAATGGACTATATCATTTTGAATAATTTTATGCTGGTGTGGAATATTTGAATTTATAGGTATTTATACTTATAATTGCATAAGACAGTGCAACGCTATGAGCAAAAATGCTGTCTTATAATTAGAATAATGAAACACCGCTACACAAAAATTTTCAGTTTACTTTTATTTAGCTTTCTGGCTACATTGAATACAGTTGAGGCATGCGACGTAATCAATGGCTCAGATATTCAATTCCGGCATCTGGGAAGGTACAAGTATCATGTTAAATACATTTTGTATCACCAATGCGTTTGTAAACTAGGCATTATGCCAACTTTTACAATATCGTGTGCCACTTACAGCTATAAGATTACCCCTCCGAGAACCAGCATTCGTGATATCACACCTGTTTGCAGCAATGGACAGCCTCCTTGTCAAAACGGCGGGTATGGTGGAACGAGATATGGTATTGAAGAACATATTTTTGAAGATACAATTGATTTTGAAAAATCACCCTACAATGGCATTTTAAACAACAACTGCTGTGAGGTATATTTCAGAGTAGCGCAGCCCTGGGGACTCGTAGGCACAACCACTTCAACCACTACCTATGGTGGTGAGGCGATGATGAACCTTTGTGCAATTGGCACCAAAGGCAACAATACACCAACCATATCTACCATCCCAATGTCGTTTATGTGCTGTAACCAGCCGTTTACATTTAACAATGGTGTATATGAAAACTTCGAATTCGATTCATTGTCTTATGAATTAGTTGAACCTCTGAGCTCAAGCTTTGGACCTGTTACCTGGTTTGCTCCACTTAACAAAGACATTCCTTTGACACCCTATTGCCCACCTAATCCTGGAACAGTCAATTGCAGAGCGTTGCCTAGTGCAAAACCTCCAAGAGGATTTTATTTTGACCGTGAAACCGGTGATATGGTTTTAACGCCTACCAAATGTGATGAATCTGGTCCTGTGGCTATAAAAGTGACGGAATATCGGAAAGATTCGGCCACAAAGAAAATGATTAAAATTGGTTATGTGCGGCGTGATATTTATGTAACTGTTGTGACATGTTCTGACAATAATCCTCCGACAATTGAAGGAAACAACAAATGGAGTGTGTGCGAAGGCAACAAAATTTGCTTTAGAATCAAAGGAAAAGATGAGCCATTTCTGCCAAAACAAACGATTCCGGATACAGTTCAAATGACCTGGAACTTTGCTATTCCCGGTGCTACTTTTACCATTATCGATACAACTCAAAGGGAAAAAGAAGCTGAGTTTTGCTGGACACCAAAAATTGGAGATGCCCGAAATGCTCCATACCCGTTTGCAGTAACTGCCAAAGACGACGCTTGTCCGCGCCCGGCTTATACCATCAAAGGATTCAATATAAAAGTTAATCCTAAAGCCCGCTCCAAAAGAGTCTACGATATTTTGGAATGTGGTAAATTCAGATTTACAGCCTGGCCTTCTGATACGGTTAACTACAATCAAAATAATTATATTTATAAATTCACTATAAGAGACAGCACAAACTCTGGTTTACCTGTATACATTGGCCAAAAACGCAGAGATAGTCTGGTGTTTAAAAGAGGTGGCAAATACATCATCGAACATGAAATTACCAACCCTCCATTTAACTGTCCAACCATTTATACTGACACCGTTATTATTCCACCGGTATTAGATGTTGAACTAGCTTTTGGAAAAGACACATTTGTGTGTGCGGGCAACGATATTACCCTTCAACCTCATATTGCCAATGGTTATCCAAGATACAAATACAGATGGGAAACGCCAGTGGGTACTCATAATGCCAAGGACACCAATAATAAATTTACATTATATAAACCTACGGCTGCAAGTAAAATTGTATTGACGCTTACCGATGCTAAAAAGTGCGTTGACAGCGATACCATATTAGTAAAATATCAACTCAACCCTGTTGTAGATATTGGTCCTGACCAAAGAATTTGCACATACGAATCTGTCACTTTAGATGCTCAAAACGATGATACAATGCGTTACTATTGGCTGCCAAATGGTGATAGTACCAGAACCATTACAACATCTTTTGCAGGCAAATATATTGCAAAAGTAATTGACAAATTGGGATGTCACACCAGTGATACCATGCAATTGTTTGTAAACGATACTGTTGTTGCCATTGCTAAACCAGACAGAGAGATTTGTATTTTTGATACACTTAAAATTAAAGGTGGACGCAAGCCTTTGGGTTATACCAAACAGGTTGTATGGAAAGACCTGAACACAGGAAGCACAGTGGCAAACGACTCAGCTTTCAAAGTCAAAATAAGTACTTTGGATGTTCGCAGATATGAAATGTATTTGCGCGTAACACAAGGTGGAGTAACATGCGAAGACAAAGACACATTTAATCTGTCTGTCAACGCCTTGCCTACCTTCTCATTTAAAGGATTACCTGCAAGATGTTATGCTGATGGTGCCATTAACCTGACTCAAAACCAAATTGCAACTGCATCCAGCGGAGACAAATCGCAGACACAATCAGACATCCGTTATTACCAGAAATTTAAAAAACCAAGTTGGGTAACAGGTGGACCGGTTGGGGTAAATTCTTATGTTTACGATTTCCAAAAATTCATCACCAACGACAAGGTGCCTCAAACTGGTTTAAGAGACACCATTTGTTACGAGTACCGCGACTACAAGGGCTGTTATAACACAGAGTGCAAACCAGTCAGATTAAATCCTAATCCGACAGTAGAGCTTAAAAATGGTATATTTTGTCAAAGAGCAGGAATCATAACCTTAGATAAGTTAATTGTAAAACCATTTGTGCGTTCAGGAGGCATACAGTCTTTCAGATGTATAGGCGTACCGACAGGTTCGGGAGTAGATCCAGCAGCTATCATTATGCCATTACCTACAATTCCATTAACCACAGGAATGGACCCGGGTATGGAAGGCGAAAATGAAAAAACCGGTGATTACTTAATTGAATATTGTTACAAAGACGCTTTAACAGGTTGTCAGACTTGCGATACCACAACAGTAACCGTTATTCGCCTGCCGGAAATTAAATTTGACGCTCTGCCAAAACTGTGTATTAACAATGCTCAGATAGATCTTGACAGTTTTGCTTATGATGCCGGAAGCGGCAAACGTTTTCCTGACGGATACTGGCAAGCCGTAGAATTCTCTGGTTCAAGAGACATGAGCAATCCAAACACTGCCAATAAGATTTTAAATTCTGTTAAAAACGAAAAACAATTTGATCCAAGTTACGGCCCTGGTCGTTTCCTGTTAAAACTGACAGACACAGCCAGTGGTTGCCCTGTTACTGACAGTGCTGAAATATTGGTTAATGGTTTGCCTATTATTCAGATAGAGGTTCCGGATACAGTTTGTTCGAGTTCAACACCAATAGAGCTCAACAACATTAATCCTTCAGGAACAGTTGGTAAATGGACAGGTCCGGGAGTCAGCAACAGAAAGTTTGACCCTTCAATAAGTCCTAAATCCAAACACTACGAGGGGAAATATATGATGAAATTTGAGTACACCAATCCTTTAACTGGTTGTACTGCCTCTGATTCCCAGTCTCTTCTCGTTCAATCCAGTCCTGAAATTACCATCAACTCACCAAATCCTTACCAGCAATGTGAAGGGCAGCCATTTGAGTTGAATGCTACCAAAAACTGGGCTAAATCTGTTTTATGGACCCGCAATGGTGATGGTGAATTCATTGATAGTAGTTTGCTCATTACAAAATACAACCAAGGACCAAGACGCGATACTGCGGTAGATGATCTCAATGGTAAAATCGAATTGTATATTTCGACATTAAAAGAAGGCGTTTGTCCTGTTGCTAAAGATACCTTGAATCTGATCATAGAGTCATATCCTCAATTCGATTTCATGGCAGATCCTGAAATTCAATGTGAACCGGCAATAGTCAACTTTGTTGCCAATGTCAGCAAACCATACGCTTCTCCAAATTTGAGATACACCTGGACATTTGGCAATGGAGAAGTCCTGGATCAAAGTACAAATTCCAGTCCACAAAACATCAGATACGACACAGCTAAACGCAGCTGGTACGATGTTGTATTAAGAGTAGACAATAAATGGGGTATCAATGATGACCAGACTTGCGCAACTACCAAAGATTCCATAGGCTACATTAAAATACTTCCTCAGCCAAAAGCGGGCTTCAGCAGCGATCCGGGTTACAGAACGACTGTTGCATTCCCTAGATTTAAATTCCAGAATGAAACATTTATCAGATGGAGTTATCCAGGCACCTTATCTTATGTATGGTATTTTGGCACAGGAGATATAGAAGACACCAGTTGGGCAGAGCATCCTGTGTATGCTTATCCTGCCGACACAAATGTGTACAGAGTGCATTTAAGTTCTATTTATGCATATCCTTACAAATCGGTTCAGTACGAATGTGTGGATACGATCAGCGAGCCTCGTGAAATTGACCCTGATGTTACTGTATTTGTTCCTACGGCATTTAGTCCGGAAAGAACAGGTCCGAAAACCAACAACATCTTCAAAGCTGTAGTTAACGGAGAAAAAACATTCCATATCGAGTTATACAACAGATGGGGAGAATTGCTTTGGAAAACCGACGATAAAATGGCGGGATGGGATGGCACATTCATGGGCGAAGATGTTCAACAGGATGTCTACACTTGGGTAATAAAAGTTACCGCTTTTGATGGTGAAGAGTACACTTATGAAGGTACTGTTACGCTAATGCGATGATGAACTTCTGATTTAAAATTACTATAAAATTAATTTGCTAAATTAATTTGTTTTCCTTTATTTGCATTTAAATTTGAAACTATGGAAACAATACTGTGTTATTCCCTAAAGGAGGAGCCTGTTAGAATTTGTAATTCCGAAGAGGAATGGACAAAGTACAAAAGCTCAATCAACAATTACAGTTTTATCAACAGCCTATGTTTCGTCAATGACGGTCCAGATGACGTTACTATATCCGGCACAGTCCTCAAGATTGGCATGTATAAGGTTCTAAGCACCCCAACACCTACAGGCACCATTGATATAAGAAATATTAATGTTGAGTTCAGCGGAATTAGTGACCTAAGGGTGATACTCCAAAGGGCTCATGACTTTTATTATAAGAAAATTGAAACTATATGATAAACATCGGCATAACGAATCCTGTTTCAGGAATATCTGAAATTGAAGTCGTGACCACTGACAAGAGTGATAATTTGCTTCCTACAATTATCATAACTCCTGAGGCACCAGACCTGAACTGGAAAAGTTATGATTTTGCGGATGCTTTTCTATCTGCGTTATCTTCACCCACTACAAATGATGAAGTAGATATTCACCAACTCACTGAAGATCTTGCATCCATTGGAACACTGACCAAGTTTATCTGGCTCGCACCATATATTGGTGGCACTGAAGCTGATCATTCCCTTAATCTCAGATATCCATATCCAAAAGGAGGATTTAAAACGCACTTTGTAGGCTCACCCACCCATAATTCATATGGCGTACAAGGGGGAGTGAGTAAATATGCCAAGAATGGAATTTGCCTTATGCATCTCGATGAAGTAGATTTCTCAATGGGTTTATATTCCCTCGATACAGCATTGACAAGCAATTCTGTGCTTGAGATTGGGTTTGGTACTGATTTTGGTAACTTCACTGGACTTTATTTAGGTAACAATTCTTCACTTGGAAGCCAGCCATTTTTTTCCAATAGAGGATATGGAAACAAGCTTTCCTTTACTCTCACTGATGCAAGCGGACAGTTTGATTGTGTTATGAGTGGATCAAGGAGAGCTGTTGCAAGGAATGGAAGTATTATTGCGTCCAGTACAAGTAATCTGGGTTTTTCGGTAATTCCAATTGATTCACTGACATTCCTCGCTTACAAAGGTGATTCCTCGGGGAATAGTCGCAGAATCGCACTCCACTACATTGGCGAGCATTTCTCGGACACTGAAATAGCGGATAACTATACTGCGATACAGAATTTCCAGACCAGCCGTGGAAGAAACGTCTAGACAACCTAAAACAATTAAATATCTAAAGCCAACAACATTATGCCGAGTCCAACTAAAACTACGCTTTTTAGCATCAAGACCTCGAGGTCTCCCGAATTGCTATCAACAGCAGCCAAACAAAATTTTTACATTTTTCATCCTGACGAAACCTCTGGAGCTTTTTATGACGCAGTTGAAATAAAGGAACCCGAAGAAACAGTCCGTGAGGTTATGGAAGCTACTGCTGAAACTTTTTCACCTTTGGATAAGGACGGGATCATAGCAATCAATTCTGCCATGTATGATTTTGCAATGGGCAATCTTCCTCGTAAAGGAGAACTCGTTTATTCAGAGGTAAATACAATAATTGGTACATTGACCGCAATAAACAGCGGAAACAAGATTATACTTTGGGACAACCTGTTTTACCAGACTATTTCCAACCAGGATCCTTATGTCAGGGAAGCCATTCTTTATCTGTTGATTGCGAATCACCTTAAGGAAAACTTCGCTTCAATTCCAACAGATAATGATGGAATAAGGGATTGGGCAAATGCTAGGGTTGTAATGCCAAAGGAACTATTTGCCATTGAACAATCCTATCATACCGCAACTACAAGCGTGGTGGATATGCCTGAACCAGAACTTGCAAAAAAATATGTAATTTCGGCGGAAGCGTCTTTGAAGGCTGAACTCGCCGCAATCGCATTAAAAGAAATTGAGATTCTTGAAAAAGCTTATCTAGCCGCCCAGAAACAAGCTGAAGCCGCATATGTTGTCACTTATAATGAAGATCTGATAGACGCCATTGATGTTGCAACAAAGGTTACCATTGTGGATCAGTTCTCCAATTTCAGCTTTACCGATTTTGAAAATCCTTTTACAATACCCGCCTATACTTGGGCTCCAGAAGAACAGATCAACGAGGCTGCAATTGAGGCAGGGACAACAGAATATTCCTTTTTTGTGCTTGACAATAACGATTTGCTAGCTGATTCGACCTATGTAGATGTAAAGAAGGATATTTCCAACTTCATCAGATCCAATTTACAAAAGACCTTTATTTCTACTAATTTCAATCTTGAAAGCATGGATGTCAATGGTACTTCCATTCCGACCTGCAGCCTAGAGAACAGATATAACCAGAAATATTCCTATTATTTCAAGGCGGTAAAGAAGGCAGATGACAAGTATGCCATTATACTTTCGGTAGATACTAAGATAGATTGCATTAAGCTTCTCTCTGCCACTCTGACATGCGGCACCGAATACACCAGTCATTCCTATACTTCTACTAACGGTGTCGTTACAGTAGTTTTTGCAAATGATTCGCATGTCGACATAGATGATGTAAATTCCACCATTGCAACTTCAGGTGAACTTAAGTTTAATAATGGTCTGATACTTTCTTGGAGCCAGCTTCTTGACATGAGTGATGGCAGCTACGGCATCATGACCGAGGGGTCCAATCTAGCAGGAAATGCGAGTGTTTTCATTCCTTCAGGATTCGGATTGACAAGGATCGGCCTTGCGGAATACAAAAAAGTGGAACAGTATCTGTGCTGTTATGTACCTGGCGAAGTTTCCCATATTGAAAACGTAATGGCCAGGGAATACAAGGAAAGAAGCACAAGAAGGCTTAGAAGATCTGAAGAATCCGTAACGAGCAGTTCAGAAACTGAATCGGAAAATCAAACGGACACTTCTTCTACAAGCAGGTTTGACATGCAGAAGGAAGCGGCAGTCGTGGTCCAAGACAGCTATAATTCAACTAGGAACCAGAGTTTTCATGCCGGAGCAAACGCTGGATATGATTCTGGTGCATATAACACGTCTTTGGACTTAAGTTATGATACTGGTTCAAGCTTTGCGGTCAATTCATCAAAACAACAGAATAACCGGGATTCCATTACGGTTGCTAAGGATGTGGTTGAGAAGACCCTTAAAAGGGTTGTTTCTAAGGTCAAAGAGGAGAGGGTTAGGAGGATAGTCGAAGAATTCGAGGAGCAAAATAGACATGGCTTTGATAACCGTCTAGGGGCAACTCATATTTCAGGAGTCTATAGGTGGATTGATTCAAAGTACAACAACGAGCTTCATAATTACGGAAAAAGGCTACAGTATGAATTCATGATTCCAGAACCATCCGCCTTTCATTTTATCGCCAAGGCCTCAGGTGTTTCCTCGGGTACTGAAATCCCCTTAATTCAACCTCTTGATCCAAGAAAAGACCAGTTCGGATCACTAAGCCCCCTTAAGTCCTCTGCCTCCATAACAGAAGACAATTATCACTTATGGGCGGCCGCTTACAATGCGATTGTAACCCCTCCCCCTCCAAAGATTCAAGTCATGGGCAAATCTTTCAAGATGCCTGATGATGGCCAGCCATGGTATCTGGGAAACAAGTCGGTTACAGAGGATATCACTATCCCCGAAGGCTACGGACTGAACAAGGCATATATTTCTGCAATTGGTGAAAGAGGCGATGTGGCCGGCAGATACTATGTGGCCATTGGTGATAACACCAGGGAATACTGGTCCGGCAATGTTCCTAAGCAACTTTTTCTTGAAGACAACGAAAATCTGGAACTTGACAAATATGTTGGATCAGTGCCAGTTGGCGTCCAATATATCCTTATCAAAGTGGGACTTGTTACCTTGACCCTTGAATTGATTAGAAAACAAGAGACATATGCAAACTGGCAACTGGAGACTTTCAATGCTATTATGGATGCCTATGAGACCAAGCTTCAGGAATATAAGGATAGCGTAGCTGAAATGCAAGCGAAGAAATCAGGGTCTATGAAGGACAATCCAGCCTACTACAGGGAGATAGAAAACATGGTCCTGAGGAAGAATTGTATGTCCTACCTGATTGGTCACATCAATATGGGCAAGTCGTTTGTAGCCGGTTCTGAAACTAAGGAATTCAATGTGAAGATTAACGAGGAGATGGACAAATATGCTTCCAGCGTGAAATTTCTTGAACAGGCATTTGAATGGAGTATCATGAGCTATATTTTCTACCCTTTTTATTGGGCAGGAAGCGAGAAATGGACCAGACTCTATAATTTTGACAATGAGGACAAGCTCTTTAAGTCATTCCTTCAGGCCGGTATGGCCAGGGTAATAGTGACCGTCAGACCAGGTTTTGAGGAGACAGTCATGCACTATATGGAAACTGGTCAGATTTGGAACGGTAGTGAGGTGCCTGTAATTGGTGATGACCTCTACCTCTCGATAATAGAGGAACTAAAGGTGCCTGAATACACGATTGATGAAATTTGGGAAACTAAGGTGCCAACTTCACTGACCATTATACAAGCAGATTCCATAAGCCTTGACGCCTCAGGTCTTCCTTGTTGGTGCGACACTGAGATTCCCCCTTCAGAATCCATTTCCAATGATCCAAACTCCCTGTTAAACCTAGAAGTGTTCATTGAAGGGTACACTTCGCCTGAAGCCTGATGAAAGAGGATTTCACTAAGTTTGTGTTCAAGGATAAGCTTGGCTATAAAGGGATTGCTGGCGCCAAACAGGATCCCGTGTATACCAAACAGCCTATAGATTATGATCTTTTGCTGAAATTGTTGGATGGGGATGGAATTGTAGATTATGATTATAAAAAACTGTTAAGCTCAAAGGTGATAGAGGTTAAAGGAGAATTCGATGGTTTGCATTATAGCCCTCCAAGAACTATAAAAATTGATAATCTGCCGACAGTAAATATAGGAGGATTAGAGATAACCTTAAATGTTTCAGCACTAGTTAATACAAAAAAAGGTAAGATAAATCGTGATGATGATAATTCTCTAAGTGTAATTATTGATTTAGAACATGAAACGGATAAATTCATTTACTATATAAAATACTCCAATCATGAGGATCTAAAGGGAGATAACAAATATGCCCTGATTATAACTACTTCTGACTTTGATGATTTCCTGTATATCCAGAAAAGAGCACGCCACTTTTTAATAAACTCCAATGAAGATTTCATTTACAGAATTTTTGATAATGCCTTCGAGTCCGCCGGCAAGAATAGGAATAAACTCGATTTCCTCTATGAGCAGGCACCGTTATGGGTGATAAGCAGGCGCGGACCTTATATAGTTTGTGCTGACCTAAAACTGATTTTGCAAGGAAATGTAAATCAGTTTGGAACGGATGAAGAGAAGGCGGTGATAAATATCCTAAAGTCATTCCTGCACCCGAAAACTTCAATTGTAAGGAATGATAATGATTCCAGTTTTAAACCTGATGGAGGTCTCATCCTATCAAGACTTATTACAGAAAGGATTTCCGATGACAAAGATTCAGATCTTCTATTTCATGTCTTATATAAGAAAATAAATAATTTCGGAGGAAATGATAATTTTGACCTTTTTATCAAAGTAATGTATATATTGTGGCTGAATAGCACATATCCTACTGCAGATCTGGATGAAGAGAAGAATGGTATTTCCGATGTAATTATTATTAATTACAAGTCAACTAAAATGCTTGGTTTCTTAAATTCAAGTTTTAGTTTTGAATTCGATGGAGTGTACATAAGTATTAAAAAAGAAGAATTCGTTCGTGAAACTTACAATATGGCCGAAAAAACTATAGATGACGCTATCTTTAAAACAGTCCAGATAGCAAGGCCACATCTGTATCAAAGTATAAATGTACCCGTCAAACAGGAAAATGATGAACTGAAACAACCTCAAAATATCATTCCTGCCTTTTTCTTAAAAGCTATAGCGGATAAAAATCTATGGGATAATATCGAAAAGGCATCCTGGCTTTCCTTGGATATCATAACAACTGTAACAGGCTTTGGAAATTTATTGAAATTAAGACATTTGACTCATTTAAGTAAGACCTTAAAGTTTATAAAAACAGGTTTGGGGATAATTGAGGTATCTAGCGGGACAACAGGTGTTCTTTTGAATTTTATTAATGAATGTGATAGTGAAAACAGCACCTGTGATACAATTAGGACATTCTTGATCTACATTGACCTTGCTATATTGGGGGTAGATGGTATAACCAGTGCTCTTTTAAGGAAATCTGCACGGGAAGTTATAGATACCGGTATACCCGCATTATTAAGTAAAAACCATCCGGAAGTTTTATTGTATTTAAATAAATTTGCACGTGTTTCAGAAAATGAGGTTGACTTATTAAAAATCAGCAAGGAGTCAAAGACTGATGAGTTATTTAGAAAAATCAAGGAAAGGTTTGATAATATTACAGGGAAAAAGATTCTAACACATTATGATATCAAGAAACTAAGGCGATTATTGAAGGATTTTGGTGTAGATTTGCAGGTTGTAGATAAAAACCCTAAATTTAAAGAGAAATGGAAAAAATGGAGTGACCCTACGAATAGAAGGAAAGTATTAGGATCATTTGACCCCAAAAGCAGGATTATGTTTATAACCTCAAAAGTTACGGAATATACAGTGGAACATGAAATGATGCATATGAAATTATGGTACAAAATGAATGTTGAATTTCCTGAGTTGGAAAATTTATATTCTAAAATTTCAATTCGTGTCCATGAAGAATATGTCCTATCTGAATTGTTAAAAAGTTCTAAAAAATTAGATGAATCAGATATTCTTCTTGATTTGGATAATGTTAATATATTTAGAGAACTGGAAGATTTAGATAAAGTCAATTTAGATTATTTCAAAAATTGGCAGTTAACAGACCATATTGATTAATTTAATGAAGCATACTGAGGCACAAATAATAGATATATTTAATAAGGTTATGAATGACCTTAATTTTAAATATTATAATAATAAGCCAATAAAAGTATCATATCTAACTGATATTAGAGAATATGAAAGATATTATCCTAAAAAGGAGGCGTGGCTAGCTATGGGCAGATGGTTTGATGAAGATTATTTAGGAGGTAAGGATAATGTTGTATCAATAGTTATCGATGATGAAACCGGAATAGCGGATTTTTTTCATAGTCATACTGGTCATGGCTCCTCTCTCAGATTAAAAATTGATATCAAAGGAAAATATATCCCAGGTGAATAGCATGTTTCTGTATTTTAATTAATGGTTCTACGTGGCCTCAACCCTTCATGTTAAGTCCTTTTCAGCTACGCCTGATGCAATTCTGACTTAGAAGTTGCATGAAGTGAATTTGGTATATCTGATAAAAAAGCAAATTTTAATACATATCAACAGATGGGTTCACCAGTCCTTTATAAAAAATTAATTGATTAATATGGAATTACATTTAGATTTAAGCGAACAAAAAATAACCAATCTTGATATTGACGAATTTGAAAAGTCTATAGGTTATAAACTACCCGAAAGCTATAAAGAATTCATTCTTAAGTACAATGGTGGAATTCCAAATAAACCTTATTTTAATCAGTATCATTTTAACTGTTTTAATTCTATTAAATACGGTGAAAGTACGATTGAGGCTGTTTATAAAATTATTAAAGATATACTTCCAAATGGTTACTTCCCTATAGCTTGGGATCCCGGTGGGGCGTTATTTTGCTTTGATTTGAACAAGGGAGGCACATACGGATTTCTGTATTTTCTACCTGAAGGTGATGATCCTGAACTTGTAACTGAAAATTTCCAGGATCTTTTGGATGAATTGATTGAGACAAACTTATGGTAATTTCTCTTAACCCTAAGTCTGATTTTGCTTAATAATGTCATTTCAAACCCTGTAAAATAATGTTTAGCTACATAACTGAAGCAATAAAAAAGTTCATAAGCAAATACGTCTTAGAGAAACTAGGTGGATGAACTGGGGCGTATAGTTTGAGGGTGTGAATGAAGCATCAATAAATTGTATTTTCTTTTATTGACTATCAAATACATTTACCTTATTATTTTAAACTATTGATTTAATTTTTGCCTTGTTATTTTAAATCAATTGTTGTAGTTTTGCCTTGTTATTTTAAAGCAAATGTATAGAGAATCGATAAAATATCTTGAGCAATGGCATAAAAATAAAAATAGAAGACCGCTAATAATCAATGGTGCACGACAAATTGGTAAGAGTTGGTTAGTGAGACATTTTGGTGAAAAAATCTATTCGAAAAATTATGTCGAAATCAATTTTGAGAAAAAACCTCACTTGTGCAAAATTTTTGAAAAAAATCTAGATATTCAACGCATCCTTTTAGAAATTGAAATTTCTGAAAATGTGACAATAGATGACAAAACTTTGCTCTTTTTGGATGAAATACAGCAATGCCCTAAAGCCATAATGGCCCTTAGATATTTTTATGAAGATCATCCAAAACAGGCAGTCATTGCAGCTGGTTCACTGTTAGAGTTTCAATTAAAAGATATACCTTTTCCCGTTGGAAGAGTCGAAATTCTACATCTTTTCCCAATGAATTTTGAAGAGTTCTTATTGGCCACTAAGAATGAAAAACTTTTACCGTATGTGCAACTGAAAATGCAAGCTAGTGAAGTAATTGAAAATAAAATATACCATGAACTGCTTAACTATTATTGGGTTGGCGGTATGCCTGCTTGTGTAAAAGAGTTTGTTGAAACTAAAAATTACAAGACTGTTAGAAAAATTCAGGAAGACTTATTGTACACTTTTCAGCAAGATTTTTCTAAATATTCCCCACACGTTAACAAAGATTGCTTGTTGGATATTTTAAATTATATTCCTCAAAATATAGGTAGTCAAATAATCTATTCCAAATTGAGTGAAAGATCGAGTGTACCAACTATTAAAAAAGGAGTATTAGTGCTTGCTGCTGCCAAGTTATTTACGCTTATACACAATGTTTCAGTCAATAGTTTGCCCTTCACTGTTAGCAATAAACAATTTAAAGCCCTTTTTATAGATATTGGACTTTTGCTTTGTGTCAGTAGGGTAAACTACGAAACCATCTTCTTAAATTCAGATTTAAATACAAACTTTACTGGGGCATGGGCAGAGCAGTTTGTAGGTCAACAACTTCTGTCAAACCACTTTCTACCTTTACATTATTGGGCAAGAACAAAAGCAAACAGTAGCGCCGAAGTCGACTTTGTAATAGAAAAAGAAGGTAAAATTATACCAGTAGAAGTTAAGTCGGGCAAATCTGGAAAACTCAGAAGCTTAAACCTGCTACTAAGCGAACATCCAAACATTAAAAAAGCGCTTATTTATTCTAAAGCTATAAACGGAAATGAAGGTAAACTGCACTTTCTGCCAATTTATTCGGCTGGAAGTTTATGAAGGTTTATTTAATCATACCACGAAAAAATATTACAGTTTGTAAATTTTTTCAAAATAAATAATTGTCCTAAATTGGGTGAGGTAATTATACTCTTCAAAACGCTTTTGCAATATCCAAAAAGTCTCTGGCTTTTAGAGCAGCACCACCAATAAGGGCGCCATCAATATCAGACATTGAGAACAGTGATTGCGCGTTATCCGGTTTCACACTGCCACCGTATAAGATAGATATGCCGTTCGCTGTTTCAGCGCTGCTTATATCCGACAATACTTTTCTGATATGAATATGCATTTCATTGGCTTGCTCTGCACTGGCTGTTTTACCTGTACCTATAGCCCATACAGGTTCGTAAGCAATAATACATTTAGCTATATCATCATTGCTCAGGCCGGCTAGCGCTTCGGTCAACTGTGCACTTACAACATCAAAATGTCTGTTGCTTTCGCGTTCCTCTAATGTTTCTCCAATGCAATACACTGGTGTGATGCCGTGTTTTAAAGAAGTTTGAATCTTTGCACCACAAGAAGCATTGGTTTCGTTGTAATACTGTCTTCTTTCACTGTGTCCAATCAATGTGTGATGTACACCGATTGAAGTCAGCATAGAGGCTGATACTTCTCCGGTATAGGCCCCTTGTTCAAACTGATTGATATTTTGAGCGCCCACTATAATACCTGAACCTTCCATTTGTTTTGCTAACGATTGCAGATGAATGAAGGGCGGAAACACCATCAGAGTGGCGTCGTTCATCAGTTCCGAATCAGCCATTGTTCTGATTTCCTGAGCTAAACCTTGACCTTCTAGTAAGGTTTTGTGCATTTTCCAATTGCCTGCGGCTATTTTTTGTCTTTTCATGATTTCTCCCAATTTCTATAAGTAGTTTCTATTTCAAAAATGTGTTGTAAAATTTGTTTATCCTCTTCCAGGAGTTGAACATGGCGCCTTTCCATAACCTTCTCGGCTGTTTGAAAAGCCTTCTTCGGCATATAGGTCTCGAAGCCCTGAGAACCACCCCAACTAAAGGATGGTACAAAATTTCGAGGAAATCCTGAACCAAAAATATTAGCTGAAACGCCCACTACAGTTCCGGTATTGAACATGGTATTGATACCACACTTGCTATGGTCGCCCATAAACAAACCGCAAAACTGTAATCCGGTTCTTTCGAAGTTTCCTGTGGCGTAATTCCAGAGTTTGACTTCTTCATAATTGTTTTTAAGATTGCTGTTATTGCTGTCTGCACCAAGATTGCACCATTCACCTAAAACTGAATTGCCCAAAAAGCCATCGTGCCCTTTGTTGGAGTATCCAAAAATAACCGAATTGCTTACTTCCCCTCCTACTTTGCTGTGTGGACCGATGGTAGTCCCGGTATAAATTTTGGCACCCATTTTAACACCGGCACCTTCGCATAACGCAAATGGTCCGCGTATCATGGCGCCTTCCATTACTTCCGAATTTTTACCTAAGTAAATTGGTCCCTCACTTGAATTAAAAATTGCAGCTTCGGCTTTTACACCCTCCTCCACAAAAATGGGATACTGACCAAAAACAGTATTGGTAGAGCTCAGTTTAGCAGAGGTTTTACCTTTTGTCAACAAATTAAAATCAAGGTCAATTTGCTGATGATTCAAAGTAAAAATATTGTGAATACGCTGAATGAGTATGGCCCCTTCAAAAGAGATGAGCTCAAGAGGTTCATCCTGAAAATGTGCAGACCTGTATGCCAGGATGCTATCATTTTGTTTGAGCATCTGGCCAACTTTCAATTGGTTGACAGCATTTAAAACAGACTCATCAGGCAATAGTCTGCCATTGATGAAAACATTATCATGAGAGAGATTGGCCGGAAATTTAGCCTGCAGATAATCACTGGTTAAATAACTAATTGCCGCAGAGCAATGCAATTGCCATTTTTCGGCTATTGTAAGAATACCACAACGCATAAGAGCAGCCGGTCGGGTGAGAGACAGCGGTTGCAAATGTTGTACGATCTGGTCGTCAAATAAAACGATGTTCATTGTATGGTCGGCAAAAATCGTTAAAAACCTTAAGATAAAAAAAAATCCCGACACAAATCGGGATTTTAAATACCTTATTGAAGGAATTACTTTCTTTCGTAACGTTTGCGGAATTTCTCAACCCTACCTGCAGTGTCAACAAGTGTTTGTTTACCGGTAAAGAAAGGGTGACTTTTGTCTGAAATCTCCAGTTTGTACAATGGGTACTCTTTTCCGTCTTCCCAAGTTGCAGTTTCTTTGGTCTCAACACAGCTACGTGTTAAAAAAGAATGCTCGCTGGTCAAATCTTTGAAAATGACGAAACGGTAACTTGATGGATGTATGCCTTCTTTCATGATCTTTTTCTTTTTGGGAGTGCAAAAGTATGAATAAATTTTGATGATGCAAAGGAAAAAATAAAAATTAGATAAGACTTTAACTTACTTATTTTTTGATTGAGTCGTCATACCATCAGAATATCTAATAATAAGTTTGTGCCTGCTCATGCCGCAGGCTTGGCACTTACTTTTTTTTATGGCAAAAAAAAGTAAGCAACTAAGCAAAGCGTTCTCACGAGCTTGCGAGTAAAAAAAGGCCACCACGAACCAAAATTTCAATCATGGCTTTGCCGCTGCAAACCTCTCCTGCTCGTGGCTGCCATGATTTAAATTCTACGCGTTTGTTACTCCCTCTGGTCGTGAGATCGCTCCGCTAAGTTACTCCCTCCGGTCGTGAGATCGCTCCGCTAAGTTACTCCCTCCGGTCGTGAGATCGCTCCGCTAAGTTCGTGGACTCTACCCGCACATCCGTTTCCATAAATGATTTATTTATATTTAATAAAATGTATAAGTAGCATATGTTTTGGGAGAATTTCGATTAAAAACATTAAAAATTATACTTATAAAATTCAAAAACAATTTCGGTACAATAACCTCTATATCAATATCTTATTTCTATATAAGATCCAACTATTGTCTAAAATGTGATAACTTGAACCAAATGATTATTGCTGTTCCTGAATGAGTTTGCTGAAAATTCTCCTTTAAAAATATCGTTAATTTGCTTGCGGTTATTAAAACAATTCATTTGACTCCCTCTTGGTTAATTTTTCAATCACCTGGATAGGAAAATAAATTAATTCAAATTCCGAGGTTTGTGCAAAATTGTTATTTATTTGTTTATCAAATGTTTATATCAATTGATATATTTTTAAAACAGTCTAATTTTCAATAAATTATTTGCAATAAATGCCCTAAAAGCCCACAGTCCGGTATGTTCATAAAATACTTGAGTATGTAAATAACGCAATGTATTGCCGACCTAATTTCGCTTTTTAATTTATGGCAAATCAGGAACCAAAATATTCGGAAGAAAGTATTCGGTCGTTAGACTGGAAGGAGCACATCCGCCTGAGGCCGGGTATGTACATTGGAAAACTCGGCGATGGGTCGTCTCCGGATGACGGTATTTATGTACTTGTCAAGGAAATCATCGACAATAGTATTGATGAACACATGATGGGACATGGCAAGAAAATCGAAGTGACCATTTCCGAAAATCGCGTCGAAATCAGAGATTATGGAAGAGGTATTCCTCTAGGGAAAGTCATCGATTGTGTCAGTAAAATCAATACAGGTGGTAAATACGATTCAGGGGCTTTCCAGAAATCGGTTGGACTAAATGGTGTCGGTACAAAAGCTGTTAACGCTTTGTCTACCTATTTCAGTGTTCAGTCTTTCAGAGATGGCAAAACCAAACACGCCGAATTTTCGAAAGGCGAAATTGTCAACGACCACAAAGAGTCAAAAACGGATGAGAAAAATGGTACAAGAATCGTTTTCGAACCGGATGGCACTATCTTCAAAAACTACCGTTTCATCCCTGAATATCTTATAGAACAGGTTTGGAATTACGCTTTTCTAAACTCGGGTTTAAGCATTCAGTATAATGGTCAGACTTACTTATCCAAAAACGGATTAAAAGACTTACTGGAACGCAAAGTTGACACCGAAACCATCCTTTATCCCATCATGCACTTCAGAGAACCGGATTTTGAAGTGGCTATTACGCATGGACATCAATACGGTGAGGAGTATTATTCATTTGTCAATGGTCAGTTTACTACTCAGGGTGGTACACATTTAAGTGCTTTAAAGGAATCTGTAGTGAAAGTGTTAAGAGATTTTTACAAAAAGGACTTTGATCCTGCTGATGTAAGAACCTCTATTACTGCTGCAATTGCGGTGAGAGTGCAGGAACCGGTATTTGAATCGCAAACCAAAACCAAACTGGGCAGTACAGAAATCGCTCCGGGTGGACAGGGCATGCGTTCATTTGTGATGGAAAACCTCTCTAAAGTGCTGGACAATTATTTGCATAAAAATCCTGCTACAGCAGAAGCACTTTTAAAGAAGATACTCCAAAATGAGCGTGAGAGGAAAGACATGGCTGGCGTTAGAAAACTGGCGCAACAAAGAGCCAAGAAAGCCAATCTGCACAATAAAAAGTTAAGAGACTGCCGCATACATCTCAATGACAACCGTGATGAAAAATTTGATACTACCATCTTTATTACTGAGGGTGACTCTGCAAGTGGAAGCATTACTAAGAGCAGAAATGTCGAACATCAGGCTGTCTTTAGTTTAAGAGGTAAACCACTGAACTGTTTTGGTCTGAAGAAAAAGATTGTTTACGAAAATGAGGAATTCAATTTACTTCAGCATGCTCTGGATATAGAAGAGGGATTAGACAATCTGAGATTTAACAAAGTGGTGATAGCTACTGATGCCGACGTGGATGGTATGCACATACGCTTATTGCTGATGACTTTCTTTTTACAGTTCTTCCCTGATTTGGTTAGAAATGGTCACGTATATATATTACAAACTCCATTGTTCAGGGTGAGAAATAAAAAGGAAACAATTTACTGTTACAGTGATGAAGAAAGGCAAAAAGCCATACGCAAATTAGGTCATAAGCCTGAAATAACCCGATTCAAAGGTTTGGGTGAAATTTCACCTGAAGAGTTTGAAAGATTCATAGGTGAAGACATGCGCCTTGAGCCAATCATTTTAACAAAGGAAACAAGTATTGACAAGCTATTGAAATACTATATGGGTAAGAACACCCCCGAACGTCAGGAGTTCATCATTGACAATCTGTATATTGAAAAAGATATAGCTGAAGAATTACCTGCAACTGAAGAAGAAGCTGCATAAACTCAATTCGAATAAAGGAAAAAAATGGATAAAGAAGACGAAGAAGAACATATTGAAGGTATAACGCATCATGGTCACAGAGACGGCAACGAAATATTGCCGGTTTCTGGTTTATATGAGAACTGGTTTCTCGAATACGCCAGCTATGTGATCCTTGAACGTGCTGTTCCAAATCTGTATGATGGTTTAAAGCCAGTACAGAGAAGGATTTTGCACGTTATGAAGGAAATGGATGATGGTCGTTTTAATAAAGTGGCCAACATCATCGGTTCTGCCATGTCTTATCACCCTCACGGTGATGCAGCAATTGGTGAAGCCATTGTCAATCTTGGTCAGAAAGACCTGATGATTGAAACTCAGGGTAACTGGGGAGATATCAGAACCGGAGATTCGGCTGCTGCTCCTCGTTATATTGAAGCTCGACTTTCCAAATTTGCCCTCGAAGTAACTTTTAATGAGGAAACAACCGAATGGCAATTGAGTTACGATGGCAGAAAACGCGAACCTGTTACATTACCTGTCAAGTTTCCACTTGTACTTGCTCAAGGGGTTGAAGGTATCGCTGTTGGTTTGGCCACCAAAATAATGCCTCATAATTTCATTGAATTATGCGAAGCCAGCATCGATTTACTGAAAGGTAAAAAAGTTTCCTTATATCCGGATTTCCCAACAGGGGGAATGGCCGATTTCACCAATTACAATGAAGGAAGAAGAGGCGGTAAAATCCGTTGCAGAGCAAAAATTGAATCTGCTGATGGCAAAAAAGTACTGATTAAGGAAATCCCTTTTGGAACTACAACTGAGAGTTTAATTGAGAGTATCCTAAAAGCCAACGACAATGGCAAAATAAAAATCAAAAAAGTCATTGACAATACGGCAAGAGATGTGGAAGTGGAAGTGCAACTGGCGCCTGGTGTCAGTACCGATATGACGATCGATGCTCTTTACGCCTTTACTGATTGTGAAGTGAGCATCTCGCCGAATGCCTGTGTTATTCAGGATGATAAGCCAGTCTTTATTGGTGTCAATGATATTCTGAAAATATCTACTGATAATACCCTTCATTTACTTAAACGTGAACTGGAAATAGAACTAGGTCACCTCGAAGACAAATGGCACTTCAGTTCTCTTGAGAAAATATTCATTGAAAACAAGATATACAGGCATATTGAGGAATGCGAATCCTGGGAAGAAATTCTTGAAATGATTGATAAGAAAATCAAGCCATTCAAGAAATTACTGCGACGTGAAGTTACAATGGAGGATATAGCCAAACTTCCTGAAATCCGCATCAAACGTATCTCTAAATTCGATGCTTTCAAAGCCGATGAATACATCAAAGGTCTTGAAGAGCAAATTGGAGAGGTCAAACATCATCTCAAAAACCTGACAGATTTTGCTATCGAATACTTTAAAAACCTATTAAAGAAATATGGCAAAGGCAAAGAGAGAAAAACTGAAATCCGTATGTTTGATAAAATCGAAACCAATGTGGTGGCAGTTGCAAATGAAAAGTTGTATGCCAATTTCGCAGAGGGTTTTGTAGGTTACGGATTAAAGAAAGACACCTATATATGCGATTGTTCGGATATAGATGATATTATCGCTTTCAGAAAAAATGGCACTTATTTAGTCAGCAAAGTTTCTGAAAAGCAATTCATGGGTAAGGACCTGCTGTATGTAGATGTTTACCGCAAGAATGATGAACGCAAAGTGTACAACGTTGCCTATTACGATGGTAAAAGCGGCGTGAGTTATGTCAAGCGTTTCAATGTATTGGGTGTCATCAGAGATAAAGAATACGATGTTTCTATGGGTACACCTGGCAGTAAAATGCTTTACTTTACAGCCAACAATAATAGTGAAGCCGAAAAAATTGGTATTCATCTGAGCAATATGGCATCTGCCAAAGTAAAGTATTTTGAATACGATTTTGCTCAGCTCGATATTAAAGGTCGTACATCAAAAGGCAATACGCTGACCAAACATCCAATCAGAAAAATTGAATTAAAAGAAAAAGGCAAATCGACATTCAAAGGAAGGGATATCTGGTATGATGCAGATATCGGCAGATTGAACGTAGACGGACGCGGACAGCTATTGGGCAATTTCACCAGCGATGAAAAAATCCTTGTCATTTTCAATGATGGTAACTACGAGTTAACTGATAATGAGTTGACCAATCGCTATGAGACGAATGATATTTATTTAATTCAGAAATATCACGAAAAACAACCTATCAATGTGGTCCATTACGATGCATCATCTAAAAACTATTATGCCAAGCGTTTCTTAATAGAGACGAGTACTATAGGTAAGAAGTTTTGTTTTATCAACGAGAAACCCGGCAGTAAACTTATAGCTGTCAGTACACACGAGAATCCAGAAGTTGAACTCAAAGTTGTGAGTGCTAAAGGTGAAAAGAAAACTGAAGTCGTCAAGTTAGCTGACTTTATTGAAGTAAAAGGCTGGAAAGCTTTGGGTAATAAAATCACTTATGACAATTTCAAATCTGCCAAATTGCTCAGCGATAAAGTTGGACAATGGCAGGAAGAGGAAGATGCCGGAAAAGAAGCAGAAGAGCCGGTTGGCAAAGGTGGCGGCACCATAGTAATAGATGAACTCGACGGACAAAAAACACTTTTTTAACCCCTAAATATAACCAAGTATTAAAGAAATGAAATCAAATGTTAAATCACTTTTACTCACCGGCCTTATAGCGCTAGGTTCAGTAAACACAAACGCTCAATCTCTTAAAGTTCCTGCTCCAAGTCCTACTCAGACTTTAAAGCAAGCATTCGCTTTGTCTGAAATCACCATAGAATACTCTCGTCCAAGTGCCAAAGGTCGTGTGATATTTGGTGACTTAGTACCTTATGACAAAATCTGGAGAACAGGTGCCAACTCTGCAACTAAAATCACCTTTGGTGAGGAAGTTAAAATCAACAATCAAACTGTTGCTGCAGGTACTTATGCATTGTACACCAAACCAGGTAAAAGCAGCTGGACTATCATGCTGTACAAAGATTTAAAACTGGGAGGCGATGTATCCAACTACAAAGTTGAGAACGAACTTATGAACTTCACAGTGCCATCTAAACAAATTGGTGACACCATCGAAACTTTTACCATCAACATCGATGCTATCAGTGCGAACAAAGCCAATATCGTATTAAGCTGGGCAAGTACCAAAGTTTCATTTGCAGTTGAAGCCAATATTGATGCTACTATCATGACCAATATTGACAATGCGATGAACAAAGACAATCGTCCGTATTACCAGGCCGCTACTTACTATTACGATAACAACAAAGACATGAATCAGGCTTTGATATGGGTCAACAAAGCAGTTGAACAATATCCTAAAGCTTATTGGGTAATGATGCTGAAATCGAGAATTGAGTACAAACTCAATGATACAGCAGCAGCAGTAGCAAGCGCTACTAAGGTCATTGCAATGGCAAAAGATGGTGGCAACAACGACTATGTAAAAATGGGCGAAGAAATGATTGCAAAAATCAGAAAACCTGCAGCACCTCCTGCAGAAGCTACCGACAAAAAGAAGAAAAAGAAATAATTGATTTTTTTAATTGTTAAAAGGCCCTGTTACAATGCAGGGCTTTTTTTATGCTTTATCAGTTCCTGCCTGAACCTTCGTAAATGGATTCAGTAAAAAGGCCAATCCCATGACCATTAAACAACCAATCACATTGAGCCACAAATAGCTGGTTAATTCGAGATTACCTGAAACAATTACAAATATTTCTGTAAGAACAGCAGCATAAAAAACTGCAGTTCCTCCAATCTTTTTCATATAAAAAGCCACCAGAAAAATCCCAAGAATAGTGCCGTAGAAATAGGACCCTAATACATTTACAGCTTCAATTAAGTTGCCTAATCTTGAAGCAAATAATGCTACAACAACACAAAAGACACCCCATCCAAATGTTGCCCATCTCGAAGCATTTAAATACTGTTGCTCTGTCGCATCTTTCTTGAAAATTCTTTTGTAAAAATCAACGGAAGTTGTTGAAGCCAAAGAGTTCAATCCACTGGCTGTCGAACCCATACTTGCCAAAAATATAACTGCAATCAACAACCCTACTATCCCCTTTGGTAAATGCGTTTTTACAAATGTCAGAAAAACGTAATTGCTGTCGTTGGTGTCTGCTTCCGGGTTGTTTATTGCTATCAGTGTTTTTGCACTGTCTCTGATTTCATTACAGCGATTATCCATCTCTATCAATTGGGCTTTGGTAGTCAATGCTTCTAACTGATTGACATTGTTTTTTAGCAATTCAGCCTTTCTGAGATTGACATCTTCATAAGCCTTTTCGAGATATTCATACTTTGCCCCGTGAATTGATGTTTTTGTCTTTTGAACTTCTATTTCATCAAAAAACAAGGGCCTTGGATAGAACTGATAGAATACAAATACCATAACACCTATGCCTAAAATCAGAAACTGCATGGGAATTTTTACAAGACCATTCATAACCAATCCCATTCGACTCTGATAGATGGAACTGCCGGTGAGATAACGACCTACCTGAGATTGATCTGTACCAAAATACGACAACTGCAAAAAGAATCCGCCTATTAATCCCGACCATAGCGTATAACGATCATTCCAGTCAAAATTCAGATTGATGGCATTGATCTTATCACCCGCACCTGCCACATTCATAGCCTGCGTAAAACCAATCCCATCCGGCAAGTAATAAATCACAAGAAATGCCGCTATGAAAAGACCTGAAAATATAATGGCCATCTGCAAGGTTTGAGTATGAGATACTGCTTTGGAGCCGCCATAAACTGTGTAGATGATAACGAATACCCCATTAAGTAAAATGGTGTAATTAAGACTAACGCCAAGAATGGCAGATAAGATAATAGCCGGTGCATAAATAGTAATCCCGGTTGACAATCCTCTTTGCAGTAAAAATAATCCGGCAGTCAGTGAACGTGTTTTGTTATCGAAGCGCTTTTCGAGGTATTCGTAGGCGGTGTAGACATTGAGTTTATGGAATATCGGTACAAATGTGATACACAGCACTACCATTGCCAGAGGTAAGCCAAAATAGAACTGTACAAATCTTAGACCATCGCTAAAACCTTGACCGGGAGCAGAAAGAAATGTAATGGCACTTGCTTGTGTGGCCATCACCGATAAGCCAACATGGTACCAGCGCATTTTACGGTTGGCTAATAAAAAACCTTCCACATTATTGGTGTGACGACTCTTCCACATGCCATAAACAACAATGAATCCGAGTGTCAGGCACAATATGACCCAATCTAAATTAGTCAATGTAATGAATGGTTAAGAATAACATCAGAACGATTTCGATAAGCAGAAAACCAATAACCAGACAATAGACATATATCCATTGCCTTTGTGTCAGTTCTTTTGCTTCAGGTTTCATATCACTTCGAAATAAGATTAATGAACAATCTATAAGCTCCTGGGACACCCGCTGGCAATTCTCTGAAAAACACCAACCCTGTATAAATAAACATGCCTTTGCCATAATTTGCATATATCAAGGCACCATCCTGAGGCTTTTCTCCTGTATCATTCATTCTGAATAAAGTATTGTAACTGGAATCTATATCAGTAGCAAAGTATATCCCTCGTTCCTGCACCCAACCATCAAAATCGGCAACTGAAATTTTATTGGGATAATTTAAAAGTCTTGAAGAATCTTTTAATATAGTCACATCAGCATGTTCCTCAGTAACTCTGTTTCTCGAAATAATAAACTTATAAGGACCAATGCTTGAGTTGATCGGACCGACTCTGGAGTTTGTGTTGTACTGAACTACCAATCGGCCTCCCTTCTGAACATAATCCATTAATTTATCGTGACACAGAAACAATTGCTCCTTGGTATTAAAGGCTCTGACACCGCAAACTATGGCATCAAATTTTGATAAATCTGAATTTAAAATCATGTCTTCGGTCAGCTCAGTAACATTGTAACCAATACCCTTCAAACATTCTGCAACATCATCTCCTGCTCCTTCAATATACCCTATATTTTTACCTGCCATTTCAATATCAGTTCTGATGATGGAAATACTGGCTTGTTTTAAAATAATCCGATGTGGAATATGGTCGTAAGCAATTTTCTGTATACCTAAATCATATCGATTTTCTCCACTTACAACATACCCCAAAATACCTCCATTGTAATACTTATTAAGTACCCTGACTCTGACTTCTAAAGTTATTTCATCTCCTTTTTTTGCCAAATGAAAATTAGGTTTTATCAACTTAACAGACAATCCGGAAAATGATTTGATATTCAGAGTACCCGAAAAATCATTCTGATTGGCTTTGACAACAAAAAACAGACTGTGTTCAGTTGAATCACCAACTACCAAAACCTGACTAGTAGGTGTAACTGTAACAGCTGGCAACACTTCCAATGGAATATAATATTCGCCTTTCACCGGATCCGTCAATTTGTACGAAACAGGTATATCGAAACTAAATTCAACACCTTCTATCATGCAATCGTACCTGGTATATAAAGCTTCCATAGATTGAGGCTGACCTAAAATTCTGTAATCATACACAGCATGCATGGCGTTTACAGAATTCTCATGTAGCCAATAAGGTTCAGAATACAACATATTGCTGGGGACTGCCACCGATCTGCTCACTTTTATCATTTGATTCTGAATCAGATTACCCGAAAATAAAGTATCCTGATCCATCAAAAGAATTTTCTTCATCTGCACATTAGCTCTGTTTCGCATAATAACCTGTGCTGTTAATTTTGTTGTTGTTCCGGGCACTAATTGTAAGCTATTGGAAATAGTTTCCATCCATAAACCGGTACATTTTATTAGCAACTGCTCAATCTGTTTTAACTTTAATTGAATGTAAAAAGCTTCATCACCATTGACATCTGCAGCTTTAAGTGCCGAATACAATTTCACCAGGGCTTTTACAGAAAGCTCAGGGTGAGAAGCATTAAATCTGGATTTAATTACGTCAACCGACTTGACCAATTTTGAAGTAGCTGGGAAACGCTTCCAGGTAAAATCAATCCCCTCCAAAATATCACTGACTACAGGTTCTCCTTTCAAAAACTTAAAGTATTCGTAACTATTTCCTCTTTGCGCTGCTGAACCAAAACCCTGAGATTTGTGATTTGAACGACTATCAGCGGCTATTTCTCCGTAACTTTTACCTAATAGAGGATTGTATGCACCAACATCCAGTTTTATCTGATCAGGTGAAGTTGTATTGTTACCTCCGAAGTTAAATGTGTTCCATAAAATTCTCTTTGGTTTCCATACTTTAACTATATCCAGTTGTTCAGGATAAGCATTAGCATTACCAGCCAGTTCGAAAGCCTCAACAGCTAAGATAGCAGAAGCAGTATGGTGTCCATGACCACCTTCACCGGTAGTTGGAAAACGGCAGATTATCACATCAGGTCTGAATTTCCTTATTGCAAAAACCACATCACCCAATAAATCCGTTTTGTTCCAGTGATTGAAAGTTTCATCAGGACTTTTAGAGTAACCAAAATCGACTGCTCTTGTAAACCATTGTTCGGCACCATCCGTTCGACGGGCAGCCAGCAATTCTTCTGTACGAATGACACCCAGCATATCGCCTTGTTCACTTCCAATGAGATTCTGCCCACCATCTCCTCTGGTAAGAGACAAATAAACTGTACGGACATGCCTTTCATTAGCGAGATAAGACAGCAGTCGGGTATTTTCATCATCCGGGTGAGCTGCAACATACATAACAGTACCCATTGTGCTGAGATTATTTAAATCGTTAATAATAACAGATGATGGTACCTGTGCGTTAAGAGAAACGCCGGAGTTCAATAGTCCGGACAAAATGATAAAATTAAGTGCGAGTCGGAACATGGAGGTCAAAGTTACGAAAAAAGATTTTAGAGCAGGACTCAAAAAAAAACCTTTGGGATAAATTTAAGGTTTTTGAATTTGGTTAGCATGTTGTATTAGGTTTCAAATTCAATTTTTGAGAACAGTTATAATGTCAATTGGAAGGGATTGATAAAAGTTTTTTGAAACAAACACTCATCTCTTTCCCTTCATACTGACCATAATTAGGTATTCTGGTATAATTGTTTTTCCCATACATGTGAATAGCTTCAGGTTGATTGGTGCCGGTTTCGAGAACACAGGCTGTGTAGCCCAGTTCGCCTGCCCAGATTTCAAGTTCCTTCAAAAGAGCAGAGGCAATACCCTTGTTGCGAAATTCGGTGGGGACATACATTCTTTTAACTTCTACAGAATCTGAGTCAAAAGGTTTGAAGGCGCCACAAGCAACCGGAATATCATTTGAGTACGCGACGATAACATGATTCAGATGATCGATCTGATTAAACTGATGGTAAAAATCGTGTTCGGCACCGTCTCTGATTTTGAGTTCAGCATCGAGCAATTTAACCAGAGATTGAAAGTCGGAGTTTTGGGAGTTTGTTTTTAGAAAAATCATAAACCTGTCAGGTTCAAAAATAAGCAATTAAAATTGCTTATTTAATCACATAATTGTCAATTTTTCAAATTGTTGAAAGTAATACCTTAAGCAGAAACAGGGACCTGACAGGTTGTTTCAAATTTCAACTCATTAAACAAAAATGCCATTTCACAAAGAAAAATACCATTTCGACAAAATACTACTTTTTTAAGCAATTTTAAGTTCAATGAAATATTTAAAATAACATACAAATCTCTCATAATTGATTATTTAAAAACGAGTTAAAGCCATAAATATATTGCTACAATTTTTAGCAGCATGGTGTTAAATTCTTTAGCAACTTTGTAACATGCAAGCACCTTCAATTATAAAAGGACGTGGCGCTCAGATTCACACCGAAAACAGATTCGCGAGACAGACTTATATAAAAGCACATTGGGAAGCCATTGATGAAGAAGATTTGTCATTACAAGACAAAACTGAATATCTGGAAGTATTTCCCAAAACCATCATCAATGAGGTGAAAAGTGAGGATCTACCTTTGGAGTATTCTCTGAATCCCTACCAGGGCTGTGAACATGGTTGCCTGTATTGCTATGCACGCGATACACATAATTACTGGGGTTATAATTCAGGAGCTGAATTTGAACAGAAAATCATGGTCAAACTAAATGCCCCTCTCCTGCTCGAACAAACTTTTCAGAAACCCAACTGGCAAGTTAAACCCATTATGCTTTCCGGCAATACAGATTGTTATCAACCTGCAGAAAGGCGTTATGGCATAACAAGAAAAATTTTAGAGTTGTGTTTGCAATACAGACATCCGGTTGGCATCATTACAAAAAACGCCCTCATTGAACGAGATTTAGACATCCTAAAAGCATTGAATGAATTGAATCTTGTACATGTCAGCATCAGTATTACAACCTTAAATGAAGATTTAAGAGCAGTACTGGAACCCCGAACAGTAACAGCAAAAAGGAAGTTAAAAACAGTTGAAATACTGAGCAATGCAGGGATTCCTGTGCATGTGATGATTGCACCGGTAATTCCAGGGTTGAATTCGCATGAAATATTTGACATTGCAGAAGCTGCCTGTAATGCTGGCGCTAAAAGTATCAGTCATGCAGTTGTCAGATTAAACGGAAGTATTGGTGAAGTTTTTACCGATTGGGTCAATAAAGTATTTCCAGACAGAGCAGAGAAAGTCATCAACGGAATTATGGAATTACACGGTGGTAAATTGAATGACAGCAGACCGAAAATAAGAATGAAAGGTGAAGGACAAACTGCTGAAATGATTCGCCAGATGGTACAAGTTGCCAAACAGCGCTTTTTCCCTGAACCTTTTAATCTACAACTCAATTCTGATTTGTTTGTTAGAACAAAAAAAGGTCAGTTTAGCCTGTTCTGAAAACTTAAAAAACTATTTAAATACTACTGCTGGCTTCACTAAACGGAAACTGCAGACGTTCTTTCATTTAATGAGAATTTATATTTGTTGGTAATGTTTTTAATCTGCAAATCGACCGATCCATGATTTATACAAAGCTACTTATTTGTATATCTGTAACTTTTTTTAACAAAAATCCGTTAATCTTGTACTTTTAAAAGTAAAACTTTAACATGAAATTTTCCATAAATCTCTATTTGTGTAAAGTATCCTGGATATCTGTTTTAGCTATGGTATTGCTTCTATTTCCAAATTTTATGGAAGCTAAAAAACCTAAGCCTTGTAAAAAGTATGGTTACTTCACACGAAGAAATCCGGACAAACTTGTAAAAAAACTGACAGCTGGTCTGCAGGATGACAGCTTAAAAGTGGCCGCCATTTACTGCTGGATTACCAATTACATCATTTACGATGTGGAGTCAGCCGAAAATTATGACCTCGTTATCGGTGAACCACGAAGCATACTAAAACACCGAAAAACCACCTGTTACGGATACTCCAGCTTATTTAAAGACCTTTGCAACAGGGCTGGCATACAAGCGCATATTGTAACAGGTTACACAAAAAACCACGAAGTCGATATTAATGATTCATTTTTCTTTGGTGACCACGCCTGGAATGCTGCCTACATTCACGGGCGCTGGTACCTTTTTGATGCTACCTGGGATGCAGGACATGTTGTAGCATGGAGAATGAAATTCATGAACAAACTTGTTTACTATCTCAGTTTTAAAAATATTGAAAAATATACCAATGACCCTAAGTTTGAACAAGCTCCTCAACAAGTATACAGCTTTCAAACAGGAGATTATTTTATGTACGACCATCTGCCTGAAAATCCTATCTGGCAACTAACGGATAAAATATGGACAACTGAAATGTTCAGGAAAGACAGCAGTTTTTACTTTCTGCAAGACAGACCGATGGATGACACCTATTCTCTGGAGTATGAAAACGACCGACAAACTTATGGTATGGACGGCGATACAATGACGGCAATTTATGATGGAGTTTCATTTAAGAGCTTCAATATTACCCATGAGTTAGGAAATGTATATGCGCTCAATTTAAAAAACAGTCTGAGTTATATTCAGACGGATTTAAACTCTACAGACACACTCGAAATGCTAAGATTGGCTGATTCGTTGTGCTTAATGGCAACACAGACTTATCTGCATCTGGATAGTTTGAAGTACTATATTGATTTGGAAGAGCAACAAAAACTAAAAAGTCTTAATCATAAAAATAATATTCTGAAACAGGATGTCAAAACGCTGAATACTTCCAGTCTCAATTTAAAAAAAGCCTGTAATAAAGGCGACCTCTATAGCAGATCTTATAAAAGAAGTGTTAGATCTTTTGTCAAAACAAACGGCCTATCGGTCAGCAAAATCATAAAGGACACCAAGTATCAGGAACAAGACTGCAAATCAAAATCTGATTCCATACAACAAGTGTATCTGACATCGATTGATTCTATCCAAACCATTATTGATTCAATTGATTTTATACTTGAAGAAACTAAACATGTATTTGCTCAATTTCAAAGTTCTATATTGGACAGACTGGATACATCGCGCAAATTCCAATATGAAAAAAACTATTATCTTTACTACATCAAAGTTTGTCGTTTATCGGGTTTCGATGATCACGATTATTTAATCGTTGCTGCTAAAGATACCTTAATGACTCAAAACGCTTATCACGACACAGATTTATTTACGAATAAAAAATTAATCTTTGATACTTTAAGTATACTGAACAAAAATATTCAGTTGTTATACAAACAATTGCTGAAGCATCAGGTAAAGAAGATTTCATTTATCAGAAAATATAAATCTTCATTAAGCTACAGAGAAAAAGCATTATCAGATACATTGTACAATCAGACTATACGTCAGATTATTCATGATTATCTGGAACTAGGCAACTGGATGATTGCTGAGTCTGGCAATAGCGAACAAATCAGACGTTCTGCCAGAAACTTAAGAGCTCAGGTGAATTACTCCAGAAAAATAACACTGATGGATTTAAGGTTTGTAAACAATCCGAAATCTATAAAAAAACGTGCAAAGGTACTCAGAGACATTATGAAATTTCAGCGATTGAGAACAGATGCCTACCAAAGACGCTGTAATTCGATACGGACTAAATTCAAAAAGCACTAAAGGGGAATTTATTTTAGCTAATCTATTATCGCCTTATAAGTCGTTGATAATATTCACAGATTTAATACAAAATTAAAAGTTGAAACTTTATTTTTGCCTCTGACACATGAAGTTTGAAGCCATCGCATTATCGGATCAGTTTAACAATGGCCGCAAAAGCGGAATATTGGAAATCATCAATCACAATATTGTGTTTATTGATGACGATAACAAAGTTCATGGTTTTCCCTTGGCTGGTTGCAAAATAACCAAAGGAGGAGCCGCCGGCAGGTATATTTACTTTAATCATGATAAATTTCCAGGCATCACTATTTACACAGACGATAAAGACATACTCAATATTGAAGAAATCAAATTAAATCCTGCACTTAATGCACAAACGAAAGGCATGAGGCATACCAATAAGGTTGTGTGGCTAGTGCTGATTACTTTCTTCAGTTTGATAGCAACAGGTATAGTAGCCCTGTTTGTTTTCAGAGGTGCTATTGTAGAACATATTGCTGAGCTTGTACCACCCGAAACAGAACAGGAGATTGCAAAAGAGATGAAGGAATCTGCTATTGCCGGTAAAAAGATTGTCAAGGATTCTGCCATAGAAGCGCAATTGTATGCGTTGACAAATCCACTGGTACAGGCAGTCAGCAATAAAAGTTTCAAATTCAATTTCACCATTATCAAAGATGATGCGATAAATGCATTTGCATTACCAGGAGGAACAGTTATCATTCATAGTGGATTGATTGAAAAAGCCAAATCGCCCGAAGAAGTTGCAGGTGTTCTGGCTCATGAAATTTCACATGTAACCCGCAGACACCATGTAAGAAGTATCATTGGCAATCTGGGAATCTGGCTGGTGATTCGTGGTTTAATTGGTGATGTTTCAGGTATATCTTCTGATATCATTAATGCCGGTGCTGCTTTAAGCACACTCAAATACAGCCGGGATTTTGAACGTGAAGCTGATCAAAGTGGTTTTGATTTATTGAATAAAGCACAAATCAATCCACAAGGCATGATAGATTTTTTTGGTACATTGAAAAAAGAGAATGGAGATTTGGGTATGGCTGATTTTTTAAGTACACACCCTGCAACGGAAGAAAGAATAGACAATCTTAAAAAGATGAAAATTGCAAATAAGCAATTCAAGAGTTTCGACCTGAATTTTAAAAATTTCCAGGAAGACATCAACACCTATTTTAAAAATAAATAATTGAAATGAATATAGAAATTAATGGCGCCCCGGCATTTGGATTCCTTCATGTTGACCTCGAGCCCGGGGAAAAACTGATAGCGGAATCGGATGCTATGGCCAGTATGAACGCAGAATTGGATATGACAGCCAAGTTCAATGGCGGTCTATTCAGAGGTTTATTGAAAAAATTTATGGGAGGTGAAAGTCTCTTTGTTAATGAGTTTGCCAATAATACCCAATCAACTTTGAGAGTCACTATCACCCAACCATTTCCGGGAGATGTCAGGCTTATCGACCTTCAAGAAGGTGATAAACTATTCCTACAGCCGGGTGCATATATATGCTCGCAACCTACAGTCAAGCTCGGATTAAAATGGGCTGGTATACATTCGTGGTTAGGCGGCGAAGGCTTGTTCAGATTAGAATTAAGCGGTTCCGGTAAAGTTGCTATTGGTGCTTATGGAGGATTAATAGACAAGGAAGTTGACGGTGAGTTGATAGTGGACACCGACCATTTGGTGGCTTATCCTCCAGGATTCAGCATTAAAACACAATTATCGGGCAATCTTATTTCCAGTTTTACAAGTGGAGAAGGTATAGTCATGAGATTAAAAGGGAAAGGAAAAATCATCATCCAAACAAGGAGTATTGGTGGTTTAACCAAATGGATTAATCGCAATTTATAATTATCAATTTAATTTAAGCATTCATGCAAATAGAATTAAAAGAAAGACCCGGAGCAACAGTAGCCAAAATATTGCTTAGTCCCGGCGAACAAATGACAGCAGAAGGTGGTGCAATGATTGCCATGAGTGGTGACATCACCATAGAAACAACCACCTATAAGAAAAATAAAGGAGGCATCATGAAAGGATTAAAACGCATGTTCAGCGGTGAAAGTTTTTTCATGAATCACTATACAGCAGGAAATACCGGCGGCGAAGTTTATGTAGCACCAACTTTACATGGAGATATTCTGGTAAAGGAGCTTCAAAACGAACAATTGATTGTTCAGGGTGGATCCTATCTGGCATCAGAACCAGAGATTGAAGTTGATTTCAGTTGGCAAGGCATGAAGTCTGTTTTCTCGGGTGAAGGTTTATTCTGGCTCAATCTGAATGGTACCGGAAAAGTTATGCTTAATGCCTATGGCTGTATTTATCCAGTTGAAATAGATGGTGAGTACATCGTTGATACCGGACATATAGTAGCTTTTACTTCGGGATTAAATTTCAGTATCAGCAAAGCAGGTGCAAGCTGGATATCTTCTATTTTAGGAGGCGAAGGTTTGGTATGTCGTTTCAAAGGTAAAGGCACATTATGGTGTCAATCACACAACCCGGGTAGTTTTGGTTCAACTTTAGGACCGGGATTAAAACCAGCTTAAATTATTAAACAATGGAAAAATTCAAATTCAACATCGATCAAAAACCTGATTACAGTTTTTTAACTGTACAAATACCGGCCAATACAACTTTAAAAGTAGAAGCTTCGGCAATGGCTACAATGGATACAAACATTCAAATGAAAACAAAGTTTAAAGGTGGCTTAGGCAGATTATTCACCGGCGAATCTTTGTTCATCAATGAATTCACTGCACAAAACGGTCCAGGTGAAATTACAATTGCTCCATCAGCTCCAGGTGATATGAGCCATGTTTATCTGGATAATCAAACGATTTTTTTACAAAATTCAGCTTATGTAGCCTCCGACCCTTCTGTGAATATTGAAACTAAATTTCAAGGTCTTACTAAAATGTTTTTTAGTGGAGAAGGGATGTTCTTAATTAAAGCCAGTGGGACCGGTGACCTTTGGTTCAACAGCTACGGAGCAATATTGGAAATTGATGTGACCGACCAATACGTTGTGGACACAGGACATATTGTTGCCTTTACTGAAGGACTGGATTATAACGTAACAAAGATTGGCGGATATAAATCACTTTTCTTTTCAGGCGAAGGTTTTGTTTGTCGTTTCAGAGGTCAGGGAAAAGTGTGGATTCAAACCAGAAAGATTGGACCATTAACAACTTTCCTGTATCCATTCCGACCAAAGAAAAATAATTAAAAGTTGAAAGATGAAGGCCATTGATATTACTTCAGGGCCAGAGTCACAAATTCACACTGTCACATATTTTAGGAAAGTTTCGTCTAAGCATTAAATAGCAATGCTTATGAAACATTCTACAAAAATTCTACTACTCTTTTTAGCTGCGTTCCTCTCGACTAATGCTAATCAACTATACGGTCAAACCGTTAGTTCCTCAACAATTATTACGCCTGTTTGTCAATCCAGCTCTGGTGAAATACAGCTGACTTTTACCAATGTCAATAGTTATCCTTTTGTTGTTATATGGTATGGCAATGGCATAGAAAATGGCAGAGATACCATTACTTCATCCACCCAGAATCTGACACTATTGCCAGGTTATTATACTTATGGGCAGGGTTATTACATCGATCTTTACAATGTACAATACCAGTATTTGGGCAGGTTTGAAGCAGGTATCTCCTACAACATATCTAATGCAAATCTCGCGCCCACATGCACCACTCCTGCATTGTTGAACGTCACCAATATCAGAAATGGCACTGCACCTTATACTGTTAGTTTACTGGATGACAACAATAATACACTTGCAAGCGGGAGCTCTCCTTTGCAGATTCCATTCAGTACAGTTTGTCCAATAGCAAAAAGAGTCACTTTAAAAGTAACCGATTCAAATGGTTGTTATTTCCTGAATAATGACACCACTATATCAATTACTTGTAAAGGACTAACCGTTAATATTGGTAACACAACTGCTTCATGCACCAATGGAATGGCTATGGTCACCTCTGTCACAGGAAACACAGGTCCATATACATATTTATGGAACAATGGCGCAACGACAGATTCCATAAAAAATTTACGACAGGGAACGTATTCATGTATAGTTACTGATTCTGTTAATTGCTCAGGATATACTTCAACTTATGTTATTCAGTCAGTTTCTATCAATAGCAACAGTACAATAAAAGCTGCTAACTGTAATTCAGCAGATGGTCAGGCTACCATTTTTGCAACAGGAGGTACAGCTCCATACACCTACAAATGGTCGAACAATTTCACCGGTCAAACCAATACGACATTAGCAAAAGGCTTACACATAGTTTCAATAGAAGATGCCAAACAGTGCACCGGAACAGGGTATGTTTATATAGATTCTAAATCCCCCATATTTGTCAATTACACAGCAACAGCCAGTTCATGTACATCTGCAACAGGTACAGCAACACTTTCTATATTTGGTGGGCAAACACCTTATACAATAGTTTGGCATGGCAGAAGTAGTACTTCAACAACTATTACAGGACTTCCTCCCGGACCTCAGTCTTTCACTGTTACAGATGCTAATGGATGTACCAATAGTAGCGCTGTTGTTATCCCTCCAATTTCAGTGATATCGGCCAGCATTTCAGATAATAAACCAATCTGTCCCAATAACAATGGCTCTCTGACTGTTTCTGCAAGTTCGACTGCAGGTATAGCAAGCTATAGCTGGAGCAACGGACAATCAACCTCTACAATTTCAAATTTAAGCATAGGTTATTACAAATGTGTCATCACCGATAACAATGGTTGTATGGTTGAAAAAAGTATTTATCTCGATTATGCCTCTCCGGTAGTATTGAGAGTCAGAACGAAAGATGCTACCTGTATTTTCAATGCCGACGGAAGTGCAACAGCAGTTGCTTCAGGTGGAACTGCTCCATATACCTATACCTGGTCAGACGGTTCGAACACAGCCAGTATCAGTTCAAAAAAATCTGGCCAATACAGTGTATCTGTAAGAGATGCCAATGGTTGCTATAATAAGAACTGGGTGATGGCCAGAATTGGATACAACCCTAATAACAATTCATGCTACTGTGTTATTAAAGGAAATGTATTTGATGATTTAGACAGCAATTGCACAAAGAATACCAATGAAGAAAATATATTTAATACACGAGTAACTTGCTCTGGTATTGGTACTTCATTTACTGATTATAGCGGCAACTACAGCTTTAAAGTACCTGCTGGTAATTACACGATTACACAAACTCCCCTTTACAACTCTAATCAAAGCCCTTGTCAGAATAACAATATTGCAGTTAGTTTCACTACTGTTGGTGGTGGTTGCAATCAGGTCATTGATTTTGGTAATGTGAGCACACCTTATCATGATATCGTCATTTTCCCTGTCATCAACATGGCACCAATTCCGGGGAAAAATTACAATTACAGAATCATCATGAAGAACGAAGGTAACCGTAATGAAAGCAGTGCCAACTTTACTTTATTTGAAGATGGACGTTTAAACTACGCAACAACTTCAGGTGTTACATTAAATTCACTTGGCAATGGATTATACAAGCCAAGTGCGCCTATTTCAATTTCTAAAGGTCAAAGTCATGTATTCTGGAGATACTACTTTACTCCTACTACACTTACTTTAGGCACTATTTGCAATTTCAGAGATTCTGCTGCTTATACTTCACCAATTTCATTGAAGTGGATAGATGATGAAGCTTCACCATGGAACAACATTCATGATTACGATGACATTGTTGTTTCATCCTATGACCCAAATCAAAAGAATGTTTACCCTCAGGGTATTGGGGAAAAAGGTATCATTCCACTCGAACAAAAACAATTTACCTATGTGGTTCAATTTGAAAACAACGGAACCGCCAATGCCGATAAAGTAGTAATCATCGACACGCTGGATGCTGACCTCGACTGGAGTACTTTTAAAACATTAGATGCTTCTCATGGTGTTGATGTATTCATCGATCTCAATGGGGTGGTAACCTTTACTTTCGACAGAATCAATCTGGCATATACCCCTAAAGGCGTTTATGAACCAGCTGCTCAAGGTTATGTGAGCTATTCTATTAAAGCAAAATCCACAGTTGGCCCTGGTACTCAGCTTACCAATTTTGCTGACATTTATTTCGACTACAATGCGCCTGTCAGAACCAATACAACAATTAATACGTATGCAACTGACACAACAAACATTCCTTCCTTAAAGCTGAACGAACATATAGCATTGTACCCTAATCCAAACAATGGCAGCATGCAACTATCAGCTTCCGAAAATTTAGGCAAAACCTTCCATCTTGAAATTTATAATCTGCAAGGTCAGATTCTGGATAATATATTACAATATGAAATCAACACGCCAATTAATACACAACAACTACCCGTTGGTATTTACATTTTAAAAGTAACTACAATGGATGGCAGGGTGCATTTCGTCAAATTCATACGACAGTAAAATTCATATACATATTTAAATTAAAAAACGGGAGCATTGAATGTTCCCGTTTTTTGTATAAAGCTGGTCTCAAAATCCAAAATTTAATCACAGCTCAGTTAAAATTTGCCAAAGAAATCTGTAATATCAAACCAGTATTCTTTCTTTTTCCCTCTTACTCTTACAGTCAGTTTATCGTATACGAGTGAATCCATAATCAATGCCTGAGATACAAAGGTGTATGAATTGCCATTCTTTTTTTCAACCTTCCTGATATAATAATACTCGGCAGAAATACCATCACTTGAATTTTTGGCATTTAGTATTTTGATAGCTCTTTCTTTGGTAGAGCCGTTGCCTCCCGAATATCTTATATCACCATATTCAATGGTTGTATCCGCGCTTAAACTGAGATTTAGAGATGTTGTTTTCCGGGTGGAGGAACAAGCGTGAATTGTTACAAAAATTATAACAATTAAACTGAGTTGAAATAATTTCTTCATATAAATTTAGATTTGATTTAATGTTTTAAATTTTGAAATTTCTGCATTTGCCTTTCCCAGATTAATTCGGACAGGCATTTTGCGATTTGATTGTTCTCTTGTCCAAAGCATTGTTTGGCTTTAGATTCGTATACATCAATTCGATAAAGTATATTGACCAATGCATTAAAATCATGGTCGAGTAAATACTTTACTTTTTGCTCAATCCAAAGTTTGACATCGTTGACAGATACAGGCAACTGTTGATCATTAAACAAAGTTGAAAGGTTTTCAATAGCTTTTTTTTCTATTTCATTTGACATATTTATAAGTCATTGAATATTCAAATTTATCGAAACCAATTTGAAATCCATACATAGTTCTTTATTTTTGAACATGACGCTATACGAATCGGTTCTTCACAACAGGAAAAAACTGATAGATGCACTCGAAAAAAAAACTATATGCATACTGATTGGAAATGATATTTTCCCGGGCAACGAAGACGGTACTCTACCCTATCGACCCGGTGCAGATATTATATGGACGACCGGTATAGAACAGGAGGAAACGGCTCTATTATTGTTCCCGCATCATCCTGAACCTGCGATGCGTGAAATACTTTTTCTTAAACAGGTGGATGAAACTTTTGTGAAATGGCATGGTAAAAGATTGAGTCGCGAAGAAGCAGCCATCATTTCAGGTGTGAAAAGCATCTATCACTACCACGAATTACATACTGTTATTTCAGCTTGTGCTAATTACGCCGATTCATTTACACTCAATCGCATAGAGCATCCTCGTTCTGTCAATACAATTGAAACCAGTACCGATAAATTGAATCAATGGATCATCGAACGTTATCCTTTGCATCGCAAAAACAGATTGTCTCCCATCATTGGTCAGCTCAGAGCATCTAAAAACCCTTATGAATTATGGTGTATGGGCAAAGCCTGCAACATTTCCGGATTGGGTTTCGAAAGAATTCTGAGTTATGCAGAACCCGGCATAAGCGGTAAACAAATTATGGCTGAATTGTATCATGAATACCTTCAACACGATGGCAATTGGGCACATTACGAACCAATTGTAGCTTCTGGAGAAAACACCTGCATTTTACATTACATCAGTAACGAAAATATATTAAAGGATGGTGAATTGTTGTTAATAGATGCCGCTGCTTCTTATAAACATTACAATGCTGATTTAACGCGTACAATACCGGTAAATGGTCGATATACTCCCCGTCAGAAGCAGGTTTACAATGCAGTACTTCATATACACAAGGAACTTAAACAAACCATACGATCGGGTATGATGATTAAAGATGTTCAAACACTTTGTACAGAATTAACCATAGAGCAATTGTGTAAACTAGGTTTGACCACAACTGCAGAAATCAAGTCCATCGGTCAGGCTGCTTTAATGAATCGCTATGCTTACCATAATTTCGGGCATTACCTTGGACTGGCAGTGCATGATTCAGGCAATATCCATCAGCCTATACCCGAAAATGCCGTCATTACCATCGAACCTGGAATATATATACAGGATGAACACATTGGTGTGCGTATAGAAAACAATGTTCTGGTGATGACGGATGTCACACTTGACCTTATGAAAGAAATTCCGATTGAAGCAGAAGAGATTGAAGACCTCATGTCGCAAGCCTGAGAGATATGTCTTAAACTTCATTATCTTTGCCCTAATGAGGCTTATTATCTTTTGCTTCTTATTTTTGATTGCATCCGCTGAAGCACAACATGTATTTTTCCCTGTTGAATCACAGCAGGCTTATCAGGCCTATCGCTATCAATACAGAGGATACCGTAGACAGGTTATAGACCCGGCACTTAATTTATTTCGTCAAAATCTGGCATTTAAAACCAATGATTCTATAGTAGAAGTGCAAATTGTTGATGCAGTAATGGCCGACAATATATTTAATCAACCTCTATTTGGATTTTTATATAAAGACAAAGTCAACTTTTACAGCTTTGAGAAAAAAGATCAATACATAGTAAAAATAAATCCAATTCTGCATTTTGAGAGTGGGCAGGATGACAGCGGCATGATATGGACCAATAAAAGAGGATTAGAGATTAAGGGGAATATTGGTGGATTTGAAAAAGGAGTAGGTTTTTACACCATGCTAAGCGAGAATCAGGCCTTATTGCCGTATCCATATCGTTATTTTACCGATTCACTCAACTTTGTTCCAAATGAACTCTTTTATAAAAAATTCAAAAACAAAGGTGCGGTCGATTATTTTCAAGCCAGAGGTTATATAACATTCAATGCAGTCAAAAACTATGTTAAATTTCAATTTGGACACGATAAAAATAAAATCGGCAATGGCTACCGCTCTCTCATTCTCAGCGATTATGCACCACAATACCTGTTTTTAAAAATCAATACCGACGTAGAAAGGTTGCATTATCAGAACCTGTTTACTCAGTTTACTGACAATGGGCCTATCATGAGTAATGTTTTATTTGGCAAACGATATGGTGCCTTCCACAGATTGAGCTATGAATTCAGGCCAAACCTGATATTTGGGGTCAACGAAATGGTCATCTTCGACAGGATAGACAGCACTCAGTCAAATCAATTCGACTTTAACTATCTCAATCCCGTTATATTCTATCGCTCCATTGAGTCGAATCTGGGCAGCAGAGACAACAGTATGATTGCCATAGATGGTTCATGGGCTATTCGCAATAAGTATATCCTGTATGGCCAATTGGTATTGGATGAATTCAATTTAAAGTTTCTGAAATCCAGTCCTGACTGGTGGGGTAATAAATACGCCTATCAATTGGGTGTAAGATTCCTCGACTTTTTAAAACTCGAAAATTTAGATATCAATCTGGAGTACAACCGATGCCGGCCGTTCACATACAGTCACATGCGACCAACGCAGAGTTTCAGTCACTTCAACCAGGCGCTGGCACATCCACTGGGCGCCAATTTTGCAGAAATCATTACGGATATCCGATACAACTATAAACGCTGGCAGGCCCATGCTACAGTCATTTATGCTAAAATGGGCAGAGACAGTGCTTTAAATGGCCGAAATTATGGGTCCAACATCCTTAGACCATACACAACCCGATTCTCCGATTACGGGTCAGTGATGTATGTCGGGAAAGTAACCGAGCTCCTAAGTGCCAATGCCACGCTCAGTTTTCAGATTAAAACAGGCATTTTTGCAGATGCATCGCTCAATTATCGAAAGATTACAGGTTCGGATAATCTCTTCTTTAGCCTCGGACTGCGCATAAACAGCCATATCAAACGCTTTGATTACTAGGATTAAAGCAATATCACGAGTTAGATTTCCACATTTTTCATAGTTTGGATTGACCTTTTAAATAATTTCAATATGTTTGCACCAAATGAGCAAGGCTAAGAATAAAGTGATGCACATTGCGGTTGCAGGCAACATTGGAAGCGGAAAAACCACATTGGCTAATATGTTGGCAAAACATTACGGCTGGGAAGTCCAGCTGGAAGACAATGATGACAATCCGTACATCAGTGATTTTTATGAAGATATGCAGAGATGGAGTTTCAATCTGCAGGTATACTTCCTGAATGTCCGTTACAACAACATCAAAAAAATCCGTGAAAACGACAAGCCTACCATTCAGGATAGGACCATTTATGAAGATGCCAATATTTTTGCACCAAATCTTCATGCTATGGGTTTGATGAGTACCCGCGACTTTGAAAATTACAGTTCCTTGTTCAGCTCAATGAACGAAATGATTCAGCCTCCTGATTTATTGATTTATCTGAGAGGATCTATTCCTACTCTTGTAAAACAAATTCAGCAAAGAGGCAGAGATTATGAAGATTCTATTCGTCTGGATTATCTGAAACGTTTGAATGAACGTTACGAAGCCTGGATTTCTACATATAAACTCGGTCGATTGGTGATATTGAACATCGACGAGCTGGATTTCGAAAACGACACCAACGACGCCAATTTTGTAATCAACAAGATTGAAGCCGAGTTGAATGGTTTGTTTTAATCCGACTGCCACATAGGTGGTAATCTAATGATATTTTATTAAGTGTAGCTGCATAATGTCCTTCGAAGGTAGAACACAGAACGGGGGCGGAACACACGGATCACACAGAAATTTTTGTGGCCTTTGACACGGCAAATGGTTTGCTTGCGCAAACGGAAGGCGCGGAAGGATTGCGGAAAGCTAAAATTTCATCGACAAGTTCTACAACTTAAAGACTAAACGGCGAAGCCCTTCAGCAGCGTCAGCAATCAGCTTTTCCTTCTACTTATCAATTTCGTTTTTTTTATCGCAGATATCGCAGATATTTTTTATTCCTTTATCATGTCATTAGTGTAATTTTTAATAATTCTTTTTTTTCGAACTATCCGCCATAGGCGGTGGGAAGACGCAGAAAGATTCGCAGATGATTGGGGGTTTCTATAATCAAATCAGAAAAAAGCACAAATAGATTTGGGACAATAAAGTTCTGTGCAATCTGCGTCAAAAAAGTCCTCAACATTAATGGAAGATAAACTGTTGCTTTCCTCATAGCTTTCCGCGACATCTGCCGGTTTCCTGCAAAGCAGGTATACCGGAACAAATCCATTAAAATAAAAAGTTAATAAAATAAAGTTCTGTGTAATCTGCGTCAAAATAATCCTATCTTTAAAATACTACAAACCGCTGTCACCTCCACCCCGAAACAATTCAGCTATTCAGCCTTTCAGCAGCGTCAGCGTTCAGCCCTCCATCTTCTAGTTTATCTATAAACTCTATGACTTAACGACTTAACGACTTAACGGCGAAGCCCTTCACCGCGAAACAATTCAGCTATTCAGCCTTTCAGCAGCGTCAGCGTTCAGCTTCTTTAATTAACAACCGTCCCCAACATCTCACTAATCATATTCCTGACTTCGGTGAGTTGAATGTGATAATGCAGACAGAAATTGCGCTTTTCGTCTTCCTCGGCTTGCTGCAATTCCTCCAGATTGGCTTTGATTAGCTGTTCGAGTTTGCTCTTTTTTAGGAATAAAAATAAAGATTGCAAATCCTGAACATAATTTTCTTTTTCAGTTTTAACTATAATGCCATTATCCGACCAGGCTGAACTTAACTCGTGCTGCTCAGTCAGAAAATCTGCTGCCATTTTGCGAATTTCAGCATCTTCATGGTTAACAAAGAACTGCTCATTGAAGTCCAGTTCGTGCTCCATAATGGCAGTGATTTCATCCAATACTTTTTGGTAAACAGGATTGACTATCTTAAGGGCATCGTCCTCCTTTAGTTCTTTGAAAACAAAGTCAGCAACAGTCGCATCTTCCATAAACTTTTTATGTCCACTTTGAATCAGCAAACGAATGAGATTCATCTCCTGTTCATCGCCACCACTGTACAATTCCTGAGGCGGTAACTCTGTCTTGGTATGCAGAATTTCCTGAATTTCCTGAGGAATTGGCTGCTGATCAAGAGCATTTTTATTTTTGCGCAGCTTGTTGATTTCTACCAACAACAGTTTTTCGTCGGTATCCATCAGTCTGCTGCATTCACGGGCATAAGCGGCACGTTTCAACGCATCCGGAATGAGCGAAATACTGGTAAGTAAATTTTTAACTACTTCGGTTTTGCGGATTGGATCGTTGCCGACACCTTCCATTAGTAAATCCGTTTTGAAAAGTATAAAATCCTTTTCCTGTTCCTGAAGATATTTTTTAAATTCAACGGGACCCAAATGTTTGCAATAACTATCGGGGTCTTCACCTTCAGGAAAACTAACCGTACGCACATTCAAACCCTGTTCAAGAAGCAGGTCAATACCTCGCAATGAAGCCTTAATACCGGCAGCATCTCCATCATAGAGCACTGTCACATTATCTGTAAACCTTTTTATAAGCTTAATCTGTCCTTCAGTCAGAGATGTTCCTGAAGAAGCGACAACATTCTTCACATCCGACTGATGCAAGGTAATCACATCAGTATAACCCTCCACCAAAAAGCAATTGTTAAGCGTTTTTATGGCTTTTTTAGATTGGAAAATACCATACAGTACATTGCTTTTATGGTATACATCTGTCTCAGGTGAATTGAGGTATTTTGGTGATTTATCATCTTTAACCAGCTGACGACCGCCGAAAGCAATGACTTTTCCGGTTAAGTCGTGAATAGGAAAAATGACTCTGTGCCTGAACAAATCGAAATACGATTCATCTTCTCTTTTCTTTATCAGACCGGCATCTGCAAAATGCGTCAGATTAAACTGATGGGCTTTAGCCGCGTCCACCAGACTGGTCCAGCCTTGGGGCGAGTAACCCAATTGGAATTCATCAATAGTTTGTTTGGTAAAACCTCTCTCTCTAAAATACGTATCCCCCACTACCCTGCCCTCATCGCTGTTGTGGAGTTGATCTATGAAATACTTATTGGCAAAATCGAGCGCCACTAAAAGGCTTTCGCGTTTCTTTTGTTGTTCGTCGTATTCTTCGCGATTAACGAGCGTGTCCTCTTCAAGTGTGATGTGGTATTTGGAAGCCAGTTTCCGGATGGCATCGGCAAAACTGAGACTGTCGTGTTCCATCAGGAAGCTGACAGAGTTACCCGCTTTACCGCAACCAAAGCATTTGTAAATCCCTTTAGTAGGGGAAACGGTAAAACTAGGTGTTTTTTCATCATGAAACGGGCATCTTCCCAGGAGGTTGGCCCCACGTTTTTTCAGAGCAATATAATCTCCCACCACCTCTTCAATAACGGCGGCATTAATCACTTCATCAACAGATTTGCGGGAGATCATGGGAATTAGGGTGTAAAAATACGAGGAAAAAACATAAAAAGATAGAGATGGGCTGAAGGGCTGAAAAGCTGAAGAGCTGAAAGGCTAAATTGTGGTGCGGTAGAATGGGGAGTTGAGAGGAGGTGGAACGCAGAACTAGGAAAGAACACACAGAGTACGCAGAAGAGTTTTTGCATTTGACACGGCAGAGGTTTGCTTGCGCAAACGGAATTCGCGGATGAGGGGAAAGGCTGAAGAGCTGAAAGCTGAATGCTTCGCGCTGAAAGGCTGAATAGCTGAATTGTGTCGCGGTAGTGGGCTTCGCCGTTAAGTCGTTGAGTTGTTAAGTTGTTAAGTCGTATGGCCTATTGATAAACTATGCAATCTGGAAGTAAGACTCAAATCATCATTGTCGGTTCCGTAGGCGTCGTCGATTCATCGCGACGCTTCAGAAATTAGAAGTCGTCGTCGTTACCTGTCATCCTCAGGCTGATCGCGACGCTCAACAAATGTTAAGTTGTTAAGTCGAAATGTCGTTAAGTCGTAGTGCTTGTCGATAAGCTTTAAGTATATACACAATCAAAGTCCTAGTCCCGTATGACACGGGACGACTCCCGTACTAAACGGGATAAAGGTTTCATTGAAAACAAAGCTAAAAAACTGAAAAGCTGAATTGTGTCATTAACTTAATTTTTACGTAATCTATCTGCGTAATCCCTCCGCTTTAGGCGGACAGTTCGCTCAACTTTATGGAATCAAAACACAAAATTAAAATGAAGCTTGATACATACACAATCCATTATTTCTGCGCCATCTGCGTTAAAAAAACGAAACTTATATGTCGCAGGGAGCTTAGGAGAGGTGGATCGCAGAACAAAGAAAAAACACTCAAACAATAAATTCAATCTACAATTTTCAAAGAAATGATTAACCAATTATTTTGCATTGTACGTGTTTTTTACGTACATTTGTATTTCAAATGACAATATAACTTTTCAACTTTTAGAAAGATTAAATCAAGATGGCAGTGATAGTTAACGATAGAATTGACATTCGCGTAAGTAAAAAACAAAAAGAACTTTTCCGATATGCCAGTGATGTTAGTGGATTTAAAAATCTAACTGAATTTGTTGTGTATTGTGTCAACAAAGAAGCCAATAAAATCATTATTGAAAATAATCAGATTTTAAAAAGTATTGAGGATAAAAAAATATTCATTAAGGCGATTCTAGATGCTCCACAGCCAAATGCCAACTTAAAGAAAGCTCAATTAAATTATAATAAATTTAAATCATCAAATGAGGTTAAGGATAGAGGGATTGGAAAAAAAATTCGAAAAAAGTAATTTTGATTGTGGATATGCCTTGCTGAATGATTATCTGAAAAAGCAGGCAAGACAAAATGTTCAAAGAGATTTATCTGCATGTTTCGTTCTGCTTGATGATTCTGATGTTATAAAGGGTTATTACACTTTGTCGGCAAACTCCATTCAGCGCAATGAATTCCAGCCCGAATTAATTGTAAAATTGCCTGTCTCCTATTCGGAATTACCAACTATTTTATTGGGTCGACTCGCCCTTGATACCAGTATTAAAGGTCAAGGTTGGGGTGAAATCCTTTTAATGGATGCTTTAAACAGGTGTTATGACATTTCAATGAGTCTGGGTTCAATAGCAGTAGTAGTCGACCCAATTGATGAAAACGCCCAATCATTTTATAAAAAATACGGTTTCCTTCTTTTACCTGATTCAGGAAAAATGTTCATTGCAATGAAGACAATTGAGAAATTGTTCTGAACTTCTAGCTATAATTAGCAAGTTATAATTCTGGTTTGATAGTATACCAAAGTGCGCTTCCTCTGCTTTTATCTTCAAACAAAAACCAAACTTATTTGTCCTTTTATACATCATGCATGGTGTAAAAAAAGAAAATCTACCATTCAAAATATGTCCGGTTTGCAATCGCCCTTTTACCTGGAGAAAAAAATGGGCCTTGAACTGGGCATCTGTTCAATATTGTAGCAAACGTTGCAGCACCTCAAAATGAAAACAAAAACGCTTCTGCTCGTTTTTCCCAATCACTTGTTTAAACAGCATCCTGGTCTGTCGCAAGCGGATGAAATAGTGCTTATTGAAGAATGGTTGTTCTTTAAGCAATATCCTTTTCACAAAAGCAAACTGGCTTATCACCGGGCTTGTATGAAAGCCTATGAATCTTTCCTGAAAGCTTCTGGATTCAATTGCAAATACATCGAAAGCCATCATGATAACTCAGATATCCGTGCCTTTATATCTCAACTTAATAGTTCCACCAAACTCTTGTTTGCCGACCCTAGCGATGATTGGCTGGAGAAACGGATTGTTACTTCATGTCAGCAACACAAGATAGAGTTCGAATCGCTTAACAGTCCGCAATTTTTAAACTCTAAAGAGGAACTTCTGCATTATCAGAGCACACATAAACGTTTGTTTCAAACCGATTTTTATATCCTCCAAAGAAAGCAACGCAACATATTAATCGATTCGAAACAACAGCCTATTGGTGGTAAATGGAGCTTCGACCACGACAATCGCGCCCGCTATCCTAAAGGAAAAACACCTCCTGTGGTAGCATCGAATTTTGAATCGACTTATACCAAAGAAGCTCGGGTCTACATCGACCAGCATTTCGGAGAAAATCCGGGTCATTATAACAAACTGCATTGGTACCCGCACACCTTCGAACAAGCTGATATTTGGCTGGATGAATTTATAGTAAAGCGACTCCCCGAATTTGGTTTATACGAAGATGCCATCGTCGCACAAGCTGAGCTGCTTCACCACAGTTTACTTACTCCTGCTTTAAACTGCGGACTCTTAACGCCCAAACAAATCTTAGAGCGCGTCTTAAAAGCCTACGAAAATAATCCAGATATCCCTTTGAATTCAGTTGAAGGATTTATTCGTCAAATCATTGGCTGGAGAGAATTCATTCGACTGGTATACATCTGCAAAGGCCGAGAAGAAAGAACTAAAAACTTTTGGGAATTCAAACGCCCTATCCCATTGTCATTCTGGAATGGCACAACCGGTATTAGGCCAATCGACCTAAGTATAAAAAAAGTACTTCAGAATGCCTATTGTCATCATATTGAGCGCTTGATGGTACTTGGAAACTTTATGTTGTTATGCGAGTTTGATCCGGATGAAGTGTACCGCTGGTTCATGGTGATGTATATCGATGCCTACGATTGGGTGATGGTACCCAATGTATATGGGATGAGTCAATTTGCAGACGGCGGTTTAATGGCTACTAAGCCCTATATCAGCGGAAGCAACTATCTCAAAAAAATGAGTGATTATGAGACAGGTAAATGGACAGAAATCTGGGATGGCTTGTTTTGGCGTTTTATCAGTCAACACAGAACTTACTTTTCTTCTAATCCCCGACTATCCATGATGCTCAGGACCTGGGATAAGATGGATACTAAAAAACAGAATCAGCATTTAGCGTATGCGCAAGCCTTTTTAGAACAACTTAGTGTTGACTCATCAGAGAAGAATCTGTGAGATAAGGTTTGAGTAGATTATTGACATAATGAACATAGGCTTTTCTCAGGGCTGCATTAGGTTTCATGGAGGGGTCGGCCTGAATAAAGAACATCGTACGCATGGCACCACTAAGTTCCATGATGTAGTTGAGGTCGTCGTCGTTTAAATCTTCGCGTAATACTTCCTGAGCTTTAAGAAATCTGAGCACACCAATCAGGGCTTCTTTTCTCATAGCGTTGGAGGCATCAATCTTTTTGGACAATTCAGGGAATGTTCTTCTTATTTCGATATAATCTTTAAAAAGGAAGATATACTTAACCGAAAGTTCGAAAGTCAACTCAGGTGCCTTTAAAATAGCGCTCAACAAATCGTTTTGCACCTGCATATCGGCAGAGATTTCATCCAGTTCAGACAGCATATCTCTGTAAAGTTCTTCAACGAGCGCTTCTTTATTAGGGAAGTGATAAGTGATATTGCCATAGCTTTTTTTCAATTTTGCAGCCACATCTCTCAGCGTAACGCCCTGAATTCCCAATCGGTTAAACATGCGTAAAGCGGTATGTTTGATGCTGTCTCTGGTTTTCACTGCCGCAAAGGTAAGAATAAGACCGTAAAGTTTGAATTGTTGAAATTATAAGTTGTGAAAGCAAAAAGTTGTTGAGTCGTTAAGTTGTTAAGTCGTTAAGTCGTAGAGCTTGTCGATAGATTTTAAATTAATCCGCAATCCAGTTTCAGCGTATTCCAGTTTGCGTAAGCAAATCATTGGCCGTGTCAAATGCCCATTCCTTTTCTGCGGTTTCTGCGTGTTATTTCCTTGTTCTGCGATCTACCAACGCTCAACTCCCCATTCCACAGTCATCATCACAAGGACTCACTTCAGCTTTTCCCACGACATAATAGTTTCGTTCTTTAACGCAGATATCGCAGAATTATAAATAGTCCTTTTTTAAATTATAGTTTAAATCAATAGATTCATTTTTTTTCGAACTTTCCGCCTTAGGCGGAGGGATGGCACTGAAAGATTCGCAGATGATTGTGGGCTATCTTAAAAGATTTGGGGATAGCTCAAATATATTTTGGAAAACTAAAGTTCTGCTCATTTCTGCGTTAAAAAAATGTCCTTATTATTAGTATTCCGAAATCTCCATTGATCAGATAATTCTACCGCGACACAATTCAGCTTTTCCGCCTTTCCCCTCATCCGCGTATTCCAGTTTGCGCAAGCAAACCCGTGCCGTGTCAATCCCGTACCTACGGAAATAAAATTTCTGTGTTTTTAGCGTTTTCCGCCACAATTCTGCGATCTACCTCACGTTAGCATCAGCGTATTCCAGTTTGCGTAAGCAAACCAATTGCCGTGTAAAGGTTAAAAATCTTTTCTGTGTGTTCTGCGTGTTCTTTCCCAGTTCTGCGTTCTACCAACACACTACTCCCCTTTACACTATCATCAATCCAACCATTCACCCCCACGACTTAACGACATTTCAACTTAACGACTTAACAGCAAAGCCCTCTACCACGACACAATTCAGCTTTTCAGCCCTTCAGCAATTCAGCTATTCAACAATTCAGCTTTTCCCAACCCTAAAATTCATCCAAAAATAATTTAGTCCATTTGACCTAATTTTTCAAAATTGCCCTTATATTTGCAAGGTCAAACAAACATTCAAATATTATGAGTTTATATAAAAATGAAGCGACTAAAACAGAAGTCATGCGTTTATACGATGCCAAACTAGCCGCTTGTGGTTTTAGTGAATACGAAGATAAATATGTCGACACCGAATTCGGTCGCTCGCATGTGGTTATAACCGGCGATAGAAACTTACCGCCTCTCGTCGTATTTCACGGTATCAATGCCGGTGCACCTATGGCTTTAGAAGCTATTCAACATCTTAGAACACAATATTGTTTATACGGTGTTGACACCATTGGTCAGGCTACTAAAAGCGCCGAAAACCGATTACCCATGCAAGGTGATGCCTATGGCAAGTGGATATGCCAGACCTTAGATGGTTTGGGCATGAATCAAGTAACGGTTTGTGCTATTTCTTATGGTGCATTTATCCTTCAGAAACTCATGCAGTATCAACCTGAGCGACTCCAAAAAGCCATATTTGTTGTGCCTTCTGGTTTTGTATCCGGTAGTTTCTGGCGCTCCATGAAAGAACTGAGCTGGCCTTTGATGAAGTTTCTGAGAAGTAAAAAAGAGTCTGATTTAAAGCAATTCTTAAATGCTTTTTACGTTGACTCTGACCCTCATTTCTATGAATTGCAAAAAGCCTTGCTCCTGGGTTTTAAAATGGACTACCGCAAACCTGTATTGGTAAAAGACGGAGCCATGAATAAAGTTAAATGTCCTGTTTATGTTATGGTTTCCGACGATGATATTTTCTTTCCGGGTGACAAAACATTGGTTCGCTGTAAACAACTCTTCACCAACCTTAGGGATATTTACACATTGAAAAACTCGAAACACATTCCAAGTATTTCAAGATACGATGAAATCGAAACCAAGATCAGTCAATGGCTCCGAGACTGATTTTCTACAACTTCGTTGGATGTTTTCAGCAAAGACTTAAACAGAAAAATGAGTAAAAAATACTACACTTTTAATTGTTTTACCAAAATCGACAAACATTAAACTCATTTTATAACGCTGATTACCTATCAGTTAAGTCCAATTGATGTAAAATTAACAGCATAAAAATTGACTAATGCGCCAAACTTGTGCTATTTTCGCATTCCAGAAGAGGAAAGAAAACACACTATTTCATTGCAACTACCGTGAAATATACTAGACTAAACATTACACAGATATGCACATTGGCTATGAACACACATGGCAGGCTAAAACACCTGTCAGCGAGAAATTGCACAGCCTATTCGAATTAAGCGCCAAAAAACATCCCGACCACACAGCATTAGTTTTCAGAAATGAAAGCCTTACTTTCAAAGAACTGAATGAAAAGGCCGACAATCTTTGTCATGCCATTTTAAACTGGGCTTATTACGACGATGTGATTGGTGTCAGCGCTACCCCAAGTATGGATATGGTAGTGGCTGTATTGGCCATACTTAAATCAGGCAAGGCTTTTATGCCCATCGACCCGAAAGCTTCTTTACAAAGAAATGCTCAGATTGTCTCTGATTCCAATGTCAACTTTGTTTTGGCTAAGGAACAGGAGTATGAAACATTTGCCGGACTTGGGCTTAAAATTATTATGTCGGATGTCGAACGCAATTACAGAACCATCAATGAAAAAAGAGTAGGTCAAATGGCCTATTTAATGTATACATCCGGCTCTACCTGCAAACCTAAAGGTGTCAAGGTAGAACACAAAGCTATTGTGCACTATCTGCAAAATGCCATAGAAGCTTATTCTGAGAGTGAACTTCACCAGTCAGGTTCATTCCTGCAATTGTCACTGACATTTGATGCTGCACTTACCTCTTTGTTTGTTCCATTGCTGACAGGTAAGACTCTGGTGATTGCTGAAAGCACATCTTCTAAAACATTTGAAGATAAAAATTTTAAAGCATTTGCACCTTATGACTTTTTAAAGTTGACACCCCTGCAGTTCAACTGGCTCGAAAAAGCCATACAAAACGATCGTCAAAGTGTATGTAAACATTTAGTTGTTGGAGGAGAAAATTTGCATTATAGACATTTTGCATTTCTGCACCAACTGCAACATGATACGGATATCATCAACGAATATGGTCCAACCGAAACCACCGTTGGCTGCATGATGCACCGCATTTCTCTTCATCAATTTAAGGAAGTCAGCGCTTTGGGAATACCCATTGGAAAAGCCATGAAGGGCAATGAAATTCTCATACTCAACGAGCAGATGCAAATGATTGGTCCGGGCGAAACTGGTGAAATTTATATAGGAGGGCCACAACTGAGTGCCGGGTATCTGATGCGTCCTGAATTGAATGAAAAACTTTTTGTAACACATCCTTTCGAAGAAGATAAAAAGTTATTTAAAACTGGAGACAAAGTCGTCATTAATGATGATGGCTCGGCTATATATCTCGACCGCATGGAAAACATACTTCAGCATGATGGTCAGCACATCGACTTCAATCAGATTGAATGGGAGATATCCCAATTACCTGGAATTAAACAATGTGAAGTTGTGTGCAAGGAAGTCAAAGGACAAAATCGTTTATTGGCATATATATTACCCGATGACGCAGGACTTGATCTCGAATCCATTCCACAGTTGTTGTCATTAAAATTGCGTTCGGAATGGATGCCACAAAAGTTTATAGTTTTACAGGACTGGCCTTATACTGCACATGGAAAGCTCAATAAACACGCCCTGCCATTGCCGGCATGCGAACGTCACAGACAGACGGAGAAACGCTATCCAAAAACCAAAATCGAAAAGCAGATTGCAGATATATGGTGTCAGTTGTTAAAGCTCAATGAAGCAGATCTCGATACAGGATTCTTTGAATTGGGAGGTAATCATTTATTAGCCGATCAAATGTTGAGAGTCTTGTATAAAAAATTCCATTATAAACTCGATTTGTCAACTGTCTACAGGTGTTCAAGCATTTCCTGTCTGGCCGTTGAACTCGAAGCTCAAATCAAGCAACGCAAGGTGCACAAGGTTTCAGAAACCAAACGTGCAGCCGCAGTATGATATATTGAAATTTCTGATTGATTCATTTTTCGGGAACCATTTGTTAAGGCAAATGGTTCTTTTTTTGAGACCAGCTTTAACTGCTTGCTTGTTCCTGATTTCGGAAAGCTACAGAATCAAAATTGATTTTCTTGTGTGTGCCGCGCAAATAAGTACACAAAATTTGCTGTATGTCACGGTTGTGCGGATAAGGTTTGATATAAGACCTCATCTTATTTAGATCAGATGTATCATCTTTATGTATGAATCCAAATCCTTTGTATTGTCCTCTTTCAATGCAAACAACTGTTTTTTCTTCCTCATGCCTTCCCTTTCCAACAATGAAAAAACTTTCTTTTTGAAAACTATGTCTGTTGATGGCAGTCATGGCCCTTTGATTATACGTTTCGGCCTCTTCCATCTGAATGCAGGCACCCACGCATTTGTGCAAATGATAATTGAAGCAGGGACCAGGCATCTTGTGTAAATCGCATTTGGATAAACACAACTGATACCGCTCCACCATCGATTGCAGCAGTTCTCTTGCAGAGTGCATGTTATCGGCAGTGCTCATAGGTTCATCACCATCCTTCAACTTACGTATCGAAAAATTGATATAACCTAAAGCATCGTACTCGTTAAAAATACCGAAAAAAGGTACAGGTCGCGAGCGCTTTTGCATCACATTGTAAATTGGTCTGATGCGTTTAATTTCATCCGACTCGAGCAACAGAGCCACCAATTCATTTCCTGTTACTTCATATCGGATATCTGCAATTTCCTGTTTCATCTGTATGGCTTTGGCGCTCTCTTTTCCACTAATGGCAAAATGTTGAGAGAGTCGTTTTTTAATATCTACTGCCTTACCAACATAGATGACATAACCATCTTTATTAAGGAAATAATAAACACCAGCCAATCCTTCCGGAATTGAATGGTAGACCTCCTCATTAAGCAAAGGAGGAAATACAGTTTTAACAGCTTCTTCAGCAATCCAGTCTTTCTGAGACAAGCCCTGCCTTTCGATGATACGTGACAATAAAATGGCAGTAGCTTCTGCATCTCCGCTGGCTCTGTGACGGTCTTTAATACGAATATCCAAAGATTCACAGAGTCTGCCCAAACTATACGAAGGCAAGCCTTTAAATGTTTTGCGGCTCAGTCTGACCGTACACAAAGTTTTGCGTTGATAGGTATAACCCAGATCGCGAAAAGCCGCTTTAATAAAACCATAATCGAAGCGCACATTGTGAGCAACGAAGACAGCATCTTTAGTGATTTCAACCACCTCTTTGGCAATGGCATAAAATGGAGGCGCGTTTTTTACCATATCATCGGTGATACCGGTAAGACGAGAAATCTCAACAGGAATTCGACATTCGGGATTGACCAAAGAAACAAATTTTTTCACGACCTGTTCACCATCGTGCAGCAGAACAGCAATTTCGGTAATGCGGTCTCTATCGGGCCTTGTACCCGTTGTTTCTATGTCGACAACTGCAAACATTGAGGGGTGTAAAGATATGGAAAATGTAGTGAAATGGGAAGTGAGTTTCACGCATCTAAAATTGCTTTTCACACCAAAATTAGAATTCCTATCTTCGCTCCATGAATTGGAAAAGACGTTTGTACTATGCTTTGAGTCCGAAAATGAGAAGAATAGCCAGACGTGTGTATTATTTCCCTGTAGATGTATTTGAGGGCATCAGTGGCAAAAGAGATGCTATTACGCCGCCAAAAGGAAAGATTTTCATCGGTCCAGGTGACTTTAAACGTCTGGGTGAAAAACTTACTCGGGATTTTATTCAATATGGTGGCTTACAAGCGCATCATCATGTTTTGGATATTGGCTGTGGAATCGGCAGAATCGCGATTCCTCTCACCAAATTTCTCAACAAAGATGGCGCCTATGAGGGATTTGATATCGTCGAAGAAGGCATCGACTGGTGCAGTACTCGCATTACACCTAAGTTTCCCAATTTCCGTTTCAAACACATCCCCCTGAGAAATGATCTCTATAACCTCGGGACCGACACTCAAGCCGCTCAGTTTGTTTTTCCTTATGCTGACAATCAATTCGACTTCATTATACTGACCTCTGTATTCACACACATGCAAGACAAAGAGGTTGAAAATTATCTGAATGAAATCTCCAGAGTACTTAAAAAAGGTGGAAAATGTTTTGCAACTTTCTTTATAATTGATGAGGCTTCCCGTAAATATTTAGGCCAAACGGACCAGGCTTTCTTTACTCATGATTTTGGACATTACTGGTTGCACGATGACAAAGTAAAAGACGCCAATATTGCCTTTACAAAATCTTATATAGATCAAATATCTGCCAAAGCCGGATTACAAATTGCAGCATTTCATCCGGGCTGGTGGGCAGGACGAGACAGGTCAGTCTGTGTGGATTTTCAAGATGTTATCATCTTTGAAAAACATTCAAATTGAACTTATTATCCTTTGCTTAATCTAAGCTAAGAATAGAATCTATGTTTTTTAGTCCATTTAGCCTAATCTATATGCATACGAATGCACAGAGTTTACAAATGCAAACACACTAAAATCTTAAGCTGCATGTCGGGGGACAAAAGCTCAAAGCCTTCATCCCCCTAATGCACATGGTTAGAAAGCCAAATCGTCCGACTCTTTCTGTCTGGGAGCAATAAGCAACAACTCACTCGCCACTATCTCCGTCACATAGCGCTTAACACCTTCCTTATCGACATATTGTCTGTTAACGATTTTGCCTTCTACTACAACTTCTTTACCCTTGTTTAACGACTTGGCCGCAGTTTTCGCTAAACCATTCCAGGCAACAATATTGTGCCAGGTTGTTTCAGTCACCGACTCACCCTTATCGTTTTTATAAGATTCGTTGGTAGCAACTGAAAATTTCACAAATGATTTGCCATTGTCAAACTGCTTGACGTCCGGGTCTTGCCCAAGGTGACCACTCAGGATCACACGATTTCTAATTGAATTCATATCGATTATTACTGTTATCGAATTCAAAATTGAGACTTGTCCCTGAATCTAACCAGAAACAAATATTTACAAACGGATATAAATGTTTAATTAGCCTTTATGCTTTATTTTCCTTGTATAGCATCAGCCACATCATAAGTGTCATACCCATGAAGACCCCAAGATTCATCAAAAACCAATCCATTACATGAAACAACAATATGAATAAGGCCAACAGAAAATTGAACCGGTTGGTGAACAAACCAAAAATGAAAAACAATTGCAAGAACATGGCCGACAGAAAAAATAAATAGCCCAAAACTGGATGCCCTATCAAATACACGACTATTGAAGTGCGAATACCCTCGGGTTGAAAAAACATATATGCTGCATGCTGATTGCTCAGCACATGAGAAAAACTATCCAATGATAACCAGGCTCCCTGATACAACTTAAAAAATCCGGCGAAAAAATAAGCCAGACAACACAACACTCGAGCCAGACCTAGTGAAGCTTTAAACAAATCATCCTTAAAATAAAAAGGCAATAAGGCAAACTGAAATCCGAAAAGATGATGTGTATGATACCCCAGTTTACCATTAAACAACACCTGATACATTAGCAGCAATATACCAGCTATAATAGTTGCATATCTGTTTCCTATTTTAACAATAGCAAGTAAAAAACTGAGCAAAAGCACAGTTGAGAAGAACAAGCTTACACCATATCCCGACGATGGAATTTGGTCCAAACGCAACCAATGAAACAACCAGTATGTAAAGTCAGCTCCTTTATAATTAAATGGCGAATCCCAGATATGATGCAACATCATTCCCGAATACCAAAAGTAAATCAATGAAACGAGTATGAAAGTCAAAACAAGTCGCTTCCATGCCCAGACATCCTTTAAATGCTTATTTAAAAATTGCTGTATCATTGATTGCTTTAATCTCTTTTAGTTCACCATCTTTAAATCCGCAATTGAGTAATACCGCATGTTTCATGTCGATACCATGGCTATTCGCATACGTTTTGAACCAGGTTTTGAAAGAAGTCAGATGTTGACAGTCCTGCAGATTATTGTCCCCCAAACCAATTCGTCTCAATTTGTGGTTCATTTGATTGCAATGATCAGAGTTGGCTAAAATTTCGTATCGGGTGGGTAAAATTTCGAGCATCAGAAAACCGGTACCACTTGTGTTATAAATATTGAGCGGCTTTTTTTGAACAGTATCGTATGGTAAAATCTGGTAATAAGCAGTCTGCTCCTCCATAGGATTGCTGTAAAGTGAAAAATAACCGAGAGGTGTGATTTCGGTTTTAATCAACATCTGCAAAGCATAAACCGACAAAACAATAACTGAGAATTTAAAGAAGCCCGGGTGCGACTTTCTTATGTCAGAGATATTGTTTAGGGTCGATTTCAGCACATCAATAGAACTTTTTAAATCCGATGATTTCTCTGACTTCCCTGATAGTTTTATCAGCACTTTCAGACGCTTTCTCTGTCCCGCGCTTAGCCGCTTTTGCCACAAGTTCAGGATTGTTCATAGCTTCATTGATGCGTTCGCTGATTGGAGAAACAAATTGTACCATATCTTCGGCCAGTTGCTTCTTCATATCTCCGAAGCGAATGCTGCCATCGTAATAGCTTGATTCGAAATGAGCGATACTGGCTTTATCACTTACCAGATTCATCAGGTCGAATAAATTCTGAATGGCTTGAGGCTTCTCTGAGCCTGGTTCACTCGGACCTTCAACTGTAGTTGTCACTGCCTTCATGATTTTTTTCCTGATCAGTTCATCCGAATCACTCATGTAAATATTGTCATATTCGCCGGCACTTTTGCTCATCTTTCCACCACCTGTCAGTCCGGGTACTTTCACCAGTTCATCGTTGTAATTGAAAGCTACAGGCTCAGGGAAATACTCGACATTGTAAAGTCGATTGAATCTGTTGCCAAAAGTACGGGTCATTTCAAGATGCTGCTCCTGATCCTTCCCTACCGGCACCAGCTCGCCTTTATGCAATAAAATATCCGCAGCCATTAAGGTTGGGTAAGTCAGTAAACCCGCATTGACATTATCCGGCTGTGAGCGGATTTTATCCTTAAATGAAGTCAGTCTTTGCAATTCACCGAGATATGCATTCATGTTAAAAAACATGTACAATTCGGCAGTTTGAGGCAAATCACTTTGAATGTAAAGGGTGCATTTATCCGGATCGAGGCCCATGGCCAGGTATTCAGCAAACACACGGTGCACCGACTGGTGCAGGTCGCCCGGCGTAGGATGTGTCGTCAAAGAATGATAATCTGCAATAAAGAAATACGACTCGAATTCGTTTTGCATTCGAATGAAATTCTTCACTGCCCCAAAATAATTTCCAAGATGCAATTTACCTGTAGGCCTGATGCCACTGACCACCTTTTTCATATTGTGGCAAAACTAAGTATTTTTTAGGAAATAGACGATGCCATACCGCCAATGATAAGGTGTGCTTTGAAATTGACTTCAACTAGCTTACTTTTGAAACGGGATTGTTGTCCCTTCAGTGTCAAAAATGAAAGCAGTTATTCCAGTGGCGGGTATCGGAACACGACTCCGACCGCACACACATACGCAGCCTAAATCGCTCATTCCTGTGGCCGGGAAACCGATATTGGCTCATATCATCGACCAGCTTATTGATGGTGGTGTCGACGATTTTGTCTTTATCATCGGATACCTCGGTGACAAAGTGCAGGATTATATCTCTAAGAATTATCCGAATATCCATACATCCTATGTGATGCAAACAACAGGACGGGGTACTGGACATGCCATCTGGCTGGCTAAAGAAGCCATTGGAGATGCCCCAATTCTCATCGTTTTTGGTGATACAATTTGCGAAGTTGACTGGAAAGAAATTATTAATTCCGACCGCTCATTACTTGGAGTAAAAAAAGTGGATGACCCTCGTCAGTTTGGTGTAGCAGAAACCGATAAGGAAGGCAAAATTATTCGTCTGATTGAAAAACCGGCCATCCCAAAATCCAATCTGGCCTTGGTTGGTATCTACAAAATAGTTGAAACTTCTGAGTTAATGTCTTGCCTCACCAGCATCATCGAAAACAACATCAAATCACAAAATGAATTCCACTTAACTGACGCCATGATGTGTATGGTCAACAATGGTGTCGAGTTGTTTACCTATAATGTCAATTCCTGGTTCGACTGTGGTAAGAAAGAAATTCTGTTACAAACCAATCAGTTGCTATTAAAGCGCGGCGGATTCGATAAAATTAATCCTGAACTTGCCACGAATTCAATCATTATACCGCCGGTATTCATAGATAAAGGTTGCAAAATCAGCAACAGCATTATTGGACCAAATGTCAGTATAGGTGAAAATGCTGTCATTGAATCTTCAATAATCAAAGAGTCTATCATAGGGCCATTTGCCGAACTCAATCATGCCGTTCTAAGCAACTCACTCATAGGCAACGATGCCTCACTTCACGGAACCGTACATAGTTTAAATCTAGGCGACAGCGCCGAAATTAATTTTTCATAAATATGTTTACTCAAGACGAAATTATTAAAGCCTACGGACCATTTGTACCGGGCAATATCGAAGACAAAAACTACATAGAGGCCTGCCTTTATGAAATCGAACAGTTTCCTCGCACTCTGAGAGCCTTTTTTGAAAAGCTCGATTACCAGCATCAGGACGCGTGTTACAGAGAAGGCAGTTGGACTTTCAGACAAGTGGTGCATCATCTTGCAGATAGTCACATGCAGGCATTTCAGAGATTTAAATTGTCTTTAACCGAAGATAATCCAACCATCAAACCCTACATACAAAATGCCTGGGCAAGTACCAATGACAGCGTTTTATCGGATATCCAACCTTCACTTTCCATTCTTGAAGGTCTGCACCAACGCTGGATAGTTATGCTGAGACAAATGACAATTGAAGATTTTCAAAAAACATTCTACCATCCTGAAACTCAGAAAGAATTTAAGTTGGGAGTTGCTTTAGCACTATACGCATGGCACGGCAAACACCACTACACACAGATGTACCGCTACGCATCTAACAACAATTGGATCTAAGCAAACTCAAGCAGTTTCTGACACCCGGTGTTCGACTGATGCTCGTTGCCAGCATTGGCTTTGCGTGCATGAATGCCAGCGTCAAATACATCAGTCACATCCCTGTTTTTGAAGTCATTTTATTCAGAGCAGTGATTACTTTGGTCATCAGTTATGCTACACTAAAAAAACGCAAAGTCAACCACTGGGGCACTCATCACAAATTTTTAATAGCCCGTGGTCTCTTTGGTGCCGGTGGATTGATTTGTTATTTCTATACCCTTCAACATCTGCAGTTGGCCAATGCTATAGTTATCCATTATCTGAGTCCGATTTTTACAACCCTAATCGCTATGCTGTTTTTAGGTGAACGTGTTAAAGGTATTCAATGGATTGCGTTTTCAATTTCATTTACCGGTGTTATAATGGTAAAAGGATTTGCCAATATTGAGTTGCTGGATTTTATGGTTGGAGTTGCTGGGGCAGCACTTTCCGGATTTGCCTATAATGCCATTCGCAACATGAAAGACAAAGAAGATGCAGATGTTATTGTCTTTTATCACCCACTCATTTCCTTACCTGTTGTAGCCTTATACTTATTTATTTTTCCTCAAAGCATAGTTATGCCAACAGGTTACGACTGGTTATTTTTAATTGGTACGGGTATCTTCACTCAGGTTGGTCAATATTTCATCACCAGAGCCTATCAAATGGATACAGCAGCCAGAATCAGTTCAGTTAGCTACATCGGCATCATTTGGGGTGTATTAATGGGTAAATTTTTATTTGGTGAATCTTATCATGCTAATGTGTTATTGGGTATGGCTGTTGTTTTGGGAGGGGTATTTTTGAATTTGAGGAAAAGTTAGAGAGCTTCGCTGTTAAGTCGTTAAGTTGTTAAGGCGTTAAGTCGTAGGGCTTGTCGATAAGTTATAAGTTTATCTGCAATTCAAGGTTTCATATTCCACAATCTCTTCTACCGCGACACAATTCAGCTTTTTAGCCTTTCAGCTATTCAGCAGATCCCTCTTCTGCGCCTTCCGTTTGCGCAAGCAAACCATTGGCCGTGTCAAGCGCAACAAAATTTCTGTGTGATTCGCGTGTTCTCTCCTCGTTCTGCGTTCCACCTCCCATACTACAATTTACCTTCAAATACTGTGTTCAGCTTCCCAACCAATAATGGCGGTTTTCCTTGTAGTACCCCACATATATCCTCCAATGTTGCCCGTTGATTGAATCACACGATGACATGGAATTAGAAATGCAACCGGATTGCTTCCAATAGCCGTTCCAACCGCTCTGGATGCATTATCGTTCCCGATTTTTTCTGCTATTTTTCCGTAAGTAGTCAGCATGCCCATTGGTATTTTCAATAAAGCTTCCCATACTTTCAACTGAAAATCGGTGCCTTTTAAATGCAGTTTTATCTCTGATAAATTACGCCAATCACTCTGAAAAATAAACATAGCATTTCGTTGTAATTTATCTGTACTATGAGTGAAAGTTGCTTTTGGAAATTTTTCTTTCAGGTCACTCAAAGCTTTGTCTTCATTCTCTTCAAACGCCATATAACATACACCTTTCATCGTAGATGCAACTATTAATTTCCCAAATGGACTCTCCGAAAAATTGTAATTGATGCTTAAATTCTTTGCACCGTCTCTATATTCTGCCGGTGACATACCCTCTATTTTTACAAATAAGTCATGCAGTCGACCAGTCCCCGAAAGTCCCGCTTCAAATGCTGTTTCAAAAAGTGTTGCCTGTCGTTCCATCAATATTTTTTTTGCATGTTCAATGCTGATATACTGGAGAAATTTTTTAGGTGTTGTTCCTGCCCAATCACTGAACAATCTTTGAAAATGAAAGGGACTTAAATTGACATGAGCTGCAACTTCGTCTAAATTTGGCTGGTCTCTGAAGTTGTTTTTGATGAAGTCAATCGCCTCTGCAATTCGCTTATAATTGATAGATTGTTGCTCGCTCATCTTTTCTTAAATGAATGCTTCAAAGTTCTGAATATGACTCTGAATAAAAAATCCGAAACTTGCTGAATTTATCTTGTGCTCCTATATACAAACAATTGAATGGAATAAGGAATTCAATATTTAAGATTGCTAATTGTATTACTTATTCAGAAATTTCTCAATCATTGGCACAACCAGGTCGCTTTCTTTAAAGTCGGGCGTAATGGTAGTGATTTCTCCAATACACTGACCATGACCACCAGGGATAATGGCTAATTCAGAGTTGACGATTTGTCGGTGCATCTCTATGGCATGCTCAGGCGTTATGATATCCTTATCCCCAATGATGATGAGAGTTTGAGCCTGGATAGATTGAATTAATTCATCGGAAATGTCTTTGAAGTTTATCATTCTTTTTGCATCTCTGTCGTGCATGATTTGTAAGCCATCAGGATTTGCGGCGACTTTGATATAGCTCTCTTTCAACAACTCCGGCATATTATCCAATGTGGCTGAGGATATGAAATTCCAAAATCCATCAGGCACACCATTTCGTTTTGCAAGTGCTGAACATAAAATAATTTTATTGACTACTTCAGGATGTCTGATTGCCAGTTGTATAGTTGTGGTGCCTCCGTTACTGAAACCCAATACATCAGCCTTTTCAATTTTCAGGTAATTAAGCAAGGCAGCCACATCGTCAGCATCTTGCTCAAATGACAGATCGGCATTGCGGTCATTGGTCCTTCCATGAGCTTGCAATTCAAGAGCAATGACTTTTCTGCTCAAGGCCAGCGATGGTATAATTCTACCAAAACTGGTCTGAATAGTAGACCCACCGCCATGTATCAATACCAATGGCTTTCCCTTACCATGTATCTCATAATACATTTTCAAACCATTCACATCGGCGTATCCGTCTTTAAATTCCATTTTTTCTATGTTCTCAGTTTTTGATGTAGTAGTCATTTTTTTATTATCTGTATTGTTACAACTTGAGATTATCAAAGCCAGCAGAAGAATATATAGAGGCTGATTTATCATTTGTCAAATTTAAACAGAAATATATATATTAAAAGCTGAAAGGCTGAAAAGCTGAAAGGCTGAATTGCTGAAAGGCTGAATTGCTGAAAAGCTGAAAGGCTGAAAAGCTGAGTGTTTGACGCTACACTGCTGAATTGTTTCGCGGTATAGAGCTTCGCTGTTAAGTCGTATAGCTTATCTATAAGCTTAAAGTTAATCCGCAATCCAGTTTCCGCGTATTCCAGTTTGCGTAAGCAAACCAATGCCGTGTCGAAAGCCTATAATATTTCTGTGTATTCTGTGTGATCTGTCCTCGTTCTGCGGTCTACCTCCCCTTACTGTATTCTACCTCACCACCTACCCTATTGCTTATGAAAATTAATTATACTGCCTCAAACTGAACCCTAAGTATCGCTAAGCGATTTTTATATAACTATCTTCCAGTTTGACATTGAAATTGATTTCGGCTTTTAAGGCTTTAAATACTTTCAAAATTGTATTGATAGTAGCGCTGTTGGCACTGCTTTCAAGTTTTGAAATTTGTGCTTTCTGAACACCCACTAATTGCCCAAGCTCTTCTTGAGTGAGCTTCCTCTCTTGCCTGACAGCTTTAATCATTTTTCCTAAAACGTCCATACGAAGTTCATATTCGTAGGTATCTCTTTCGGGAACTCCAACTTTCCCGATATACTTATCTTTCATCTCTGAAAGTGAGTATGTCTTTAATCTTTTGTTTGCCATATCATTCCTTTTTTTGTTTGTCATTAAAATATACTTCCCGCAATCTAACAGCACGTTCAATTTCATTAGCCGGAACTTTGTCCACTTTCTTAACGAATCCATAGGTTGCAACAACCAGCGTTGTTTGGTTATCCATCTTATCCCAAAAAGCCAGTAATCTAATCTGAGCACCTGCATAATTTGTTCTAAATTCCCATATTTCCTTTTGAAGTTTCTTGAACAGCCTGGGATCGTTTGTCTGCTCAGCCAGATCAATATTATACAAGATCTTCCTGATTGCTTTTTTATCCAACTGCGATATAAACTCATCCACATCCTCCATGAACCTCGTTTCAAAAAACCTCATATCTTCCTCCTCAATTATACCCCACAAAGATAACAATTGTTTCTATATTTAGAAACTTTTTCTTAATTTTTTTCAAACAAAAAGCTGAATTGCTGAAAAGCTGAATGGCTGACGCTACGCTGCTGAATTGTTTCGCGGTATAGAGCTTCGCTGTTAAGTCGTTGAGTTGTTAAGTCGTTAAGTTGTAGAGTTTGTCGATATGCTTTAAGATTCTCTTAATTTATATCTCGTAGCATTCTTATCGCTTTCGTAGGCGTCGTCGATTTATCGCGACGCTCCCGAAGTTTGAATTCGTATGTTTGTCGATAAACTATAAGTTTACCGCAATCCAAGGTTTCATATTCCATAATCTCTTCTACCGCGACACAATTCAGTTTTTTAGCAATTCAGCAGTTCCCCTTCTATAGGTTCCAGTTTGCGCAAGCAAACCTTTGCCGTGTCAAATGCCTAAAAAATTTCTGTGCATTCTGTGTGATCTGTCCTCGTTCTGCGATCTACCTCTCCAAAATTTCAAACATCTATGTGTTCTTCCCTTGCTCTGCGTTCTAAAAAGAAACAAACAAGTCGAGTAACTATATTTCGATATATGAAATAAACAATCTCAAATCAAATATAAACCGCTTCGCTGAACTTATTTCTTTATCCACCCTACTGTTTTCTGATTTTCTATCTCCGGATACAAATCATCTGCGGTATGCTTTATCTGGTCGCGACCTGAAGAGAATAGTGTATAGTTTTCTCCCAGTTTTTCGTAATTGAAATTTGAATTAGTATTTCCTAATTGTGTGGGGTCATTTATATTAATTATCTCATTTTGCTTTTCCATCTGTTTTAAGCTGTCGGGATAGTAACCCTTTTGCAGTTTATAATACTCAATGTCTTTTAGCAAACTGTTTAATTGGAATTGAGCAATTTTTTCAAAACCTTTTTTTCCTGACTCTGAATAAAATCCAATATAATATATGATGGAATAGGCAATCACTGTAAATAACATACAGGCAATTCCAATTGAAGTAAGCTTTCTGTCTTTATATCTGAAAATCCCATAAATTGTAAGGGCAAGTCCTACAAAAAATCCAACGAGTGGAATTATGCCTAAATATCCTAACTTGTAGGGCGGTGTTGTTTTTCTTTCTTCCATTCAATCACTGGTGTTTTATATTTAAGCCTGGTTTTTGATTAAAAATATAGTATAAATTTTAAGCCTTTATCAGTTTTGATTTAGTATGCTACTGACTGATTCAAAATTACAATTTATTTTATTGCCAAAAATGCAAATTATATAAACATAATGCATCTTTCTGCATCTTTTGTCCATTTGCATTGTTCAATATAAATTAGATTAACTGTCTTAACTTGTATGCATAGTCAAGAAAATTATTTAATATACTTCAAAGCCTATACATACTGCAAAAAACAGAAAAATATCTATAATAGCTACAATCAACGATTTCCACCAAAAGTATGATCCGCCTCCATTATTTAAATGAAAACGGATACTCTTACCTTGTGAAATTTTAACCAATATAAACAAAGATTAAACGCTCAATTCATAAAGAAAATAAAACTGACTAGTGCTCATTTCTCAACCCTTTCAGAACGATATTTATAATAATCCGGTCGCTTTGTCTGCTGCCAATAAAACTTAAATCCAGTTTCCAGAACTTCTATTTTATAAGGTCGCTTAATATAAAAATGATTATCTTTAAAACTGGCTATATATATGGCAACAAGAACTATTATCCCTGAAATTGTCCAAAGCCCTTTAGTAAAGAACTTATTCGGCTTGATTTCTTTTTTGAATCTGTTGAACACAAATATTAAAACAACCCAGAATATGAAATAAACTAAAAAATCTGCAATTAACTCCAGTACAAAAATTTGCAAGGACATGGATGTATGCCAGCCTTCACCAACAAATGGAAATGGGAAACCACTATACAAAGTGTCGGGTGCATCAATAGGTAATACATACCACCATTTTGTAACTGTTACAAATGAAATGACTGTTAACGGTAAAATCAATTTCCATGTTAATTGTCTCATTTATGCAATGTAGTTAAAAATGAAGATTTGTTATACTTGCTTTTGCTATAGTATGTAATATTCAGTTATCATTTCTAATTGATACCTAATCTTTCTTTGATGTTATTGATAGCTTCTTCTATATCCCAACGCAAACTGCTATCTTTCGTTTTTTTGTATGCTGCTTCTAAAACGGGAATTGATTTATTAGTGCCAATGGAACGAAGAGTAGCACAAATAACCCCTTTTTTACCTTTGTTATTTGTATCTTCAAATAAAGATAGCAATAGACTTTCTACTTCAGGATCATGTGTAAATCGCAAGGCAAAAATGGCATTCCAATATAAGTCACTATTGGAGGATTCAGCCAGTCGTTTTAAAGGCTCAATATTGAGTCCGGCATGCTTGTTCATCTCCTGTATTCCCAATAGTATATTTCTTTTGCATTCATTGTCTTCCGATTCTATTTTTTCCATTAAAAAATTAAACAAATCACTATCAGAGGCATTGCAGCATAGGTGCGACAAACAAAAATAAATATAGCTTTTTCTGACAGGATTGACCTCCATTTTTAACTTTTCCAATAATTGAATCTTTTCAGATTGCGAACTGTACTTTCTAGCTCGGTCATACGCATACTTACTAACATAATGCTCGCTGCTCGAAGATGTTTTTCTTATCTCGTTTAAGAGAGGAGAATAAATCTCTTCACTTTCCATCTGATTCAACACATAATCGACATCGCCTTTTTCCAAATTCAATATCAACTTGTTTTTTGCATCTTCTAATTTCTTTTCAGTGCTTTTAAATAGATTAAACATTTCCAAAAAATAATTTAAGGATTCTGCTGTATTGTATTGTCTTAACCCCCTAATTCTTGTTCTTTATTTTCTTATAAATCAAGTAAAATCTCGTCCATATTTTCCCACTTATTGCTATAAATCCACCAAACAAAACATATAAACTTTCTTCTATTGAATCTATAAATGTAAACATATCCGGAATTATACTGGAAGATAAATACCAATATAAAATACAACTAAAAAAATTATTTAATATGGTTACAAGAATCAGTTCGTCTTTATTGTAAACGCTTTTCATAGTTGATTTTTTTTCTGAAAAGGAAATTTATTTTATGCCCTTTTGTGCAATCTCTCTTTCATAAGTTTGATTCAAAAATAATTAAAAATGCAATACTAAGCACTTCAATACCTGAAGCGTTTACTCTCTCCATATTTAGCAGAGCGGGTGTTAGAATAGTTGGGAATTAGTTAAACTGAATTAAGTCAACCTGCTTGGTTGAAGTGGTTAAAATATGCATATCAGACTGAAAAAAATCCCCAAACACCAAAAATCAACCTGGCAGGTTAAATGAGGTTAATTTTCTAAATATCAGCAATCTAATTCGTTAAAATAATTAAGTCAACCTGCTAGGTTGAATATCACAGAACAACTCTGGAATGTCCTTCGAAACATGCCTATTTTGAATTAAAAAATAATTGCTTTTGGGCCTAAATCATGTTTTTGAAATCTGTTTTAGGCAGATGAATTAGTTCGTAATTTGTGCTTCGACCACCACTATTTTCTTTTTGCAATATATTTTTTGCTATTAAATCTTGAATATCTCTCAAAGCTGTATCCTGCGAACATCTATTTATTTTTGCCCATTTTGAGCTTGTGAGCTTACCATCAAATCCATCCAATAATTGACTTAAAATCTTTTGCTGCCGTTCATTTATAAATGTTTTTGAATGCAATTTCCAAAAATCTGATTTATTTAAAGTCTTAGATAAGATGTCCTCAGTTGATTTAATTGCATTAATTAAACACTGTAAGAACCACAAAATCCATTCAGTAATATCCGCATGTCCTTTCTGTGTTTTTTCGAGATATTCATAGTACTGTTTCCTTTCAATTCTTATTTGAGCCGACATACTGTAAAATCGTCTGAAACTTTTATCTGAACGTGCCAGTGTCAAATCTGTAATTGCTCTGGTAATCCTACCATTCCCATCATCAAAAGGGTGTATAGTGACAAACCATAGATGTGCAATAGCTGCCTTTAAAACTAAGTCTAAATTATTTTCATTTTCAAACCAGTCTAGAAACTTTACCATTTCTTCTTCGATTCTGTCAGAGGCAGGGGCTTGAAAGTGAATTTTTTCTTTCCCTAAAGGCCCTGAAACCACTTGCATAGGACCGGTAGTATCTTTTCTCCAATCTGCGACAGTAATTTTATATTGATTGCTCCAACCTGTAGGAAATAAAGCTGAGTGCCAACCGAACAATCTATTTTTCGTTAATGGACAATCGTATTTTTGGGTAGCATCCAGCATCATTTCTACCACTCCATCTACACGTCTTTCAGAATCTACTGTCCCTGCTATTTCAATACCTAGTTTTCTAGCAATTGAAGAACGCACTTGTTCCATTTCCAGAATTTCACCTTCTATTTCTGAAGATTTTACTATATCTAATGCCAGGGTATTTACTAATGCTTCATTTTGCAAATCGAATCCCAATGACTCCATTTTTCCCATTATTCTGCCTTGAAGGTTTCTCGCTTCACTCAGCATTGGAATGACACGTTTGTCATCCCATACAAAATCGGTCCAATTATCATATTCATGCAAATAGATCTTCATTCTCCGCAAAATTCACATCAAATATACACAATATTCTCCGCAAAACAATTTATTCTCCGCAAATTAAGCGGCGAATAGTCCTCTTAATCTCCGCATCTGACACTATTGTGTTCATTTACATTGACTTATGACCTTCACAAAAGACATTGGAGTTATTTATGAATAAAGTTGCTGCGAAAGTGTTCATAGCACAAAAATCATTAAAGTATACTTATGATACACAGCGCTATACGTGGAACAAAGCGCCACTGAGCCTAAAAACTCCCAAAACAGTTAAAACGAAGTCAAATTCCAATTCATTCATATTCTATAATAATAATATTGCTCACTTCGTCATAAATTATAACAAATTTTTGATCGTCAAAAAGCCGAAACGAAATTGATGATAATTCAACAATATGTTTTATTTGAAGAAATTTTTCCTATTTGTTTCTCAATCTCAAAAATTCAATTTTAATTGTTAGCAAGTATTTTGCTTTTAATTTTATTTGCAACTCTTTTCGATGCTCCAAAGTCTGTGAAACCACCATTATTCATAATGATTGCATGATGTACATTCATATAGAAATTATTTGAGTCGTAGAATAAATAAATAACAAAACTACTGCTATAACGACCATAATATATCAGGTGTAGATACTGTTCTTCTCTTTCAACTTCGTTAAGGTCAAAGTCATTAATTATTTGATTTACAATTTGTTTTTTTTCATCAATTGAGAAATCTGATTTAATAATGGTAATTCCGAAAGTTTTAGGGATTCTCCAAAATCCATAAAGTCCAATTAGTATTAATAGTCCACAAAAAAAGTAAATGCTCCAAATTGGTGCAATATTTTTTGTAGTCACTTTACTGAGTTCATACCAATCTGTGAAATTTAAAAGATAAAGAAAAAAAAGACCAATACCTAATAAAAATATAGAGATGAAATAACTCCAATAAATGTCAAACGAGTTTGACTTCTTAAATTTTTCCTTGAATTTTTCGTAAGTCATATTCGTTTATTTATAATTTTATATTTAATGTAATGCTATAGCCTGAATTAGAGTCCTAATCTTTAAGCTAACTAAATTTTACCTCCAGAAAAACTTCGTTTTTGAATACTTATATTGAATGTTTTTATTAAAGCGTTTGTTTTATTGACAATACAAACATAATTGAAAATCCAAAATCATCAAACTGCCCTTTTTATCTTGCTGATATTTTGAATTCTCCCTTAGATGAATTTTTGTTTCATGTCAATTGCAATTAATTTACCCTTTATAATCTTGATAATTAACCAGTACTCTTGATTTAGAAAATCATCAAATTCTCCTAAATTTTCTTGATTGAATTTTACGTGAAACCCTCAGTCATTGGAGACCTTTTACTCGGTAATGTTTTAATGATGCAAATGAATGGCGAGGAATGAATACAATAATGAAACCATCGCCACATCTGGGACTTGAATCAAGGATAATCTTATAGCTTCTCAATAATGAAGAAAGCTTTACTACAAAGACCGTCGCGATCAGCCTGAGCCTTAAAAGTAACGACGACAACTACGAAGCGATAATGATGCTTCGAGACAAAGATTATGAGAATCTCAAAGTTTATCGATGAGCTCTACGACTTTACAACTATACAGCGAAACAATTCAGCAGCGTAGCGTCAGCCTTTCAGCAGCGCAGCCTTTAGATTTGAAATTTAAAAAATGAATATAGTAATTATATGTGATAAATTTCTTTTTTGCTTCTTTTTTCTTTGTTGAAAAAGTAGTAAAATGTGGAAAAATC
>CAUJCT010000028.1 GCA_963169345.1 Bacteroidota bacterium
GCGTGCAAGGCAGGTGCTCTAGCCAGCTGAGCTAATTCCCCAGATCATCAAGTAGTCCCGAGCAGATTTGAACTGCTGACCCCTACATTATCAGTGTAGTGCTCTAACCAAGCTGAGCTACGGGACTGAATAGGGGCATTACTGCCCGGTGGTTACTGGTGTCTGGTGAAAATTTAAAGAGAAGGGATAGCGAACAGTCATAATTTGTCTAGAAGACTCTAGAAAGGAGGTGGTCCAGCCACACCTTCCGGTACGGCTACCTTGTTACGACTTAGCCCCAGTCAACGGTATTACCCTAGGCGACTCCTTGCGGTTATCGACTTCAGGTACTCCCATCTTCCATGGCTTGACGGGCGGTGTGTACAAGGCCCGGGAACGTATTCACCGCATCATTGCTGATATGCGATTACTAGCGAATCCAGCTTCATGAGGTCGAGTTGCAGACCTCAATCCGAACTGAGAACGAGTTTTTGGGATTAGCATCATATTACTATGTAGCAACCATTTGTCTCGCCCATTGTAGCACGTGTGTAGCCCTGGACGTAAGGGCCATGATGACTTGACGTCATCCCCACCTTCCTCACTACTTACGTAGGCAGTATCTTTAGAGTCCCCAGCATTACCTGATGGCAACTAAAGAAAGGGGTTGCGCTCGTTGCGGGACTTAACCCAACACCTCACGGCACGAGCTGACGACAGCCATGCAGCACCTAGTTTTGTGCTCCGAAGAGAAATCCGCTTTCACGGACAGTCACTAACTTTCAAGCCCAGGTAAGGTTCCTCGCGTATCATCGAATTAAACCACATGCTCCTCCGCTTGTGCGGGCCCCCGTCAATTCCTTTGAGTTTCAACCTTGCGGTCGTACTTCCCAGGTGGATTACTTAACGCTTTAGCTTGGTCGCTGACAGTATATCGCCAACAACGAGTAATCAACGTTTAGGGCGTGGACTACCAGGGTATCTAATCCTGTTCGCTCCCCACGCTTTCGTGCCTCAGCGTCAATAATGGTTCAGCAAGCTGCCTTCGCTATCGGTGTTCTGTATCATATCTAAGCATTTCACCGCTACATGATACATTCCGCCTACTTTAACCACATTCAAGATCTTCAGTTTCAATGGCAATTCTACAGTTAAGCTGCAGGCTTTCACCACTGACTTAAAGATCCGCCTACGCACCCTTTAAACCCAATAAATCCGGACAACGCTTGGATCCTCCGTATTACCGCGGCTGCTGGCACGGAGTTAGCCGATCCTTATTCTTACGGTACCGTCAGTATACTACACGTAGTATTTTTTCTTCCCGTATAAAAGCAGTTTACAACCCAGAGGGCCGTCATCCTGCACGCGGCATGGCTGGGTCAGAGTTTCCTCCATTGCCCAATATTCCCTACTGCTGCCTCCCGTAGGAGTCTGGTCCGTGTCTCAGTACCAGTGTGGGGGATCATCCTCTCAGACCCCCTAAACATCGTAGCCATGGTGAGCCATTACCTCGCCATCTAGCTAATGTTCCGCATGCTCATCTCTAATCCCCGGAAGTTTGATTACAAAATGATGCCATTCCGTAATGTTATGGGGTATTAATTCCGATTTCTCGAAGCTATCCCCCAATTAGAGGTAGATTGCATACGTGTTACGCACCCGTGCGCCACTTTCATGTCATATTGCTACAACAATCTCGTTCGACTTGCATGTATTAGGCCTGCCGCTAGCGTTCATCCTGAGCCAGGATCAAACTCTTCATTGTAAAAAGTTTTTTCTCTGACTTTTTCTCAAAGTATTTTTATATCTTGAGGTCCGCTATTCCTTCTCTTAAATTTCCAAAGAACTTTCCTTCAAAAAAGGACTGCAAAGGTAAGACTTTTTATTTCAAATCTCCAAATTAATTTTTCAAAATTTTTAAATTAATTTCTTGACTCCTTCTACCTTCTCAACTCCTTTCAGAACGGGGCTGCAAAGGTAGAATTCTTTTTATCATTTCCAAAAAAAAGTTTATAAATTTTTAAAGTTTTTTTTGTCTTGACTTGTCTTGTTTTTTGTACAGCCTTTCAGAACGGGAGTGCAAAGGTAATACTATTTCCCCTCCGTCCAAATTTATTTTCAAAAATATTTAAAATTAGTTGTATGTTATTGATAATCAGTTGATTAAAAATTGGGGGCAATGGCTCCTTTTCTTGTTTCTTAGCTTTCCCCCTGTTCTCTTAATCTCCCCCTTATTAACCTCATATACGCGGAAACCCGCATCAATACTCACTTCTCCGCATATTATGCCTTTATTACCTAACGATTTCTTTCCTGCTAATGTTAAATTCAAATGATGTTCCCGCAGATGATTATGCTTCCTCTTGTTTCTGCTCCTCTTCTCCTGCTTTAATAGTCTACTCTATTATTACTGGCAGATACTGTCCGTCATCTCGCATGATGATATATAGGCCTGCAGCCAGCATAGATATATCAATACTGCTGCTCTCCCCTCCTTCTATATCTACTTCCTTTATAAGTCTTCCCTCTGTATTATATATCTTATATATATGACTATTGTCTGAAGGATTCAATACATATATAATAGTACTGGCCGGATTTGGATAAACATGACCGACTTCAAATGTATACCCAAGCTTACTGATACTGGTGCTGCATTCAAACTCAATTTGTCCGTCGAAGGTATCCTTACACCAGTTATAATATGTGGTATTGTAATAGGTGGCTTCTCTTCTTACATTGTATTTACCTGCCTGAGGATATACAATGTCTGCATTCAACCCTGTTGCCGTATACGAACCTGAAACCCATTTGATGCTGATACTATCCCCTGTTATGGTTTGGTTGAAATGAATCTTTTTGCAGTTCAGGCTGTCCTGCCAGTAATCAAATCCTTTCAATGGTTCACAGATAATACAGGATATTTCAATCTGAGAAATGGCAGTATCATATTTATAAGTACTGCTTAAACTGTCGTAACCTTTAACAATTAACTTCAGACTATACATACCATTCTTGGTATAGATATGTTCGGGTGCTTCCTGTGTAGATGTAAATCCGTCACCAAAGTACCAGTTATACGCTATAGCATCTTTTGAAGTATTAGTTAATTGTATAGTCCTGCATTGTATCTGCTTTTCAAACGATGCCTTCAAATTCAATGGTCGCGGTATCCATTTATATGGTATTCGTTCAAGCCTTGCCTGATTGGTTATTACAGGTTGATTGTCGTCAAAGTATATATATGCCTTATTGCTGATGCTATCAAATTCCTTAAGAGCCTGTTTCAGTTTTAGTTCAAATATGATATACCCTCTGCTTTCTGCTTCATTCTCAGCTTTGGGTTTAAGGTTGATTTCATCAAAAACAAATTCCAGCACATTATTATTCATGATATGTCGGAACTGATGACTGGCCTCGCTGATATTGATGTCATACAAGTCGAATCTTTCATCGAGCGTATCTGCTATTCTTACATTTCTAGCCTCATCGTTACCTTCATTTTGAAACTGAATATGATAGCGTACCCTGTCTACCTCATGCATTACTTTACCATTTGGACTGCAATGCTTAATATTCGGATCGTAACTGTACACAAGAGTTTGCACGACACTGTCCATATTATCATTAAAGAAAGTATCCCGGTTATCTGTCAGATATAATGTATGTTTTACTTTATTATTGATTGAGAAGTTGCTGTTAGAATATATAACCTTGAGTTTGATCTGTGTTTTTCCCTTTGCGGGTACTTGAAAACCCGAATAACCCAAGGTATCGCCTCGTTTATAGGAGTATGCCGGACTTGAATTTTGCAACAAGGTTCCTTTTTCCAGCACCAGTTCAAGTTGGCCATTAATGGTTTTAATACTATCACATTCTGTATTCATTATATTGAACACAATCTCCGTCGTATCATTGAGTCGGGCCTGATGCAGCGAGGCGCCTCTCAGAGAGACATTTTTCCCATTACTCCCATTTCGAATTGGAAAGTCTAAAATGTAACGCGATTTGCCTGAATCAGTGAGATGAGCTTTCAAAGCATAATGATACTTACGGGACACACAAGCATTGATATCGTAGTCCAGCAATTCATATTCGTAATCTGTATAATCCGGGAAATACTCAATAAAGATGCCGTTTAAGTATTGTGTCTTAACCGAACCGGTATTTGTATTTTTAATCCTGCAAACTATAGGGTACTCATCATTCCCATTTAAATCACCATCTTCATTCTTGTCAAAATACACTCTGACAATGACCGTATCATAGGCAAATTCCTTCAATCTTTGGAGATTAATAGAGGCTATAGTTCCAAGATTCCTATTATAATATTCAATTGACTGATTCAAAATAAATACGGCATTTGTGTCTTTTGATATCAATTGCATGTTATAGCCTTTTTTACATTCGAAGACCGGTCCAACTGAAGCGGTTGAAGGGTCATACAAATAGAAAGGTTCAGAACCTCCATTTAAATTTTTGCTTTTGAAATTATAGAAAAGCACCCCTTTTTCGGTTTCCAGCGCGTAATCGCAATTGACAGGATTATCCATTTTCACCCCGAAGTAATTTGATCCTTTAAGATAGAACAATGAATCAGTTGAATTACGTTTTGCAAAAACAAAAGCATTGTGCATTCGGTAGACTTTTTCAAATCTGCTATTCAATTGCAGAGTATCCCATTTATCAGGGTAGCTCCATATATATACAGTGTATTGATTATTATTATTACCGATGAAAATACCACTGTCACCACTTAGTGCAAAGCCTGCTAATCCTGGAGTTCCCTTTTTAGTCTTAACCGGCGAATAGGCACTGACCCATTGTCCTCCTTCCCAATAGACGTGCGTTCCCAGGTTTTGAGAATCAATTGAGTCCATGTCACCACAAAGATGCAAACGGCCATTCGATACTGTCATTTGGTTTTCAATGATAAATTCGTTTGCACCGTGAATTTGGGCAATTAATGTATGACTCGAACCAGTAATCCTGTATATGCGATCATTGCCCAGACTATATTGCCTAAAAATCCTCAGATAGACTGTATCTTCGATTGCTACACAATAATGTCTGTTGTTGTAAAATTCATCCCATTCATACTTGGTATACAGCTCATGTAACTTATAGGTCCATTGTTTGGTTACAAAATCATACCTGTCAAAATAGAAGGAGTCATTTTGAAAGTTACCATTACTTGGATATCCGGCCAGTAAGCGTCCTTTTCCGTCGAAACACGCTGTTGTGTAACGTGACTGATTGATGCTATTCAATCCAGTGAAAGACTGAGTGCGCAAAAGAACACAGTGAATGACTATAACATATATTAGTAGAATCGCTCTCATATTGATTGACGGATGCAATTAATCAATCAAAAATACCATATTAAATTCAACCAGAAAACATACAAGCAATCCAAGAGTCAATATTTGACATATTATTGACTAAACATGTTAAATGAACAGAAGAAACTGACAATTAAGAGACAAAAAAAATCCTGCCACCGAAAGATGACAGGATTTCAAAATATCTGAATCGGGCCTTTTACATTTTGGCCAAAATTTCTTCCATCTGTGCTTGATTAGCAGGTTCCATATCTGTAATATCGAAGGTTTGCTCGGCACCGGTAAAGGTAACTTTAATAATTTTCTTATAATAGACATTATCCTTTCGGGAACACACCACCAGAGTACCGCTAAGACCAGAATTTAATTCGAGTGTATAGAATTTCTTTTTAACTGCATCGGTATTTAACTGGGTTACACCTCTCACACCATCCAGATTGAAATATACTGCTGTGTTTTTATTAGTAAAACCATCTGGAACAGAAACATAAATTCTATTATTTGAACCAGAAGCTATATAGGCATCCAGATTGCACCAGTTTAAAAGACTGATAGAAAAAACGGCTCTTTTGCTGCTGGTATCGAGCGACCATGAGCTGCTGGACTCTTTCCACTTGCCAATCATTTGCATTCTGTTGGTATCAAGCGATTCGACTAACTCAAACAATTTGGCATTAGAAGGGTTCACACCAGAAGGCACAGGCATTGTAACCTGAACATTCAATTGCGGTTGTACCAAAGTACCTAAACGGTAAGCTTCAACTTTGAACATACCATAGGAGTTCAGCATTCTGCCATCTTCAGTTTCTGTGTAAACACCGGTACCAATCATACTCTTTTTGTCCATTACTTCATAAATCTTCAGAGTAATAGTTCCTGCGATATTTCCGTAGGTATTTGGAGGAAAAGTAAGAATTGTTCCTTTAGGAGCGTACACTATAGCGCCTTTCTCATTGTAAATATCTACTAAACGCGGTTCAGGCGCTTGATTTGCTGCCAATTCAGCAACAGTTGGTTTGTTAGAGAAATTAGGATCCTTATCGCGGTCTTCGATATTTGAATCCTTTGCACATGAAGCTAATAAGCCCAGTGAAATAATATAAAATAGTAAACGTTTCATTGATAATAATATAACCAGAGCACGAAAGTAATTAACTTTTTTCATTCAATTCCTGATTCTGTGTAATTTTTTTAGTAATTTGTAGGGTTCTAAACTGTTAACTCTTAATTTTATCCGTTTTTAATAGTATGTAATATTCTGATTTTTCAGCATTTAAAGCATCGATGAAAATTTAGACAGTTGTTGATGCAATCATGGAAAAAAATCATGAGGTAATTATCCTCTCCATCATTTATGTAAGTGCCTGTTCGACGCAGTTGACTAATTAAAGTAAATCCTGTTGTAAAACTATTACAGTTCGGGAGTCGAACAATACGTGAATTAAAAATTACCTTCATTAGCACAGTATCTTTTTACATATCTCCAAGTATCATCCTTCTTTCAATTGGATTGAAAACTGAGTATTTACTTTCCATCTAATCAGTGTGACAATCATTCAACATTATCCTTTAATTATCATCATTGCCCCGTATCCCTTTATTGAGACCATATAGACACCAGAGCACCAATCGGACACATCTATCTGCAAAACTTCGTCAGCATCAATACTGTATGCCCCAATACATCTGCCAGTAGCATCCATTATACTTATTTCAAAAGCTTCCTCTTTTTTATTCTTTATAGTAAGCTGATCACTCACCGGATTTGGATAGATACTCAGCAAATCATCAACTGTTATACTATTCAAGCCTGTAACCCTGCTTAATCTGCTGGCATTGGTGTAGATTGGCTCATTGTTGTCGAAATAAATCAATGCATTATTGAGTATTGAATCACCTACTCTCAATTCACTTTTTATTTTTGCTTCAAACTCAATATAACCTTTACTTAGTTCTTCAGAGAAAAACTTTGGATATAAATTGATATCATCAAAAGTCCAGGTTACAATATTGTCTTTGTGACTGATTTTATAAGGGTGACTGGCACCAATGATTTTAAACTCATAAACCGGAATTTTCAAATTAAGTGTATCCACTATGGTTACCCTGTGGGCCATATCATTGCCCATATTTTGAAAATCGATATGAAATTTAATTTTACTAACTCCGTATTTAACTCTTCCCTCCGGCACGCTATACTTAGCGTTAGGGTCAAAGCTATACATTAATTGATGAGCAATGCTATCCTCGTTATCGCTTTGGTTTTCTGTTGTTGTATTAAAAATTTCTGCTCTTACAACTTTTGTTTGGCCATAAGAAAACTTAGCTGATGGATAAAACATTTTAATATCGATATCCATTTCCGCATTAGCGGCTAATGAAAAATCATACTCCAATCTATTTCCCAGTTTAGAGATATAGTTGGGTTTAGAACCATTGACAACAGCATTATCATCAATATAAACATACACTTTACCAGTGACAGTTGATGGGTCACAATCGCTTCTGTACACTTTAACCTGAATATTTCTGTTTGAATCCAATCTTTGCGGACCAGAATACAGCATTTTAAGTTTCACATTACGCCAGCCATCGGGATTATCTGTTACATAAGGCAATAAAATGGTATCGTTAGTTATTGAAGATTTAAAATGACTGCCACAATGAGCTCCAGTGAATCTGGCTTCATAGCAGGAGTCTAAAACAATTTTGTCGGGTCCTGAAACGCAGAAATATTCATTGTCATAAACTCTGTGTGACAACATTTGACCTGCTAAAGTTTGAAAGACCTGATAGCCATTAATTTCATTTAACTGCACAGCTATAAGTTGTTCTCCAGGGTCCAATTGATCATTTTTATTATGATCAAGAAAAGGTGCTAAATACAGAGAATCCAGCTTTGGAGCCGGAAATCCATTCAATGAAAATTCTACAATATTTCCATAATTATAATTTCCGAATTTGAATTTGTAGCTATTGCCATAATAAAGATAAGATTTCTCGTTAAGATGAACGACTTTCATAGGTAAACTATCTGGAATTGCAAATGAAAATCCGCGTTTTACCTTAAATGCAGGGTCAATCAAATCTACTGTATACCTGTCAGAAAGAAAATTGCGGGACATCAACATCACAAATGAATCTTTAACATACAATTCAGGATCTCTTTGAGTTATCAAAATAGAATCACTTCCGTTATAATTAAAGCGGTGCAAATAATTTCGAAAACGGCGTGAGAAGAAAACATTACTGTTTTTCACAGCCAAACCTACGATGGGGGCATTATCTGCGCTTACATCAATTCTAATTGACCATGAATTACTTTTATAACCGTAAATAGTAGAGTTAGCGCTTAATAAAACTGTATCATTAATTTGAGCCATGTGGTATTCTGCTGCTTTCACTTTTAAATTAAGATTAACAGGCGCGCTAGTTCCCATTCTGAAAACATTACTATAAGGCAAACTAAAAACAGAATCGGCATTATGCGTAAAAAAAACCTGATTATTGACCCGGTAAAGGCGCATGAATACTGAGCCCATTTGTCCGAAGTCATTATCAAGGAGTCGCAATTGAGTTGACCATGTTCCACCTTCGTATTTCATAACCGTATAGCCACCGCTGGGACTGGCTATTCCGGAAACAAAGACGGCACCCAAAGCACCAACCTGACAGCTTAATTTAAGAAATTCAGGATTTGAACCAAGATTGAGAGTAGAAACACGATTCCATAATTTAGACAAAGTATCATATTTAAATAATTCCGTAGTGTCATTGTCGGATTGAACTACATATAAACTTTTCATAGAGTCAGCACAGGCGCAGGCTACATTTCTAAATTGCTGGCTTTTTAGTTCAGTAAACTGAGCTTTGACGTGAATACTTGAAAAAAACAAGAGTAAATAGAGGAGTCGTTTCATTATTAGGTTTGTTGTAAAAAATTATAGTTTATATCTGAGCTGCAAATTAATGGATCTATTTGAAATTCTTGACTTTATTCCACCATCTCCAAATTTATATTCAAGATTTATATTGCTGATATTGGTTTCAAGCCCCAACCACCATCTATTGTAAATTTGTCTGGAAATCTGAAATCCTCCTGAATATCCAAGTGTCAGCTTTTGTTTAATTAAACTGCCAATGTCTTTTTCTTCTTGACTATTGATATCAAACCCTGTACCTGAAGAGCCAATCATCGTGGTGAAATTAACCCCTGCATTGAGTATGAATTCATATTTATTTCCAATAGGCCATCCATAGCTCAACAATACAGGTAATGTCAAAAATCTCATACTTTGTGGATTTGAAACATGGAATTTTAACGCAGATGAATCAGGTACCGGAATATATGTCACAATACTATTATCTGGGTTTCTCAATGCCACTTCACGCAATTTGTAATTAAAATCAACTTTATTGTATACAGATCTGTACTGCAAGCCCGAATTCAATCGAAGTCCAAAATTCTTGAATTTATATTCAAATGAGAAATTGACATATTGGGAACTTTGATTAGCATTTGAAGAATCGAAAATATTGCGGGTATCCTTATGCAAAAATTCTTCCTTCTCTAATCGAACAACTTTAGTATTAACAAAGTTAAATCCATAAGACAGACCAAAGACAAACTTACCATTTCCTGCTTTAAACTTATCATCTTCATTCACTTTCTTTTTCTTTTTTTCCTCTTCATCCTTTTTGTTTAAATCAGTTATCAAATCTGTATGAAGGGTGTCCTTTTTATTATCATGACTTAGACTTGTTTTATCTTCATCAAGATTTGAGTTTGAATCGGGTTTTGTTACTGTTTGAGTGAGCTTTTTTTCCTTTAACATAGTTCCAGACAAATCAGTGTTTAAATCAGGATTAAATATGCTACCCGGCGTAAGGTCATTAATTGGATTTTTCGAAATTTCAGTTATAGCGTGACTCTCATTTTCTTTTACTTCTGGCGTATCATTATTGAATGTATAGTTCTTATCATTCACATTGTCTGCTTCATAATCAGAAAAATGAGAAGAATTGTAATTGCGTTTATAGTTGCGTCTGATATTGGCAGGTTTCTTTTCAGGATTTAGAAGTTCAGATGGATTACCAACAGAGGCGTTGCTGGCATCAATAGAATTAATTGTTTGATTTGTGTTTGTATGCGTTAATTCAGATTCAGAAACTGTTGAATTGACTAATCCATCAGAATCTGATACAATATTTGTTTTGTTTATGGACGAAGCTGCAGCAGGCTTAGTCAGTTTGGCATCTGAAAAAGATCCCCAAACCAGATAAGAAGCAGCAGCACCCACTCCTATCAATCCCCACACGAAGAAAATCCACAGGAATCTTCGCTTTTTCTCTTTGTGGAGCTCAGCGTAAAGCTTATCCCATTGCGCCTCATGCAAGGGTTCGGGTTTATCCCGAAGAGCTTCAATCAATGCTTTGTTGAGCTTATTATTTGATTTCATTTTTTACTATCTTCATTTTAACCAGTTCTGCTAAAGCTCTTTTGGCTCTGCTGTATTGCGACCTTGAAGCTTCTTCACTTATATTGAGTTGTATTGCTATTTCTTTATGACTCATTTCATCTATCACAAACATGTTAATGATTATTTGCTGATTGGTACTTAATTTACCCAACAAACTCATTGCCATCTCTGCCTCCATACTTATGTCATGGTCGATATCCGTTTCTTTAATTTCAAGTGCGTGATCTGATATATGTTCTATAAGCAATGCATTTTTCTTTTTTCTTAAAAAATCCAAAGCTGTATTAACGCCTATTCTGCTAATCCAGGTTTTAAGTTGACTATCACCTTTAAAGGATTCGATTGATTTGTAGACTTTCATCATGGCATCATGAAAAATTTCTTCAGCATCTTCGCGGTTCTGGGCATATCTCAGGCACAGCCCCATCAATACAGGGCCAAACCGGTCGTACAATGCTCTCTGAGCCCTTGCATCGCCTTTAATGCAGCCTTTAATCAGTGATATTTCCTCCAAGCTTTAGAGTCGTTTTAGTAATAGACGTAGTTTCTTAAAATAATGTGACAGTTGTGTCAAATTTATCATTTTTTATCTGATTACACCTTATTTTCAGCTATTTTGCGTTCTGAACACATGAAGGTAATCAACCTTATTATTTTTCTATTCGCTCTGAATTACAGCAAAACCAGTTCAGCTCAGAACCCGTACATTGTTGGCGACACCTGCGATTATTACTACACATCCTATTATCAAATTAATGATTCGGTTTATAAAATTGCGCTTATCAATGGGGCAGTCATCATGTATGAAGGTTATGCTAAACACATCAAAAACTTTATACACCTGGGAAATCAAATTTCAGACAACAAGCCCAATTTATCGAGCCTTGGATGGGTTATTGATAGTTTGAATATTTTCAGAAATTCAAAGGGACAAAAGCTTGAATGGTCACACTATAAAAATGGGAAAATAATTGAAAGAAAACTTTTTGAAAATGATACACTTTTTTTTCATGCTTACACCAAAAAATCTGTAGATTATGAAATCAGGTACCGCTATGGCAAAATAGTTTCAACTTCAAAATATTACCCCGACAAACATTTACTCATCACGTCGGATGAAACCGGAAAATTTAAATTTGGAACTGGTAATTACAAATATGACAGACGATTTATATATGGCAACAAAACCTATTCATATGACAGAATTAATAGAAATGACAAAGTTATAACCCAATACTTCGACAAAACATTTATAGTTAAAAAGCGATCAAATTACCAAAATGGAAAACTCTATTATGTTGAAGAGTTTGACATAAAGAAAAGACCATTAAAACAGAGCTATTACGAGAATGGCAAATTAATTGAAACCAATACCTATACATACTCAGAAGATAGCAATACGACTTCTCGTAAAACTGAATTTATTTCAAAGAAAATACCACAGAAAAACAGCACCACAGAATACTCCGTAAGTAAAAAAAGTAAGTCATTAACATATAGAAAAAATGAAAATGCTTATGAAGTCAGATACACGAAAGACACTTGTGTATTGAATTATACCGGTCATTCAGCCAAAGGGGATAATAAATTAAATATTCGAATCGCTATTCATCAAAATTCATATCATTACAGTTATGAAGATCCTACTGTAAAATCATTGGTGCATTCTATCCAAACAATAGAAGATTATGTGATTAAAACTGAAGAAAAAGGATATCAAATGAATCCTTATTTCCATTCAATATTTACAGATTATTCAACTACCTATTTAATTAAAAGTTTGGCAAGTGATTTCATGTTTGAGTTATCAGATTTAAATAATATTAGTAACATATTTAACATTTATCATCAAAAGGGACTAAGGACTGACAGCATTTTCAAAAATGGTCAGCTGCAATATCTCATCATAAGAAACAAGGACACATCCATTTTATACAGTTTCCAAGATGGACAAAAAGAGCTTATATATGACAACTTTTATTTACAAATTGCGAAAGACCAGGAGACATGTAATTTAGGCATAAAAACCAGGGATGGCCAATGGTTTAACAACCACCGATTCGATGATATGTCAACTTTATATTTAGATTCACGACTCAAATACTTTATAGGCTATAATTCAGGCTATGTATCTATTTATGATTGGAAAGGCAATCTGATAATGAAGCCTACCTTTGGAATAAAATACAGAGATTTTGATACGGAAGAAAATTTTTACCATAGGTATTTATATAGCAATTATTTCAACAATGATTCAAGCGACACATATCATCCATTGTTTCTATTGAATAATACACGCGATTCAATATATGGCTTTACAGATATAAATGGGAATTTAGTAATAAAATCACCCTACATGATCAGATTAATTAACGATCAAATTGACAATGGATGGTATATAGAACTTAACAATAAAAGAGGATATGCTAACTTAAAAGGGATTGTTATTCCGCCGGTATATGAATATGTGTACCCTACCAAATTCAATCAATTCATTGCAAATGATTCTGCAGGTACGTATATATTAGACAGCGCTGGCAATACACTATTCAATGAAGGTCATGAAGTCAAAGAGAATAATTCAGATTCCAATACCCTTGTATTTAGTGCCAACAAAGGAAGGACGATAATCGTTTATAATTTAAAATTAAATAAGAAAGTTTTCGAAGGCAATGATGTTGAACTCAAATACCTCAGCAGCGATTATTACAAAATAATAGATAACAAGACGCGTAAAATTGGTATCGCCGGCAGAGGATTTATTTTCCAAACACCATTTATTTATGATGAAGTTCAGCATTACAATGATTATATAATTTGTAAAAAGGGTAATGAATATGAATTTTATACTGACGCATTGAAATTTCTTAATAAAGTGAAAGCTGATACAATATTCTTTCAAGCTCCGGAATCGATGAATTTCAGTTATTACTCATCCTACAATAGTTACTACTTTGACAGAGGCACCAATTATCCTGTTCATCGATTTTTATTCAGACTCAACAATCAAATGGGATTATTGAATTTAATAGGTGAAATTATTATTCCTGCTTCATACAATGCTATTGCTTATGATGATTTCAACCATTGTTATGGAATAAAGGGAACTTCTATTGATTACTACGGAACAGGTTCAAAAAAATTGAGTTTAAATGAAGTTTTTCCAAGAGAATCCTACACGTTCATATATGAATGGCGTCATCACAACAAAATTAAATTCTTTGATTGGACAGGTACTGAAGTCAAGATACCAATGGATGAGATAAAGGTCCTTACAAACAACATATACAGCATAAGCAAGAATGGAGTAGTCGTTGGGTATATGAATAAGAAAGGTGAATTGAAGTTTCAAATAGATTCTGTTCAACAAATTGAATTTGCTAGTAATTACTATTATTATACTAACCGTGTCAACAAGGCTGGTATTATGAACTGCAGGTTTCAACCTATTTTCAAATCAGACTTTCGCTATATTTCAAACATTATAAATGAAAAATGGGTATGGGTATCCAATGAAGGTGCCAGCGAGTATCCCAATCAAAGTTTACCTACAAAAACATGGCGATTAGCAAATATTCAAACGGGGCAAATACATAAAGACACTTTTTATTATCCTTCAACTTTTACTCATCACAAATTGATTGTAAAATCAAAACAAGGAATGCTCGGTATACTGGATACAAACTTTCAATACCTGAGACCTTGCATCTATTATAAATATTTGGATGTATATATGAAAGACAGGTTGATCTTTCAGAAGAAGGATAGTTTGCTGGATGTATTTTCTCAGAATTTTACTTTTATAAAAACTATAAAAATGGATTTACTTTATCCAACATTAAATGGATATATCGGCTTTAAGTCAGGATACGTTTATAATTTAGATGATTCATTCAATGTAAAGGATTCCAGTTCTAGTATGTTTACAGACCGCTCTGCTATTGTGTTTGATTTTGACAGTTCTGATTTGTTTGATTTCTGCTCTGTCTATGTCAATAAATTTCTGAATGAAGGTGTAAATGATGAGACAATACAAAAATGGCAAATGAATTTACCAAGCTCTGTTTTTAATTTCTATAAGACGATTACAACTGCCAACAAAAATGAATTCACAAATAACCTCAATGGGTGCAGAGTGTATTTTCTTCCTACTGTTGAGAGATATTACAATCCATATTATGATCATGACCTCCGATTTTTTAATACAAACTTTATGGTTCGCATGGTATCACATGGGGAATTATATCTAAATTATTCGGACTTTACATCTGATAACTATAACTATCAAATTGAAGGCTACAAGGATAATTATTGCACACTTAGCAAACAGTCGGAGTATGAAAGTTCAAAATCATTTTCCAACTATTGTATATCTGACAGAGGTATTTACGAAATCACCTTAAAAGATTTAATTGACCCTGTCCAACATGCCTCATTTGAACAATTATTAAAGAAGAAAATAACCGCTATAGACGACCCTGAGGCACCTTGTTTAAAGAAGGAAGATTTATTGAATACTTACGCCAGCAGTTTCATCTTTGGAATGGACGGCATTTTAGTAGTAATAGATGAGGAATACTCGTTTCTGATCAGTTATAAAGAGTTAGAGACCTATCTAAAAAAATAAAAAAGGCGATTTTTACGAAAAGGTTAATTTAGTGTATGAAATGGTAGTTTTTCTGACAAGCTGTTTTTTAAGATGACCTGTCAGGTCCTAACTTTACATAATAATAACTTATTTTTCAAATACTTGATCGCAAATTCTGCAACCTGACAGGTTGAATTTTTAACCCCGCATTTTAATCATCCGTTCAACATACTTGCCGATGATATCCCATTCGATATTCACTCTGTCTCCAACTTTTAGAAATTTAAAAACTGTATGCTCAAAAGTATATGGAATTATTGCTACTGAAAAGCCTTTATCCTCACTGTCTACTACAGTCAGACTGGTGCCATTCACTGTGATAGATCCTTTCTTAACTGTTGTACCTGGAAAATCATAGGTGAAAAAGTATTTCCAGCTGCCATTTTCATCGACTATCTGTTTGCAAATTGCTACACCATCTACATGCCCCTGAACAATATGTCCATCAAAGCGACCATTGGCTGGCATACACCTTTCAAGGTTCACCCAATCGCCTATCTTTAAGTCTCCTAAATTTGTAATGGACATCGTTTCCTGAATAGCAGTTACTCGATGCGAATTGCCTGTTTGCTCCACAACCGTCAGACATACCCCATTATGGGCGACACTCTGATCAATTTTAAGTTCATTAGATATAGGCGACTCAATTGTTAAGTGAACATTGGTGTTGTCATGTTCAATACCAACGATTTTGCCCATGCATTCTATTATTCCGGTAAACACATGGCAAAGATAAGAAAAATCAATCTGGTGACTTAAACTAAAACAGAATGACTAAAGTTAGCCTCCAATTTAAAAGTGTTAAAACCGGGTATATTTGAAATGAAAGTTTTGTGAAAGGTCAATTTGGGCTAATGAAATAGTACTTTTTCACACTATTCAACCTTCCAGGTTGAATTAGCTCAGATTAAAATTTCGCTACAAAACGCACATTAAGTCTGCGTCCGGTTAGATAATTAGGCACCCCATAAGTATTGTTGCTAAAATCTTTCACCCACAAGTAAGAAATCACATTGTTTATCTGAAGCAGATTGTAAACATCTACACCAATCCACATGGTTTCGATCGTTTTAGATTTGAGTTTTGTTTTTTCTCCATTGACCAAAACTTTACTGAATCCGATGTCCACTCTTTTATAGGAAGGAATTGTATTACCCTCTTTATATCTGGCAGCTCCACCTAAATAATAAGGCAATCCTGAACCAAAATTCAGCATTAAGTGCATTCTGTAATCCTTATTTGACTTTAATTCATCCTGAAACATGATAGCAGCACTTACTCTTCTATCAGTAGGTCTTCTTAGAAACGGTGTTTCAACTTTCGCACTGTCACTGTTGATGTAGGTAATTTTCTCGTCTGTTTTCAAAAAACTAAGAGAGAACCAGCTTTCAAGACCCTTTATAAACTCGCCGTTGATGCGCATATCCATACCACCTGCATATCCTCTTGCAGAATTAGATGCGTAATATCTTATACGAACATTATCGAGAATATATGGCACAAGATAATCCATATCTTTGTAAAAAATCTCACCTGAGAATTTGAATGGACGATTGAATTGTTTGAATCCAAACTCCATACCGCCAACGTAATGAATACTTCTCTGAGCTTTCAAAGCTGTATTGACAAAACCTGAAAAATCGCGCATTTCCCTATAAAAAGGTGCCTGATAATAGTAACCAAAGGCTGCTTTAACCAGTATATTTTTCTTTAATTCTTTAGTTGTATCGTCGATATGTCGAACATTATACAACTTATTTGGCTCGAAGTAAAACTGTATTCTTGGAGATAACAGACTTTGTTCATTCAATGTACTGTATAGATAGCGCAAACCGCCCACTACAGAATACTGATTGACTCCTCCAAAGGCTTGCTGAAACTGAACAAAACCAGAGTATCTTTGGTTGTCGATAGCCGATTTCGAACGCACTGCATCATTAAGAAATATCATACTGTCGCCTCCATCCATTCTGTTGGCATTATAACCTGCCGAATCTGCGTATTTCCATTCTCTGAAAATGTCGTTGATCTGCTCCATCTGATATTTAAATCCGTAGGTCAGTTTACTTTTATGCGACAACATCTCCCTTGTTTTGTCCTTGCTTTTATTTTTAAATCCTTTGAAACGAATTGTACCCTGATGCGCGAAAGTCATGATATTAAATCTCAAATCATTTCTTGCATGATTGATAAAGTAGCCATATCCAAGCAGAGACTTGGCATTACCAAAATTATCAGAACCAAGGTTGTTATCTATTTCTGAGATTTCATATTTACCCTGAATATCGTAATGCTCGCTCTCAATAGAACTTACAACTGAAGCCATGTACTTAAACTCACCAAATGAGGCGGTTCTCACAAAAGCCAGACCTCCCATGATACTGCTGTAATCTACAATTTCCTGACCATCCATTCCGATATTGAGTTTCAGAGCACTTTGTAGAGTTCCGAAAGTGGTTTCCTGATATTCAGGTTCAAATCTGAAACGATTCTGAGCGTAGTTGACCAGGAATTCAATTCTGTTATAACGGTTAATATGCCAGGTCATGAGCGATTGCAAATCACCGAAACGCGATTTATACAAACCCTGAGCATCCAAAGAATTCAATATATTTTTATTGCCACGGTATCTGCCACCAATGATATAACTAAAGCGGATTGAATCGCGGGCACCTACTCTCTGTTTCGCTTTAAACACCCCGTCAACAAAGAAGGAAGCGCCTAAAAATCCGATTTGAAAACCGGATGAATTTTTAATTGGGCTGCGGTAATTGACATCTAAAACTGAGGACAATTTATCACCATACTTAGCTTCAAATCCACCTGCAGAAAAGACAAGATTGTTGACCATATCAGCATTCACAAAACTCAGTCCTTCCTGCTGCCCACTTCTCACCAACTGAGGTCTGTACACTTCAAAATCATTCACATAGATTAAGTTTTCGTCGTAGCTCCCTCCTCTTACATTATACTGAGAACTCAGTTCATTATTGGAGCTAACACCCGGAAGAGACTTGATATAATCGTTAAAATCACCAGACACACTTGGTCGTGTACTCAATGGTTTCAGGATAATGGTACTCTGTCTGAAAGGGTCTGACCCAGTTTTAGTTGCCTTTTTATAATCATCGATATTACTCTTAAGAATAACATCCAGCATCAGATCTTCATCCTTAAACAAACTAGGAACTGTTGTAATTAGAGTAATGTAAAACTCGCGTTCAAATCTGAGACTATTTTTTTTACCATGCTGGTAAGGCACTTTGTAATTACCGGCGCTATCCGCTCTCACAGTATCCTTAGATACCAGATTAATAACTCTGACAAATGGGATTGGCTCATCTTTTTCATTAAATACTTTGCCATAAACAAAAGACTGACCTTGCAGATGAAAACATGCAAAAAACGATATGACGAAAAGACAAGACTTCAAAAATGTATCCCTCTAACGGATTGAACAGTTGATTATTGTTTAAGTGCCGAAATTGTGTCAATTGGATTGCTGGCAGAGAAAACAGTGTTACCGGCAACTAAAACAGTGGCACCGGTATCCACCAGTTTCTTGTAATTAGCCAGCGTAACCCCACCATCAATTTCAATGTCAAATTGGACACCCAGTCGTGCCTGCATATTTTTCAAAGCCTCTATTTTTCTATAGGTATTTTCGATAAAAGACTGACCTCCAAAACCCGGATTGACACTCATAAGACAAACCAGATCCAAATCACCTGCAACATCTTCCAACTGATTGACATTGGTATGCGGATTCACAGCTACCCCAGCTTTCATTCCGGCAGCCTTAATTGCCTGAAGACTTCTGTGCAAATGTGTGCAAGCTTCGATGTGAACCGATAACACATGGGCACCTGCCTCAGCAAAGCGAGTGATATAACGATCGGGGTCAACAATCATAAGATGAACATCCAAAGGTTTTTGTGCATGTTTCTTCAAGCTCGCCATTACAGGGAAACCAAATGAAATATTAGGTACAAAAACACCATCCATTATATCGACATGAAACCAGTCGGCATTGCTGTTATTGATCATTTCAATATCCCTCTGAAGGTTACCAAAATCGGCAGAAAGGACACTTGGAGCTACTTTATGAGACATGCCGCGAAGATAATACGGAAATTTGAATAAAAGTGGCCTTAAATTAAGTGAATTATACCTAAAATGAAATGTACCTAAAGCTATGTAAAAAGCAGGATAAATCCATACAATTGAGGAAAAACAGTATCTTCGCACAAAAAATTCGACATGCGTTTCATTGCACTTATATGGATATCATTGAGTCTGACTAATACAGCTCTGGCTCAGGACAAGAAAGAAATCAAAGCTACAAGCAATTTTAAAGCGGATATTAGCTATCTGGCCAGCGATCAGTTGGAAGGCCGATTATCCGGCTCTATTGGTGAGAAAAAATCATCTATGTATGTGGCAGATATTTTCAAACAATACAATTTAACACCTAAAGGCGACAGCGGCACTTACCTTCAGGGCTTCAGCATTGTAAAATTGCGTATCAGCCAATCAAATGCCTATTTCCATTGGATGGAGAGTAATCATTTGATGAGAAGTTTCAGACCTAAAACCGGAGATTTTTATCCACTTGCGCAAAGCTGTAACAAAGACAGTTTAAATGAAGTTGGTGTTTTCCAGGCTGGGTTTGGCATCTATGCACCCGATCTGAATCACAATGACTACAAAGACACCAATGGCATCAGGGGTAAAGTATTTGTTATCAAAATCGGTAGTCCGGATGGCGGTAAAGCGCATGGCAAATTCACTCCTTATGAAGGATTGAATTACAAAGTAGATTTGGCCGTTAAAATGGGAGCAAGAGGCGTTGTTTTTGTTTTAGCAGATTCAGGGTATGAAGCACCGAAAGGTATGCTCGACAGGAATGTCAAACCTAGAAGTATCCCTGTCGTATTTGCAGCTAAAGAGGCTCAGTCACTTTTAAGAGCTGAAGTTATCACATTTCAGGTCAACATTCTTCAAATCAATGAAACAGCCCATAATGTGATAGGTTACATCAACAATAAAAAAGCTAAGACAATTATCATAGGTGCACACCAGGACCATTTAGGCTACAATGAATACGGTGGAAGTCGCGACCCTAAAAGCGGAGCCATTCACAATGGAGCAGATGACAATGCCAGCGGTGTAGCAATGATTTTGGAACTGATGCGCAATATTAAAAAGGACAAAAAACTAAAAAAATACAACTATCTTTTTATTGCTTTCAGTGGAGAGGAACAAGGATTGTTGGGCAGTGATTATTTTGTAAAACACCCTACAATCAACATGGATCAGGTTGCTTATATGCTCAACTTCGATATGGTAGGCCGACTGGATTCATTCAAAAAAACTTTAATGATTTATGGTGTAGGGACCAGTCCTATCTGGAAACCGGCAGTAGCATCACTGAAAACTGATACCACACAAATCAGAATCAAAACTACAGAGAGTGGTACCGGCGCTTCCGACCACACCAAATTTTACTACGACAGTATTCCGGTATTACATTTCTTTACCGGACAACATACCGATTACCACAAGCCAAGTGATGATGAATTCAGAATTAACTACCATGGTATGTATTTGGTATACGATGTGACCATGCAGATGATAAAAGCTGCTAATAAAAACAAAGAATTTCTGTTTACTCCTACAAAAAGTGAAGACAGTGAACGCATGACCTTCAAAGTTAAACTTGGTATAATGCCCGATTATGCATTCGACGGACCAGGAGTAAGAGCTGATGGAACCAATCCCGGAGAACCTGCCGACAAAGCCGGCATAAAAAAAGGCGATGTCATTATAAAAATTGGCGACTATACCATCAGCAGTATGATGGATTACATGGGTGTTTTGGGCAAATTCAACAAAGGTGAAACTACAACTGTTATAGTTAAAAGAAACGGAGAAGAAATTACGCTTACACTGACATTTTAAACTAAATGAAAATTACTGAACACATTAAACAAGCAGAAGGCAAAACCCTTTTCAGCTTCGAGATATTGCCTCCGTTAAAAGGAGACAGTATAGACAGCATTTATAAAGGTATTGACCCATTGATGGAATTCAATCCTTCTTTCATTGATGTGACTTACCACAGAGAAGATTATGTTGAGAAAAAACGTCCTGATGGTTCATTTGTAAAGGTATCGACCAAAAAGCGACCAGGTACTGTTGCTATCTGCGCTGCTATCATGCACAAATACAAAGTTGATGCAGTGCCACATATCATTTGCGGCGGATTTTCGAGAGAAGACACTGAAAATGCCCTGATAGACCTTAATTTTTTAGGCATTGACAATGTGCTGGCATTGAGAGGAGACAACGCCAAAAACGAACAATTTTTCCAGCCTGAGGAAAACGGGAATGCCAATTCGCTCGATTTGATTCATCAGATTAAAAACATGAACAGTGGTATATATTTAGATGAAGAACTTTCGAACGCCAATATTACCAATTTCTGTATTGGTGCAGCAGGTTATCCAGAAAAACACCACGATGCACCAAATCTGAAATCAGACCTGAAATTTTTAAAAAGGAAAATAGAAACCGGAGCAGAATTCATCGTTACACAGATGTTTTTTAACAATCAGAAGTACTTCGAATTTGTTGACAGCTGCAGAGAAAACGGCATTAATGTACCAATTATTCCGGGTATAAAACCACTTACAACAAAATCACAGCTCACATTGTTGCCTAAATTATTTCACATCGATTTACCGGATGAACTTACCGATCGTATAGAGCACGCTAAGAATGGTGAAGATGTGAAACGCATCGGCATTGAATGGGCTATTGAACAATGCAAAGAGCTCATTAAAGCTAAAGTTCCGGTGCTCCATTTTTACACAATGGGCAGAAGTGAAGCTACCAGGCAAATTTGCGAAAAGATATTCTAAGCATTGAAGGGAATTGTCATCAAATCGACAGGAAGTTGGTATAAAATCAGACAGGAAGACAATACTGTACTGGATGCCAGGATTAAAGGCAAAATTCGTTTAAGAGATATTGACACTACAAATCCTGTAGCCGTAGGAGATATTGTCGACTACGAATTTGAAAGCAGTGGAGATGTCACAAATGGCGTCATCACCGAATTGGAAAAACGCCACAATTACATCATTCGCAAAAGCAATAAACTGAGTAAACAAGGACAGATAATTGCAGCAAACATCGATCTGGCTTTATTGGTTGTGACTCTATCAAATCCACGTACATCACTAGGATTTATTGACAGATTTCTGGTAATGGCAGGCGCCTACCATATTCCTGTAACGCTTGTATTTAATAAATGTGATTTATACACGGAAGAAGACAAAGAGAATTACGATTATCTTCAAATGTTATATGGGCATTTAGGATATCCTTGCGTTTTAAGTTCAACTGTGGTAGAGGAATACAATCCCAAAAAACAGCTTTTGCCCATAATAAAAGGGAAGAAAGTTTTGATCAGCGGCCATTCAGGCGTTGGGAAATCAAGTCTTTTGAATCAACTATTACCGGGAGCTTCTCAAAAAGTGGAGAAAATCAGTGACATGCACTTAAAGGGCAAACACACAACAACATTTGCTGAGATGTTTTTTCTGGATGATGAAACTGCACTGATAGACACACCTGGCATAAGAGATTTTGGAATTATAGATTTAGAAGAAAGTGAAATTGGACATTACTTTCCTGAAATAAGAGCTTTAATGTCGCAATGCAAATTCAATAACTGCAAACATTTGAATGAACCTGATTGCGCTGTAATAAAAGCTTACGAAGAAAGCCGAATAGCACCAGAGCGATACGAAAGTTATCTGAGTATATTGAGGAACGAGGACATGTATAGTTGATTACTTATAAAGTTTACAAACTTTGAACCTTTAATCGCACTGTCCTGCCTTTGTATATGAAACTGAGTAAATAAATTCCGGCTGGCAGGTCAAGATCATTTATAACACCTCCCACACATATTCCACTTTTATAACATTTGCCATACACATCTGTTAATTTGAATTCGACAGCTTCATCCAATCCATCGATACTAAACGAGTGCTGAAACGGGTTAGGATAAACTTTAAAATCAAATTGTTCAACATCATTGATATTTGTCCAGTTTATAGGTGCGCTATTTCCCCAACTTCCTAAATACTCTACTGAACAATCAAAATACACATTGAATTTCCAATACCTCCGGTAAATACAGAAAGACTGACAATCTCCCCACCCGTAACTGTAAACTAATTCAACATGATCCGTATAAATGGAATCTTTGATCATATTACCTGAACCATAATAGTAATCATGTTGTACATAGTTAACACCTGAAATGTTTTTCAGTTCATTCATTGCAATTTGTAAATTGGCGTTGGATGCTGATTTGAATGTGATTTCACAATAAGATGCGAAAGAAGGTTTATATACATCCTTAACTGTCAAACTGTATTTACTCAAAATAGCATCTACAGTAGGATTGCCGGTATTAACATTGTATTGCCTTAATTTACGCATCCAGGGCAAAGTGGAATCGGCGTATAATTTGAAACTATTTACAGAAGCTTTTCCATAAATATGTATCTGATAATATTTCGCAACCGAATCGCGAGCAGCTAAGCTTGTTGCATTATAAACAGCCAGTAAGGCTCTCAAAACAGTATCGGAGTATACTGTCGGGATATTGAAGCTGTCTTTATACTTCAGATTCTGTCTGTAGATGCGATCAAGAGCCATACGATCGGCGTCTTCCTGATACAATTGCACTATAGATGGACTGGCAGTGCAAGTTGATTGAACTTTCTGAGCACAAACGAAAAGAGGTAATGTCAATAGAACTAAAAGCAAGTAGTTTTTTATCATACGCTATAAATTTTAAAACCAACAAATCAGCCTATACCAATTTGTTAACGACTTCAAATTTAGATTATTATAGATTTGATAATTATGCGTTCAATCATAAAATCAGATATTCGACATAAAAATGACATTGTAATAATCATCTGAAAAAACTTCAATTTCAACAGTTTTAAAACAAATGAAAATTTGCTAAAATCATTCTTTCAAAATTCTGAATGAAAATATCTGATCGTCAATGAAAACCTGCAATAGATACAGCCCTGAATAAAAAGCATCGAAACTGCTTATGTGGCCATTATAGGTAATGCCTTCTTCTAACAGTTGACCCTGAATATCTAATATTTTATATCTAAACAAGGGATTTAATCCATAAACGGTTAGTTCATTAGTAACAGGATTTGGGTACACTGATAAGCGGGGCATAGTATTGAAGAACAAATTGCTGGAATTGTAAAGATCTCCATAATTAGAGACAAGCTCAACGGAGCAATCATAGTAGACGTTAATAATCCAATGATGATTGTATATACAACCTGCAGGGCAATCACCCCAGCGATACTGATAGTCTAATTGAACATAATCACTCTGAATAGTTGCACCAATTCTGCTGCCATCGCCAATAATTGAAGAAGCGTAGGCTGAATACACATTAATATCTTTTTTAAACGCTGTTTTAAGTGCTTCAATATTACAATTAACCTCCGCTTTAAACCTCACCAAATGACCGGGAGGATTAGGGTTATTTTCGCTATAGGAGACTTTTTTCAATTTAAATTTAGAGATTAAATTATCAATGTAGGTATTCCCTGTTGGTGTAACATTATCTTTCAGGTTCTTCATCCATTGTGTATTAGGATCAGCAACAATAGTTATATCATTCAGGTTGATATAAGGAAAACAATGTATATTATATAAAGAGACAATAGAGTCACGGCAAGGTAAGGCGCTTGCATTATAAACAGCCAGCAAGGCTCTCAAAAAAGTATCCGAATGCGCCTTAGGTATTTGAACACTATCCAAATATGGAGAGTTAGTTGTCTTGAATTTGGTAATTGTTAATCTATCGGCATCCGATTGATATAACTTAATAATATCATCAGGAGCAATACAAGAAGAAGTTACCTTTTGAGAAAAAGCGTTTACGAATTGAAAAAGGAGAACGACTGGTAAAATAAATTTCATAGAAGATTATAGTATTTAAATACAAATTAAATCATTGTTACTTGAAACTACCTAATTACATGTGTCAATTTATCTTCATATTCACCCATCTGTTTTTCATCTTAAAAAGGCAAAACCATATAAATGTTCAATAGACCGTAAACTGATTAACAATTTACGAGGCAATAATTGCGTTATATAAGTATGAAGATTCATATAAAAATCTTGTTACTGATAACACTGGTAGTGGGACTCAGCGCATGTGGCGGCGCAAGATTGGCCTCAGGTAAAGGAAGTAATCACAATGGCTGTGCATCCTCATTTTAATACTAATAAATTAAAAATTTCAAACCATGCAGACGTTTAAGAATAAAGGATTAAATTTGTAATTATGAAACGTCTGTTGGTTTTCACTTTCATTCTAGCGTTGTTAAGCCTTACCATGGAATCTTGTGGAGGAAAAAAAAGCGTTGGAGGCAAACAGAAAAAAGGCTGCAATTGCGGCTTCTAGGATAGATATCCAGTCCATTTCAAATCAAATTTAGTACAAGGTTTACTTTTTTTTTAAAAAGCGATGAATTAATTGCTGCAAACCCCAAATTTTGTCATAAGGTTTTACGAACGGTAGATATTGGCAGTTGAAATAGCACTTTTTCACACTATTCAACCTGCCAGGTTGACTTTCGAGCGGTATTCAGCTTTTTAACTTTTTCCCATTACCTTTGCCAAATGGATTTCATTAAGCAGTTCCTGGATATTATTTTGCACCTGAACGATCATCTTCAGGTCTGGATTGGCGAATACGGACTTTGGATTTACGGTATTTTATTTCTAATCATCTTTGTAGAAACCGGATTGGTTATCATGCCTCTCCTTCCAGGCGATTCACTCCTTTTTGCTGCTGGTGCAATTGCTGCCGCACCAGGTGGTCAACTCAGTATAGGAATTATGATTCCTTTGCTCATTGTCGCTGCTTTACTTGGAGACAATACCAATTATTTTATTGGACATTTCTTCGGCAACCTCATCAAAAGCAAAGAGAAAATACTGTTCCTTAAACGTCAACACATAGAAAAAACAGAAGCTTATTACGAAAAATACGGCGGCAAAACTGTTATCATTGCACGCTTTATTCCTATCGTCAGAACTGTTGCACCTTTTGTTGCCGGAGCAGGTTCAATGGCTTATAAAAAATATATAGTCAATTGCATTTTAGGTGCTATCCTCTGGGTTGGAGGCGTCACTGTGCTCGGATACCTTTGTGGTAATATTCCATTTATTCAAAAGAATTTCGAACTCGTTATTTTTGGCATCATAGGCATTTCTATACTGCCAATAATCATCGAATTTATCAGAGCTAAAATGGGTAAAAAGGACCCTGTTATTGATACTTTAGACAGCGACAACAAATAAGCGATGCCACTGCTTGGGATTATAGGCTTTCCTCTAGGCCATTCATTTTCTCCGGCCTATTTCAATGAGAAGTTCAGAACTTTGGGTATGCACGACTGGCATTACTCAGCCTTTCCTCTTGAACATATAGATTCCCTGCCGGATTTAATCAGGCAAAACAAAGACCTGATAGCTTTTAATGTCACCATTCCACACAAGAAAGACATTCTGCACTATTGCCATGAGATGGATGAAGCAGTGACAGAAATCGGAGCAGCTAATTTAATTCTAGTCAAAAGAGAAGGAGAAAAATTCAGACTTAAAGCCTATAACACCGATTATCAAGGCTTTCTTCAAACTCTTCATCTGCCTTTAAACACGGCATCAATGAAAGCTCTCATACTAGGGACCGGCGGATCATCCCTGGCAATTGAATATGCTCTTAAAAAACAACAAATCATTTATGATTCTGTAGGAAGGAACACCCAACCCTCCTATTCTGAAATAAATTTATCTGAATACGATTTAATCATCAATTGCACACCGGTAGGAATGGCTCCAATTAAGTTTCACAGTGTTGCAATTTTACCTTTAGATTATTCCTCAGTCAAAAAAGGTGCACTCTTTTACGACCTCATTTATAATCCTTCCGAAACGCAGATGATGAAACTATTTGCTGAGAATGGTGCGCAGGTTAAAAATGGGCTGGAAATGTTGCATGCACAGGCAGAAGCCGGTTGGACTATTGTTTCTTCCCATGCATAACATGAACAACTCCATGCGTTTGTTCATCTAGTCCACAGGCTTCCATTTTGATGAAATAAAAATACATCCCGTCGGCAAACTGTTCAGCATACCAGGGCTCATTTTCACCTTCAAAAACCTTAACGCCCCATCTGTCGAATATTATTAGATGATACAAATAAGCTGCATTTACAGCTGGAAACGCTTCATTAATTGAATCCCCATTTGGGCTGAACACATTGCCTATTTTAAAGTATTTCTTAGTATCTACAGCTTCTATCGATAAAGAATCTTTATAAGGACATCCATTGATATTATAGCCGTTGATAAAAAACAAGCCTTTCTTATCGATACTTAACACTGTGTCTTTGAAATTTGCCGGTACTAAACCAGCAGGATCCGAACTCCAGTTTAAGTCTTTATACTGCCCACTAACCCTCACCCAGCCTTTCAACTTAAACGTTTCGGGGTCGCAGGTTATATCTTCTCCGCTTAGCCATACCTTAACCGTATCGTAAACAATATTGACTGTATCATAAGTATCACAATTGCCGTATTTAATATTGAGCCAATAGGTTCCTCCATTATTCACTTTTATGACACTGTCTTTAGCACCGGTATTCCATGTGTATTCTGAGGCGCTGTAAAAAGTATCCGGAGCAATTGTAAAAATATTTCCCGGACAAATGGTGGTATCATCAGGCAAATTAAAATAAATTCTGTCGTAGACAGTAATCACCTTGGTAAGAGAATCCACACAATTGCCTTTAGCCGCAATTAGCTTTACCAAATAGCTACCGGGACCAGGATATTTATAGTAACCGCTTTTCAAATTAGATGTGTCGGTTAACGTTGAACTATCTCCAAAGTCCCAATGGTATGTATCTGCATTTTGAGAATTATTGGTAAAAAACACTTCTCTGTTACAATTGATACTTGGATTGACAAAAGCTGAAGTGGTTTCAAACACGCAATTCTGCACATTAAACTGATAATCTCGCTGCGTAAAACCAATTAGTTTACCTTTTCTAAATTCCTTCACCACAATACCTACAACAAACTGACCGGCTACAGTTGGCACTATTTTCAACTGACCTGTTTTACTATTAAGACTAGCTACAGGATTGGATGGAATAGCAATATTATATGAATAACCTGTACTAAAATTCACACTGGTAAATGGCGGCGCCTGTGACTGATTGCAATCTGGTCTTGACCCTATTGAATTGGCTCCCGTATACGGATGAAAAAACTCATAGACCAAACTGTCGCCATCAGGGTCAGTAGCTGAATGGTCGAAAATGAGAGGCGCATTGGTACAAAGGAAATTTGGTGGAAGATTTTTAAATTCCGGGCTTGAATTATAACCCACAGAGAGGGTGTCACTCATTTTAGTCCAGAAATTAGCGCCTGTTGCAAGTGGATTGATGAGATTGACAATAGTTCCGTTTCTGCAACATCTTTGAAAAGAAATGTAATAGCCATCGGTTCTTGGAGGTAAGGTCACATTAGTAATGTACTCGTAAGCATCCACACAGGCATCCGGCGCAATCTTAATGCAATTATAATTGGTTTTGGAAACTCGTTCAGGATTGGAACGCAAAACATTCTGACAATATTGGGGCATCCTGATTCCTGAGTCGCCGGTAAAAATAGTCAGGATGGCGTACTGATCCTGAGCGATTGCAGCAGAACTCCCATTAAAACAATCAATGTAAAGCTTTAACTTTAGTTCATATAAATTACTTCCAAGGTGCTTATAGGTCAATTCACCACCCACTATGTGAGTAGCCTTCACTACCAGTGGCATGAACAGCACCAACAATATGAACAAGCACTTTTTCAATCTGTTATATAGACGCAAAAACAATCCAATAAGTTGCTGGGAATTCTAAAATCAGACACAATCCCGACAAGTCAAACAAAGATATAAAAAAAGCCTGACAGATATTGCCAGGCTCTTTATCTTATCGAATATTTTATTTCCAGGCGCAAATGATGCCACCCATTACCATCATGTTAAGCAACCAGTAGCCTGTGTTAATCATAATGTATTTAAATCCTCGTCTTTCGAACAATGCATTGGTACCAATGATTGGCATTGCAATAAAAATAGCACCTAAAGCGCCGTGAAACATCCCGTGTTTGAATGTTCTGAAACTGTCTTTCCATTCGATTGCCTTGCCGTCGAGAATCAACTGGATATCAGAATTGGCATTGAGTTTATATTCGGCAAGCAAAGAGCCAATACCCATTTGATGTATGACTAAAGGAATAAGAGAAGTAGAAAGCATCAGAGCAAAGACCAGAGACATTCCAAAAATCACAATCATATTGGCGCCTTTTTTCATTTCTTCTTCACTTGTTACACCTATAGAATGCATCCAGGCCGTTCCAAAAACCTTTGGATTGTACCAGATGAATCCTATTGGGAATGTAGCTAAAGCTGCTACCAAAACTGAGGTAAAGTTCACTAAATCCATAATTAATTTAAATTTGTTGCCCCAAATAAAAAGACAAGTTTTCATAAAAAAAACTAAATTTGAAAAAAAACATCATGAAGTTAAAAGGACTTATTGCAGTAATTGCTCTAATTTTCATGGGTTCATGTATTTACGAGGATGGCCCTAAATTGAGTTTAAGGTCAAAAACCAACCGTGCCGTCAACGTTTGGTATATAGACAAAGTGTATGAAGATGGTACCGACAAAACGGACGCCTATAAAAGTGCTTATGTCAACTACAGACTTGAATTAAATAAAGACGACAGCTACGAATTGAGCTACAGACCTTTCAATGTTGGGACATACAATGAAAAGGGAGCATGGAAATTCAATGGTGCCAAAACAGAGTTTATATTTACTCCTTCAGGCACAACACAGGAAAACCGATATAAAATATTGCGATTAAAAAACTCCGAACTCTGGGTGAGTCATGTTGATAACGGCAAAACGATAGAAATTCGTTTGAGAGACTAAACGCCCATGACTTAAAAGGTATTAACCTTCATTGAAATAGGCTTTCAGTTCAATAGCATCATCCGGTTTAAGTTTTCCGGCCATAACCAAACGCACCTGACGACGTCTCAAAGCCCCTTCATATTTTTGCTTCTGAACATCCGTTTCGGGTTCAACTGGTGGCACCGCAACAGGTTTGTGTCTCGAATCCAAAGCGACAAAAGTGTAATAAGCGTCATTGCATTTGTACTTTTCTCCTCTTGGAATATTTTGTCCCCATACCTCGATGTACACTTCCATACTGGTATTGAAAGAGCGCGTCACATAAGCTTCCAGGGTCACCACATCTCCCAAACGAATGGCCTCTTTAAAAGAAACGCCATCCACACTGGCCGTCACTACAATGTTATTGCTGTGTTTCTGAGCGGCTATAGCGGCCACAATATCCATCCAGTGCAATAATCGTCCTCCCATTAGATTGTTTAATGTATTGGTATCGTTAGGTAAAACGATTTCATTCATCATAGTATAGGATTCTGAAGGTTTTTTTGCTTGCATAATTTCTTTGTATATATATTATAAGATTATTCCCAAAGCCATTTGCTCTTAACCTTAGGTTTTAAGCCAAACGGGATAATGGTGTGAGTTGCAATAAATTCGACAGCTTCATCGATACTGTCTGTCACCAGGTATAAGTCTGAATCTTCGGGGCTGATGGTGCCATTTTTCTTCATATCTTCAACATACTCGAGTAATTTGGCATGATACTCTTTACCAAAAATAACAACAGGGTAACGTTTGATCATCATAGTTTGAATCAACGTCAGTACTTCAAAAAGCTCATCCATGGTACCAAAGCCACCCGGCATAGCGACCAGACCATAAGAATATTTGAGAAGCAAGACTTTACGAACGAAGAAGTATCGGATATTGGTATATTTCTGAAGGTAAGGATTTGGATGTTGTTCAAAAGGCAAGACAATATTGCAACCAACAGATTTGCCACCCACTTCCATAGCGCCTCTGTTTGCAGCTTCCATAATACCCGGACCGCCGCCAGTCATAATAGTAAATCCTTTTTTAGCTATTAAACCAGACAGTTTTCGGGCAGATTCATAATGCGGATGGTCTTCTTTAAAGCGGGCAGAGCCAAATACTGTAATACAGGGACCGACAAAGTGCAGCACCCTGAACCCTTTAATGAATTCGAAAACGACTTTGAGTGTGAATAGGAAATCCTTATAGCGGGATTGAGGACCTTCAAGAAATTTTATTTCTTCTCTGTTAAAATTGTGATGCGTACTCATTAATTGAAAAAACAATTCGTAAGACCGATAAATTCGACCGGCTATCTGAATTAAAATGCAAAAGTAAAACTAATCCTAAACTTGCCCAATCTATTTTTCCCTCATTTGTTGATGGAGACTTAAAGTAATTTATCCTTGAATACTTATCTTTGCCTAAAGAAGCATAAGTCACTGTATTTTTAATCACAAGTCAGGATTTTGCCATTTTTTAAAACCAAATATACTATTAGAATCTATTTAATGTTAAGGTCGTGTATGAATAGACTATCAGGCTACAGCCTATTTATCCTTGTATTCGCCGTATCGGGTCATTTGTTTGCTCAAAATCCGTCAACTCCACTCGGTCAATGGCGCATACATTTGCCTTTCAAGGATATCCAGATTATTCAGGAGACACCATCTAAAATATACTGTGCCGGACTATACGGTTTTTTCACTTACGACAAAGGCGACGGGTCAACTGTCAGATGCTCTCCTATCAATGGATTTGGAGGATACAGAGTGCAGGCTATGGATTACGATGCTAATCTGGATATCCTCATCATTGCTTATGCCGACAGCAGAATTGAACTGGTTAAAGGCAACACCATTACTCGTAATGACGACATCTATAACAAGACTATTGTTGGAGAAAAAACCATTCACCACATTAACATTGTAAATGGCATTGCCTACATTTCAACCAGCTTTGGATTGCTTGAATTCAATCTTTCCAAAAATGAAATACGAAATTCTTATTTGAACATTGGCCCGGGAGGCTCAGTGCTCAATATTTTTTCCTCCTGCATACAAAATGACAGCTTGTACATAGCCAGTAATTTGGGGATTTACAGAGGAAGTACCAACCCAAATGTCAATCTAGGTATCAGCGAAAACTGGACCTTATGCAAAGCTGCAAATATACAAGCCACACAAATTGGTAGTCACCTCAATACTATATATGCCGAACTTGACTCCTTTCTTTATCAATACAAAAATGGCAAGTGGCAATTGATGGACACCTCCAAAAGAATCATAACCAATATTGATAATGACCATAACAAACTCATCATTGGTGTTTATGGCAAACACATTTTAACTGTAGATGAAAGTGGCACCATTAGCACTAAAATTGTCAATGTACTTAACGACTGCTTGCTGGATGGCAATGGCTTTTACTGGTATGCCAGTCCTATCAATGGCTTGAGTTTTATGGACCCATACGGACCTGAAAAATATTTCTATCCCAATGGACCAAGATCGTATACCACTTTCAACATGTGTAATGCATTTAACCAGATGTATGTAACAGCAGGCGGTATGAGAGCAACGACTTATGCCCCGACTTTTAATGGTTTTAAGTTTTACACTTTCGACAATTTTGAATGGAATTACCTTCAGGACAATGCGCTCACCTTTCCATTATACGACTATACCCACATGGCATTCAACAAAGTCAACAACAGGTTATATGTAGGTACTCACGGAACAGGCTTGCTCATGCTCGAAAACGGTCAACCCAAACAAGTCTGGAATCAAAACAATTCACCACTTCGACCAAGATCGGGCTTATATACCATTGTCAACGGAGTAGCTATTGACAGCAGGAACAATGTTTGGGTAAGCAATTTTGATGTTGATACGAGTTTACACATGGTAACAGCAGCAGGTGTCTGGAGAAGTTATAAAATGCCAGTTGCAAGAACCGGCAAGATTGTAATTGACAACAAAGGCAACAAGTGGATACTAACGCCACAGGAGAGTATAGGCATGATTGCTTTTAAAGACAACAACACTCCCGATAATCTGTTAGACGACATCATCATTCAATTCAGCTCAAACAAGGGTACAGGCAATTTACCATCCAATAATGTCAATGATATCGCATTTACTAAATCAGGTGAATTGTTAATTGGGACAGACCAGGGATTTGCTAAAATAAGAGTACCTTCCAATGCTTTTAACCCAAATGCAAAACCGGGTGATTACGACGCTCAGAGAGTGATTATATCTGTTGAAGCAAATTCAAATCTGGGTGGCTATTTGTTGGGCAGTGAAGTCATCAACTGCATAGTTGTTGATGGTGGAGACAGACGCTGGTTTGGCACTAACAATGGTGCCTGGCTCATTGATAAAGATGGCGAAACGATACTTTTGCATTTCACAACAGACAATTCACCTTTAATGTCCAACAATGTTACCAGCATCAGTATCATGGATGAAACAGGTGAAGTCTTTTTCGGAACAGATTTAGGTATAGCCTCCTACAGAGCCGATGCCATGCTCGCACCTAAAGGATTTGAAACACTTAAAATATTCCCAAATCCGGTAAAACCAGAATACACAGGTGATATTGGAATAAGCGGAATGCCGGATAACACTTTGGTAAAAATCACTGATATAAACGGCAACTTAGTTTACCAAACTTATTCAAATGGTGGATTAGCTGTATGGAATGGCAATAACTTCGATGGAATAAGGGTATCTACCGGGGTCTATCTTGTTTTTTGCATCAATACGGAAGGGACAGATACACAGGTTGGCAAGATTTTGTTTATTCATTAATGCTGACAAAGACAACTGGCATAGTTATACGCACCATTAAATTTGGCGAAGCTTCAGCCATTTGTCATATATTGACCGAACAATTTGGATTAGTTGGATTTCACATCCCTTCAGCTTTTAAAAACAAAGGAAAAGTAAGAGTTTCATATTTACAGCCACTGAATGTTCTTGAACTTAGTTTCAATTCAAAAAAGACAAAATCTCTTCAAAGCATACAAGACGTCACTTGTTTGTACCATTGTGAACCTGTTAGTTTTTCACAGCAGGCTTTTTACCATGTCATAGTCGAAATTTTACAACAAATGATAAAAGACAATGAAATCAATCACGATTTATTTGTCTACCTGAAAGAAGAAGCACTGCCCAGCGTAAACACCGAACTTCATTATTGGCAGTTGCCCTTTGTCATGATTAACTTACTTCATCACTATGGTTGTGCTCCCAATATTGACACTTTCAACCCACAAGCACATCTCGACCTTAAAAACGGTATTTTTATGGATGGAGAGCCCACTGTAAAATACTACTCCAATAAAGAAATTTCAGGCATCATTTATGAGATCATGACACGCGGTATACGTCATCTCGACAACGACCACAGAATGCGACAGCAATTGATTCAGGATTTAGTACTCTATTATAAATTGCATATAGACGAAGGATTTGAATTGAAGAGTATGGAAGTCATGATGAAAATGCGCTAAAGTCAAATTTAAGCTGATGTATTGACACCATTCGGATTATCTTTGTACAATTCAATTTGAGTATGAGTTTGAATATACAATTATCTGACTGGACAGAAGCTTTACTGGACAAATTAGTAGAATATGCCAACAATCCGGGAATTGCGGGCAATATGACCGACAGCTTCCCACATCCATATAGGGAGGACAAAGGAAAAGCATTTATTCAATTTGCAAAAACAAGCGAAACATCTAAGATTAAGGCCATTTTCTTTAAAGGAGAATTGGTTGGCAGCATTGGTTTGCATTTACAGCATGACATTTCCAGAAAAAATGCAGAACTGGGTTACTGGCTGGCTGAACCCTTTTGGGGACAAGGCATTATGACAACTGCGGTTAAAGAGATGACAGAATGGGGATTCAAAAACATGGACATAGTCAGGATTTTTGCACGACCATTTGGCAGTAATTTAGCTTCACAAAAAGTCCTTGAAAAAGCCGGCTATCAGCTGGAAGCCAGAATTAAAGACGGATTTTACAAGAACGGTGTTTTTGTAGATGAGCTGATTTATTCTAAACGAAAAGAAAGGTAATAAACTCACTTGTCTATTCAATGCTGCATAGAGCCTTGCGTTGAATCGCACTAAGGCGCATTATAATCAAACAAGCTACTTCCTTATATTTGCAAGGTGCTTAGTTCCATTTTACAATTACTAGCCGGAATCGCTTTGTTCATATATGCAATGAGCATGGCCGAGGAGTCATTAAGAGAAATGGCCGGAAGGCAGTTTAAGAAATTTCTTCAGAAAAATGTCAATACCCCTCTTAAATCCATAGGAGCAGGCACTTTGGTAACAGGTATATTACAAAGCAGTTCAGTGGTGGCTTTAATGACACTCTCCTTTGTTGGAGCCGGTTTAATCAATATGCGAAACGCTCTGGCAATCACTTTAGGCGCCAACTTAGGCACAACATTGGATAGCTGGGTTATTGCTGCTATTGGATTCAAATTTGATTTAATGATGATGGCGTTTCCAATCGTGATTGTAGCGGTTTCTGTGCGATTAATTTTTCCGAAACTCAAGCTCATGAATCAACTTTCCATGTTCCTGATTGGATTTTCGATGTTGTTCATTGGACTTGAATGGATGAAAGACAGTGCAGCTTATTTTGTACAACATTTAGACATGCAAAAATATGCTTCGCATAACGCGTACTGGTTTGTTTTGTTTGGCTTTATCATTACAGTTATTATTCAATCGAGTTCTGCCATTACGGCTATAACACTTACAGCACTATATCACCAGATTATTCCCTTCGAAAATGCCATTGGTTTGTTAATTGGGTCAGAGGTTGGAACAACCATAAAAGTTTATTTGGGTAGTCTTGGAGGCAATGCAGACAAGAAAAGAGTGGCGCTTGGGAATTTTTATTTCAATATAGTTTTACTCATTATTTCCTCATCATTACTCTACCCTATTGCAGATTTTCTATACATTCAGATAGGACAATATGACTCTTTACTGGCATTGGTGACATTTCAGACAGGTATTAATATAATTATTATTGGTTTGTTTTTCCCATTTATGGGACATTTAGGCCAGTTTTTAGAATCGAAATACATCGATATCCAGAATCTCAATTTAACACAATATATTCAGAATACTCAACTCACTTATACTGAAGAAGCCTTGCCGAGTGTTAAAAAAGAATTACTGCGTTTTTTAAATAAGACCATTGAATTCAACTCAGTCATCCTAGGAGTTACAAATGGAAAAGAAGAGCAATCTTGGTTAGATAAATTAAAAAACCGTTCAGAGCTTGAAGACACCTATATAGGTTTAAAACAATTACAGGGAGCAATACTTGAATATCTTGTTGACTTAAGAGAAAACGATAACAATAAAGAAGAAATAGAAGCCATTGGTAAATTAATTGGTGTAACCCGCAACATCATGCATGCTGCTAAAAAAATCAAGGATATTGGTCATAATGTACTCGATCTTGAACAGACTGCTGATGATGGATTATATGCCTTATTGACCCAAATACAATTAGATGAGCAAACTTTCATGGATAGTATTCTTCTGTTGAAAGATGAAACTGCACATCCGGATTTGAGTCTAAAGATACAAAAATTATCTGAGAACAATGAGCGATTGTACAACATGTCAGTCAATTACACATTAAATGAACTTGATAAAGGCACCATAAAAGAGCTTGATTCTTCAACTTTACTTAGTATTTACAGAGCAATCCATGCCTCACATCTTTCAATTTTAGAAGCTTTGGAAGACTTAAACAGTTGACTATTATTAATTCAAAAATTGCTTTAACCGAGCTTTGAATTTTTAAGATTTCGATTCAGAAATAGAGCAAAAATAATCCTTAACTTTGCGGCATCATGGACGTAAAAGATAGCAATGGCAACATCCTCAGTGATGGCGACTCAGTGACACTCATCAAAGATTTAAAAGTAAAAGGCACCTCAACAACATTAAAAAGAGGGACGATGGTAAAAAACATCAAACTTACAGATGACCCGGCAGAAATTGATTGCAGAGTCAATAAAGTTGCGATGGTTTTAAGAACCGAATTCGTTAAAAAAGCTTAAACAAAGCTCTTTTCATACATCCATTCATTAAACAATAAGCCCTTAAAATAAGGTTTTTTACTTTTTAAGACCTACGTACTAATTGACAAATTTCCTTGAATAGGCTATACAGGAAGAAGACAAATACAATTAGTGATTCATAAATTTGTGCAAATTATTTCACTAAAATTCAACATATTAGACATTTTGTTGAATTTTTAAGCCAAAATTTACTTCAATGATTGAATTTTTCCTTTTATAATTGAAAAAGTATTCTTTATTGACTAATTCAGCAAAAGGAAATGAGCAAACTATTGTACGAACAATTGCTTAACAGTGGCGATCTCAGAGGGATAGATGGGGTTGACATGGTTGTCAAGATGATTGACAGTCAGGCTGAATTTGACATCTTATTTTCGTGTTTAAAAAGCCGGAACAGACTGATAGTGATGCGAACGGCAGATGCGATTGAAAAAATCACCAAACAGAATCCTCAGTATTTAGAAAAACATAAGGTTGATATCCTTCAATTTTGCTCAATAGTTCAAAACAAGGAATTGAAATGGCATTTGGCGCAGTTGGTAACGCGCATTATGATGGACAATGCCGAATTCAGGTATGTTTGCAACATATTGGAGAAATGGGCTACTGACACAGATGAGTCAAAAATATGCAGAGTAAATGCCCTTCAAAGTTTATTTGAACTATACTCCACGCACCGCAAAAACCCGGAAAATCTGATTCAGATGATGAACCATATCGAAGATGAGGATATTCCATCTTTAAATGCGCGCATACGCCATTTAAAAAACAAACTGATGAAAGCTCAGTAAGACCTGTAACCAAATTCTACTATAATTCGTTAAAGATTGTATGTACAAGCTGCTCTTATGGCTGCATATCATTTTCGGCAGTATCAGTTTAATTTCAGGTACCTTAAACATTTGCATGAAAAAGGGTGGCAAGACACATCGTTTGGTTGGCAAATTGTTTATCTGGAGTATGATAGTCTCCGGCATTCTGGCTATTATTATGACACTCCTGCATCCTAACTTATTTTTGTTTTTCATTGCCGTATTCAGTTTGTATCTGAGCAGTGTGGGGTATCTGTATATCAGACAGCCTTTTCTTTCTAAAACATTAAAGGCAATATCCGTAACGATGCTCATTGCAGGAATAGCTTTTGTAATTTACGGACTATTGGCGCTTTCGAAGAGCAGCTTTGGTATAGTACCTGTGGTATTTGGAACTATTGGAATTATCTTATCCATTCAAGATATCAAAGCAAATCAATTAGATTTCAAAGGCCGACTTGTCATGCATTTGCAAAGAGTGACTGCGGCATATATTTCGACCACTACAGCCTTCCTGGTCGTCAATTTGAAACTGCCGGAATCTATACCAAATTTCATCCCCTGGTTATTGCCCACAATCATTATAACACCCTTTATAGTGCGATGGTCGAGACAATATTCCAAAAAAAATAAAGCTTCAGTAAAGTAAGTTTTATTTCATTAGGAAAATTCAATTCATTCTTCTAAATTTGTGTAAGCGGCTTGAATTCAACCATGTAATTTAAAGTCCTTTAATTATTTACTGATGGGCGTTTACACAAGACATATTGAAAACAAGTCATGTAAAAGTTACAGTGAGCATCCACCGTCGTGTTAAAGGCAATGAAAGTTCCACCTTTAATACATTTTTATGAAATCACATTTACCCATTAATAAAATACATCACGTTTCCATTATCTGTTCAGATTTTGAACGTTCAAAAGCCTTTTATACAGAAACAATTGGCTTAAGTATATTGCAGGAGATTTACAGATCAGACCGCAATTCCTATAAACTGGATTTAGCCTTAAACGGCCACTATATATTAGAGTTGTTTTCTTTTCCCAGTCCACCTCCCCGACCATCTTACCCTGAGGCTGCCGGACTCAGACATCTGGCTTTCGAGACAGAAGACATTGAAACAACAGTAGCATATTTCAAAACGATGGGTATTGCAATAGAACCTATTCGAATTGACGAACATACTCACAAACGCTTTACATTTATTTCAGACCCCGATGGTCTGCCTATTGAATTTTATGAACGCTAGCAACATGGAACAACCCGACTGGAAAGCGATAGCGGCCCAGTTAAGAAAGCCTGAAGGTGAAATGGCACATGACATTGGTTTGAGAATGAACCAAAGCAATGTGTTTATTAACAAATTTACTTTTGAGGCACTCGACCTTAGTCCGGGCATGGAAATAATGGAAATTGGTATGGGAAACGGACATTTCATCCCTCAGATTTTTGATATCGCCGATGTTCGATATACTGGCATTGATTATTCGCCTGAGATGATTGAAAAAGCGAAAGAATACAATGCAGGTCTCTGCGAGCAAAATAAAGTCAGGTTTTTGCAAACAGCCATTGAAGATTTTCCGGTATCCGAATCACTTTTCGACAGGATATTCACGGTGAATACACTCTACTTTTGGGACCAGCCAGACAAGACATTAAAAGTTATACGGGGTCTTTTAAATCCGCAAGGGCAATTGTGTATTTCAATTCGACCAAAGCGCGTCATGGAACAACATCCTTTTACAGAACATGGATTTAGATTGTACTCCAGGACCGATGTATGTCAGATGCTCGAAGCCAATGCATTTAACATACTGGCTGTTATAGAGCGAAAAGAAGACACCATTGATGCATTAGGTGAGCCAATGCAATTCGAATCTCTGATTGTAAAAGCCGTGAAGAGATTTTAAGTCAGCGATTTTACCGGCACTTCCATCCTGGATACTTGCATACTTTTCTTAAAAACCGGAATATTGTCCATTAATTATCAATAATGGAGCAACTAAAAATCATTTTAACCGGCAGTACCGGCATGGTAGGAGAAGGCGTTTTAAACGAATGCCTGAATTCTGAAATGGTAGAACACATACTAGTTGTTAATCGAAAACCATGCGGCTACAATCATCCAAAATTGACAGAGGTATTACTGCCCGACTTTTCAAGGGTATCTGAAATAAAAAGTCAGTTGTCAGGTTATAACTGTTGTCTTTTTTGTCTGGGCGTATCATCTGTAGGAATGGATGAAGTCAAATACACGCAATTGACCTATGATTTAACTTTGGGTTTTGCCAAGGTTTTGGCAGAGGTGAATCCGGGTATGCGTTTCAGTTATATTTCAGGAGCTGGGACCGACTCCACAGAAAAAGGTCGCATGATGTGGGCAAGAGTAAAGGGTAAAACTGAAAATGACCTAAAGAAAATTGGTTTTTCAAAAGTATACAATTTCAGACCTGGCATGTTAAAACCTACACCCGGCATGAAACACACTTTGAAATATTACAAATATGCAGGCTGGTTATTCCCAATTCTTAAATTAATTGCACCGGGCACCGCCAGCACCTTAGCCGAATTGGGTCAATCCATGATTCGCTGCAGCTACTACCATTACCCACACGACACGCTGGAAGTCAGAGACATAATTAAAACTTCAAGGTTAGATAGTCAATAAGGTAGACTAGATTTTAAAAAAATTGAACCTGTCAGGTGGCTTTGCCACCTGACAAAACTCTGGCAATAAGCTAGTTGCCGATAAAATCGGCAACCTGACAGGTTATTTTATTTTTCAGCTTATTGCAAAAAAGCACTATTTCAAAAGAAAAAATGCATTTTTAAAAATCCCACTAAAATTACTTCTTGCGCCACTCTTCAAGCGACATTGTCGAATCTTCTGCTACATCATAATACATAATTTTTGATGCTTCAGGTGCCACTCTGAAACACATCTGAGTTACCAGATTGTCGCCATTGTCCTCCATCACTTTTATTGTGAAATAAGGCACAGTTGGTTCGGGGGTTCCAAAAACTACCAGCTTAATTTCATTCTGTCCTTTTGAAATTCTGTCTACTCGCTCACGCATTTCCTCAACCTCCGGCAAATCAGCTACCATATCCAAAGCTTTGCTTTCCATAGAACTAGAATCACTTAAACCACCTGCACCTGCAACAGTAGGCAATGCTGAACTATCTTTCTGCTCTTCTTTTACAGGTGTTGAGTTGTTGCATGCAAACAAAAGCAAGAAGCTTACTATTAATAAAGAGAATCTGGAAGTTTTCATGGAGCTAAATTAAAGATTATTCGATTGCAGAGCAAATACACCCCATTCGCTTCTAAAGCTTTAAGATATTCCAGCCAGCAAAATAATTTGAAGAATCAAGTTTACAGGCAGCAACAAATACACCCAATTGGTAGAATTGGATTCGAACACATTATCCTTAAGAAAAGCATCCATTCTTTGAAAGAGGTGATCCTGAACTACCTCGCGATTATCATTCTTTAATTCACTGTGCAGCATATTTAAAGTATCCATCATAGAAACACGTGATGCGACAAACACGGCAACTTTTCGCAATCCCGTATTCAACCCAATAGATTTGGATTTAAGTTCTTCGGTAAAATCCAGATTTTTCATCCATTCATCATCAGAAACATTGCTGTTGAGTTGAATTACAGCTTTAGCTTTATCGACAATAAGACCACTAAAAGCTTTAAAAAAGTCGACATTATTAGAGTACATCACATGCAACACTTCAGTTACTAAAAAGCGATAACACAGATAAATTACAACAATAAACATCACCAAACCAAGCAGAACTGTTAAAGATGCAAAAACAATATTTCTACTGATTACATCCTCTTTAAAAAGTGTTTCGTACCAGGATTCAGCAATAAAATACAAATTGAGAATTCCAAAAACTGAAAGCAAAACAAGCAACCTTATCAAGCCTTTTACGCCCAAGTGTTTTCCACTGGAAAGCATTCTCCAGGGTTGAAAAAGCAATCTGCTTAAAGCTTTATTTTTTGAATCAATTTCGGGACTTGATTCGTATTCGAAAAGGTAGTTAAATGTCCGGGGCTGTTCTCCATTTATCCAGTGCTCCCCGACAATGGTAAAGGATTGTTTTGTGCTCATGATATGTGTAATTCGTGTTTTGAGTGCTCATTTCTTTTTATCTGGGTGCAGTAACTGTTTCCAAAGTGCTGTCGATTGTTTCAAAATGATCTTTGATCCACTTACTGGTGCGGACGATTATTTTTTCTTCGCCGGGCTGTACAGCTCCAGAGTATTTGGATTCAGAACGCAGTGTTTTATTACTTGCATCTGCATAAAGATTGCCATACTGTGCAGAATTTGGGCAAATAGTCATCTTTTTGGTTACAGGGTTTATCAATAAAATATGCCCAGTGGAGATAGGGTATCCATTGCTGTAATCAGATTGAATATAAATATCCGCTTCAGAGTCGAAATTATAGTCTTTTGATTCAATATAGAAAGCAGCGCGATTGGCTTTAAGGGGTCCAGCCACATCTACTAAAGACCAGCCTGAATCGTTCACCTCATAAATTCTGACCTTGTACTGATCGTCTTGCAAACAAGTTACGACCAGGGAATGACGCATTTTGGTATCAAACAAATAACCTGTTTTATAAAAAACGAAAGGCTGCGCACTGTACATCTGAATAGTATCAGAAGATTGCGATTTATCAAGCAATTGTTTAATGGTCACTTCATCAATGACAACTGAAGCCTTAGCTGTATCGACAACTTCGTTTACTACTTGTTCCTTTTTTTCGGCAGGTTTACAGGAAAAAAAGCAGCTTGAAGCGACAACAAAAAACAGAAAAGGATACTTAAAATTAGCGGTCATTGAAAAGCAATAAAAGCAGCAATATACGAAAAAGTCAGCGTTTTTAAAACAGGCTTGATGTATATCTTTGTATTACAGGTGTTTAACCGCATTCAGGAGGATTGTTTCTGCGTTCTTATTCAACCTGGAAGTTTGAATAGTGTGAAAAAGTGCTATTTCAACAGTCAAAAATGCACTTTCAAAAAACTACTAAAATCAGGGCTTTATAAAATGAGCTTTCAGTTGCGAAACAATTCAGCTATTCGGTCTCTCCTGCGCCTTAAAGTTTCGTTTTTTTAACGCAGAAATCGCAGATATTTTTAACATAGCACATATAGAATCTATTTATTAATTGGGGTATCATTTTTTCGAACTATCCGCCATAGGCGGTGGGATTGCGCTAAAAGAATCGCAGATGATTTTGGGTTTTCTTTAATCAATCTAGGGATAGCACAAATAGATTAGGGACAATAACGATCTGTTCTGTTCTGCGTTAAAAAGTCCTCAACATTTCTATCCCACCCACCGCGACACAATTCAGCATTTCAGTAGCGCAGCACTTGGCCTTCCCTACAACTTAACAACTTAACATTAAAAAAGCGTCGCGATCAGCCTGAGACTTACAGGTTACGACGACGCCTACGAAAGCGACAAAGATGATATTGGTCTTTAATTGCAGATATACTTAAAGCTCATCGACAAGCTATACGACTTAACGACTTAACAACTTAACGACTTAACATTCCCACCGCGACACAATTCAGCAGAGTAGCATCAGCTCTTCAGCTTTTCAGCCTTCCCCTCATCCGTGCGTTCCCGTTTGCGCCAGCAAACCAATGCCGCGTCAAAGGCTCCCGTATAAGACGGAACAGGTATTCATTTTCTGTGTATTCAGCGTATTCTGCCCTTGTTCTGCGATCAACCTCTCGATCCACAGCGTTACAATGCAGTCTTCCCTATTCCTTTCCCCCTCTACCGCAAATCAATTCAGCAGCGTAGCGTCAGCCTTTCAGCAATTCAGCTTTTTTTATCTCACTACCTCCAGTGCCTTCTCCAATAGCGGATCTTTATTGTTGATCAAATCATCTAAACTCATATCCACCGGATAGTCGGGCTCGAAGCCTATAGTGTGCAAAGTACTGCCATCGTGTTTAAGTACTTTCATACCTGTAAATACCACTCTGTAACCACCCGGTAATGTGAACGAATTGACGTTGCCATTGGTACCGGCCGTTGGTGTTCCTACAGTAGTAGCCAATTTCAATCCCTGTATATATCCCATAAAACTTTCGCCATAGGATACTGCGCCAGGACCAGTAATGAATACTACTTTGGCACTAATATGAGGTTGTTTAGGAACTAATTGCCAAGTTAGACTACTAAAATCCACCCCCTCAAAATCAGGATAATAAATATGTGGTATAAACATCCAATAATCAGACTCATTTTTAGTCATTAATTGCATGATAAATTTAACTCCAACGGAAGGATAACCACGCATATCGCAAACCAGACTTTTGGCTCGTAAAATGTCAGGCATTATCTTTTCCAAATCCTCGTCCTCCATCTTTGTAAGATTAAGATACAGTATACCGGAGTCCAGCCATTTGTGCTTCAATTTCATCACCTCAGGCTGACAAGAACACTCCACATCATCAGTGGTATATAATCTTTGATTGCGGTACAAGACAATAGTCGTATCTGATAAGCCTAATTCAATTTTAGTATCCTTCAATCCTGAAAGGGAGAACTGAGTAAATCTGTGTTTGAACCAGCCTTCTGTAGGAGCAGACACGATTTGTCTAAATGAATCCATAAATTCAGTAACAGTGCGTCCATTGACTTTAATTACCTCCTGACCGGGTTTCACTTTCAACCAGCTTTGACACACTTTGGTGATATATAATTTCCCTTCAATATACGCCCAGTCGATGCCGGGTTTGTAGTAATTGTCATAAGTATAGAGGGGAGTACTCACAGAAGCATGTCCATCCTTTAAATGTGCGGTAAGTCTGTCAAGTACCGCCTTAAATTCCAATTCATTTCGGGCGGTAAAGCTTGAACGCAAAGCCTGCTCCAGCACCATTTCCCAATCACAAATTACCACTTCAAAATACGGATAAAAGTGTTGCATAACGTTCCAGGTGCTGATGGTATTACCCAAATACAGGGGCAATCCGGTTTCATAGCCAAGATTTTCAGTATAAAGCGCATCAACTTTACTGAAGTCCGCTTTAGGGAAAGTGCCTCCTTTTTGCTTAGCCAATGAAACTGGCATATATATTTCAAGACCAGAACCTATTTTTTTGTTAATCACCCTGGCATCAGATATTGGATTAAAAATTTGAGATTCTTTTCTAATTCTGTACAAATTAGATTCGCAATTGATGCATAAAACATGGTTGCCGGAATTATCATTTTCTACACTTACTTTCTGTCCCTTTACTTTTCCGAAATACCAATCACTGAAATTTTTAACATTGATTTTCCCCATTTCAAAATCGCCGTTGTAAACATCTATCTGTTTCCAGACATCACCATCCAGAAAACTTAATTTAACATCATCCATATAAGCTGTACCGGCATCAACAAGTAATCCAAATGTCGCATAGTCGGCATCCATTGGCACTTGAACTACCACAGAATAATTATACCATTTTTCTGAGCGGGCACGATTATCTGAGGTATTTCTGTACAATATATCTTCACTGGCTTTATTAAACATACTCAACCATAAATACGCGCTTCCGGCTTTGCTGGCTTTCATTCGAATTCTTGCCTCAACTTTTAGAGTTTTGCCTCTATATTCGGAGACAAATGTTTTGCTTGAAACAGATTGTGGTTTACTGTAATAACCATTATCCTCCAATGGGTCTCTGGCATTCAGTCGATGACTATTGTATACGTTAAAATAAACGTTCATATCACTACTAAGACCACTATGCCTCCAGTTTATCCAGTGATATTTGCCTGATAATGGCTTTAAAGTTGCCTGATCAAAATTATAATTTGAGCCCTCTTTTACAATTTTGAGTGTTGGCGCAATAATACTCATCCAGTTATTGAGCAGTGCTTCAAATTCTTCCTGAGAACTGCAAGCCAGAATTTTCTTACTGGCATTGATATTAAAATTGTTCCAGTTGAGATGATAAGCTTCATCAGAAGGGTGAAAATAGCGCACATATCCACTCAATTTTGCAAACGTTTTTAAGCGTTCGAGTTGTTCTGGTGTCTGGCTAAATAGCAGGAGATTGCGAAGGCCTATCAACAACAGGACCATCCATTTCAGATTTTTCATAAGCAATTAGTTGAGGGACTATATGTACCCCATACAAGAATAAAGAAAAATCAATACAAATAAAAATAGGGGGAGCTGAACTTCCTTAAGTTTATGCTTTCAAAGCAATTTTCAGTTCATCCAATTGTTTATTTTCAATATTAGAAGGCGCATCTATCATCATATCACGTCCCTGATTATTTTTTGGGAAAGCTATGAAGTCGCGGATACTATCGGCTCCACCAAACATAGAACAGAGTCTGTCGAAACCAAAAGCTATACCACCATGAGGAGGTGCTCCAAATTCGAATGCGTTCATGAGGAATCCGAACTGATATTTAGCTTCGTCTTCGCTAAAGCCCAGCAATTTGAACATTCTGGATTGAACATTTTTATCGTGAATACGAATAGAACCGCCGCCTATTTCGACACCATTGATTACCAAATCATAGGCATTGGCTCTAATGGCACCCGGATCTGTTTCCAATTTATCCAGGTCTTCAGGTTTAGGACTGGTAAATGGATGGTGCATAGCGTGCCATCTGTTGTTATCCGCATCAAATTCAACTAAAGGAAAATCGATGACCCAAAGCGCTTTGAAAACATTTTTATCTCTGTATCCAAGGCGTTGTCCCATTTCCAGACGGAGTTCGCTCATTTGTTTACGAACCTGATGTAAATCGCCACTTAACAAAAGCAGCAAATCACCTGCTTTAGCGCCACAACGTTCAGCCCAGGCTTTAAGGTCATCCTGATTATAAAATTTATCTACCGAAGATTTGTAAGACCCATCTGCGTTGCACATGACATATACCAGACCCTTGGCTCCTATCTGAGGACGTTTTACCCATTCAGTTAATTCATCCAGTTGTTTACGGGTATAGTTAGCGCAATTATCAGCGCAAATAGCCAAAACACATTCGGCAGTTTCGAAGACATTAAAACCTTTCCCTTTAACCAGATCATTCAGGTAATTAAATTCCATTCCAAAACGAATATCCGGTTTATCATTGCCGTATTTTGACATGGCATCATCAAAGGTCATGCGTGGCAAAGTGCCGATATCAACACCTTTCACTTCTTTAAACAGATGCCTGGTCATACCTTCAAAAAGATTCAGAATATCTTCCTGTTCAACAAAACTCATTTCACAGTCAATCTGAGTAAATTCAGGTTGTCTATCCGCTCTTAAATCTTCATCTCTAAAGCATTTGACAATCTGATAATATCTGTCGAAGCCACTCACCATCAGCAATTGTTTGAAGGTTTGCGGACTTTGAGGCAATGCATAAAACTGACCTGGATTCATGCGGCTAGGCACAATAAAATCGCGTGCTCCTTCGGGAGTAGATTTGATTAGAACAGGTGTTTCTACTTCAATAAACTGCAGATTATCGAGATAGTTTCGCACTTGTCTGGCAACCTGATGACGCAACATCAGATTTTGTCTGACAGGATCGCGTCTCAAATCCAGATAGCGGTATTGCATGCGAATATCATCACCACCATCTGTTTCTTCTTCGATAGAAAAAGGTGGTACCAGAGATGAATTGAGAATTTGCAACTCTTCAACAACGATTTCTATATCGCCTGTTGGAATTTTCGAATTTTTATTACTGCGTTCAGTGACTTTTCCAATGGCTTGTACTACAAACTCACGACCAAGACTGCGCGCTGAATCCAAAAGTACTTTGTTGTACTCTTCATTAAAGCTCAGCTGAGTAATACCGTAACGATCTCGCAAATCGACAAAGGTCAAGGCACCGAAATCCCTTCTACGGGCTACCCAACCGGCCAGACGCACTGTCTGTCCAACATGCTCAATACGGAGTTCTCCACAATTATGGCTTCTATACATACCGCAAAAATAATCTTAAAATGAAAACAATTTTGTTTTTTTTGAGCCATATCGTCACATCAAATAGAAATATCTATTTTCGTGATAATACAGAGAACAAAATACAATTAACTTTGTTAAGATTTAGACCATGCTTTGGCATCGATTTAGCAAATACACCGGCAATAGTGATGACGCACCTTTCGAACGATTTTTCAAGTTGTTCAGAGAAATAGTGACACATACATCCGGCGATTTATCAGAAGCACTTCAATGGATGACTGAGATTGACAAAGAGTACAATTTATCCAATTCCAACTATGGTATGGGTAATTTTATTCAGGACCTCAAAGACAAAGGTTTTTTAAAAGAGAATCCCGAGGAAGGCACCATTACTATCAGTCCGAAAATGGAGCAAAGCATTCGACAGTCTGCCTTAGAAGAAATATTTGGGAAAATAAAAAAATCGAACAAAGGTGACCATAACTCAAATATCAGTGGCACAGGAGATGAGAGTTCTGCTGACCAGAGACAATTTCAGTTTGGAGATGAACTCGACAGTATTTCCATGACAGATTCCTTGAAAAACGCTGCCGGTCTGATATCAGGACAATCCTCTTCTATACATGAAGAAGATTTGATAGTTAACGAAAAAGAGTTTAAAGCTCAATCGAGTACGGTTCTAATGATAGACATTTCACACTCGATGATTTTATATGGTGAGGACAGAATTACGCCCGCTAAAAAAGTAGCAATGGCATTGGCAGAATTAATCAGGACCAAATACCCAAAAGACACATTAGACATCATCACATTTGGCAATGACGCAAAATTCATAGAGCTGAAAGATTTACCTTATCTGCAGGTAGGTCCTTATCACACCAATACAGTTGCTGGTTTACAACTGGCACAGGATATTTTGAGAAGAAGAAAAAACAAAAACAAGCAAATATTCATGATAACCGACGGCAAGCCAAGCTGTTTAAAAGAAGGTGACGGATATTACATGAATAGTTTTGGTTTAGACAGGAAAATTGTCAATAAGACATTAAATGAAGCGGCTATTTGCAGACGATTAAAAATACCTATCACAACCTTTATGATAGCCCGCGACCCTTACTTGCAAAGTTTTGTTGAGGAATTCACCGAAACCAATAAGGGCAAGGCATTTTACACGAGTTTGAACGGACTTGGAGATTTTATTTTTAAAGATTTTGAAAACAACAAAAAGAAACAATTTTAAATGCATTTACACACTATAAAAACATTTGGAGAGCTGAAGCAAAGTGGCTACAAAAGCAAAACGATTCAGGAAGAATTACGAGAAAACCTTATACAGAAAATCAGTAACGGTGAAACGGTATTTAAAGGAATACTTGGGTATGAAGATACTGTAATTCCTGAGCTTGAAAGGGCTATTTTATCTGGTCACAGCATCAATTTACTTGGATTAAGAGGACAAGCAAAAACCCGACTGGCCAGATTAATGGTCAACTTACTGGACGAATATATTCCATACATAGCAGGTTCGGAAGTCAATGACGACCCTTATGCACCAGTTTCTCATTTTGGAAAAACAATACTCAATGAATTGGGAGATAATACCCCAATTGAATGGTTACATAAATCTCAGCGATATGTTGAGAAACTGGCAACACCGGATGTAACTGTGGCAGATTTAATTGGCGATTTAGACCCTGTAAAAGCCATCAATCAGAAGTTGAGTTATTCGGATGAAAAAGCCATACACTTCGGGTTGATACCAAGAAGCAACAGAAGTATATTTGTCATCAATGAAATCCCGGATTTACAGGCCCGCATACAAGTAGCTTTGTTCAACATCTTGCAGGAAGGTGATATTCAAATCAGAGGTTTCAAAATGCGATTGCCTTTAAACATTCAATTTGTTTTCACTGCCAATCCAGAGGATTACACCAACAGAGGCAGTATCATTACACCTTTAAAAGACCGCATTGGTTCACAAATCATCACCCATTATCCTAAGGATATTGCAACAGCCGCAGCTATAACGGCTTCAGAAGCCAAAATAAAAACACAACAGACCGAACGTGTTGTAGTACACGAATTACTAGCTAAAGCTGTTGAACAGATTGTATTTGAAGCGCGTCAAAGTGAATTTGTAGATGCCAAGAGTGGTGTATCTGCACGTTTAAGTATTAGTGCATTTGAATTGTTAGTCAGTACCATTGAGCGTCGCAGCATAAAAAACCACGACAAAATTTCTCATGGAAGAATTGCGGATTTATACAGCCTGGTACCTGCAATTACAGGTAAAGTGGAAATGGTGTATGAAGGCGAAACAGAAGGTCCATTAAAAGTAGCACAAAATCTGATATCTAAAGCCATTCGTCAGTTGTTTGCAGAACATTGTCCACCTCTCGAAAAGATGAAGAAGAAAGGCAATGACAGCAGCAATCCATACAAAGGTATCATGCACTGGTTTGAGGAAGGCAAACATCTGGAATTACATGTTGAGGATAAGGATGTCAAGTACCGCAAGCAACTTGACAGTTTACCTGAATTAGAAGAATTCATTGAAAGACATTACAGTTCTTCAGGCAATGATGAACGCTATCTGATGAAAGAACTGATTTTATTTGGCTTGAGTGAAAACAGCAAGTTAAGCAGAAGCAGTGGTGATAAACAGATTAGTTTTAAAGACCTGTTGGGTAGCATGTTCACAGGATTTAGCAACGAGTAATACAATTCTTAAAATTGTAACTCAGCGCTTGTCGTCACTGAATATTTCACATTAAACAAAAAACCTTATTAAACAGAAATGCCGCAAATGAATGCGGCACTTCTGCTAAAATTTATATTGCGATAGAATAAACTATCCGTTATTGGGTTTTAGGCGGTTTCGACAATGCATCACGCATTTCTGTATCCGCCTTCATGTTTTGCATTCTGTAGTAATCCATAATTCCGAGGTTACCACTTCTGAATGCTTCACTCATTGATTTAGGAATTTCGGCTTCCGCTTCAATTACTTTCGCTCTGGCTTCCTGTGCCTTTGCTTTCATTTCCTGCTCGAGTGCAATCGCCATGGCTCTTCTTTCTTCGGCTTTAGCCTGAGCAATATTTTTATCCGCTTCAGCCTGGTCCATTTGAAGTTTTGCACCAATATTTTCTCCAATGTCGATGTCGGCAATATCAATTGATAATATTTCGAAAGCAGTACCGGCGTCCAAACCTTTTGAAAGAACACCTTTTGAAATTCTGTCAGGATTTTCCAACACTTCTTTATGGTTAAGAGCCGAACCGATAGTCGTTACTATACCCTCACCTACTCTGGCCAATACAGTTTCTTCACCTGCACCACCAACCAACTGAGCGATATTAGCACGCACAGTTACACGGGCTTTGGCTATTAACTGAATACCATCTTTAGCTACGGCAGATACAGGAGGCGTATCAATAACACGAGGATTAACGCTCATCTGAACGGCGTCAAATACATCACGACCAGCCAGATCTATAGCAGTTGCTGCTTTAAAGTCGAGCGGGATATTTGCTTTATCAGCACTGATAAGAGCAGCTACTACCTTTATTACATTACCACCGGCAAGATAGTGCGCTTCGAGCATATCGCTGTTGATGGTTAATCCGGCTTTAGTCGCATTCACCATACCTTTGACGATGATTTCAGGTGGCACTTTTCGCCAGCGCATAAAAATGAGATCGAGCAAAGAAATTTTTACCTTTGATAATATGGCCGAGAACCACAGTCCCAGCGGCACAAAATAAAGGAAAATGAAAAAGACAATGATGATGAGGATAATGCCCCCGGCACCGAATAAAAATCCTGGTATTTCCAATAAGGTCATAGTGATATTTGTTTAACGAAAATTTTGTTGTTCTCTATTTTGATTACTTCGACATAAGCACCTGAGTCCACTAATTCACCCATTGTACAAACTTCGAAATTGTTGTTGTTGATATTCATTTTACCCATAGGACGCAAGGTACTAACGGTGTAACCTGTATCTCCGATTTTAATATCGGGAAGTTCATTGACACGTCCTTCCACCTGCGATTTGAGGGATACTTTTTCCCATACACCGCTTTTAACAGCTATAACTACGCATGCAATAAGCAATAGGAGCAAACCACCCAAGGCCAAATGACCGGAAGTGTTTCCATACTCATTGTAAATTTTGTAAAGAGCATATAGCCAGGCGGCACCACCCAGCATTCCTGTTACAAATCCCGGAGTAACAAAAAGTTCGAGTAAGATAAGAATCAAACCCAAAACAATTAAAGCTATTATTAGTGCAGTTGTCATAGTAATTACAAAGTTGAAAGCACTTCCTTCACTTTTTCAAGATTAGGAATTTCACTTGCTTTTTCAAGTACTTCAGCATAACGGATAACACCTTCGGCATCTATTACAAAAGCCGAACGTTTGGAAACACCAATCATCTCCAAAACAAAACTGTCATATAAAGCTCCGTATGCTTTGGAAGCCTCTTTATTAAAATCGCTCAACAACTCAAAATTGAGATGTTGGTCCTCTTTAAATTTTTTTAGTGTAAAAGCACTGTCAACGGAAATACCAAACACTTTTGCATCCAATGAACTGTAATTGGAAATATCGTCTCTGACGCCACATAACTCCGCTGTGCAGGTTGATGTAAAAGCGAGAGGGAAAAACAAAAGGACTATCTTTTGACCTTTCATTTCAGACAATGTAAAAAGTTGCTTTTCTGTATTGTAAAGTTTGAATTCCGGGGCTTTATCGCCTGTCTGCAAATTGCTCATGTGTAGAGATTAACTCCACGAATCTAAGTATTTTTAAAATCACTTTAAAAGAATTTTTAAAATCTCTACGAATTGCACTTTCTGAAGGATGAGTGGAGTCTGTAATATTTACTTTAAGAAATAACTATATTCGTCAACAGAAATGTTCAGAGAAAAACTCTTACTAATTGTCCGGTTTGCAGTATTGATACTAGCAGTTTTCAACAGCCTGAGGTGGGTCATTCCATCTATTCAGGGCCGTTATCAACCTCTGGACTTCAACACCTATTTTCTTGCAGCAAAAACATTTGACGAAGGCCTTAATTTTTATTCAGAATCTGACAGAGTCATAAACCTTAATAACAGCGATTCAACAACCTGGATAAACATCAGACATGTAAGTATTAATGAAACGCCGGTTTACGCGCCACAGTTTACTCTTTTATTTGAACTATTCGTAAAACTGGGTTATGGCCCTTCAAAAAGCTTGTATTTTTTCCTGACGATAAGTGGACTTTTACTATCCGTTTTCTGGGCAAGCAAACTATCAGGAGGATTGGATTTTAAGTGGGCACTGGCCGGTGTTTTAGCTTTCAGGGGCACCTGGTATGCTTTAGACAATGGTCAACCTTTGTTGTTGTGTTTACCAGTCATTCTTGCGGCACTGTATTATAGTAAAAACCCTCGGTATGCCTTGTTTTCCGGTATAATGCTGGGCATATTTGCCTTTAAATTCACTCTAATTTTTGCACCCCTTGCCTATTGGTTTTTACAGAAAAACTACAAAGGAATCATAGCCTGTGTCACAGTATCACTGCTTCTCAACTCTCTGGCGCTTGCAATCAACCCAACGGATACATCAATATTGCTTCAAACCTGGAGCTACAATATGAGTTCGATTTGGAATTTCATTCATCAAGAACACTTTCTGAACAGTTTAAACATCATTAATTGTTCAGCTTCAGTCATACTTGCTTATTACGGACTTGTTCCAGTTCAGATTTTAAAAATTATATTTTCACTGCTGTTCATAGTTGTGTTTGTACTGGTGTTTATACTGGCTTATAAACGACAGGATAAATCAGCATCTGTATTACTCGGACTCACCTTAATCAGTCAGTGCTTTGCTCAGCATCTTATTTATGATCTTTTGGTAATGGTGGTATATGCCATCGTGTTGTATAAGAAAGACTATGAATTGAAATGGTGGATGTTTTCAAATCTGATTATTTTAATTTTACCATTAGGTAAACTCAGCGATATCACAGGAATTCAAGAAACTCCATTTTTAGTTCCAATTGTTTTGCTGATAAATCTCTTTATATGGATGTACTGTTATTTATCAAACAAAAACAGCGCAATAAAAAAGCCCAGTTGAATCAGATAAATTGGCAATGACAATTTGTTAGCGGGAAATTTAACCGCTTTAATAAACATGTATTGAAGAACAAAACCGAGTACAAACCAGGCGATATAATTCTGTAAAGGCACTTCTACACTGTTCCACAACCACATGCCATTTTTAATAGCGAAAGGTTCGATAAAGAAATCGAGCAGTACCATTAAAGCTGCAGCTATTGCAGGAACAAGAACTGTGTCTGAAGCAATCATTTCGGCTACCTGACGTGTAATGTAAACGGTGGTAAGCCAATTGACAAACATCATTAAAGGTGTGTTCCAGATATCGTAACCAAGCGTTGGACCATATTGATAATATCCAAATATCCATCCTGTATTGACACCCAGCACTTCGAGCATAAATCCGCAGGCTCCAACCATAAAGGCAGACAGGGCAAATTCTTTACTCCATTTTTTATGATACGCCAGCAGAACTATAACTGTTAAAAGCAAATTTACCCAAACAAGTTTAATGACAATCGGACGGGTTTGTGAAAATAAAAATCCTGCCACACCTACGGCATAAATGATGGCTAATAACCATCCAGCGGTCATGGGTTTTAACTTGGCTGCCATTATCTGATGACAATATCGCTAACGATTTCCTGACCTAAAGCATCATTGATAATTTTAATGGCTTTCTCTTTGTTGTAGAGAAACTCGTTTTTGATGATAGAAGAATTGAAATACAAATGCAATTCAGATCCTTTCAGGTAAAGTCCGGTGGTATGTTTAGCGATAACTGTACCCATAATATTAGACCATTCCTGTTTAATGACACTTTCGTGCAGCCCTTTGCTGATGCGTCTGTCGGACACCAGCAATTGCAAAGCTTCTTCGATTGTAAAACTATGATTCGGTTTCTTTTGCATGTTGAAATTACAACTCTACGAAGTTGATACTTTTATTGACATTTTCAAAATGTTTTCTTACCCTTTCCAAATGAGTATCTGTGAGGATAATCTGGCCAAATTCGCCGGAGCACAATTTATCTATCAGTTTTTGAGCACGCACTTCATCAATTTTTTCAAACATATCGTCCATTAGGAGGATAGGCTGTGTTCCCAGAGTTTCAGAGATATATTTGTACTGAGCCAGTTTAAATGCCATAATAAAGGATTTACTTTGACCCTGAGAACCAAATTTCTTTAGAGGAAAACCATCAATTTCAAATTCAATATCATCTTTATGTATCCCAATCGAGGTTCTTTCAAGCGTTAAATCTTTATCAACGGATTCGTTTAAAGCAGTAGCAAAATCGAGGCTATTGAGATCACTTTCATAAGTAAATTTCACCACTTCTGTCCCTGAAGAAAACGAGGGATAAATTTCATTAAAATACTGATTCAGCTTACCCAGCACTTCAGCTCTTTTTTGATGAATATAATTGCCATTCGGCACTAACTTACTGTTGTAACTTTCGAGAATGATGGCATCAAAATGTCGATGCTGTGCAAATAGTTTTAACTGTTTGTTCCGTTGTTCCAGAACTTTCTGATACTCACTGAGGCAATTCAGATAAACCCGGTCAGTTTGACTGATACAGATATCAATAAATTTCCGGCGCACATCGCTGTGACCGATGACGAGTTCTATATCGTCGGGGGTAACCATAACGACATTTACAAGTCCGATATGGTCAATAAGTTTATCGTATTGTTTATCATTTTTCTTAAGTTTTTTCTTTTTACCCTGCTCTATTGTCAGTTGTAAATCGACAGGCATGCCATTTTGAAAATGTCCATTGACCGAACAAATATTTTCATTGTGTTTAATCAATTGGTAATCGACCGGATTGAAATAACTTTTACAGGTACTTAACAGGTAAATAGCATCAAGGACATTGGTTTTACCTCTTCCGTTATGACCAATAATACCAGTAATATCAGACTCGAAATTCAGCTTAAGTTCGCTGTGATTTTTGAAATTATATAAGGAAATTCGGTTTATTCTCACTTTTTTGTATGGATAATGATAATTGATTACTTTTGCCGTAGTTTTGAAAATTATGGCGAAGGCTGCAAAAATAAATTTTAATAAGGAAACCTACCTCAAGTGGTACGAAATAATGTTGCTGGTTAGAAAATTCGAAGAGAAATCAGCACAGTTGTATGGTCAGCAAAAAATAAAAGGTTTTTGCCATTTATACATTGGACAGGAAGCCATAGTGGCCGGAATGATAAGTGCCACAACTAAAGATGACAAGTTCATCACTGCCTATCGCGACCACGGTCATGCTTTGGCTTTAGGAGTTAGTGCAGATGCCGTAATGGCCGAATTATATGGCAAAGCTACAGGTTGCACCAAAGGAAAAGGCGGCAGTATGCACATGTTCAGCAAAGAACATAATTTTTTAGGAGGGCATGGTATTGTTGGCGGACAGATTCCACTCGGAGCTGGTATTGCTTTAGCTGACCAATATCTTGGGACCAAAAATGTGACCTTAACTTTTATGGGAGATGGCGCAGTAAGACAAGGGGCATTACACGAAGCATTCAATATGGCTATGTTATGGAAATTGCCGGTTATTTTTATTTGCGAAAACAACGATTATGCCATGGGTACTTCTGTTCAGAGAACAACCAATGTTTTAGATATCTATAAAATTGGTTCAGCTTACGATATGCCATCCTATCAGGTAGATGGTATGAAGTGTGAAGCTGTTCATGACGCTATTTATGAAGCAGCTGAAAGAGCAAGAAAAGGCGAAGGTCCTACTTTCCTGGAGATAAAGACCTACAGATACAGAGGTCACAGTATGAGTGATCCTGCGACTTACAGAACCAAAGAAGAAGTTGCACACTATAAGACACTGGATCCAATTGAAACCACGAAGACCACTATTTTAAAAGAAAAATTTGCAACTGAGGCAGAACTGGAGGCAATGGAAGAGAGAATTATGGATACAGTTAATAAATCAGTAGAGTTTGCAGAAAACTCACCATACCCTGATGCATCCGAGCTTTACACGGATGTTTATGAAGGAAATTACCCATTTATTATGGATTAATGGCAAAAAGTATTATTTTCGCATCCTTTTAAAAAATAATAAGCAGAAATGAGCAATAACGAAATCGTTGAAAACGAGGAACAAGCCGAATATATTGAGCAGGAAGAAAGCAGCTCTCCATCGGGCGTTAGTCTGTTTGTAGATAAAATTAAAAACTGGTTAAACGGCCAGAATAAAATGGCTGTATATGGTATTGGCGGCGTGATTGTCTTAATACTTGGTTACGGTGGATACAAATATTTCTATCAGTTGCCAAGAGAGACAGAAGGATTGTCAGCTATCTATACCATTCAAAACGACTTTGAAAATGACTCATTTAAACTGGTCATTAAAAATGCTCCTAAAATGGCAGATAAATACAGTGGTACCAAAGCCGGTGAGCTTTGTGAATACATGGCTGGCATATCCTACATGTACACAGGAGACTATAAAAAAGCTTTGGAATGGCTGGAAAAAGTAGACTTTGATGATGAAGTTATGAGTGTAATGGCAACCGGTAATATCGGTGACTGCTATGTTGAATTAAAAGACCTGGACAATGGTTTAAAATATTATTTAAAAGCCATTTCAAATGCAAAAGCGGACTATACAGCTGTTCATTATCTGATGAAATCAGCTAAAGTATATGAGAAGAAAAATGAGTGGGAAAAAGCTTTAGAGCAATACGAAACTATTAAATCTAAATATCCTGAAGAGGAGTCCTACACAACTGATTTAGGCAAATATATAGAAAGAGCGAAAGCCAAACTCGACAAATATTGATATGGCGACTCATCTGAAAAATCTTTCAGACTATAACCCAGAAGAAATTCCCAATGCCGAAGATAAAATCTTTGGCATTGTTGTTTCAGAATGGAACACCCAGGTGACCGGGGCTTTGCTGGACGGATGTCTGGAAGCCTTAGGCAAATCGGGTGCTAAACAAGAGAACATATTAATACATTATGTTCCCGGCACTTATGAACTTGCCTTTGGGGCACAAAAACTATTTTTAAAACATCACCCACATGCTGTCATCTGTTTAGGATGTGTTATTCAAGGTGAAACCAGACATTTTGATTTCATTTGCCAGGCAGCAGCCACAGGCATCATGCAAGTATCTATAAATCATAACGTTCCAGTGATATTCGGAGTCTTAACCACTGATAATCTGGAACAGGCCATGGACAGGGCTGGTGGAAAACATGGGAACAAAGGTTTTGAGGCTGGAATAACCGCCTTAAAGACAATGAATTAGTTTGTTCATTCAACAGATTGTTGACAATAATTCTGTCCTTTTTATGTCATATTCTTTATAGATTTTTTTAATTAAGTTTGTTTTTATTATTCAATCTATTAGTTTTGAGATTCGAAAACAACGATCGTAATATGAATAGAATTTACAAACTTGCATTTGGACTGTGTTTGCTATTGTATAGTACAATACATTCAGTCTCTGCACAGCAAAACATTGCATTGCAGGCAACAGCCACAGCTTTTACTTCTGACCCAAATGGGTTATGGAACTGGACACAAATTAACAACAACAGTTTCAGTTCATGCGGTAATCAGGAAGCGTTCATTTGGACATCTACCAATGGAATTCAGGGTACTGAGTACATGCAATTCTCGTGGAGCGGAGCCAAAAGCATGAACAAAATCAGATTCCACAACGCTTGGAACAACACCAGAAATCTGACTGCTGCAGATTTGTATTACTATAACGGCAGTACTTATGTTTTTTGGAGAACACTTAATATTGCACAAGCTTGCGTTGACTCTGCCTCATTTCCAACCATTACAACAACCAGTATTCGTTTGACCAACTTCAAAATGACTGGAGCTGGACAAACTTCAAATCCAAGCTGGAGAGAAATTGAAATCATTAGCGCCCCTAGCACCAACTACGATGCTGGTGTTTCTGCACTTAACACTTTGAACTTCTGCTCCAATACCCAGGCAATCACTGCCAGAGTTTTCAACTTCGGTAAATTCACCCTCGACAGCTTCAGACTGCACTGGACATTGAATGGTTCTCCTCAAACAACACAATATATAACCAGCCGATTGGGCAGTGCCAAGGATACTGCTATTGTATTAAATCCAGCATTCAATTTCACCAACAGTACTACGTATGTTTTCAAATTCTGGACAAGCAAACCTAACGGCAATGTCGACTCAGTTGCAGCCAATGATACTCTGAGATTAACCTTGAATTTTTATGGTAATCCTCCTGCTCCAACTACCACTAACTACAAACAATGCGGTATTGGTCGCCCAATGCTAAGCGCTACTACTGGAACACCAACCGATACCATTATGTGGTATACTCAAAGTTCTGGTGGAACTCCATTTGCCAATGGTAAAAATGTTCTGGGTCCACAAATTTCAGGCTCTACAACATTCTACGCTCAAGCCTACAGATTTGCGGCAAAAGGTTCCCTCAACAATGGATTTACGGGAAACATTGTCGTATCCTTTAACTATGCTGCCTATAACGGTAACTACTTTGATGTAACTCCTACAGCAGCACTCAATATTGATAGTATTTCTTTCAGAATATATAACTACACCCCAGGTACCAATTACCTGTTGTATTATAAAACCGGTACCTTTAATGGCAATGAAACCAATGCCAATGCCTGGACACTGATCAATTCAGGCGGAGGAAGAGTTTACACCAGCGGTGGTCAAAACTTTATTAAAGTTTCTGCCAATGGTCTATTGTTGCAAGGTGCAACTCTTTATGGATTCTATTTTACCATCGACCCGAATTCAGGTGGTGGAAATGATATCTACATGAAAGGTTCAACTGCTCCAACCTCTAATGGTGACTTAAGTATCGTGGGTGGTAAATACAGCTATGGTTTGTTTGGTGCCAGCGGATTTGGTCCAACATACACCATCGACTGTGAGTTCTTCTACAGCAAAGCTTGTATCAATGGCACAAGAACACCGTTGGTAGTAACAGTTAAACCGCGCCCTATTGGTGCCGATGTTGCTAAAGGTACTCCATTCGAAGGTCAGTTCAGAGTTGGCGACAACACCAAACCTGATATTGCAACCGGCAACAAAACCAATACTTACGAGTTAACCCCTCCAACCGGATTTACCAATGCCGGTCATGGTTCTACCTGGACCATTACCAATGTGGTTGCTAAAACCAAATTCGGTGTAACAGTACCAACAACTGAATATACTGCAGTTGCCCCTACCGGTGGTAACCCTGGTTATATAGCCTTCAAACCTACCAGTGCTTTCCTGGATAGTTTAATTACTTTCTCAACTACATTTGCTGATTTGGGTCCTAACTTCTGCGACTCTACAGTGAAGAGAACAGTAGTAGTAGCTCCGGTTCCAAAACCAAACTTCAAATTCCCTGCTTCTATCTGTTTAGGTGATGCAACGCTGTTCGACAACGTTACAACCATCCACTCTGGTAATGCTTCTTATATGTGGTATTTCGATGATGGCGACAGTTCTGATCTTCAGAGCCCGGTTCACGAATACAAAGCTCCAGGTACTTATCAGGTAAAATTAGTGGCTAAAAGCTTCCCTTGGGGTGTTATAGCCGATACTACCATCACTGTTGAAGTGGGTGAATTGCCTACTGTTAAATTCAGAGCCAACAACAAATGTCAAGGTCAGGCGGTAACTTTCCAAAACCAGACAACGGTTGGTAATGGCGCATTGACTTACGAGTGGGATTTCGGTGATAACACAGTCAAGAGCACTCAAATCAACCCTTCACACCTGTATGCTACTCCTGGAGGTTACAAAGTAACTCTTACAGCTACAGCTAATGGTTGTGTTGCAAAACTGGTTAAAAATGCCTACATGTTTGCCAGACCGGTTGCCAATTTCTCTGCTCCAATCGCACCTATTTGTGCCGGTACTGATATTGCGCTAAACAATACATCTACCATTGCCATAGGTGAACAAGGTGCTAACTGGTCGTTTGGTGATGGCGGTAAATCTACCATCTTCCATGCTAACCATGCTTACTCGGCTCCTGGTACTTACAATGTTAAATTACTGGCTGTTTCTGAATTCGATTGCAGAGACTCTATCACCAAACCAGTGACCATCAAAGCTACTCCGGCTCCTGATTTTGCTGGTAACCTGTATTGCGCTCAGAATCCTACCAACTTCCTGAACCTGACCAACGAAGTATTGCCTAGCCCTACTTACCAGTGGCAGTTCAGCGATAACTATACTTCT
>CAUJCT010000029.1 GCA_963169345.1 Bacteroidota bacterium
ACTTCTTCAGCATAATTTTTCAGTTTTTCCTCTAAAAAAGGAACACCGGCACGGAGCTCAGGAATGCCCAATTGTGGTCGGCTGACAACATTTACCAGCTTAATTTTTTGACGGATTGGCTCCGTTTCATATTGCTCCAAAACAGGGTTGACCTCATCCGGAGAAATACTGGTTTCTTTGAAAAATTCAATGATTTCATTGGTTCCGGAAACTTTTGTTTCTACTTCCCTAAACCGGCTTTCTGATGCCAGTCCGAGGTGATATCCTAAAGGAGTTAACCTTATATCGGCATTATCCTGCCTTAGAATAGTACGAAATTCAGCGCGCGAAGTGAACATTCTATACGGCTCATCGGTACCTTTTGTAACCAGATCATCAATTAATACACCTATGTATGCATCTGATCGCTTCAAAACAAAAGGATCTTTTTCGTTTAATTTCAAATGGGCATTAATTCCAGCCATAAGTCCCTGACAAGCAGCTTCTTCGTAACCGGTGGTGCCATTAATCTGGCCAGCAAAATATAGGTTTTCTACATTTTTGGTTTCTAATGTCAGCTTCAACTGATCCGGTGGGAAATAATCGTATTCAATGGCATATCCCGGACGGAACATCTTTACATTTTCGAACCCGGGAATTAACTTGAGAGCCTTTAACTGTACATCTTCCGGAAGGGAAGAAGAAAAACCATTCACATAAATTTCAACGGTATTCCAGCCTTCAGGTTCAACGAAAAGCTGATGACGATCGCGTTCCGCAAAGCGACTAATTTTATCTTCAATCGATGGACAATATCTCGGACCTAATCCCTGAATACGGCCGGTGAACATCGGTGATTTTTCGAAACCCGTTCTTAAAATTTCATGAACCGCTTCGTTGGTATAAGTAACATGGCAACTTCGTTGAATTGCCGGAGGTGCTGTATTTGTAAATGAAAACTTCCCGGGGATTTCGTCTCCCGGTTGTTCTTCCATAAGATCATAATTGAGCGAGCGACCATCGAGGCGGGGAGGAGTTCCCGTTTTCATCCGGCCACTGGTAAACCCTAAAGTAAGAAGTTGCTCGGTAATTCCTGTCGATGCTTTTTCTCCGGTGCGGCCTCCGCCAAAGCGTTTTTCTCCTATATGAATGAGTCCGTTTAAAAAAGTTCCGTTGGTTAATACCACCGCCCGCGAGCGGAATTCTATGCCCATACCGGTGACAACACCGCAAACTTTACCTTTTTCAACAAGCAATTCACTGACCATGTCCTGCCAAAAATCGACATTCGGAGTTTGCTCGAGCATCAGCCGCCATTGTTCTGCAAAAAGCATCCGGTCGTTTTGTGTCCGCGGACTCCACATTGCCGGACCCTTCGAACGATTTAACATCCGAAACTGAATCATAGAACGATCGCTCACAATTCCCGAATACCCACCCAGTGCATCAATCTCCCTTACAATCTGTCCCTTGGCAATACCACCCATGGCGGGGTTGCACGACATCTGAGCGATGGTTTGCATGTTCATGGTCACCAAAAGCACTTTGGAGCCCATGTTGGCAGCAGCAGCAGCAGCTTCGCAACCGGCATGTCCGGCACCGACAACAATTACATCGTAAGAAGGGAATAAGGTTGACATGGTGCAAAGGTAGTGATCCATGGCTCTTTCGACAAGCTCAAGAGCCAACGGAGGTATACAGAATGGGCTTATGTTCCTCAATAGTGTATGAATTGGCTCAACTGAAATCAATATAAATCCAAGATCAAAGGCCCTTTCGGCAGGCTCAAGAGCCAACAGTGGTATACAGAATGGGCTTATGTTCCTCAATAGTGTATGAAATGGCTTAACCGAAATCAATATAAATCCAAGATCAAAGGCCCTTGAGCTTGTCGAAAGGGTCTATTGAATGGATAAACGTTTAATCAGGTAAGTTACCTCAACAAGCACTTGAGTAAACAGAAAGGTATATTTTTACATTAAAATAAATTTTTCATGAAAGGATACACCTACATTCTTGAGTGTTGTGATGGAAGTTTTTACACAGGCAGCACCAAATATCTCGCTACCCGAATGGAGCAACACTTTACCGGAAACGGCCCAAAATACACTCGAGACAGACTACCGGTTAAACTGGTATATTTTGAAGTACATCAACACATCGGAATAGCATTTGACCGAGAACATCAGATCAAAAAATGGTCGAGGGCAAAGAAAATTGCATTGATCAACGGAGAGTTTAATGAACTAATATTTCTTGCAATGAATACTGAAAAGAAGACTTTACTGATGCAGCAACTCGTGGAGTTAGATAAACAGACACATGGCTCCGACCTTCAGGTCAATTTGCCGGCTCCTTCGACAGGCTCAAGGGCCTGAATCCTTTCAACAGGCCAAGAGCCTGTGTCCTTACGACAGGCCAAGGGCCTGAGTCCTTTTGACGAGCTCAATGGAATACACCAGGGCAATCAAAAAGCTACCATTAAATTTATTTATCACTTTATATTCCACAAAAAAAGCCCCATTTAATGAGGCTTTTTCATGGAATGTCTGTCTTTGTGGAACGGACTCAGATTATCAAAGATAATTTACCTTTTCTATTCTGCTCGTTAATGTTTTTTTCTTTTTGTAATACTCCACGATGTTAACATAACCGGGTTTTGCAGGATGAATCCATATATTGGTAGCAGTTGAGTTTATGGCAAATTTGTTGGTGGAAATTTTCACATCTTCATACATAATTACACCTAACATTAAGTCAGCCTTTTCTCCATCCGATTGTTTTCTATCGCTATCCTGGAAAATTGCGAAATAGCGGTTTCTGTTGTCGGTAGATGCAAATTTGAAATCAAACCCTCCCAAAGATTTAATATACATGGCAAGAGCTGCAGAGGAAAGGTAGCCAGCTCCTGCTGGTAGCGGACACCTTGTCTTTTTCTTTTCAATCACCTGGTAATTTTTAATCTTAAAGTCTTTGTCAAATTCCATTACAACCATATTTTTAATAGTCATCTGAGAAGCTCCTGATTGACCTTTCGACAAAACAGCTCCGGCAACACCAAGTCCGCTGACAGTTTTTTTATACTGTTCGCCAATAGCAACAATGCCTCCATCTGGAGACTGGTAAACGGAATGAACAAACACTCTTGGGAGTTCATCTTTATCATCTTCATCCATCTGTCCTTTAATAACTTTTTTTACATCACCGTCCCACGATATATTGCTTAGAATTTGTTTCTGACCTGAAGCATTGAGTACAAGTACGTACATTCCTTTGCTTTTGCTTTTTAGCATGTCTTCACCAGGTGCATAATATTCACCTACCACCTGAAATTTCCCTTCAGCTTCATTAACAAGTACATTTATAGCTGACATTTCACTGCTTTTTTCCTTTAATGGATATTCAAAGATTTTTTTCCCGTTTGTTGCATCAATAGCTATCAGAAATCCATCTCCGTTACCAGACATGAGGTTTTTCTTTTTTACAACATTGGCTACAACATATTTTGATGATGAGTAAACGATATCAGCCATTTCAATCATTTCAGAATTAGGGTCGGAACCAAATTTCCAAATTTGTTTAAAAGTATTATCATAACCGTTTAGAATATACCCGTACTTATCGTTTTTCAACATACTCATCTGCACGAATCCATTTTCGGACAACGGAAAGATGGTCACATTGCCCGTCTCTTCATCACTCTTTAATTGTTGATCGATGCGCATCAGTTCCATTCGTGATAAATCATCGAACACTTTTGAGCCTAATTTTTTTCCTGACTTGTCGTAAGTTAAAAACTGCATTTCTCTTTTATTCGGGTGATAAAAAGTAAGCACAAACGCCTTTCCATTGAAAACCATTTCCAACAAACGACTGTTTCTTTGTTCTATAATATCGACCGTTTTAACAGAGTTGCAATTGTCGTCCATCAACTCGAGTTTGTACATGTCGTTGGTTTTGTCGGCTTTATCAAATCGGTAGAGCGCATAATATCCGGCAACATTGTCCATTTCTTTAATGTACCCGGTACTGTTCAGTGTGATTTTTGTTGCCGATTCAAATTGTTTAGTGATTTGTGCATTGGCCGTCATGGTTAGTGTCATCAACCATGCTAAAACGTGTGTCAATTTTGTTTTCATGTGTGTATTTGGTTAGTTTAAGTTTAAATTCCGGATCTGCCAATTATATTTTCCTTTTGAAAAATTTTTCAGAAATTCTGTCTGGTATTTAATAAATGATTCTTTTTGTTTACTTATATAAGCCTGGTAAACAAATGCGGAAAGCACATGCTCATGCTCTGTCATAGCGGAAGGAACTCTGTTTAGGAAAACTTCTGCAATTCCGGCGGTCTCGCTTTTTTTCAACTCCCAAAGGAAACTTATGATACGATTATAATTTTCATCATAAAAATGGCTGGGTAAAGGCATCACTTTATTTGCAGAAGTTTTTTCCTGATAATTGGATAGCATAGCGAACGCATGTGCCATCGTTGCATTAGAATAAATGGTGTCGTGGGGCCAGTGTTTCTGCATTTGAGTTGCAAGGAAAATGGCTCGGCCCACATTTCCTGTTGCCAGATAAAGTTCAACTATCTCGCCTTCAGAAGCCATCTTCATGTGAGCAAATTGAGTCTCCGGTTGTCGAAAAAATTGGCCTCCCGACTTCGCGTTTGGTGGAATTACTAATTGGATTTTTTCAGCCCGGATTTTTGTGTCAGGGTGCGTCTTCAGCGAATCCTCATCTGCTGTCCGCTCTTCTTCTTCAAAAACGCCCAATGAAGATCCTGGTTCATAATAGGTCCATCCGTTTCTAAATGGCACACTTGGAGAACTGAATACCTCTTTAATATCAATTGGCGACAAATCCGACTCTTTGTCCGCATTATCGAGAATCTCCATTATTTCAAGTGCAGCTGCGGGGGCGTAATCGGTATTCAGAAAAAAACGCATTCCTATTGTGTCGGCTTCAATTTCATAATCCCTGCTATATCGCATATCTTCTAATACACCAGGTTTTACAAGATCTGTAAGTTTTTGCTTTACCATGTACTGCTCCTGCAGCACCTCTTTCAATTTCTTTTGAAATTCCGGATCCAAATACTTTTTGGCATTTCCAATAGCTTTGGCGGAATTATGGTTTTTATGATCGTGTGCAAGTTCATGACAAAGGATAAATGCCAACTGTGCTTCATTATCGAGCCGCTCTAACAATCCCGAATAAATTATTATAATGCCATCCCCTAAAGAATAAGCATTTACCATCGGATTTCTGGATACCAAAAGAAGCATGTCTTTTCGCAAAACCGGGTTTTTGCTTAAAATATGATCTAAAACATTTTGTGCATACGTCTGCAGAAATGAATCAAATAAAAACTCTCCACCACTGATCGCCGATTTAAGATATTCTTTTCGCTCCGTATAAATATCTTTAAGATAGTCTTTAATATATTTTTCCTCGTTTTGAATTAATGCAATCGACTGGTTATATGTTTTATCAATTCTTACCTGAGCAACGGAGTCTTTTACTACCAGTTTCGATGGAATAAATGTTGTAGGAACCTGTGATAATGCGGATTGATAAAATAAAAAAAATGCAATCAAAAACAAACAAAGATTAGTTGGTCGCTTTGAATTTTGAATAACCGGACATCTGTTTTTTTTAAAAGATAAACCTGAAACAGGCTTGCTAAAATGTGGCATCATTTAAAAATTTGATCAAAATTCTATTTGAGGCTAAATTAAGTGCTAGTACCCACCTTTCCAAATTTTTCAAACATTTATTAAGATAAGCATAATCAACAACTTGCGAACACTAGTGTATTCGCGCTACACTGTAATTGATAACCTGTTATCAGAAAAACTTCAACTTTGAAAGCAGATTTATTTTATCCGTCTATTCAGATAGATAAATGGGAACCACGATATTCAAAGCACCGATTTTTCAATTTCTGCCTTTGTGTACCATCTCCTCCTATGACCCAATCACTGGTAAGGAGTCCCCCGTTAATTTATTCATAATGAATTGACAATCTTAATGGAATAGAGTCCCAACTTAAATGTCGAGGGTTTATTAAACTTCCCATCACAAACACTTAATCATAGGCAAAATAATGCCCATTTAGTGTTTAATTGGAGCAGAACCTTAATTTCTTTGGTAATACCAATGCATCATTTGATTTCTGACCAACTGCTCGCTGGTGGTATCATCGAGAATTTGCAGATAAGACATCTTTTTAATGTCCATGCAATATTGAACTAACGTCCAGTAGTTATAATATTCCCGTGGCGAAATTGTTCCATCTTCAAATTTAACTTCCCACAAAGTTTCATCTGATGCAATTAACCGATCAATATTTTTGGAAAGGTTTTTTTGATTGGGGTTCTGACGGGAAATATATTCCGCATAACCTTCCCATTTCCAATCAGGAATAGCAGCAATTGGATTTGATTTCCTAAGCCCCAGATAATCGAACTGCAAACAATGCGTCATCTCGTGAGTTAAGAGCTGAGTTAAATTCCACTTGTAACCATGTAATTCGACAATATTTTCCGGAACATTGGTGGTTCCCTGCAGGATAACTTTATTGTAGAAGCCCCATGCAAAAGCAGGACCCCGCAATGTTTTCATCAGATCCGGATAACTGGAACCATCATTCAAACAAATGTCAAGTTGCAGTTTGGGGTTGTAAAATTCACTCGCTTTTAAATGTTCCGTTGCGTTATCAAGATGACTCAAAAGAGTTGGATCAAGGGGTTGATGATGAAATACGGAATAATTAGAACGAGTAGTTTTTCCGGCATAAGTCAAAACCGGCTTTAAAATAATCAGCAGCAACAGAATGGTGATCAATAATCCTGATACGGTTAATCGAAGGGTCCATTTTTTAATTTGCTTTTTCATGAGAATGCTTATTAGAGGTTATTAATGAAATTGTGCTTTTGTTTATCGTATGGTGATTGGCAAAATCTTACTTCGATTCGTGTTCTAAAATATATTCGTCATGTGCTATGCGGTATTCTTCATTATCAGGATTCAAATAGTGCAGGGTTTTCAGACGGGCTAATTCCGGATCATCGGAATATTGTATCTTAATCAGGGTTTCTGATGGTACCAAAGAAACCATAATAGTCACAACGGCAATAACAGCAGTCCGAATTAGCATGTTTTTATAATATACTTTAAGTTCGTCTGCTGCTTTGGAACTAAGGATGAGCGCAATTGAGAAAATGATAATAGAGGAGATTACACTAACTAACAACATCACAACCTTACCCTCCCAGTATTGAAATTTAAATAGGACTCCTACCGGGGCAATTGCAAGAAAAAATCCGGAAATTATGGATAGTGGAACATTTTGCCTTTTAACCGTTTTATCACTAAAAAAGTAGAAGCCTCCCGGAAAGTAAATTACAGACAAAGCCATTAGCGAAAGGCTAAGAATTAGGCCGCCACCTTCCCAATGTAAAAATTTGAAACAAATACCTATGATGGCAAGAACGATTAAAACTTTTTCTGTTTTCATGGACTTTAGATCAGTTGTTTGTATGTGTTGAAATTCAGTTTGTTTTATAGAGGAAAGTATAGAATGTCAGTATTTATATGGTTGCCGGTGCTGAAAATAGGTACTGCTATTTAGAATTACAGAATAGTCTTTTGGCTGTTAGAAATGGTTATTGCTTTATAATTTTTCGGGTGATCTCGCCTTTCTTTGAAACCATACGCACCAGGTGCATTCCGCTACGTTGATTAGATAAGTCAACAGAAAACCTGCCCCGGTCACCGGAATCAGTAAATACTAGTTGCCCCAAATTATTATAAACATATATGGAGAGATTCAATAACTCCGGATTTTCAATATGAAAAACATCCTCAACCGGGTTCGGTGAAATGGTGATATTTTGTAATTCATTTTCTTCAATTCCTACAAATCCCAGCAAAAGATATTTACAAGATTGATCATTGGGAACGATGGTATCGGTGACCTGATTTGGATGGCTGGTGTAAACACATATATTTACATCAACGGTATCGAGATAACTATAAATATTGGAGTGGATCTTGCCAAGGTTTATCGAAATGGAATCGTTTGGCGACAAATTTAGATTTGTAAACTCATTGGTATAAAACTCCTCAGAACAAATTCCCCAGGGAGAAATTCGATGATTAATTCTACAAGTGTTCAACAAATTAGCACCGTAATTTATAATTTTTGCTGTTACCCATATTTCAATTAAATAGGCTCCGGGTGGACTTACTAATTGCACCAATGTTTGAGTTATATCTAAATCAGAAACACCAATATCACTAGTATAAACAGGGGCGCTTTGTGTTGAATTTAATGAATAATCTGTATACCGCAAAGTATGATGTAGTGTAAGTGAAAAATCATGAGCAACTGAAAAATGTGAATCACTGTAGTCCATATGTGTAACAGAATCTGAAGCTACCGGAATGGAAGTGGTGTTTTGAAGCTGTAATTGATTATTTAATTCTAGTAATACAAGACCATTGGTTCCACTGCTAACAAAAT
>CAUJCT010000030.1 GCA_963169345.1 Bacteroidota bacterium
GAAAAACAAAATGAGCGTAATCAATGCGATAAGGAATAAACTGATTCATAGAATTTTTGCTTGCGTTAACCAAAATAGAATGTTTGAAAAAAATTATCAACCACGACTTGTTTGAATCATAGAAATCGATTCAGCTTCCCCCTCGCCGTAACTTTTATGTGCTTTCGCTGCCAGCATCAACAATATCCCTATAATGAAAATAGAGCCAGTGATTTCGAGTAAGAGGACACCGAGTTCGAAGTTGTCGATGCGAATAAAAAAGAGCCAGATGGAGTAGCCTATAATGAGCAGAGAAAGACTATAAACAATGATACCCGCGGCTTTTAGTCGACCGAATATGGCCATGACCAATGTCAAACCAAGCACCCAGCAAAATCCTGAAACCAGCAATTGATAAGCACCCGGCCAATGTAAAGTTTTAAAAACAAAGCCTATTAAATAAATCGGCATCCCCGCAATAGTCAGTCGACGAATCAACTTCCATCTGTCTTGTTTCATTTCTGGTGCATCTAGGATATCTTGGTTTTGGTTCATGGATGCAATTTAGTGGAAAATAATTAAAAAGATTTAGATCGCAGAACGAGGGTAGAACACGCAAAACACGCAGAAAGGTGAGCCCGTCCCGTCTTATACGGGAGCATTTGACGCGGCAATGGGTTTGCTTACGCAAACGGAATTCGTCCCGTAAGATTAGGTATCGGGATACGGGACTTGGAATACGGATAAACATAAGGAGTGTCGGCAAGCTCTACGACTTAACGACTTAACAACTTAACGACTTAACTTCCCTTCATCTTTTCCCCTTATCTTTGCCCTATTATTTTATTATGATAGATACTCAGAATCTTAGATCCATTATTGAAGCGGCCTGGGACAACCGTGAGCTGCTTAAAGAAGCCAATACTCAGACAGCAGTGCGTGCACTCATCGAATCTTTAGATAAAGGTCAGGTACGTGTAGCCGAACCTAAAGCCGATGGCAGTGGCTGGCAAGTCAATGAGTGGGTGAAGAAAGGTGTGATTCTCTATTTCCCTATTCAGAATATCGAAACGGATAACATAGGTCCGTATGAAATCTGTGATAAAATTCCGCTGAAAAAAGATTACGCTTCTCAGGGTGTGAGAGCCGTTATGGGCTCTGTTGCCCGTTATGGTGCATTCATCAACAAAGGGGTAATTCTTATGCCAGGTTTTGTGAATATTGGTGCTTATGTGGATAGCGGCACTATGGTAGATACCTGGGCGACTGTAGGCAGTTGTGCCCAGATTGGCAAAAATGTGCACCTTAGTGGTGGCGTTGGAATTGGTGGTGTTTTAGAGCCTGTTCAAGCTGCTCCGGTTATCATCGAAGACGATTGCTTCATCGGTTCAAGATGTATCGTTGTAGAAGGTGCTCACATTGGCAAAGAAGCTGTTTTAGGTGCTGGTGTGACTATCACTATGTCAACTAAAATTATTGATGTTACAGGACCAGAACCTGTGACTTATAAAGGTTATGTACCTGAGAGAAGCGTGGTCATTCCGGGCTCGCATGAGAAAGAATTCCCAGCCGGTAAATACCATGTGCCTTGTGCGCTCATCATTGGAAAACGCAAGCCTAGCACTGATCTGAAAACATCTCTCAATGATGCTTTGAGAGATTTTAATGTTGCAGTTTGATGAAAATCGGATACGACGCCAAGCGGTATTTTCACAACAAAACGGGACTCGGTAATTACAGTCGCGACTTAGTGAATGCCGTTATAGCATCACATCCTGAAGATCAGTTTTTCTTATTCGATACCAAACCTCAGATTGAAGGTTTAGCTCCCAATACCATTGCTGTTCCGCCTGGAAATGGCATTCCATTTTTATCGACCAGCTTTTTGTGGCGACCCTATTTCATGCGTCGTGAAATGGCGAAATATATGTTGGATGTTTTTCATGGTTTAAGCAATGAATTGCCATTTGGAAAATACCCAACCGCTATTAAAAAAATCGTGACCATACACGATGTTATTTTCAAACACTACCCCGAACATTATCCGGCCTTCGATCGTTTTGTATACGACAAAAAAACGGGGCATGCTGTAAAGATTGCAGACAGAATCATTGCCACCAGTAAAACCACCGCAGATGATTTAATTCAGTTTTATGATGCTGATGCTTCAAAATTGCATGTGGTTTATCAGTCATGCGGAGATGCACATCGCCAGCAATACGACAATTTAGCCATAACTGTTTTCAGAAATCAACATCAGATTCCTGAAAACAGTTTCTTATACCTCAGCAGTTTCCAGACACGTAAAAATCACTTACAGTTGCTCAAGGCTTTTGCTTTGTACAAAGGCACTTACAAACTGGTCTTAGCCGGCAAACCCGGAGAAACATTAAGTACTTGTAAACAATACATTCAGGACAATCAACTGAGCAATAAAGTAGTGATTTTAGAAAGCCTGGAAAACAAAGATTTGCCATTGCTTTACAGAGCTTGTTCTGCATTTGTTTATCCGAGTATGATAGAGGGATTTGGAATTCCATTGATTGAAGCGGCACAGGCGGGCATACCAATAGCGGTGAATGATGTCAATATCTTCAGAGAACTGGCACCTGAGGGCAGTTTGTATTTCAAAGCAGGAGATGTGCAGCATTTCGCTTTGCAATTAGAGGCATTAAGTCGAGAACCAAAAAGAGATTACAGCAGTTTTCTAAAAGCATTTGAACCAACTGAGCAAGCGAATGCGGTTTATGAGTTGTATCGTTTTTGAATTCCGTTTTGTGTTCCGTTAGTAGAACGCAGAACTGGGAAAGAACACGCAAAACACGCAGAAAGGATTGTTGCCTTTGACACGGCAGGGTTTGCTTGCGCAAACTGGAACGCACGGAAAGAGGTTAAGTCTTTAAGTTGTAGGATTATCAATAAACTTGAAGCTTTTGTACAATATGAAGATATATACACGAAGCTCCGTGGACTTAATAACTTAAAATTTTCCGAAATCTATCAGCGATAATCCCTCCGCTTAATGCGGATAGTTCGCTAAACTTTGTTTAAATAATAACATAGAATTAATACGGCATCTTATACATCCTTGAATTACATATTCTGCGCTATCTGCGTTAAAAAAACGGACCAGAGGCGGATTGGGAGGTAGAACGCAGAACTGGGAAAGAACACGCAAAACACTCAGAAAGGGTTGTGCCCTTTGATACGGCAATTGGTTTGCTTGCGCAAACAAAATACGCAGAAAATGGCAGAATACTCTGAAGGGGTTCAATGCAGTTATGCCTTAATAAATTAAGAAAAACACAATTAAAATTCTGCGGTATCTGCTTTAAAATGTCCTAAACATAATAAGATGAAAAACTGTTGACTTCCACTACACTATCAGCGACATCTGCCGGTATCCTGCAAAGCAGGTATGCCGTTCCCAAATCGAAAAAAACAAGAGAATTAAAAATAAAATTCTGTGCAGTTCTGCGTTAAAAAAAGGGTCTCTTTATTAGACATGCATCGCCAGGTAAACCAACGCCCATATTTACTCAGACTATAGACGCCAGCAGTCCTCCAGTATGAATACACAAAACCTTATGATGCCCCTCAATCACCCCCAACTTGATCAAATCATCCAAAGCCATTAACATTTTACCTGTATAAACAGCTTCAGTCTTAATACCGGTTTCACCATAAAAATCTTTTATGAATTGCATCAACTCATCATCCGATTTAGCATACTTGCCTCTGTGGTAGTCGTGCAAAATTTGATAGTATTGAGTGTTATAAGGGGCCAGTTTCTTATCTAAATCAAAATTGTTTTTTAGCGAACTGATGCCCAATACTTTTGTAGGTAAAGTTCTCCTCTCAATTTCAGCAACAATACCCTCCATCGTAGTGCCTGTACCCATTGAAAGCACAATAAAATCGTAGGTCTTGCTTAAATCATCCAGAATCTCTGCGCAACCAGGCAATGCCATTGGATGATCCCCTCCTTCTGAAACAAACAGAGCTTTATCCGAATCAGGAAAATGTGTCTGGAACAAAGCTTCTTTATTTCTGAAATCAGTTCGGTTAACATGTATCAGTTGCATACCGTTTTCAATGCATAACGATTCGTAATGATTGAGCGCTCTTTCTTCGTCACCTCTGACGAAACCAACAGTTTGTATTCCGAAGTAATGTCCGGCAAAGGCCGTCGCTACTAAGTGATTGCTGTAGGCTCCGCCAAATGTCACCAATTGTTTGAACCCATTCTCCTGTGCATATTGAATGATGTATTTGAGTTTACGCCACTTGTTTCCTGAAACTATGGGGTGAATCAAATCATCGCGTAGCAAATCGAATTCAAAACCATTGCCAATTAAACTTGTACGAATGGTATCCACACGACTGCTTTGAAAGGGAAACATATTGCAAAGGTATAATTTATATTGATTCACTCCCCTTCAATTAATGAAAGACAAAAATGGCGGATAAAGAGAATTCCTAAGATGATATTAATTACATCCGTACATAATAATTTATACTTAAATTTGTCCTTACATCATGCAGCAAAAAATAGGATTAACACTATCGGGTGGAGGGGCAAGAGGCATTGCTCATCTTGGCGTGATAAAAGCCTTGCAGGAAATGAGAATTGGCATAGACAGAATTGCCGGAACCAGTGCAGGTGCAATAATTGGCGCATTTGTATCCGCGGGATTTAAAACCGACGAAATTTTAAAAATAGCCAAAGAGAAAACCTTTTTTGGTTTCTCCAACTTATTGATAGGCAAACCCGGCTTATTCGACATGAAAACATTCGAAGAAGTTTACAAAGCATATTTTCCTCATAATGCCATTGAAAAACTACCTATTCCCCTTACCATAGTTGCAACCGATATTGTAAATGGAGAAGTCAAATATTTTGATCAGGGTGATTTGAACCAGGCATTAAAAGCTTCCTCTTGTGTCCCATTGGTATTTCAGCCAGTCAAGTACGATGGCACTATATTATTGGATGGAGGAATTTTAAACAATTTTCCAATTGAACCTTTAAAAGGCAATTGCGATAAAATCATCGGTGTTCATGTCAATTCACTGAGTAAGAATTTCAACGAAGTACACATGAAAGATTTGCTAGACAGAAGCTTCCACTTCGCATTAAATAAAGACGTATTGGAAAAATCGATAAAATGCGATGTTTTTATAGAGCCTCCAAACATGAGTCGATTTGGCATGTTTGACATGAGCAAGTTAGATGAGATGTTTGAATTTGCATACACCTTCACAAAAGGCATAGAGGAAGACATCTTGAAAGGTTTGGGGACCGAGTAATTTGCTATTCAATTGTCCCCTCTTTCTCTTAACGCAGATATCGCAGACTTTTATTAATTGGTTATCATACACATTACAAAAAAATAATTCTGTGCAGTTCTGCGTCAAAAAAAGCCCCAAACATTAAAGTTGAAATACTGTTGCTTTGCACTAAACTATCAACGACATCTGCCGGTATCCTGCAAAGCTGGTATACCGTCCCTACATCGAAAAAACAACACATTAAAAATTACATTTTCTGTGTGATCCGTGTGTTCTTTCTTAGTTCTGTGATCTACCTCTGTATCCACCGCGAAACAATTCAGCTATTCAGCTATTCAACAGCGAAGCGATTCAGCCTTTCCCTTCCGTGTCTTCTGCCCGTTTCTGCGCATTTAGTTGCTTTAGCAACCGCCGCGTCAAAGTCTAGTATCCCGTATCATACGTGACGGGATTACATTTTCTGCGTGATCCGTGTGTTCTTTCTTAGTTCTGTGATCTACCTCCTTATCTACTTCGATACGACTCAGCAATTTAGCTTTTCAGCAGCGAAGCGACTCAGCCTTTCCTTCAACTCAACCTTTAGTAATTCCTCACCACATGCATCAATGTATGACCAACCGCTTTTAATGTGTTGCGATCAATTGCATCCATATTATCATCGTGTGTATGCCAATATTTACCGAAATGAGATTCAGTAGATGGGTCGGTATCGATGATATCAATCATTGGAATTTTAGTAGCTTTCATTACATAGAAATGGTCGTCGGTAACAGCTCCTCTTTGAAAGGATTTAAAATATTTGGCATAGCCTAAGTTATTGGCCGTATTCCATACTTTAGCCAGAAAATTTGGCGCCATAGACATGCTGTAACCTTCGAAACCAAACAAGGCATTTGGAGCACCAACCATATCCAGCAAGATACCAAAATCGGCCTTGTAACCAGGGATGTGCAGATTATTGCCCCAGCTTTGCGAACCCAGACAAAAACTGTTCTCTACGGAACCTGAATTATCACCCCAGTCTTCGGCGTCGAAGAAGATAATATCTACACCAATATCTTCATTTTGCTTTTTAAGTTGCGCCGCCACTTCCATTAACACACCAACACCACTGGCACCATCATTGGCTCCCAGAATAGGTTTGTTCGCATCTTTATCATCCTGATCTGCAAATGGACGAGTATCCCAGTGGGCACATAATAAAATTCTGCGTGTCGCTTTCGGATTAAAAACAGCAATAATATTTTGAACCGGTATAGTTTTACCATCGTAGGTTTTGGCACTGGCAACAGGAAGATAAACAGTATCCGCTTTACTTCGCATAAACTTAACCAGGTACTGGTAACAAGCTGCCCAGCCTTTGCTACCAGGGTATCTTGGACCGAAGTCGACCTGCGCTTTGACATACTCATAAGCACTATCCATATCGAAGTCGGCCTGCACTTCTTGTTTATCAATTGCCGGAGTATCAGCTGTATTTTCAACAGAATCCTTCTTAGTGTCACTATTATTACAAGCGACTGCAAAAAGCATTATTGGTAATAGCCATTTTAATTGCATAGTGCAAAGATAAAGGAAAGCAGAATAGAGTAAAACAGCAGAATCGCGCACCTGCTATTGTGAAACAAAACGAGTATTATAAAATTACAAAACAGATACTTCGGAACTTTACATCAACATCTACCGCAAGACTAAAACTGTCTAAACATGATATGCTTACCTTCAATAACGGCTTCCAGCTTAGGCATTGTAAACTCTGTTTTGTAGACATGATTAGCGGCGTCCTTCTTAGTAAATTTCATGAAGCCGCTTGCATCTTCTTCGTAATAGATATCGGTATCGGCAGAATCCAATGCGGCATCATAACCAATCATCAATTCCATATCACCAAGTTTCATAGCATCTTCAGATGTAAAAACGAAATCATAGTTACTATCTTTTGGAGGCTCAACATCCGAGTAAAAATAAGCTAAGAGAACATCCCCTTTGCCTGTAACTCCTGTAATTTCGTAATTGTCGTGAAATATTTTAAGTCCGGAAGAGGCGTATAAAAGGCTGTACTCATAGAGATGGTCATTATAAAATCTTCCCCAGACAGTATCTACACTAACAAAAAACTGAGTCAAAGGCATTTTTTTCCCATCATAGGTGACATAACCACTATTGGTGTTATTATTTGGTGTGTTGTCGTCTTCTTTTTTCTTTTTACAAGAAGCTATTAAAAGCACCAGAATCGAAAATAAAATTAGATTTTTCATATTGTTTTTCTGACTGCAAGTTAAGTTTTTTTATTAATTATTCATCAACTCAATCTCCTACTTTTCCGTGCCTTCCGTTTGCGTAAGCAAACCCCTGCCGTGTCAATCCCGTAAGTACGGGACATTTTTTTCTGCGTATTCAGCGTGTTCTTTCTTTGTTCTGCGTTCTAATTCCCCTCAACTCCCCATTCCAAAATCATCAAACCAACCTTAATCCCCACGACTTAACAACTCAACGACTTAACGACTCAACATCCTTCCGCGAATTCCAGTTTGCGCCAGCAAACCACTGCCGTGTCAAAAGCCACATCTTTTTCTGCGTGTTCAGCGTGTTCGGCCTTAGTTCTGCGTTCCACCTCCCCTCAACTCCCCATTCCAAAATCATCAAACCAACCTTAATCCCCACGACTTAACAACTCAACGACTTAACAGCGAAGCTTCTACCGCGACACAATTCAGCAATTCAGCCTTTCAGCTTTTCAGCCTTTCAACCTTTCAGCTTTTCAGCATTTACTCCTATATTTGCCGTAAATGAACTTCAAGAGAATTATACTCGCTTTTACTTTGGTGGCTGCTTATGCCTTCTCCGTTCAAGCTCAGGGCTCTAAATACCTGACCATGGAAGATGCCATCATGATGTCAGAGAAAGAAACCAAAAAATCACTTAAACCTCAGACGCTGATTGGACTGAACTGGTTACCAGGTGGAAGTAAATACTCTTACATAAAAGTTGGCACTCCAAGCAAATTGCATATCACTGATGTTGAAACCGGCAAAGTAGACAGCAGTGTCAGTTTAGACGATGTGAATGCAGCAGCAAAAGCTTACAAAAGCACCTATGAATTCAAAACTTTCCCAGCATTTGAATGGGTAGATAATGACAATTTTAAAGTATACAAAGGCGGAGAATTCCTTCTATTCAACATATCAGCAAAAGCTTTTCGCAGTTTAATCAGTATTTCAAAAAATGCTGAGTTTTTAGAACAGGGTCCGGGCTTTGTCAATTTTGCTTATATAGAAAACAACAATCTGTTTATAGCAGGACCAGATGGTGTAAAACAAATCACTACCGATGGTGGCAAAGGTATCGTATATGGTCAGTCAGTGCACAGAAATGAATTTGGCATTACTAAAGGTTTATTCTGGAGCAATTCAGGTAATAAACTGGCTTTCTACCGAATGGATGAATCGATGGTAACAGATTATGCCATATACGATAATTCTAAAATGCCAGCAGGTATTACCAATATTAAGTATCCAATTGCAGGAGCAAAAAGTCATCATGTTACTTTAGGTGTTTATGATTTAAAAACAGGTAAAACAGTCTATATGGAAACCGGTGAACCAAAAGAGCAATATCTCACCAATATTACCTGGGCACCTGAAGAAGATTTCATCTATATAGCTATTGTCAATCGCGGGCAAAACCAGTGTTTCGTTAATCGTTACAATGTTGAAAATGGTGTTTTGGACAAAATACTTTTTGAAGAGCGCGATGAAAAATATGTAGAACCACAACATGGTATTTTATTTCTGAGCAACGAAACAAATAAGTTCATCTGGCAAAGTGAGAGAGACGGATTTAATCATTTGTATTTATACAATACCAGTGGTAAAATGATTAGACAACTAACTTTGGGGAAATGGATGGTTACCAATTTGCTGGGCGTCGACCCTCGCGGCGAATTTGTGTATTTCGAATCCACTAAAGAAAGTCCGATTGAAAGACATATTTACAGAGTAAACATAGACAATGGAGAAATTAAAAAATTGAGCAATGAAGCGGGTACACACAGTGCCATGTTCAATTCTCAATTCACATATTTCCTCAATTCGTTTAACAGTTTAACGGTACCTAAGCGCATCACTTTAAAAGACCGCAAAGGTGAGAACTTAAGGATATTGCTTGAGTCGACTAATCCTTTGTCAGAATACAAACTTGGTGAAACCAGTATTATTCCCATTTTGCACGATAACAATGTACTTTACTCGAGGATGATATTGCCACCTGATTTTGACAAAACCAAAAAGTATCCTGTAGTCGTTTACGTTTATGGTGGTCCACATGCACAAATGGTTACCAATACCTGGCTGGGTGGAAGTAATTTGTGGATGCAGTTAATGGCTCAGAAAGGATATATTGTGTTTACTGTAGATGGAAGAGGTTCAGCCAATCGTGGTCATGCTTTCGAAAGTGCAGTACACAGACAATTAGGCGTACTTGAAATGGCCGATCAAATGGCGGGAGTAAACTACCTTAAAAATCTGTCGTATGTTGATGCTAACAGAATAGGGGTTCATGGCTGGAGCTTTGGAGGTTTTATGACCACAACATTAATGACCAAACAACCTGGAATATTTAAGGTTGGTGTTGCCGGTGGACCTGTTATTGACTGGGCATTATATGAAATCATGTACACCGAACGTTACATGGATACCCCTGAAGAAAATCCTGAAGGTTATAAAAACGCCAATCTTTTAAATTATGTCAACAGTTTGCAAGACAAATTGCTGATGATACATGGTTGTGATGATGATGTGGTATTGTGGCAGCACAGTTTGTTGTATTGCAAAGCCGCTGTTGATGGCAACAACACCTATCTTGATTACTTTGTCTATCCGGGGCACAAGCACAATGTTCTGGGAAGAGACAGAGTGCATCTGATGCAAAAGATTACAGAGTATATTTTAGAAAACCTCTAATTATACCTCCTCGAGTAAAGTGCGGAAGGCCAGCACTTGATCACCAAATTTAAGAAAAGTCTTTTCTCTCAACGCCGGAGCAAATCGGGCAATATAGTCTTCATAATCTTCGAGGTTTTGACAATAATACTGAATGGCATAATTGACCCCTTCATTATCTTCAACGACTGTCAGGAGTTTAAGCATTTTGAAACCGGTAAATTTTTCAGTTGCAATCACTTCCGGAATATGTGTATGTTTCATCCAGTGCACCCATTCTTCTTCAATAGCCAAAGGTATATTACATGTTACGTTGTAGATAATCATCCTGCAAATCAAGTCTAAAACCATAAATATTGCAAAATAGTTTAGACATTATGATCCTCTAGTAGATCGCAGAATTAAGCTGAACACGCCGATCACACTGAACAATTTTGAACTTTGACGCGGCAAGTGATTTGCTTACGCAAATGGAATTCACAGAATGCTTGAAACAGATTTAATTTTAAAAAAACGTTTATAAATGTTTAATATATGACTTAGTTTCAAAGTCAGTAATAGTTTTGTTGAATGGAAAATCAGTTTACAGAAAATCAAGATGAAATAGAGAATCAAATATCTTATAAAATAAGAAAAGCCATATTTGAAGTACTAAAAGTTCTTGGTCCCGGACTGTTAGAAAGCATATATGAAGAAGCATTATACAGAGAACTTATGGACATGGGGTTAGAGGTTAAAAGGCAGCAAAAATTAAATGTAATTTACAAGAACAATTTGCTAGATTTATATTTCAGAGTTGATTTGATAGTAGAGGATAAAGTCATTATTGAAATAAAGTCTATTGATCAAATATTGGATGTTCATAAAAGCCAGGTATTAACTTACTTAAAATTATCAGGCATACCTCTTGGGATTCTTGTCAACTTTAACACAAATTTTCTTAGAGACAATGAGAACATATTCAGATTTATTCTCACAAAAAAACACACTTCAAAATAGCATTTCTTAAAAATCTCATAGGACTCGCGACACTTTCCGCGTCTTCCGTTTGCGCCAGCAAACTTTTCCGTGCATTCTGTTTGCGCAAGCAAACCACTGTCGTGTCAAAGGCAATAAATATTTCTGCGTATTCTGCGTTTTCTCTCCCATTTCTGTGATCTACCTCCCTAAACTACCCCTTCCAGAATCCCCCTTGGATTTACAAACTTATTTATTAAATTTGCTTATCTATCCACGCTATGAAACTCAAAAATCTGCTATGGCTGCTGCCGCTTTCATTTATTCTGTCTTGCAGCAAGACACCAGTCAATCCCAATACTGCTGGACCAGGAAGCAACTTTGTTACATACAACGGCGAAACATATAAATTCTCTCAATTTTTCATGTTAGCGGATACGCATACTTTCTATTACTCCGCTTATAATGTCATTGAGTACACTTTGTTTTATTGTTCTCCAGGCGTCACAATTGAATACGACTCCACAGGCATTACAGGAGGTACCGGCAAAGGAGATGTTTTGGTTGTGTTCATGACCGGTCAGGGTTTTCCATTACCAAAAAGTTATTTTTCCATGAACACCTATTCGTTTAATGTTATAGATGAAATATACCTTTACAAAGGTTATGACTTCGATTTAGATATGGCTGATGAAGAGTATGATTTTTCTGATTTAGAATATGGATATTTAAAAGTTGACCCAAGCAGATCTGTAAAAAACTCATACAAAATGGATTTGAAATTCGGAAGTTTAAATGGAAGATTTGAAGGTGTTCATACAGTAATAAGAGTGCAATAGTCTTTAGACTTAGAAAGGATAAAAAGACAATTCTCTATTTGCGTTTTCCATTTGGGTTTATACTTCTTTAATGCTGCCCCTTTTTTTTAACGCAGATAGCGCAGAAAAGAAGCATTATGATTTATAAGATTTCATTATATTTATATGCTTAGTTTTCTGTCTCGTTTTCGAACTATCCGCATTAAGCGGAGGGATTTCACAGATAGTTTTCGGTAATATTATAAGATTTCTGGGCTGGAGAGCTTTATCCATAAATCTGCCAAAATAACTAAAGCATTAAGTTATCGATAAGCCCATCGACTTAACATCTTAACGACTTAACAACTTAACAACTTAACCTCTTTCCGTGTGTTCCAGTTTGCGCAAGCAAACCCTGCCGTGTCAAAGGCTCCCGTATAAGACGGGACAGGAATAAATTTTCCGCGTGTTTTGCGCTTTCTTCTCCCAGTTCTGCGTTCCACCTCCCCTAGCTACCTCCCCTAACTCAATTCATCACCCAAGGCAAAACCATATTAAACTCCGGTATTTCCACATCAAACGGATCAAAACCCGGTAAAGTCTGAAAGACATACAAACCTTTCATTTTACCAAAGCCTGTTTTTAATAAACACCCCGAGTAATATTCATAAGCCTGACCCGGTTCCAGAATTGGTTGCTCGCCGACAACACCTTCTCCTTCTACATAACGGTTCTGACCATTGCTGTCTGTTATAAGCCACTTTCGGGATAATAACTGAACCGTATGCTCCGAATTATTAACGATACTTACATGATAGGTAAAGAAAAATTCATTCAGGTCGATATTGCTTTGCAACTCGCTGAACGAAGACTTTACTTTTACTTGTATATTTTTAGTTATCGAAGGTGTCATCACATTTTAGACATGCAATTATAACCATTAAACTTCGCCTCTTATTAAAGACATATTCACAAATTAAAGACAAAACGCATACTAAAATGTGCGTCATGAAAACATTTATTTTACCAAAACAACCCCTAATGAATAAATACTATTTATCCCAATTAGATTAAGAAAATCACTCAAATACAATCTATTAAACGGCCAATTTTTAACTTTCGTCGGAAGACTCGGGAAACTTTGTAAATTATTTTTGTTTCCAAAGTTTTTGGTGTTATTTCGCGGCCGAATTCGCTATGCTTGAGAAAATTTGTAATTCGAGTGAAAAGTTGTTTATGCGCTACGGCATCAAAAGTATCACCATGGATGATGTGGCTAAGGAACTTGGCATCTCTAAAAAAACCGTGTATCAATATGTCAGCGATAAGGACGATTTGGTTAAAAAAACCATGCTCTTGCACATTCAGTCTATGGACCTGGTATGTATGAGAGTTTTTAAATCGGAAGAAAACGCCATTCTTCAAATTTTAAAAATTGCTGAAATGATGATTTCTATTCACAAGGAAATGAATCCGAGTTTACTTTTCGATTTGCGCAAATTTCATCCTGAAACATACGAAATGTACACCGCCCACAGAGAGAACACTTTTTACAAAGAATTAATAGACAATTTGAGACTGGGTATCAGTCAGAAACTATACAGAGACAATATCAACACAACTGTAACCGCTGGTTTTTACATGACTTTAATTGAATCCTGCATTTCAACTGAAATTACAGCTCTGGCCAATTTGAGTTTTGCGGAAAAATACAATTTTGCCATCGATTACCACCTTCAGGCTATTTGCACTGAAAAAGGTTTGGAATTCATAAAAAATTACAGAAATAAATCTACATCCATCAATAAATAACGGACTAACAACTAACATGTACCCCCTAATCACCACACACAAACAGAACTTCAGGCTTCTGAACATGGGTAACAGATTCCTGATTGCAATTGTATTGTCTTTGTTGAGCAATAATGCCAGGGCAATGGAGTCAACTAAATCAGACTCCATGAGCATGAGCATTGCACAAGCACTGGAATTTGCAATTTCTAACAACACAAGTGTTAAAAATGCTTATGCCGATCTTGAAATTTCTCATCAGACTGTCAAAGAGGTAACCTCTATGGGAATACCTCAGGTAAGAGGATCCATCTCTTTTCAGGATGCGATCAGAAAGCAGGTTTTCGTATTCCCGATCAATAATGTTGCTACACCTATCCGTGTAGGTAACACTTATACGACTGCCGCAGCTATCAACGTCAACTGGCTTATGCTCGATGGCACTTATTTCCTCGGTTTAAAATCAGCCAAACAATTTACTGACCTATCCAGAAAATTAGCCAGCAAAACAGAAACAGATGTCAAAATTGATGTCGCTAAAGCCTACTTAATGTGTATCATAACTAAAGAAAACATTAGTTTGATCAGCTCAACCTACAACACTTTGAATCAAACCTACGAACAGGTTGTTGCTCTTAACAAAGAAGGTTTTGCCGAATCACTGGAAGTGGATAGACTTAAACTACAGCTTAATAATCTTTCCATCAGCAAACAGAAACTTGAAGACCAGTTTGAAATTCTTTTAGGTTTACTGAAAAGCAAAATGGGTATGGAGCAAGATGTGCCACTTAAGCTAACCGATGATATCAAAACTTTAAATGATAAGTTGATGGACATCAATACCAAAGCTGAAGCTGACCTTAATGCCCGTACAGATTATCAGGTTTTAAAACAGCAACTGACATTAAACAAGCTGAATGTTCAGAGATATAAATTTGCCAAGTACCCTAATTTAGTTGGTGCTTTCACCTATCAGCAAAGTAATTTTGGTGAAACTATCGACTACAGCAGAAAGAACTGGTATGACAACGCATTTTTTGCTCTTCAGTTAAACATCCCAATTTTCTCAGGTTTTGGAAATGATGCAAAAATCCAGACAGCTAAAATTGAACAGATGAAAACTGAGAACACAATTAAGAATGTAGAAAATCTGATCACTCTCGAAGTCAATCAAAACAGACTGAGATATCTGAGAGCGCTGGACATGGTTAACCAACAGTTGGAAAACCTGCAACTGGCTACCAAAATCCTCAACATTACAACTATCAAATACAAAGAAGGCATAGGCAGCAATCTCGAATTGATTACCGCTAACCAGGACCTTAAAAACAGTCAAACCAATTACCTCAATGCCATATACGATTTGCTTGTCGCCAAAATCGATTATCTGGTTTCAATAGGACAACCAATTAAACTTTAATACGAACATACAGACACCCCTTTTATGAAAAACTTTTTCATTATATCCATTATCACAACCAGCATCCTCATCACTTCTTGCGGTGGTAAAGGAGGCACACTCGATCTTAAAAAAGCAGAACTTGCCTCTCTTAAATCTAAAGCCAAAGAAATCAACGATAAAATTGCTACTTTAGAAAAAGAAATTGCCAAACTCGAACCAGCTAAAAAAGCATTGGCTCCAACAGAAATTGTAACTACCGAAATCGAAGCAGTCAATTTCAAAACTTATATTGACGTACAAGGTCATGTAGATGCTGAAGAAAACGTTTCCATCTCTACTCAAATGCCGGGCATGATTACAAGAATCAATGTAAAACCAGGCGATGAAGTCAGAAAAGGCCAGATATTGGCAGAAACTGATATCAATGCATTGCAACAGCAGATTTCTGATTTGGAAACCAATTTATCATTAGCTAAACAAGCCTACCAAAAACAGGAAAATCTTTGGAAACAAAATATCGGCACAGAAATGCAATATCTGCAAGCCAAAACTTCCAAAGAAAGTCTGGAAAAAAAGATGAGCGCTATGCAAGAACAAGTGCGCATGAGTAAAATCATCTCTCCAATTAATGGAACTGTAGATGCTGTCAATATCAAATTGGCACAAATGGTTTCACCAGGTATGCCAGCTATCAGTGTTGTTAATTTCTCTAACCTGACAGTAAAGGCTGATTTAGCTGAAAGCTACGCCAGCAGAGTTAAAACCGGCAACAATGTCACCATTTTCTTCCCGGATATCAATGATTCTATGACAGCAAAAATTCACTATGCTTCAAGAGCCATCGACCCTCTGAAAAGAACTTTTTATGTTGAAATTAAACTGCCAAACAACAGCAAATTCCATCCTAACATGGTTGCCAAGTTAAAAATCAATGATTACTCCAGCAGCAAACCAGTTATTACTGTGCCAATCAAATTCATTCAGAAAACCGAAAACCAGTCATTCGTTTTAGTGGAAGAAAATGGTGTAGCAGTAAAAAAAGAAATTACCATTGCCAAAGAATACAACGGCATGGCTGAGATATCTAATGGCTTGAATGCCGGCGATAAACTGATCATCGAAGGATACGATATGATCAACCCTGGCGATAAAGTTATCCTTAAAAAATAATCAACGGAAAAAACTCAATTAAGAGCTATTTTTATGTCCGAAAAATTTAAAGAATTTAAACCCTCCAGTTGGGCAATTGACAATAAGGTAACCATTTATCTTATTACAATTTTCCTGTCTATAGCAGGTATAATGACCTATAAGGCTTTGCCAAAGGAAAATTTCCCTGATATCACAGTTCCTACCATTTTCATCAGCACTGTCAATGGTGGTAACTCTCCTACTAATATCGAAAATACGATTACCCGTCCAATTGAAAAACGCCTTAAAGCCATTTCCGGTGTTAAGAAGTTTACTTCAACTTCCATGCAGGACCTTTCAGTTATCGTTGTCGAATTCCATACAGATATTGACGTTAGTGTTGCTAAACAAAAAGTAAAAGACGCAGTTGACGAAGCTCGTGGTGATATGCCGGCTACGCTTACAAGAGAGCCAATGATTAAGGAAATTGCTTTCTCCGAAATTCCTATCATGTATATCAACGTTGCTGGTAATTACAGCTTGAGTCAATTGAAAAAATATGCAGATGACCTCAGTGACAGAATTGAAGGTTTAAGTGAAATCAATGAAGTACAAATTGTTGGTGCGCTCGAACGCGAAATTCAGGTAAATATTGATGTATACAAGCTTCAAGCTGCTCAGTTAACCATCGGTGATATTCAAAGAGCCATTGGCTCCGAAAACCTTACCATTACTGGTGGTAACGTGCCTATCAACGGCATGAAACCAACGCTGAGTATTAAGAGCGAATTCAAAAATCCAAAAGAAATCGAAAACATCATTGTTGCTTCTCAAACGGGTGCCAAATTGTTTATTAAAGATGTGGCAACTGTCATCGATGGCTTTAAAGATCAAGAAAGTTATTCGAGCAGTAATGGAAAAAATGTTATAACATTAAACATCATCAAACGTTCAGGCGAAAACCTCATTGAAGCATCTGAAAAAATTCAGAAAATTATCTCTGAGATGAAATCTGAAGAATTCCCTGAAGGTTTGGATTTAACTGTGAGTGGCGACCAGAGTCAGCAAACAAAAACCATGTTGCACGACCTGATCAACACCATCATCATAGGTTTCATACTTGTAACAATTGTATTGATGTTCTTCATGGGTATTACCAATGCATTGTTCGTTGCCCTCTCTGTTCCTTTATCGATGTTCATTGCCTTCCTGGTGATGCCTAGTATCGATTTCTCTTTCAACATGATTGTACTCTTCTCATTTATCCTCGCATTGGGTATAGTAGTGGATGACGCGATTGTTGTTATTGAAAATACGCACCGATTGTTTGGCGATGGTAAACGCGATATAAAAACCGCTGCTAAAATGGCTGTTGGTGAAGTGTTCATGCCAGTATTGTCTGGAACAATCACAACATTGGCACCGTTTATTCCATTGGCATTCTGGACCGGTATTATCGGTAAATTTATGTATTTCCTGCCGGTGACACTGATTATATCTCTACTTGCTTCCTTGTTTGTAGCTTATATCATCAACCCTGTTTTTGCTGTCGACTTTATGAAAACTAAAGAAGAGGAAAACAAGGAACATGGAAAAATCACCAAGAAGGCCGGATTACAATTAATCATTTATGCTTTAATAGTTATCGTAGCTTATATCAATGGCAGTTATGGTGTAGGTAACTTCGTTATCTTCCTGGCTTTATTCCTTGTTTTAAGCAGATTGTGGTTATACAAAGTCATTAACTACTGGCAGGAAAAAGCCTGGCCTGGATTTATCAATGGCTATACTAAAGTATTGGAATGGTGTTTAAGAAAACCATGGAGACCTTTACTTTATGTCATTATCATGTTCTTCGTTTCTATTTTCTTCTTTGTTGCAAGAAGTCCGAAAGTGGTGTTCTTCCCTGATGGCGACCCGGGCAATATATATGTCTATGTGAAATTGCCTGAAGGTACCGACCCTGCTGTCACCAATCAGATGATGCGCAAAGTGGAAGAGAAAGTTTACTCTGTTATCGGACGCAATAACCCAATAGTTGAATCTATGATCAGTAACGTTACAATCGGCGTTACCGACCCTCAGGACGGCGACCAGAATTCGTACCCTAACAAAGGTAAAATTGCTATCGGATTTGTTGAATTTGCTAAAAGAAATGGTGAATCAACAACTGACTATCTGAAAAAACTTCAGAACCTGAAATGGGATTTACCTGCTGCTGAAATTGTGGTCAATAAAGAACAAAACGGACCACCAACACCTAAACCAATAAGTATCGAAATTATTGGTGAAGACTTTGGTGAGCTTACTCAAAATGCCGACAGACTTAAAAAGTTTTTGACTGATGCCAATATAGATGGTGTTGCCGGCATGAAGTCTGACTTTGTAAGTAACAAACCTGAAATTGTGTTTGATATTGACAGAGAAAGAGCTTTGAGAGAAGGTATCTCCACTGCACAATTGGCCATGGAAATAAGAAGCGCTGTATACGGAACTGAAGCATCAAAATTCAGAGATGTGGACGATGAATATCCGATTCAGTTGAGATATGAAGCCAGTCAGCGTGTAGATATAGAAACCATCCGCAATATGAAAATCACTTACAGAGATATGAATATGGGTGGTATGGTTAGAAGTGTGCCTATATCTTCTCTTTGTAATATACGTTACGATTATACCTATGCTGGTATCAAGCGTAAAAACAACAAAAGAGTAATCACCATTTCTTCAGATGTTGAAGAAGGATATAACCCAAATGAAGTGGTTGCTGCTGTTCAGGCTAAAATGGAAAACTTCAAGTCTACCGGCAATGTACTGGTTAAATTCTCAGGTGACCAGGAAGAACAAATGGAAACCATGAGTTTCTTAGGAAACGCTATGCTCACTGCTATCGGCCTCATGTTGCTGGTATTGGTAGGATTGTTCAACTCATTGGGTAAACCATTGATTATACTTTCTGAAATCGTTTTCAGTATCATTGGTGTACTTTTAGGTGTGGCGATTTTCAAGATGGACATGAGTATTGTTATGACCGGTATTGGAATCGTAGCATTGGGAGGTATAGTGGTGCGAAATGGTATCTTGCTTGTTGAGTTCGCCGAATTTGCCCGAGAAGGTGGTATGAGTTTGTATGAGGCAACTCTCGAAGCTGGCCGCACTCGTATGACTCCGGTTATTTTGACCGCTGCTGCTGCTATACTCGGTTTGATTCCGCTTGCTGTTGGTTTGAATATCAATTTCGAAACTCTGTTCTCCGAACTGGACCCTAAAATCTTCTTCGGTGGTGACAGTGTTGCTTTCTTTGGACCATTGAGCTGGACCATGATCTTCGGTTTGTTCTTTGCTACTGCTTTGACATTGCTGTTGATTCCATCCATGTACCTGATTACTGAACGTTTGAAGAGAAAATCTCAAATTATTCTGCAACACTTTGACTTGCCTAAAGTCTGTGCTTATATCCCATTCCTTGTCATGATTCTTCAATTAATCTTGAAAATCAGAGGCAAAAAATTAGATATCGGCGACCTCGACCATTAAGCTGTTCACTGACAATTGTATATTGAAAAACCCTGGAATGATTCATTTCAGGGTTTTTTCTTTTATCAAACAGAATTGCTATCATTGCAGTATGCGTCTAAGTCTATTCTGCCTGCTGCTCATATCATCCTATGCATTGAAGGCCCAGAACATCATTCTTGGAGCTGAAAGAACCAATGAATATCTTCCAGACTTAAAAGGCAAAAAAGTCGCTCTTGTAGTGAATCACACCAGCATGATTGGCAAAATACATCTGGTAGACAGTTTGCTAAAACTTGGAATAAAAATCCAAACTATTTTTGCTCCTGAACATGGATTCAGAGGCAATGTAAGTGCGGGAAATACTGTCAGCAATGGTAAAGATGATAAGACGGGCATAAAAATAATCTCACTATACGGCAATCATAAAAAACCCTATCCTGATGATTTAAAAGGCATCGACCAGGTTGTCTTCGATATCCAGGATGTTGGGGTGCGTTTTTACACCTATATCAGCACCATGCATTACGTTATGGAGGCTTGTGCCGAACAAAAAATACCCTTTATGGTACTCGACAGACCGAATCCAAACGGGCATTATGTAGATGGTCCGGTTTTAGATACCAATTTCAGAAGCTTTGTAGGCATGCATCCAATTCCGATTGTACATGGTTGTACAGTAGGAGAACTGGCGACTATGATTAACGGTCAAGGATGGTTAAGTAAAGGGCAACAATGCAATTTAAAGGTTATTACGTGTAAAAACTACAACCACCATACGCCCTATATTTTACCAATTCGGCCATCGCCCAATCTTCAATCTCAGAGTGCTATTTATCTATATCCGTCAATCTGTTTGTTTGAGGGCACAACCATAAGTTTGGGACAGGGAACAGACAAACCTTATCAATGTTTTGGGTCACCTGCTTTTGATTGGGGCAATTTAAATTTCACACCAGTGAGCATCAAGGGAGTAGCAGAAAAACCAAAGTCGCTGGGTATTCCATGTGTAGGCTTCGATTTAACCTGGTATGGGAATAACAGAGCCTGGGATGAAGCGGAAATTAACCTCAACTGGTTGATTATGTCCTACCGCTTAAGTAAAAATCAGACTCAGTTCTTCAGTGATTTTTTCGACAAACTAGCAGGGAACAATATTTTGAGACAGCAGATAAAAAATGGGAAATCGGCTATAGAAATAAAGGCGAGCTGGCAGGCTGATCTGGATAAATATCTGATAATGCGCAGGCCGTATTTACTGTATGAGCTTTAACTAATTTTTCCTTAAATTTGCACAAATGGGCAGATTTGGGGGATAATTTCTACCTGAGCCTATAAAAAAATCAAAAAAATTTGGATTATTGGGAAATTAGTTCCTACCTTTGCACTCCCAATTTTTAAAATCATGGCAAGAGTTTGTGATCTAACCGGAAAAAAAGCTTTGAAAGGCAACAATGTGTCTCACTCGAACCGCAAGACAAAGCGCAGGTTCTATGCAAATTTGCAGGAAAAGAGATTTTACATCCCTGAAACTGGCGAGTGGATCACTTTGAAAGTGTCAACTTCAGCCATCAGAACAATTAACAAAATCGGTATTACCGAAGCTTTAAACAGAGTATTTAAAAAAGGCACCATTTAATCGTTAAGACATCATGGCAAAGAAAGGCAATCGCATACAGGTTATTTTGGAATGCACAGAGCAAAAGAACACAGATGTTCCAGGCATGAGCAGATACATTACAACCAAAAATAAGAAAAACACAACTGAAAGGATTGAATTGAAAAAATACAACCCTTTCATGAAAAAAGTAACCGTTCACAAAGAAATTAAATAATAAAAGACCATGGCAAAAAAGGTAGTTGCAACCCTGAAAAAAGAAGGAGAAGGCAAAGACTTCGTTAAGGTGTTCAAAGCTGTTAAATCTAAAAACGGCGCATATTCTTTCAAAGAGGATATCATCAGCGGAGAAGAGGCTAAAACCTACTTTAAATAAAAAGATATTTTTTAGGAAATCAGCCTCCGGAAACGGGGGCTTTTTTGTTCATTAGACCAAACGTGTATGTCCATATTCGACTTCTTCAAAAAAGACAAGAATACCAACCAGTCCCCTGAAAAATCTGCCGGCCTCGAAAAAACCAAAGAGTCTTTCTTTGGAAAACTTACTAAAGCTCTGGCAGGTAGGTCTACTATCGATAATTCTTTCCTTGATGAACTTGAAGAAATTCTAATTACCAGTGATGTAGGCGTCGAAACTACTGTACGCATCATCAATCGCGTCGAAGACAGAGTCAAACGCGATAAATACATTAACTCCAACGAACTCCATATCCTGCTAAGAGACGAAATCAGTCTCATGCTGACCGAAAATAAGAAAACTCCAGATGTGGATTTTAACCTCAATGGCGCAGCAAAACCTTATGTTCTTATGGTGGTCGGTGTTAATGGTGTTGGCAAAACCACTACCATTGGTAAACTGGCTCATAAATTTAAACAAAATGGCAAAAAAGTGCTGCTGGCTGCTGGTGATACCTTCAGAGCAGGCGCTGTCGACCAACTCGAAATATGGAGCAAAAGAGTTGGTTGTGATTTTCTCTCTCATGGCATGCACACCGACCCTTCTGCTGTTGCTTATGATGCTGTAGAAAAAGCAAAAAAAGAAGACTATGATATTGTTATAATTGATACCGCAGGCCGTTTACACAATAAAATCAATCTCATGAATGAATTGAGTAAAATCAAACGTGTCATGAGTAAAGTGATAGATTCTGCTCCTCACGACGTTATGCTGGTGCTGGATGCTTCAACCGGTCAAAATGCATTCGAACAAGCCAAACACTTTACTGCTGCTACTGAAGTGAGTTCGCTCGCTTTAACAAAACTGGATGGCACTGCTAAAGGTGGCGTCGTTCTAGGTATCAGCGACCAGTTTAAAATTCCGGTTCGTTACATTGGCGTTGGTGAAGGCATCGAGGATCTTAGAATTTTCAATGCCTCCGAATTCGTCAACTCACTTTTTGAAGTGTGATCCATGAAGACAAAATCACTCAAACCAAACAAAATTAACATCGTTACTCTGGGTTGTAGTAAAAACCTTGTTGATAGCGAAGTCCTGCTCAGTCAGCTAAAAGGCAATGACATGGACGCTACCCACGAATCCGAAAAAGATGATGCCAATATTATCATCGTCAATACCTGCGGATTTATTGATAATGCAAAACAAGAAAGCATAGACACCATCCTGCAATACGTAGGTGAAAAAGAAGCCGGTAACATTGATAAACTTTATGTTACAGGTTGCTTGTCTCACAGATATAAAGACGAACTTGAAAATGAAATACCTCAGGTAGATGCTTACTTCGGCACTCTTGAATTGCCAAATCTACTCAAAACACTTGGCGCTGATTACAAACACGAATTGATTGGCGAACGTTTAACTACAACACCACAACATTACTCCTATCTAAAAATAAGTGAAGGCTGCAATCGCCCATGCTCGTTTTGCGCCATACCGCTTATGAGAGGTCAACATGTCAGCAAATCCATAGAACAAATTGTAACCGAAGCTGAAAATCTGGTCAAAAATGGCACTAAAGAAATCATGCTGATTGCTCAGGATAGTACTTATTACGGCCTCGACCTGTATGGTGAACGCAAACTGAAAGACTTACTTGAAAATCTTTCTGAAGTTAAAGGTTTGGAATGGATACGTCTTCATTATGCATTTCCTTCACAGTTCCCCGAAGATATTTTGCCTGTGATGGCTTCTAAACCGAACATTTGCAAATATCTTGATATCCCCGTTCAACATATTTCTGATAATGTTCTGAAACTGATGAGACGCGGCATTACCAGAAGAAGAACCTACGAATTACTCAACAAAATTCGTGAAGAAGTGCCTGGTATTACACTGCGAACAACCATACTTGTCGGACATCCCGGAGAAACTGAACAGGATTTCGAAGAACTCAAACAATTTGTCAGCGATTTTGAATTCGACAGATTGGGTGTGTTTACATATTCTCACGAAGAAAACACTCATGCTCATACATTAGTAGATGATGTACCGGCCGAAGTGAAACAGGCCAGGGCAGAAGAATTAATGGCACTTCAGGAAGAAATTTCAATGAAAAAAAATCAGGAGAAAATAGGTAAGACATTTAAAGTGCTGTTCGACCGTAAAGAAGGCAATTACTTTGTTGGTCGTACTGAAGCCGATTCCCCTGAAGTTGACAACGAAGTTCTGGTAAATGCCAAAGAGAATTTTGTGAGGTTAGGAGATTTTGCGAATATTGTAATCACCGAAGCCGAATCATTCGACTTAATGGGACAACTAGCCTAATGCAATTCAAACTTAGCGAAACCGGCATGCTTTCATCGACAAGTAAAGCTTTTGTCGAGAGAGATCAAAACTTAATTAATATACTTGGTGAGACGCATCCCTATTGGCATCCTGAAAAAGCCATACAGCTCAAAGCCGACTTTAGTCAAGATAAAAGAACGGTTCTTGCGGATACATTAACAAGCTGTTATAATGCAATTGCCAAGCAAGAGTTTGTACATCCAAAGGTTTTAGAAAACATTGAATCGCTTCGTAATTCAAATACCTATACTGTAACGACCGGTCAGCAATTACATCTGTTCATAGGTCCGGCATTTGTTATTTATAAAATACTTTCAGTAGTTCATCATTGTGATAAATTCGCCAAACAATTTCCAGATAAGAAATTTGTTCCGGTATATTGGATGGCATCAGAAGACCACGACTTCGATGAAATAAAAAGCAGCACTTTATTCAAAAAAACTTTTGTTTGGCAAACAGAATCCGGTGGGGCATGCGGAAGATTGAAAACAGATAGTGTTAACGATGTTATCGAAGCTATCAAATCAGAAATCAATCTCGATGAAAGACAATTGAAATTAATGGATGAGATGGCGCAGATTTACAATACGTCTCATAACCTTTCGGAAGCCACTCGTCGTATCATCAACAAATTTTTTGGAGAATATGGCGTAATTGTGATGGATGGCGACTTGCCAGTTTTCAAAGCACAATTCAAAACAGTCATTAAAAATGATTTGTTTAACAACAGCAATCAGGAAGCTTTTCATGAAGTAAGCAATCAACTTGAAGAGACAGGATTAAGCACACAATTGCACGGTAGACTAATCAACTTGTTTTACCTGAACGGAAATACAAGAAAGAGAATAGTAAAGGAAAATGAGCACTATCTGGTTAAAGACGGACAAGAAAACTGGACAGAAGAAGAGCTCAGCCTGGAGGTAGAAAATCATCCTGAAAGATTTAGTCCAAATGCAATGCTTCGTCCCTTGTATCAGGAGACCATATTACCCAACATAGCCTACATAGGCGGAAATGCAGAAATCACCTATTGGATACAGTTACATAAAACTATGTCTATCAACGGATTAACTCCGCCAAGCTTAATATTGCGCCCAAGCGTGTGGATAACTCCGTCAAAAATCACCCAATGGTTGGAAAAACGAGGCATTAGTCCTTTAAAAGTGTTAATAACCCGCAATAAAGCTGATTTACTCAATTTGATACAAACGGAATCTACTGGAATTGAGCAAGAAACGAGCGACTTTATCAAATTGAGAGAGAGAATACAATCAATTGTGGCTCAAAACATTAGTAAAGAATTGAAAGGATTGGTAGAGGCTGGAAAACAATATGAAAAATCTTTAAAGGGAATAGAAAAATCATTGATAGAATTTCAAATTGAGAAAAACTCAAAAGAGATGGACAAGCTCGAAGAAATAAGAGATACATATCTCAATATCAACAACATACAAGAACGAAAAATGGATAGTTTAGAATTGTTGATAAAGTTCGAAACTGTAGTATTTTCAATAAACTCAGCAGTTTGTCTAGATAATTCAAATGGATGGATTATCAACCTATAATCGGCTGAATTATTGACACTTACAACTATCTTTTGCATCATTTTCAAATAAATTTCGTTGAATATCATTGTTTTTTGTGCAAACAATGTGTATTTTTGCGCCACATATATTGAAAAATCATTTCAAAATGAAAATACTCAAAATGACAATTTTAAGCTTATGTTTGGTTTCATTATCAGCATTTGCTCAATCCTCAGATTCTACCTGGAAGCGTCATCCATACGCTAAAAACCAATGGGTAGATGGTAAAACAACCGACTCTGGACAAAGTTTACAAAATTCGTATTTCATGGACAGAAGAGCCAAAAAATGGACCGCTGGTTTATTGGCTGGTACTTCAGTTTTCTATGGTGATGCCGACAAGAAACAACTTGGCTGGTCATTCGCTCCTTTCGTGAAGTATTCAGTTTCTCAAACTTTTGCAATCAGAGCTGAATTTGACTACTCTAAGCTCAGAGGTCAAAGAGACTTGCAAAACCCTACTCTCTTCAAGGATAATTTCAAGTTTACAAGTAAAGTTCAGGAATGGAACATCCAGGGTATGTTTACTTTAGGTAACATCTCTTTCTTGCGTCCATTGCGTAAAACTCAAATGTATTTGTTCGCCGGTGTTGGTCAGGCTACTTACAAATCTGAAGCTAACTTCATCGACCAGAGATTGTTTCTGGGTGATTACTATTTGACTTCTTATTTCGGTACTGGTACACCAAATCCAAATCTTGGTAAAGCTGTTACTGAAAAATTTGAAGACAGAAAATTCATGATCCCTTACGGTATCGGTTTCAAACATTACTTAAGCCGTAGTTTCGACTTAGGTCTTGAATACCGCCAGTCATGGTTGAGAAGTGATGATATCGACGTTTACAATACTGCTATCTGGCAAAACAGATGGTTCGATTCTTACGCTTTCATCCGCGCCAGCTTAGGTTATAAATTTGGTTCTAAAAATGTTCAACACTACGATTGGTTGAGCCCGGTAGAATCTATCTACGACCAAATCGCTGATATTAAAAAGAAAACCGATTGCCTTGGTGTTGACGATGATAACGACCACGTTTCTAACTGCTTCGACCAAGATAACAAAACTCCGGATTCTTGTATGGTATATGGTAACGGTATGGCTGTTGACTCAGATATGGACGGTGTTCCAGATTGCCAGGACCAGGAGCCTTTCACTGATAAAGGTGCTACTGTTGACCCTGTAACAGGTGCTGCAATTGATAGCGATGGTGATGGTATTCCTGACCACAGAGACCGTGAGTTGAACTCTTCTCCAGGTGCTTTGGTTGATGGCAATGGTATCGAAATCAAATTGTGCTGCAACTGCGATAACATTATGTTCCCTCCTATCACAATCAGCAGCAGCTGCTTGACTAAAGAGGTGAAAGCTATGCTTTATCAGGTTGTTGACAAAATGAAACAATGCCCAGACAAGAAATTGGTAATCAACGGACCTGCTGGTAAGAGCTCTAAATACAATGCTGCTACTAACACCCGTTGCGTAGATGAAATCGTGAAATTCCTGGTTGAAAAATTCGGTATCTCCCGCGATAGAATCATTACCAACTACACTGCTGGTACTGAAAGCAAAAATACTATCGAACTGAAAATTCAGTAAGATTGAATTGAAATGATATTCACTAAAGGCCTTTCTTCGGAGAGGCCTTTTTTATTTTATCTGTTTTCCTGGTGATCTGCTATTAAAACACTGCCCATTAAAAGAAATAAGTCTATGTCCTTTATAGCTTTCTCAGCCCCGCTGGCTTACTAAATTAATTATCGGGTAATATTGGCCCCTTTGAGATAGAAAGGTTCGTATGTAGAAAGATTGACAAACTCTTTCTTGTTATAAGATTCTAGTGCAAGTTCAGTTAGAAAACCTGCTTCAGGAAATTGATTGTATATAGGGAATCCCAGAATGCCTTCTGTCTTTTTAGCCCCATCACCACAAATTAATACAGTTTGCCCGCTTATTAGGCCCGGTATAAACTCAGGCTCTGTGACAATGCCATTAGCAACAGTTCCCAACATTTTTAATTCCTTATCAAATAAACAGTGATAAACCTCCATTCTTCTGGCATCTATCATGGGCCAGTATATATCTGCAGCTTGCTTTCTTGCGGCGTCCCAGGCTAAGGCTTTAAGCGTACTGACAGCTATTAATGGGATGTTTAATGCAAAACAAATTCCTTTAGCTGTGCTGCTTCCTATTCTTAATCCGGTATAAGAACCAGGACCATCACTAATAGCAAGTGCATTCATTTCCGAAAGTTTAATACCTGCCTCTTGGCAGCACTGGTTGATCATGCCCATTAAAACTTCCGCATGATTTTGAATTTTATCAGACTTTACTTCGGTTATATACCCATTGTTATAAATGGCTACCGAGCATATCTGAGAAGAAGTTTCAAGACAAAGTATTCTGATTTCAGGCATTTCCTAACTTCTGAAAATAAACTCTAACTCTGTCTTTATAGTATGGAGATAACTCATTGGGAACGCTTCGCAACAATTCCATTTCACGTGCCTTCTTTTCGAGATACTCTTTAATTGCTGGAGGCATTTCTCTGTTAATCTCCTTGGCTTTTTCAGCTTCTCTTTGATTATCCATTTCCTGTTCACGCTCTGCTTTTTCGTGTTCAAGCATACGTGTTTCAATTTCCTGCATTCTGCGCATGGTTTCCGGAGTAATTTGTTTATTCACCAAATCCCTCTCTATTTGCTCCATCAGTTGCCTGGTTTTTTCCAAATCACCCAAAGCGCCAGGTTTACCCTGATCTTTTAATTCCTTCTGCAAACGCTCCAACTCTCTTCTGATAGCTTCCTGTTGTGCGGCTATTTTAGCATACATTTCAGAAGTGGGATTTTTACCCATCTCTTTACCCTTTTGCATTTGCTGCAATTGCTTGCTCAATTCATTTTGCATTTGCTGTAAACTCTTCATCCCATTCGGTTTGTTACCACCTTGCTTTCCGCCTTTCTTTTTACCCGGATTATTACATTGTGAGTTATTCTGACCTTTCTTCTCTTTCAAACTCTCCTGCATATTTTTCAATGACTCACTGAGCATCAATGCCAGGTTATTCAGGCTTGTCATCACATATTGCTGATTTGACACCCCGCGGGAAACATGAACTTTACTAAAATCTTCAATTGCTTCATTCATGTAATAATTGACGTTAGCAATTTCTTTATTGACGAAACTTTGAATTTGAATTTGTCTTTTACTTAATGCTAACAAAGAATCCTCGACCATTTTTGCACTCTCCTTTAACTTTTGTTGTTTAGCACTTAACTCTACATATTTAGGACTATAGTAACGATTCTCCTTCATTTTATTCATCAAATCCTCTTGTTGAATACTCAATTCAATCAGGTTCTCCAGAATCTGACGCAGGGTGTAATAATCTTCTTCATCTTGTTTTTCCTGAGCTTTCTGAAGCGATTGTTTCATTTTACCTGCGAGTTCATCCATTTTATCAGCAGCTTTTTGCTGTTTGCTGCCTGCTTTTTTATTGTTCTTACTGGCAATATCCTCAGAACTTTCATCCATATTTTGCTGAATTTCCTGTTGATCCTGTTCAGTATTTTGCAAATCCAATGGAGTTTCTAGTGCTTTATTTTTTTCTTCAGTCTCCTTTATTTCTTTCTTTAAATCTTCAAATTTCTTATTCAACTCTTCCTGTTGTTTCATCAAAGACTCTTTTGATTCGGATTTCTCCATTGTCTTTTTAGCGAGTTCTCTCTGTTCCTCAGCAAGTTTATTCAAAGCATCACTTTGTTCATTGATTTTCTTCTCAATTTCAAATTGCTTAAATTGTTCTAAACTACGGTCCAATTCCTTTTTAATCTCCTCATTACTTAATTTCATCTTGTCCAACTGATTCTGAAGTCCCTCTTTGTTCTGCTGCTTGAGCATCTCCTCCATCTTCTTCATCATCTCTTTCATTTCCGGACTTAGCAGTTCATTTATTAGTTTATTGAGTTCTTCTTGTTTTTTAAGCAATTCCTGAGCTAAGGGATCTAACTGATTTTGTTTTTCATTCAGTTCTTGATTTTCTTTCTTAATCTCTTCAAGTTTTTGTTCAAGTTTCTTTTGCTCTGAAATAAAATCTTTGACTTTCTGTTGTTGTTGCCAGTCCATGTTATCGCTTTCCATCAGATCGCGTTTAAGGTCGCTGCCTTTCTTTTGCATAGACTCAATGTCCTTCATTACTTCAGCCATTTTGCTTTTCAAAGCTCTGTTTCCGCTTTCCGACTCAGCTCTTAATTCTTTTTCACTTGGTGCTGCACTTCTAAACACCTGGCTTTTACTTGACTTTTTACCATTGACAGCATCGTTATCCCAAACCTCAAAGTAATACTCCAGCTGATCCCCGTCTTTATTACCCAAAGTGCGTAAATCCACCATATAATAAAAGATTTCGTCTGTGCTTCTACCCATAGTAACGGGCAAATATTTCAGAGCTTGTCCTGCACTTACACTTCTATAAACAAAATTGAGTTTACTTAATCCATAATCGTCATCTGCTTTACCATAAAAATAAATAATGAAAGGGTTAATTGAATCCTTCTTTTGTTCAGCAGCAATTCCAGGGTATCGGTCAGGAATCGTTTGAATAAAATAACGAATGGTATCTTTATTTCTGATATGCCTGTTTTGAAGCGTAATCTGATAATTGATATTATCATTGACTTTAGCCTTAACTGTAAAAACATTTTCCGCTTTTTCGACAAGAGCACCAACTTTATCAAATGCGAATCCTAAAGATTCAACATCTTTAGTTGTAAAATGCCATTCAACAGAAGTGCCTTCAGGAATGGTAAAGTCCCCAATATTGCTGAGAGTTTCGTCTTTTCTGTTAGTATATGCCGGATAATTCAGGCTGACTTTAAAATTGAGAAGAGTAGGATTAGGTAGAACTTCAAGTACATACTGTTCAGAGTTGTACTCTCCATCTGTAAAATGGAAAATGTGGTTACTGGTTAAATTGTTTAATGTGTAAGAAAATTTGTTCTTACCAGTGCTTTCCAATTTAATTAAATGCTTGTCCAGTTCGACAAACAGAGTAGCCGGTAAAGATTTACCTTTCAACTCCACTTCGATTGTATAATCTGTGTTTTTAGGCACTTTGAGCCCCTTATTCACCAAATGAAAAGTGTATGGAGCTTCTTTAGCAAAGTGTTGATCGTACTGAAGAATTCTCTCAGCCGGTTTTGTAATCATACTGCTCTGAAAGACTAAAATACCGAAGAGAATCAACATAGGGAACAAAGTATATTTACCATACTTTTTCGCCGACTCCTTTAAATCAACTGCATTTGCAAATCTGAAAGGAGACATGGTATTGATTCTTTGCTGAACACTGGCAAGTAAAAGTTCGTTACTTGAATTATGAGATTGCGATTCGAGTTGAAGCGTATTGAGGAGTTTGTCTTTTATTTCAGGAAAGTGGGTACCAATAATTGTAGAAGCCTTTTCATAGGAGATAATTTTTCCAATTCCCATGCGGTTCATCAGAGGAATGATCATGTATCTTCCAATAATGACAACTGAAAACAGAATGAAAGAGAAAAAAAGGAAAGACCGCATCCCCGAGCCAAAATGTCCGAAGTACTCCATCAGGCTGGCTATTAGGAAAAAAGCGAGAACACCACCAGAGCCGAGAAGGAGTCCTTGAAGGAAGCGATTGAAATAGTACTTCCTGATGAACTCGTCAAGTTTGGATCTTAATAGAGAATTGTTCATATCGTCAGGTTTCCTTGTTTAGACAAATATAACGCAATCTTTTGATGTTTGTTATTGGTTTCGCAATTTTTTGACAAAACTGTGTTTAGCTCGGTGAAATATGGAAATTGGAATCAGAATGGATTTTTTTTAACGTAATACACCCTGCTAGGGTATTAAAAATTAAAACAATTCAAATTTTCGAAATACCATTCGAAAAAAATACCTGTTCACTTATAAAAAATAATCCGGTTTTCCGTGAAGTCCCATTGGATTTTTGGTTTCTTTTTTATAAAAGATATTTGATCGAATTAGTGATTTGAACGACTCAAATTGAAAATGTGGAAATGATAAAAGTATATTTAAAAGTTGTACTATTTCTTTATTAAAAATACAAGTACATATTACTGAAACGTGTTATTTTTCTTATGAGGAAGCAGAAAATTTTGTGTGAGGTAATCACAATAACCGAATTATTTTAATTCCAGATACCCTAGCAGGGTATTTCAAATTAAAATAATTCCAACACTCCCTTTATTCCATATCCGGATTTTAAACGAAATTACCAATAGAACTCCACTGAAACCAATCAATTTTCTATTGTATAAGCAGAAAACTTTTTGAATTGAAATTGAAGATTGGGAATTATTTTAATTCCAGATACCCTAGCAGGGTGATTCGTATTAAAATAATTCCAACACTCCCTTAATTCCATATCCGGTTTTTAAACGAAATTACCAATAGGACTCCACTGAAACCAATCAATTTTCTATTGTATAAGCAGAAAACTTTTTGAATTGAAATTGAAAATTGGGAATTATTTTAATTCCCGATACCCTAGCAGGGTGATTCGTATTAAAATAATTCCGGTGTTTCAGATTAAAAATACCACCTCCCCTCACCTTCCTCTTGACTTTGGCCCTATTTTTGGTTAACTTTGTATAAATATTTTTATTATGCTTCGTAAAATTTTGTTCCTGTCCCTAATTAGCACATTAGCCATTGGAATTAGTTCCTATACTTATATCAACTCGCAACCTAAACCAGCTAAAAAATCGGCTAAAAAATCCAGCAAAAGCAAAAAGGCTGCATCAGGTGAAACTTCCACTGAAAGTGCAAACAAAATCACCTGGTACAACATGACCGAAGGCTACGCAAAAGCTAAAAAAGAAAAAAAAGTACTTATTGTTGACGTCTATACAGACTGGTGCTACTGGTGTAAAGTAATGGATCGCCAAACTTATGAAAATAAGACTATAGTTAATAAGATGAAAGAATACGCAGTTGCCGTGAAATTCAATCCTGAAGTCAATGGTAACCATACCGTGAATGGTCAAACGCTCAGCTCTGATCAACTTGGTATCTACCTTAACAAAGGTTCAAGAATCCCCGGATATCCAAATACTTTTATGTGGAAAGACCTTACCAATAGCAGTAAAATTGAATCTTACTCCGGTTACCTGGATACAACCGTATTCAATATCTACCTCAACAAGATGATCCAACAATAGTCGCCTCGCATCTTGTCTAATAAAAGAAAATTCAAACCCTTTGTCATCGAGTCAGTTGCTATTGAAACGGCCGCAGCCGAAGGTAAAGCTATTGCACGCCATGATGGTAAAGTCATTTTTATACCTCTCGCCGCGCCCGGTGATGTAGCAGACATACTTGTCAACAAGCAAAAGAAAAGCTACGCCGAAGCCCAACTCATTCACTTACACAAAGCATCCGAAAACCGTGTCTCTCCAAAATGCGTTCATTTCGGTAAATGTGGTGGATGTAAATGGCAACACCTGAACTACAAAGCGCAGCTTGAACTAAAATCAAGTCAGGTAAAAGATGACCTTCAACGAATCGCTAAAGTTGAAGTTGAAGAATTTCAGGAAATTCTTGGCTGCCAAAATATCTACAACTATAGAAACAAACTCGAATTTACTTTTAGCAACAAAGCTTGGGAAGAACATTTCGATAAGGAAAACCCCAAACGTTTACCAGCATTAGGTTTCCATATTCCTGGCATGTTCGATAAAGTACTCGACCTCGAAATTTGCCACCTCGCACCCGAAATGGCCAATACCATCAGGGATAAAGTCAAACATAAAGCTATTGAACTTGGAATGACTTTCTATGACATTCGAGAACAACATGGCATGTTGCGCAATCTAATGCTAAGAAGTAACAGCAAAGGCGAATGGATGCTTGTTCTTGTTCTGGGAACCAATGATGTTTCTATTCCTGAAAAATTGTTTCCGGCTTTAATGACCGAACTACCTGCTGTAACTGAATGGTGTTATGTCATTAACGAAAAGAAAAATGACACTTGGAGCGATTTAGAAGTTCATACTTTTAAAGGCAAAGGCTATCTAATTGAAACTTTAGAAGAACTTCAATTTAAAATTCGTCCTCAGTCCTTCTTTCAAACCAATATCCAGCAAGCACTCGAACTCTACAGAATAACCAGAGAATTTGCAGATCTTAAAGGCCATGAAAATGTATATGACCTGTATACAGGTACTGGCTCGATTGCGCAATTTGTAGCTAAAAAAGCAGGTTTCGTTACAGGTATTGAATTTGTTGATGCAGCTATCAAAGACGCTAAAGAAAATGCCGAATTGAATCAAATCAACAATACCGCATTTTACGCCGGTGACATGAAGCTTGTTTTAAATGATGAATTGATTTCAAAACATGGCAAACCTGAAGTCATCATAACCGACCCACCAAGAGACGGCATGCATCCTGATGTGGTAGCTAAAATCAAAGAATTATTGCCTGAAAAAATTGTTTATGTCAGTTGCAATCCCGCTACTCAGGCACGCGATATTGCCTTGCTGGCCGACCAATATGCTGTAAAAAAAGTGAGGGCTGTAGATATGTTCCCTCATACTCATCACGTAGAATCAGTCGCTTTACTTATAAAGAAATAGCCAATGGCGTAATTGTATAGGTAAATGTTTTTGTTACAGGTTTACCAGTGCCATACGCCGGAGCAATGACTTTACTAATTTTGATTGTATAGGTTTTATTAACCTGTATTTCAGAATCGATATTCCAAACCAGAGTATTGATTGCATAACCAATTGCTGGCTTTTCCTTACTCAATTTAACAGCTTTCCCATTTACACTTACACTTACCTGAGCATTTGCAAAATCAGCATTCTGTAGCGAGAATGACCAACGTCGGTAAATCAGATTTTTAGGAAAATATCCGGCAGCCGGCCAAGCAACAAAATGTGTATCTTTATATAAACCGTCACCTAATCCGGATGCATTTATGTTTTCAGTATCAATCACGTACAGACACATCGCTTTATCCGTTGAGCCAAAACCAAACACATCATTTGAAGGATTTAAAATCCAGCGCCTGTGCCCAACTGCAGCATTGCTTCCTTCATTCTCTGCCATCTGCCCGTTTAAAGCCTCTATGAACCCGTACCCATAGGATAAATTACTCTTTCGAGCTGCTTCATCTACATATTTGCTGTAACATTTCATGTTCGACTTTGGATCATGTGTTAAAGTATTATTGACATGCATGAAATGGGCTGTCATCTGTGCTTTATCGCTCAGACTTGTATTTAAAGTACAAGAATCAGAAACACCTGCCAACCTCCTGTAGTAGTTTAACCTTGCTATGAATCTGTTAACTGCAAATTTTGACAGCTTGCCTTCCTGACAATTGATACCCGGTGCGGTAACATACATTGAAACTCCCTTGGGAATAGTATCTCTTAATACACTATATTGATAATCTTTAATGATGTATTCTTTATGTAAATTCAATATTCCAATATCTGTAGGGTAAAGCTTAATTGCCTTTTTATAGACACGTGCAAATCCTCTGAAATTATTCTTTTCTAACAATAGCTTTAACTCCTTTTTAAATTTATCAGGATTATTGGTATCAATTGTCACTCTTACCATCGGACCCTGGCTTATCTTATAAGTAAATCCCAGGACCAGAGTCAATACAACAGACACTATCAGAACATTCCTCATTACTTTTTCAACGTATATTTTGGAGAAATTATTTTGCAAACAACAACTCTCTGATTGTGTTTCTAGAAACAGCATGGTAACCTTTTTCGGCGCGATTGAATATACGTTTGGCTTGTTCCAATCCTTCGGGTGTTTTAGTCAATGCTTCGTAGATTGGTTCAAGAAATTTTCTTCTTCCCACAGTCATCAGATATTGTTCCATATAAGGTTCAGCTGCTTTATATCCATTTTTAATACAAAGAAGATACCAATCACATTGTATTTCACTGTTGGTAGATTTGGATAAACCATAAGTTGTATCCAGTTCCTGCATCAGCGACTTCACCGAATCAGGATTGAAGTGTCTAAGCAAGTGCATCCAATGTTGTGTAGTAAATCTGCTTGTATCAAGAGATTTCAAACTACTGTCTCTTTGAATTTTAACAATCATAGCATCTATTCGCTCTATTTCCTTACTCTTAATTTTTGGACAAGAAGAAGGTAAACCAATTGCATAAATCCATTCTTCCAGATTTGGTTTAATCTTTGGCCACTTAGACATGTGATTATTAAAATAAGCAATAAATTCCTCTGTAGTGACGGTCTTCCATTTAAAATGATTGAAATACGCGTTTAGAAAATCATCAAATATCTTTCTGCCATAAAGTCCTTCCAGATATTTCAGGAACATTGCACCCTTTACATAAGCAATATCCGAAACTCCATCATCAGGATTGCGGCCTTTAAGACTCAACTTAAGCTTTGTATCTCCGGGCGCTGTTGCCATCATAGATTCGAGTGTGTGTTCTAATTCACCGACACTGATTGACATTAACATATCCGCATAATCTTTACCGTAAATTTTCTCCATTATCCGGTCTTCGAAATACACTGTAAATCCTTCATTCAGCCAGAAATCATCCCATGTGCGATTGGTTACCAGATTGCCGCTCCAGCTATGTGCCAGTTCATGTGCAACCAATGACACAAGACTTTTATCACCCGCAATGATTGTAGGAGTTGCAAATGTCAATCTTGGATTTTCCATACCTCCAAACGGAAAGCTTGGTGGCAATACAAGTATATCGTAACGGCCCCAGGCGTACTCTCCATATAATTCTCCTGCTGCTGAAATCATTTTAGGAAGATCAACAAACTCTTTTGCTGCCTTATCTAACATTTCCGGTTCGGCAAACACACCACAATTTTCTCCCAGACTTTTAAATTGAATATTACCAACAGCAAGTGCCAGCAAATAACTTGGAATAGGTTGTGGCATATCAAAATGATATTTACCCAAAGAGTTCTTTTTAAAATTGTTAGACGCACTCATCAAAGGCAGATACTGCTTATCACAAGTAATATCAGCCGAATAAGTAAACCTGACTGCCGGTACATCCATGCAGGGCACCCAGGTTCTGGCTAATATTGCCTGGCTTTGAGTGAATAAAAATGGATGCTTTTTACCTAAAGTCTGCTCTGGAGACAGCCACATCAAAGCTTCTGCTTCCGGATCTGTATGGTAGTAGACTGCTACTTTCTTGGTACCTTTTGCCAAATCTATAACCAATGCCCGCCCCAGTATTTTATCTTCATCGCCCAAACTCCATGCAGTTGATACAGAATCTTCAAGTTTCACGTCTTCAATCTCCAATTGTTTGGTATCTAAAATCAAAAAATGGCAATTTGAGGGGTTATTGATCTCCAAAACCACTTTACCCTTAAGTTTTTTATGTTCAAAATCGACACTTAAATCCAAATGCAGGTGTTTTAACTCGATTGAGTCATAATTGGAATAAGTATGGTTAACCGGCTGTAGCTTTGGCATTTTGTCAATTTGCTTGTGCTTACATGAGTTGCTGAAAATGAGCAATATCGATAAACAAAGAAGTCCTATAGAATATTTATACATGTCAATTCACAAAGGTAATACTTGCGAAAAAACAATTACAAAAATATCGACGATTTTACTACATTTGCCCTTCATAAAAAAAATTGGTACTCTATTTGTAATAAGATGAGCCGAGATACGTTACTATACACAACGATGAGAAGTTTACTTTTAGTTGCTTTCACTTCACTATTCATGAGTGCTATTGCACAACCTGGAAGCGATCCTTTTGGTACGGAATACAATTTTGACTCTACGTCTTACTCAGATTCTTCATTTTCTGAGTCTGTCGTTACAACTTCCGGCCCCGACCCATCCATGATGCCAACTACCTATAAAAAGTATGAGCGTTTCAAACCGCCAATGGATACCATTACGGATTTGATCACTTATATAGGTGTTGTCCCATTTACACCTCTTGAAAATGATGTATACGATGGAGGTACAATTGACTCCCTTTACTGGAGAGCCAAGCTCTATCTGATGAAAAAATACATCAAAGATTACAGACAATCCAAAAACCCTAAAGATAACGTCTTTCCGAAGGATATTTTAGTTGAAGACTTTAAACCGGATGGTGAAAATGGACGTATTATCATTCGCCCTACCGTTCCTCTCTACGTTAGGACTAACGAATTCACCAAACAACAATGGGGAACTATCACTTTTAAAATTGAAATTCGGGTGAAAGAGGAAAAATACAAATATAAATTCACCAATTTCGTTCATAATACAGTTGAAAAAGGAACGGAAAAGCCTATTAAAACCTATGTTGAGTATTATTCCAACACCACAAGAGGATTTAAAGGTACCGACCAGATTTTAATTGCCATCGATCGAATGGTGAAAGAAATCATCAAAGAACTTGCTGTCATTATGCGTGACCCTGTCGTTCTTGATCCAGACGATTTTTAATATTTAATATAAATACATTTTGAAAAGGGCTCCTGACGGGAGCCTTTTTTATTTTACCTCCTCGTAGTCTATATACTCACCCTCTCCATCATCCTTGCTCTTACTATTGTTCGAACTACGGGCGTTCATATCTCGGTTCATTTCCTCCATTTTTTCATGCATATTCTGCTGTGTCTTCTTTACAGAAAGCATCATGCGTATAATCTGCCAAATAGCGTAAATGATTAAAATTTTAAATAGAAACCTGAGTAACATGAATTGGAATTTGTTGCAAAATTAGTTCATTTCAACCATTGAGCAATGGTCTGCATTTTATTCTCCGTCTCCTGGAATTCATCCTCTGCCTGGCTCAATGCATTAACCCCTGCTCCTGCAAAGAGTTTGTAATGTCCATCATAAATTTCAGCACATCTTAAATTGACGAACAACTCAAAATTTCCGTTGGCGTAAACCGGTCCAAGATACCCACTGTAATAAGCTCGGTCCATCCCTTCTGATTGCTGCAAAAAATCCAAAGCTTTTTGATATGGCAAACCACAAACTGCAGGAGTAGGATGTAGCGATTCTGTTAATGCCAAATCCTCTGACAATCCTTTTGATTTTAATTGAAACCCGGTGCTCAAATGCTCTACCGGACCTGCTTTGCGCGGTATGGTTGGCATCTGAATAAATTCGTATTCCAGTTCCTTCAATTTGCTGGTGATATAGCGAACTATATGTAAATGCTCTATACTTTCCTTATCCGAATAAACGCCATGTGTCAAAGTACCTCCCAATGCTTCTGTTTTCAATGTATCTCCCTCCCTAACCATTAAGGTTTCAGGACTTGCTCCTATCATGATTATTCCATTAAAATGAAACATGTAAACAAAAGCTTTTTCATAGTGGGATAATAATTGCTCGAACAGCTCAGCAGGCTGAATCATTGATTCAATCAACTTCTGTCTCGCTGGTACAAGCTTTTCGAATTCTCCCTCTTGAATTTTCTCAATACACAAGTCTACCAACTTTCGATAGTCCACCAAATTGACTTGTTGAACTTGTCCCGGTTTCCAGGTACTTACACATGATTTAACTTCTGAAACCCCTACTGGCTTAATTTTACCCTGAATTCGATCAATATCAAGTTTAGGATTAAAACCTCTGATAACAAAGCTATCCAGCCCGCTTGAATCCTGCTGAATTTGCAGTACCTGAGACTGATTGGGCAATCTGAAAAAAACCTGATTATTCACTAGTCTCTTGACTTAACAGCCATCGTTAACCGACTGATATGCGCCAGTTTGCCATCTTCCGTTTCTATTCTTATTTCCCAAACCTGGGTAGTAGTACCAATGTGAATTGGACGCGTAATAGCATAAACCCAATTGCCTTCCATAACCGGGCGCAAGTGATTGCCGTTCAAATCCAGGCCAAGTGCCACATACTTTGTTCGGTCAAAAACCAGGTTAGCAGCCATACTTCCAACACATTCAGACATTGCCAGACTTGCTCCACCGTTTAACATTCTCAGGGGTTGCACTGTTCTTTCATTTACAGGCATCTTCGCTTTTAAGAAATCTTCTCCTAACTCAATAAACTCTATTCCCAAATATTCTACCATGGTATTTCTACAGTAGTCATTGAGCCAATCTAAGCGTATATTTGCAGGATCGTAGAATATGGACATTATTACGGAATTTAAAGGCGCGAAGATAAGAAAAACCATTCATTTGATTAGACATGGACAAACTGACTTCAATAAACAAGGTATCATTCAAGGCAGTGGAATTGACAGCGACCTGAATGAAACCGGAAGATGGCAAGCCTCCAGATTTTATGAGTTCTATAAAGAACAAAATTACCATCATATTTACACCTCAAAACTCAAAAGAGCCATTCAAAGTGTTGAGGGTTTTATCGACAAAGGCATTGGACATACTCCACTCGAAGAATTTAATGAAATTAACTGGGGCATTATGGAAGGACGAAGAAGTAGTCCTGAAACGGCTTTGATGTATGATAAAATTATCAGACAATGGAGTAATGGTGATGTGAATTCTGCTATTGATGAGGGAGAAACGCCTTTGGAAATGTATGAAAGACAGGCGAAAGGCATGCAACTATTGATGTCAAAAACTAACGAAGAGCACGTTTTAATTTGCATGCATGGCAGGGCATTAAGGAGCTTTTTATGCCTTTTGACAGGTGTACCTCTTAAAGAAATGGAAAGATGGCAACACGACAATTTATGTCTGTATGAACTGGAATACAATGGTCGTCATTTTGATATCATAAAAGCAAATGACCGAACACATTTACTCTAATACAATCTTGAAATTTCGTTGATGCGATTGGCATCTAGCTTTAAGAATGTAAACAACAACATACTAAAACTTATTAGCGAAGAACCTCCATAACTCATAAATGGAAGCGGTATACCTATTACAGGTAATACCCCAATGGCCATTCCAATATTGATAAAAAAGTGAAAGAAAATAATGGATCCTGTGCAATAGCCAAATACCCGTGAAAATATATTCTTTTGCCTTTCAGCCAGGAAAAAAATCCGACCTATAAAAACCAGGTACACGATCAAAAAGATTGTCGAACCAACAAAACCCCACTCCTCTCCGACTGTGCAGAAGATAAAATCCGTATGTTGTTCAGGTACAAGTTTAGCTTTGGTTTGAGTACCATTGTTAAATCCGTTGCCAAACCATCTGCCTGCTCCAATACTGATTTTTGATTGTCTGACATTATAACTGTAGTCACGCTTCGATTCACTCTTTTTCTCGTCTGCTTTCTTTTCAAACTTAAAAAAGCTAAAACCCTTTTGCTTATTGACGTAGTATTCATCAACATCCTGATTTAATGTTACCAGTATTCTTTGTTGTTGGTGGGGCTTTAAAATTTTCGAAAAGGCGAAATCTAATCCAATAGTATAAACAGTAGAAGCCAGAAAAATAAGCACTGAAACAAAAACCAATTGTTTCTGCTTTCTGAAAAAATAAAAGATGGCTCCTAAAACAACCAATAAAAACAACAGTATGTACCAGGATGGTATCAAGATTGTCAACACAAAAATTGTAATCAGATAAAATCCTAATACCAACCACCAGCCAGAAAGGCCTTCTCTGAACAGCACAAGAATAAAACAGGTAAATACCAATGCAGAACCTGTGTCATTCTGTAATAAAGTTAAAAGCATTGGCAGTAAAATGATACCAAAACAAATCAGCTGATTGCGTTTGCCTTCAAACTTAATATCAAATGTCCCAAGGAATTTTGCCAAAGCCAGAGCAGTTGCATACTTTGCAAATTCACTGGGCTGTAGTTTAAAAGCACCTATTTTAAACCAGGCCTGAGCCCCTTTGTTAAATGACCCTGTTGCCAGCAATACCAAAAGCATCCCAATAATGATGACATAAATACCGTAAGCAGAAAAATTAAAAAACTTGTAATCTGTCAGGAGTATTAAAAATACAACAATTGCACTGATTGAAATCCAAATAACCTGCTTGCCATATTCTTTAGAAAAATCGAGACTTAAAGGTTCATCCAATCCACTGTTAGCTGAATATATATTCATCGCTCCAAACAACACTATAATGATGTAAAGAATTACACTCAACCAATCGATATGTATTTTTTCTTCCAAATTATTTAGGTTTATTAGCTAAGGCTTTCAATGAATCTGATGCACTGATTTTAGCACCGGTTAAATTAGCAGTTAACATTCGTTTTTGCATTTCAGGTTTGCTACTAGGTGCTGTCTTATCTGTAGCCAGATAGCGTTCTATCAGCAAATTGGCAATAGGTGCTGCATAGTCTGCTCCATAACCGCCATTCTCAACGATGCAACATATAGCAATTTTTGGATTATGCCTTGGTGCAAAAGCTATAAATATAGAGTGGTCTTTACCATGAGGATTTTGTGCTGTTCCTGTTTTACCGCATATTTCAATGCCTGTAATTCCAGTTCTTCCTGCTGTACCTCCAGGGATACAAACTTTTGCCATACCGGCAATAACTGAATCAAAGTGCCTTCTGTCTATTAGTGTATAGTGCTTTTTCTTAAAATCATCCGGTACAATATTTTTATCTCCGATTGTTCGTATAACATGTGGTGTAAAGTAATAGCCTCTGTTGGCTAAAATGGCAGCAACATTGGCCATTTGCAAAGGAGTCAAACCAATTTCTCCTTGTCCAATCGATATTGAAACCACATTGGAAGATCTCCAGTTTTTACCAAATACACGCTCAAAATAATTTGATTTCTTCACTATTCCTGAAGACTCTTCAGGTAAATCAATTCCGGTTTTCACACCAATTCCAAAACTGTTTAAGTACTTTGTCCATTGAGTGTAGGCCGCCTGAACACTTGGATACTTTGGATTGTCTAAAACACTTCTGTAAACATAACAGTAATAAGCATTACAACTTTTGGCAATGCTATTTTCCAAATCCAGCGGTGAAGCATGCGGGTGACAACCAACAGTTATTGAACCCATGTGATAACCACCATGACAAGGATATCGCGTAGCCGGTGTCAATACACCTTCCTGTAATGCTATTAATGCCTGAACTGTTTTAAAAGTTGAGCCAGGTGGATATGGTGCTTTTAAGGCACGATTAAAAAGTGGCTTACTCGGGTCTAATAACAATGCACTGAAGTTTCTGTTTCTTTGCTGACCTACAAGCAGATTTGGGTCGTAATTCGGATTATTAATCAAACATAAAACTTCTCCGGTACCTGGTTCTATGGCAACAATTGAGCCTGTCTTATTTGCAAGCAACTGTTCACCGTATACCTGCAAATCCAAATCTACAGAAGAAATAATGTTTTCTCCTGCAGTTGGCAAACTGTCAAATTTACCTCCGGCAAAACTGCCCTGTGTTTTACTGAACTTATCAACCAATACTACTTTCTTTCCCTTTATACCACGCAGAAAAGTTTCGTAAGATTTCTCCAGCCCGGTAATCCCTTTGATATCACCTGGCTTGTAGTACTTATCTTTTTCAAGTTCTCTTTCATTGACTTCACCCATATAACCTAATAAGTGAGCTGCTCCATTGATGTTATATCTTCTGTCAATTTTTGTTTCAATATAAAATGCAGGAAACTGGTACAACACTTCCTGTAATCGGGTGTATAAATGAAATGGCAGGTTTTTGTAAATTACAGATGCTTCCCTGGGATTGTAACGAGCTGCTTTCTTAAGGCGCTTATTAAATTCGGTTGTGTCAATCATTAATTCTTTGCAGAGAGCCGCTTTATCAAAATCTTTAGCTTTCTGAGGCACAACCATTAAATCATAACTGGCATCGTTATATACAAGCAATTTTCCATAACGATCTACAATTGTCCCACGGGCAGGATAAATTGTTATCTCGTTAGAACCATAAGCCTGTGCTTTGTAATAATTAGAAGTGTCTATTATCTGCAAAAAAAACAAACGGGTAATGAAAATGATTCCGACAAGAACCAATGCACCAAGAAACACATATAACCTGTTGCTCTTTTCCATAACCTAGTTGCGTGCAGGTTTATAGAGTAAATTTTCAAATATCAATACCAGAAAAAATGTAATGACTGTGCTGCTGATAAACGCTGGCATCAGTCTGGTAAAAAAGTTGCGACCGAATGATTCTAAAAACAAATAGAGAAAATGATAAATCGCAATAAAAGTGAGGAAATAGGTCCATTTCCAGTTGGCTCCTTTTTTGGATGTCCAGATTTGATTTTCTTCATCGCGCGCTGCAATGACATTCTCAACTTCTTTAGTGGCATAATACCTGACATACCCTACAAATGTACTGACAGCAGAGTGCACACCCCAACATTCGAAATTGATATCAAATATAAAACCTGCAAGAAATGACACAAAAATCATCCAGGTATGCGACATGGAAGCAGGCAGAAATAACAAGAACATAATAATCAGTTGTGGTTGCACCAAAAAAGAATATGTATTTCCAATAAACAGGTTTTTCAATATAAACTCCTGTACCAGTAGTACAAATATGTATAACCCCAGATATTTAAGAATACTGACAATCATTTGGTCTTCTTCTGCTGTTCTTCAACCTTCTTTTCAAGCTTATCAATTTCATCCTTAAACATATCAATGACGACATAAACATTTTGAATTTTACCGAAATTCACTGCAGAACGAACTTTGATACGGTAGTAAGTTTCCTTTGAATTTTTTTCAATTCTTTCAATTATTCCAATTGGTATATTTTCAGGAAAATTCTTTGAATACGGACTGGTTACAATGTGGTAACCTACTTTTAAGGGCTCATATTTATTTATCTCTTTTAATTCAAGATAATTTGGATCTTTACCATCCCATACTATTGTGCCACGGGTATAATTGAGCTCTTTTATTTTTGGCACCAGTTTAAATCCATTAATATTTAAAACAGACGATGCGATAGCATAGTTTTCGGACACTTCAGTAATTGTACCAACAATACCATCAGGACTAAAAACACCCATTCCAATTTGAACACCCGAACTGGTGCCTCTGTTAATGGTTATGAAGTTGTTTTGCCGATTTGTAGAATTAGTGATTACCTGTGCTGGATAATACTTATAGCGCTGCTTGTATATCGTATCGTTCACTTCGAACACAGCTTTAGATTCAACTACATAATTAGATTTAAGCTGTCTTCTCAATTCAAGATTCTCATTAAACAAAGCCTGATTTTTATCAAATAGAGCGAAATAATCAAAAATAGAATTATTGGCTTCGTGCATTTTAGAGCTCAATGTGCGCGTATTGGCGTAATAAAATGAAGATTGATAAGAGTTAAATCGAATGATAGCAACGATAGACAATATTTCAAGCAGTAGAAACAAAAGGACATGAGACTTGCTTCTTAAGTACTTGAATATGGAATTCATTTATCAGGAATTCATTAAAAACTTGAATTTGCCAATATTTTTCAATGCTATACCAGTGCCTCTTACAACTGCACGAAGCGGGTCTTCGGCTATGTGCACGGGCAATTTGGTTTTAGCAGCCAGACGCTTATCAAGGCCTCTGAGCAAAGCACCACCGCCAGTCAGGTAGATACCTGTTTGATAAATATCTGCAGCTAATTCAGGTGGCGTATTTTCCAAAGCTTTTAAAATTGCTTCTTCCAATTTGACAATAGATTTATCAAGTGCGAGTGCAATTTCAGAATAAGACACAAATACCTGTTTAGGAATTCCTGTCATTAAGTCTCTGCCATAAACAGCATAATCTTCAGGCGGATTATCCAGTTCGGTTAAAGCTGAACCAACATTGATTTTTATTTTCTCAGCAGTACGTTCACCGCAAAGCAAATTATGCTGGCGCTTCATGTACTCAGAAATATCCATATTGAATTCGTCACCTGCAACACGAATTGATTGGTCGCAAACAATACCTCCAAGTGCAATAACGGCAATTTCACTTGTACCACCACCGATATCAATGACCATATTACCCATTGGTTCAGTAACGTCAATACCAATACCAACAGCTGCGGCCATTGGTTCATGTATCATATAAACTTCTTTACCACCTGCCCTGTCGGCACTGTCTTTAACTGCGCGCTTTTCAACTTCTGTAATCCCGGAAGGTATACAAATGACCATTCTCAACTGAGGTGAAAATGTTTTTCCAGTCTTGTTTATTTTTTTAATCATCCCTCTGATCATGTGCTCCGCGGCCTGAAAATCCGCTATAACACCATCTTTCAAAGGACGTATTGTCTTAATATTGTCATTTTCCTTGCCATACATTTGCATGGCCTCATGACCAATAGCAATCACTTTTCCAGTGCTGCGCTCAATGGCAATTATGGATGGTTCGTCAACTACAACCTGATCTTTATGAATGATAAGCGTGTTAGCCGTACCAAGGTCTATAGCCAACTCTTGTGTGAAAAAATTAAACCATCCCATCTTACTTTTATAAATGTGCTTTTTGCCCACGCAAAATAAATATAAATTCATCAAAATTTAAGTAATTTCATACAAAAAAATAATTAAGTTTCCACAATAATCTTTTAATATTTGGCATTGTATTTGATGATAAATGTGAGAAATGGAAACTCCAACAGAAACAAAAATTGAGAAAAGGAAACCTGGAAGGCCTTCTACTAATGATTCCAGACGTAAGGAAATCCTTGAGAAATCAACGGAGTGTTTTATAAAATTTGGTTATAACAAAACGACTCTCGACGAAATAGGCGATGCTATTGGTTTCAATAAAGCTGCTTTGTATTACTATTTCAAAAACAAGGAAGAACTCTTTATTCAAGTTGTCAATAATCAATTGACGATTGGCCTCAACAAAGTGCAGCACGATTTATCTGATATGCCGGATAACGATGTGAAAATTTGCAAATATTTGTGGAACAGAACTCAAATTTATGCTAATCTCATTCGTTTAACCAGTTTGTCAAATGAAAACATCCTCGACCTGAACAATCCGTTCGAGGAAATTTACATGCCGTACAAAAAAGCTGAAGTCAAATACCTAAGCTCTATTCTATCTAAATTCGTTCAAAATAAAACGTCTAACGAAATTGATGAATTCTCTGAGCTGGTGCTTGATATGGTGAACTCTATGGGCCTGTCAGCTCTTTTGATTAGAAATTTGTCTAATCATACTCAGGTTCTCGAAAACCACAACGTTAAAAAAGAAACCATCGTAAAGATGTTGCTTAAGTCTTTCAATTGCAACGACTCTAAGTAATAAGCCTTTTGTAAAATCCACGACAATAGTCGAAATTGCGAAACAATGCTTTTGAGACTACTGCCGTGGATTTTTCTTTTTTCCTGCTCTCAGTTAACACCAACTGCTACTGAAAAATCTACAATTGGAATCGTTTCTCTCGAAGCAGAAAATACAATCCCAATGTCTTTGCTTTGTAAACAAATTGAAGACTTCTATAAATGTAAATGCGTTGTGCTCCCTCCTGCCAAAATGCCTCAAAATGCATTTAATCCGGAAAGAAACAGATACCGAGCCGACAGCATTCTAAATTTCCTGGATAGCGCTAGAAGTGATTCAATTGATATACTCATGGCTGTTACCTCGTACGACATTTCCTGCACTGTTAAGAATCATAAAGATTGGGGGGTGTTTGGACTAGGAAGATGCCCTGGAAGATCCTGCGTGATTTCTGATTTCAGATTGAAAAATAATGTATCCAATACAGTCAAATTGCAGCGACTAAAAAATGTTGCACTTCACGAAATTGGTCATAACTTTGGCCTCCCACATTGTGGCGATACACTTTGTCTCATGAAAGATGCTAAAGGTAAAATCAGCAATGTCGAAGGAACCAATCGCCAACTATGCAGCAGATGTCATGATAGAATCTTTGAATAAACTTCGATTGCTGATCTTTAACAAAAGATTCTCCTGGCTCATTCTGCTTGGCTGTATATTAATTTTTAATATTTCCCTTATTGTTTTCAAAGCTAATGATTCATTTTTATACACGCCGTCAATTTCAAAATTACTCTTTATACTCAATGCTATACTTGCATCTGCTTTTATCTATTCTGTCTATCTAAAATATCCAAAATTTGCTGGTTTATCTTTAACCCCTCCTATACAGATAACCCTTTTCACTATGGCATGGATAGCCCGCATCGCTTTGTCGAGATTAGGCCATAATTACGATTTTGAATCCTTTGAGATAGTTAGTGATCACATCCTTCAGGGTCAGAATTTCTATAAAGAAACCTCAAGATACAACTATGGACCAGTTTGGGCCTATCTGTGTGCTGGCATGAAATACTTATCTTCAATCGGTGGCGGCTATAATCCTGTATTGTTTCATAGTTACATGGCATCTCTGCTTTTTGTATTTGAACTATTACTTTTAAAAACCTTAAATCAATCAGGATATAATCAATTTAGTTTACTAATTGGCTTGTTCAATCCAATCAGCCTTATTTTAATCGGACACCATTCTCAATTCGATGTAATGGCGCTAGCCTTAGGCTTTATAAGTATACGTCAATTGCAAAATGGCCGTGTTTTACAAGCATGCTTACTATTGGGTTTATCACTTTCAATTAAACATATTCTGGCTTTTCTCCCATTGTTATTTCTGTTTCGCAGCGACCTTTCCCTGAGTACTAAAATTAAGTTCCTGGTTCTGCCTCCATTGATTTTTGCTATTGGTTTCTTGCCATTTATTAGTGCATGGCCTGAGATAAAAACCAATGTCATCGGCTATCAGCTCAATCATGGTCAAACGCTTATTTATAAACTTGGAGAACTACTGTTTCCCAATTTCTTAACTGATTTTGAAAGCTTAAAGAATGTTCCGTTTGGCAGTTCTTACAAACCTCTTTGGCTAGGTTTAATTATAGCCATTGGATACAAAGCAAGGCACAGAAATCTGCTTGAATTAATCTTAATTTACCTTCTTACAATTTTGGCGTTTTCTCCTGCTATCAGTGAGCAATACTTCATCATTGCAATGCCGGCTGTATTATATCTCCTCAACCACTGGTCATCATGGTTGTTCCTGCTGTCAGGCAGTTATTACCTGCAATTTGTTTCTCAGCACAACACCTCCAAATATTTCAATCTCTCACATCTGGGTTTTGATTTAAAATATGAATGGATAGCCATTGGCTTTGCACAAATTCAAATTTTAATGGCCTTGATGTTGCTGGTAATACTGAGAAAAAAAATCAAAGAATAGAATCTAATATCTTCAGAATCCTATCTGTACTTTTTCCATCCCATAAAGGAGGAATACCACCTTTCTTAAATGTTCCATTCTGGATTTTTTGAATTTCTGTTTCCAGATCTTTCAAAGTATATTGAACAAGCACATTACTTCCGATATCTATTGTACTTGGTCTTTCAGTATTATTTCGGAGTGTCAGGCATGGTATGCCTCTGTAAGTTGTTTCTTCTTGAATACCCCCACTGTCAGTCACCACAAATGCACTATCAGCGGTCAATTTCTGGAAGGCAAAATAATCCAAAGGCTCGCTGAATATAAGTCCATCCAGATTTTCAATTTTAGCCCACAAATCAAAGTCTTTAAGTTTTGCAACTGTTCGCGGATGTATAGGAAAAACCAGTTTATAATTAGAAGTGATACTCTTTATCATTTCTATCAAAACCTCAAGTCCCTCCTTTTTATCGACATTACTTGGTCTGTGCATGGTCATCAAAACATAAGTACCTTTTGTAAGGCCCATATCCGAAAGCACAGAGCTTTTTTGTACTTCTTCATCAAACTTCACCAGACTATCTATCATTGTATTACCAACAAAATGAATATGCTCTTTTGGTTTGCCTTCAGTTTCAAGATGGCTGATACCACTTTGCTCTGTTACAAAGAACAAATCCGCAATTTCATCAGTCAGAAGCCGGTTAATTTCTTCAGGCATATCCCTGTCAAAACTTCTGAGTCCACTTTCGAGATGTGCTACTTTAATTCCCATTTTGTTGCCAGTGAGTGCAGCGGCAAAAGTGCTGTTCACATCTCCGACAACCATCAGTAAATCAGGCTGATAATCCAGACAAACTTTTTCAAGACCAAGCATAACATTGGCCATTTGAGTATTTGGTGTTCCCTGACCTATGTTCAACATAAAATCGGGTCTTAAATCAAACTGGTCGAAAAAAACCTGACTCATTTTTTGATCAAAATGTTGTCCGGTATGAACGAATTTGACTTCCAGATTAGGATGATTCCTGGCTACTTCTTTAAATCTGGTAACTTTAATAAAATTTGGTCGTGTTCCAACGACGATAAGTATTTTTTTCAATGAGGCTTGAAATTATTTGGGCAAAATTATGATAAATCGGGCTTCAAATATACAATTATCCGCAAATGGGCGTATTTTTGCAGGCTTAGGTCAAAAAAAATAAAAGGTAAAATGTTAAATATCGTTTTATTCGGCCCTCCGGGGGCAGGTAAAGGCACCCAGTCTGAAAAGCTCGTTGAAGCATTTAAACTGGTTCATTTGTCAACAGGTGATATTTTTAGATACAATATCAAAAACAACACTGAGTTGGGCTTGCTCGCCAAATCCTATATGGACAAAGGCAATCTGGTTCCGGATGAAGTCACAATCAATATGCTGGAAGCTGAGGTCAAAAAATATCCTGAAGCTAAAGGTTTTATATTTGATGGTTTTCCAAGAACAACTGCTCAAGCCATTGCTTTGGATAATTTCCTCGAATCGATGGGCACCTCCATCAGCCTGATGTTAGCTTTACAGGTTGATGAAGAAGAGTTAATCAAACGTTTGTTATTGAGAGGTCAGGATAGCGGAAGAGCCGATGATACAGACGAATCCATTATCCGCAACCGTATCAATGTTTACAATGAACAAACTGCTGTGGCTGCCGATTTTTACAACAAACAAGGCAAATTTCACAGCATTAACGGCGTTGGCAGCAAAGAAGAGATTTTCGATCGCCTGAGTTCCGTAATAGTAGAAAAAAATCGTTAATAGAGGAAGCTAATAGCTACTCTTATCCATGTTGGAAAGTAACTTTATAGATTATGTCAAAATCTTTTTCCGTAGCGGAAAAGGAGGTAAAGGCAGTGCGCATTTTCATCGTGCCAAAGGATTGCCTAAAGGCGGACCTGATGGTGGTGATGGAGGAAAAGGTGGTGATATTCGATTAAGAGGTAATGCTCAGCTTTGGACTCTTTTGCACCTTAAATACCGCAAGCACATTCATGCTGCCAATGGCGAACCCGGTGGATCTGCTCTTTGTACAGGTGCTTCAGGTAAAAATGAAATACTCGAAGTACCATTGGGTACCATAGCCCGCGACGCTGAAACCGGCGAAATACTCCTCGAAATTACTCAGGATGGCGAGGAAAAAGTAGTCTACAAAGGTGGAAGAGGCGGCTTGGGAAATACCAATTTTAAAAACTCTACCAATCAAGCTCCTACTTACGCACAACCGGGAGAAGATGGTATTGAAGGCTGGATCATTCTCGAATTAAAAATATTGGCGGATGTCGGTCTGGTTGGATTTCCAAATGCCGGTAAATCAACATTGCTTTCTGTAGTATCTGCTGCAAAACCCGAAATCGCTAATTATCCCTTCACTACCCTGACCCCAAATCTGGGCATGGTGCAATACCGCGATTATCGCTCTTTTGTAATGGCAGATATCCCAGGTATTATCGAAGATGCTCACTTAGGAAAAGGCCTCGGGCACCGATTCCTCAAACATATTGAAAGAAATGCCGTACTTCTGTTTTTAATTCCGGCAGATTCAAGTGATATTAAAAAAGAATACAAAATTCTTTTAAAAGAACTCGAACTTTTTAACCCTGAACTACTTGAAAAAGATCGCGTAGTAGCCATTACTAAATGTGATATGCTCGACGAGGAATTAATGACTTTGATGAAAAAAGATTTAAAATCATTAAATCCACTTTTTATTAGTGCAGTTACTGGTCTTAATATCCAAAAACTCAAGGACAAGCTTTGGGAAAAAATCAAACACACTAAAGAAGAATGGACTTAATTTAGTTCATTTCATTTCAAACCATTTAACCCAAAAATAAATTCTATAACGCATAAAAAAAGCAGCCCTAAAGCTGCTTTTCTAAAATTTATATTGTTCTATTCTTTAATGAATGTCTGAACTAAAACTTGCTTATCGGCAACCAATCGTATGGTAAATAAGCCGCTGGAAAGTGCCGAGATATCTATTGTTTTGCCTGCTTCATACTGGGTAGTCAAAACAACTCTGCCATTCAAGTCTAAAATTTCAATTTTTGCAGTAGCAAAAGTTGATTGAATTAATAGCTGGTCTTTGCCTGGATTAGGATAAACGAGGAATGAGCCAGCACTTTCATTATTTAAAGAAAGTTCCTTCCATGCCTGACAGATAATTACTACCTCAGAAAATTCAAGAGGATTATCAGCTCTGTAAAACTTAACAGTCATTGAACCATTTCCTCTTATGTTTTTAGGATAAAAGTGGAAAGACAAAACGCCGCTGTCATCACCCGAAATTTGAAAAGAACCCGTATCTTCCTGTGGTCCTCTACAACTGATAATATCGCAAACTGCCGAAGTCCATTCAGCATCAGGTAATGTATTATCTGTTCTAACCCATTTAATGGTTTCACTTCCAATACCGGTATGTCTAACTTTAGTGTGTCCATAAACATCAGCAAAACCTGATGAACTGGCAGCTACATAGCCATAAGCATAAAGCGTGTCATCATCAATTGTAAACTGGGCACTGGCCGCTACAGATGACAAAATTGTACAAAGTAGTAATATTCGTTTCAACATAATGCAAATGTAACAAAAAAATCAAATAATTGCTTATAATTTAATTTTAAAGCTGATATCCAGAGACTTAACAGAATGCGTCAACATACCTAAAGAGATAAAATCAACTCCTGTTTTGGCATATTCTTCAATATTATCTAAGGTAATACCGCCAGATGCCTCGGTTTCAACTCTTCCTGCTATTAACTGCACTGCTTCAGCCACCCTTTCCGGACTATAATTATCCAGCATAATTCTCTGAATTGGCAATTCTTCAAGGGCTTGTTTGACTTCTTCCAGATTTCTTGTTTCAACTTCTATACCCAGATTGAGCTGATTGGCGTTTAAATACTCCTTTGCTTTTCGAATTGCATTCGATATGCCACCAACTACATCCACATGATTATCCTTTAGCATAATCATATCAAATAATCCGAATCGGTGATTGTGTCCCCCGCCGGCCTTAACTGCCCATTTTTCCAATATTCTTAGATTTGGGGTCGTTTTCCTTGTATCCAACACTTTTGTAGGATTTGAACCAATTTTTTCGACAGCTTTAGAGGTGACGGTTGCAATTCCACTCAACCTTTGCATGATATTCAGCAGAAGTCGCTCGCTTTTCAGTAACCCTAATGCTTTGCCTTTTGCTTCAAAACCTATATCTCCAAATTTAACTTTTTCACCATCATTTATATAGGCCTGAATTTCTATATCCGGATCATTTAAGCGAAGTATTGCAAACGCAATTGACATACCGGCAGCTACGCCTTCATCTTTAAATATCAATCTTGCTGTGCTTATTTTATCTTCACTGATACACGAAAGTGAAGAGTGATCGCCACCACGAATATCTTCCTTCAGCGCTTGTTGGATTATATTCAGGACCTCCGGTAACTGGCTGATATCTTCTAAATTTTGAACCATAAAAAAAGTACTGCAAATTAAAGCAGTACTTTCAATTTAAACGAATTTATGTTTAGAACAAACTTATGTTTTTAACTTTTCTATTGCACCTGTTTACCGACGACATATAAAACATTTCAGGTATTATGCCTGAGTTATTTTAAATTCATTAATCAGGAAAGTGCCCGCTTTATATGTACCGGAAACAGATATTCTGAATGTACCATTTTTGGTCACCAGACTAATCACAATCATACTGTTGGTTGTACCATTCGTTTCGTGAGTTACTGTGGCTTTAACCGGTGGATGATTTTTGAAAAAATTATCCAATACAATTTTAGCTTGTTCTTTTGTATTTACACCAGAAGAAGCTGGGGTCACCAACTCAATGCTCGAATTAAACATTTGAATTAATTCAGCAGTATTGGCTGTCTGTATTGCATTGGCAATCCTTGTACTTTCACTGGCTTTTGCAGTAAAGGCATACATAGCAATTATGGATAATAATATAGTTTTCATTGCGTGATATGATAGATTTTGCACAAATCGTGCCAAAGGGATTTACATGTAGCGAATTTAAGCATCAAATTGTTATAAATGCTGGATTTTTTTGAGTCGTTTCTTCAAATCTTCAATCTGATCACGATATCGAGCTGCTTCAATAAACTCCATTTCCTTAGCTGCCTTCATCATACTTTTTTCAGACTCCTTAATGGCTTTTTCAAGTTCATCAATTCCCATATAGTCAAAAACAGGATCGGCTGCAACCGATAACTGTTCATCTTGTTTATACCCTCCGCTATCCAAATCACCTCGTTTAGCATCGGCAACACTGGTTTGATTCAATATCTGTTCTTTTGATTTGAGCACAGTAGTAGGTGTAATTCCGTGTAATGTGTTGTACGCCATTTGCTTCTCACGTCTGCGCTCAGTTTCCTCAATGGTCTTACGCATACTATCCGTCATTCTGTCGGCGTACATGATCACCTTACCATTCGAATTTCTGGCTGCTCTGCCTATTGTTTGCACAAGACTGGTTACACTCCTTAAAAATCCTTCTTTATCAGCATCTAAGATAGCAACAAAGCTTACTTCCGGTAAATCCAACCCTTCTCTCAATAAATTGATACCTATTAATACATCTATTTTACCCAATCTCAAATCACGCAAAATCTCAACTCTGTCAAGTGTTTTCACTTCGCTGTGAATATAACTGCATTTGATACCCAGTCTTCCCATATACTTAGCTAACTCTTCACTCATGCGTTTGGTTAAAGTAGTCACTAAAACTCTTTCGCCTTTTTTCACACGTTCATCCACTTCATCTAACAGATCATCTACCTGGTTTGTGCAAGGTCTTACTTCAATTACCGGATCCAACAAACCAGTTGGTCTAATCAACTGCTCAACCACGACACCTTCCGATTCACTGATTTCAAAATCTGCCGGTGTTGCACTCACATAAATGACCTGATTCACCAGTGAATGAAATTCTTCCCATTTCAATGGTCTGTTATCCATAGCAGCAGGCAATCTGAATCCATAATCTACAAGATTAATTTTCCTGGCCCGGTCACCTCCATACATGGCTCTTATCTGTGGCATGCTGACATGACTTTCATCTACTACTAAAAGATAATCATCAGGGAAATAATCCAACAGACAAAACGGTCTTTCACCGGCTTGCCTTTTATCCATATATCTGCTGTAATTCTCAATACCACTGCAATAACCTAATTCACGCATCATCTCAAGATCGAAATTGACCCTTTCTTCCAATCTTCTTGCTTCTAAACCTTTACCCTGCTGATTGAAAAACTCCATCTGAAGCACCAAATCATCCTGAATTTCGCGAATAGCTTGTTGCAATCTCTCTTTCGGTGAAACATATATATTTGCAGGATATATTGCTATGTCCTCCAGTTCTTCAATAATCTGACCACTTGCCGGGTCAAACGATTGTATCTCCTCTATCTCATTACCAAAAAATGAAATCCTGTATCCATAATCATTGTAAGCTAAAAACACATCAACTGTATCTCCCTTCACTCTGAAATTTCCTCTTCTAAACTCATCTGTCGTTCTGCTGTATAAACTATCCACCAATCTGTGAAGCAAAGCATTTCTCGACATGACATTGCCTTTACTCAATCGGATAATACTATCCTGATAATCTTTTGGATTTCCTGCACCATAAATACAACTAACCGAAGCAACTATTATCACATCCCTTCTTCCGCTCAGCAAAGTAGAAATGGTTTTTAGTCGCATCTTTTCTATTTCCTCATTGATAGCCAGGTCTTTTTCAATATAAGTGCCGGTAGTTGGAATAAATGCTTCCGGCTGATAGTAATCGTAATAACTGACAAAATACTCAACAGCACTCTCCGGAAAAAACTGCTTAAATTCACCATATAACTGCGCAACAAGAGTTTTGTTATGGCTTAATACTAAAACGGGTCTCTGAACCTGTTGAATTACGTTGGCTATTGTAAAGGTTTTACCACTTCCTGTAACACCAAGTAAGGTCTGGGAACGAATCTGTGATTCGAGTCCCTCAACCAATTGTCGAATGGCCTCCGGCTGGTCTCCGGTTGGCTTAAATGGTGAAGTAAGTTTGAAAGTTGACACAATACGAAGATAAATTATTCAACCTGAATTAAGAAGTAAAAAATGTAGAAAATTGAGGTAGAAATCGATATAATTTAAGCTTGTTCAAGCCTGAATCTTTCTCTTCTAAATTCTGAATATCCCAGTGGGTTTTCTCTCATATTGTCCTCTTCATTGCGTTTATGGTAAATATCTATAGCTTCGAAAATCGCGTTGGTTAAACTCAATGATGAAGCCATATTTTTACCTGCAATATCATATCCTGTGCCGTGATCGGGCGAGGTACGAACAACAGGTAAACCGGCAGTGTAATTGACGCCATCTTCGAATGCCATCGATTTAAATGGTATCAATCCCTGGTCGTGATACATGGCCAACACCAGGTCAAATTGTCTATAGGTTTTCATTCCAAAGAAACCATCTGCACTGTATGGACCAAAACAAAAAACACCAGCTTCCTGAGCTTCTTTTATAGCAGGCTCAATGATATTGATTTCTTCAGTTCCCATTTTGCCATTTTCTCCATTATGAGGATTCAATCCAAGAACAGCAATCTTCGGTTTTACAATACCAAAATCACGCTTTAAACTCTCACTTGCAACTTTTAATTTTGACACAATGCCGTCTTTAGTAATCGACTTTGGTACTTCTATCAAAGGCAGATGCTCCGTCAATAATCCAACTTTTATATCTTCGTTGTACAACACCATTAATGTGTCTTGTACTTCCAGCTTCCTGGCAATGTAACCTGTATGACCATTAAACCCTTCTACTTTAATAGAAGATTTATCAATAGGGGCTGTAACCATACCATGTAACTTACCAGCCTTGGCATCCTGTAACATACGGTCAATGGCCATTAATGCTTCTTTCCCGGCAGCTTCCGAAGCCTGACCAAATTTCACTTCAAATGATTCCTGAGAACTGGCTATCAAATTCAACTGATGTCCTTTTATTTCTGAAATATCTCTGACAGCAACATAGACAGGCTTTTCCAAATTCAAGGTCTTCTTAACAAAAGCAAATGTCTTTGGATTGGCGTATAATACAGGAATACAATAATCATAAACCATAGGATGTTGAAGTATTTTAATAATTACTTCTAATCCAACACCATTCGGATCACCTTGAGAGATACCAATTATTGGTTTGTTCATATTTATTTTTTCTTAGTGGCTTGTTTACTTAAAAAATCAATCATCAATCTGACACCGACCCCTGTACCTCCTTTAGGTTTGTATGCATCAACACTATCGTTAAATGCCGGACCGGCTATATCAAAGTGCATCCATGGATAGTCAGTGAAATGTTCCAAAAACTTTGCTGCACTTATCTGTCCTCCTTCTCCTTTTCCAAGATTAGTCATATCAGCAACTTCCGATTTCAATTCATCAGCATATTCCTGCCAAAGCGGAAATTCTACCAATCTTTCGAAAACAGAATAACTGCTTTCAAATACCGACTGCTTTACACTATCATCAGCTGTACCCATAACAGCTGTGGCATAACTGCCAATTGCTCTTACAGCTGCACCTGTCAATGTAGCAAAATCACAGACCAGTTCAGGTTTTAATTTTTTTGCAAAGTGCAATGCATCTGCCAATATCAATCTGCCTTCTGCATCTGTATTCAAAATCTCTACAGTTGTGCCACTGTACATTGTGATGACATCACCGGGCGCATAACTGTTTTCACCTATCCAATTATCTGTTGCAGGAACCAGTCCAATGACATGAACTGGTAATTTTAATTTGGCAACGGCATTCATAACCCCAGCAACAACTGCAGCTCCTGCCATATCGCACTTCATGTGATCCATGCTGTTTGGTGTCGGTTTTAAACTTAATCCGCCTGTGTCATAAACGACACCTTTACCAACTAAAACATAAGGTTTTTTATTACTAGCATTCTTAGGTTTATACTCTAAAATATTGAATGTCGGAGGAATCTTACTTGCCCTGTTGACAGATAACAAACCACCCATTTTCTGTGCCGTTATTTTAGCTTCATTCCAAACTTCAACATCAAATCCGGCTTTCTTACCAATTTTTTTAAACTCTTCCGAAATCTGCAATGAATTTAAATGACTGAAAGGTTCATTAACAAGATCTCTTGCTAAACAAGTTGACTCTATAACAATATTCAGTTTTTCTATTTCTGAAACAGATACACCTTTTGATAGTATGCCAATTTGTTTAAGAGAATTTTCCTTACTCTTTGTTTTATACTTTATAAATTTATAATTAGCCAGAGCCATCCCTTCAGCAAATGGTAATATCATTTCAGGATGCTGTGATTCGATACTGACACCTGACGCATGGTGTTCATTAAAAATACCACAAGCTTTAGCTCCGGCTTTTCTCATAGACTCCGACAACTCCCAGCCTTTTTTATCTTCATTGACAACATACAACTTAAGTTGACCATTGTGATGAAACAATACTTGCTGACGCTTCTGTTCCAAAGCCTCCTTAATTACAGGCAAATCGTGTTTGTCAATCCACTTGGATGTTTTCAAATCGCCTGCATCCAGCAATATTATTACCTGATCTTTTGCGTTTGACTTATTCAGTTGTTTTATTAGTGCCATTTTAATATTTATTCTATAATTACCAGACAATACTCTTTTTTACCTCTTTGAGCTAAAATATACTTTCCATTAATTAAATCAGTATTTCCTATCGTTAATCCCAAATCAGATACTTTTTCTCTGTTAATACTGATACCATTACCCTGAAGCATTTTTCGAGCTTCAGTTTTACTTGGCAACATATTGGTTTTTTCACTTAAAAAATCAATGATATTGATACCAGAATTTAACTCATCTTTCCCAATTTTTGCTTGTGGAACTCCTTCCATTGCACTGAGTAAAGTAGATTCATCTATCGTCGCCAGTTCACTTGCCGAGCCTTTACCAAACAGAATTTCAGTTGCTCTGATGGCTTTATCGTAGGCTTCCTGACCATGCACGCGAATTGTGACTTCCTTAGCAAGTTCTTTTTGCAATAAATGGGTTGGAATCGACTCAATTTCTTCTTTGGATTTTAAACTAAAAATTTTGATGTAATTCTTCACATCATCATCACTTGATCTGATCCAAAACTGATAAAATGCATAAGGTGAAGTTCTTTTTGGATCGAGCCAGATATTACCACCTTCCGATTTACCAAACTTGGTTCCATCTGCCTTCTTGATTAATGGTGTTGTAAGTGCAAATGCTTCCCCTCCTTCCATTCTCCTGATCAGTTCAGTACCGGTCACGATATTTCCCCATTGATCGCTGCCACCCATTTGCAATGCTATACCCTGATGTTTCCACAGGTAATAAAAATCGTATCCCTGAACCAATTGATAACTGAATTCTGTAAAAGACATCCCTGTTTCAAGACGCTTCTTTACCGAATCTTTTGCCATCATATAATTGACAGTGATATGCTTTCCGACATCTCTTATAAAATCTAGAAAAGTGAAGTTTTTAAACCAGTCATAGTTGTTGACTATTTCTGCGCTGTTCGCTCCACAATCGAAATCGAGGAATTTTTCCAGCTGTGCTTTCTGACAAGCCAGATTGTGTCTAAGAATATCTTCATTCAAAAGATTGCGTTCAGCACTCTTACCACTTGGATCGCCCACCATTCCTGTTGCTCCTCCCACCAATGCAATTGGTTTATGTCCCGCATTTTGAAAATGCAGCAATGTCATAATTTGTACCATGTTACCAACACCGAGCGAATCTGCTGTTGGATCAAAACCTATGTAACCCTTTACCATACCCGAATTCAGTTTTTCTTCTGTTCCGGGCATAATGTCCTGAATCATATTTCTCCAGCGCAACTCTTCAATAAAATTCTTAGTATCCGACATAGATTTTCTATAATTTTCTTCTTATGGCTTGCAAAGATAAGCCAATTGCCATGAATTACTAAACCAACTGAAGGCAAGTTGATTTTTTGAATAAATTATAGGCCAGTGAATGTCATTACAGTTGATAAAACCGGCTAATTTTATTCTATGTTTGCCAAAGCATGAATTTCATTGCCCACTATCATTTCTACAGACAGGATGATAAATATTACAACCTGGGATTGGTCTTACCCGATTTGGTGAAAAATTTTTGTAAAATTCATCTAAGACCAAACAAACAATTTCAGCATCCACAATTGAGAGCACTTAACAATGGTAGTTTAATGCACTTAAGTTCCGATAAATTATTCCACAACTCCAATTTTTTCAGGCAATGTGAAGATTTATGCGGCTATTTGATGGATGCAAAAGCCAACTGGCCAAGAAAGTGGTTTCTTAATCATTTGCTGAGCGAAATATTGCTCGACCGTGTCATCATTGACAAAAACCCACAAATAGTTGATCAGTTTTATAAAGATATTGGCAGCGTTAATCACGAACAAGTAGAACTCTATTTAAAACTGAACGACATTCACAATTATCAGAATTTTACAACTGCTTTACAGAGGTTTGTCAATGTGGCGTTTATTTTTGAATACAAACACAATGAAAAAATCATTTTGGCGTTAGGCAGGGTGTATTCAAGATTAGGAATAGCCTACGAATGGACAGACGCTGACAAAAATCATCTATTGGAACACATCCCTATATTATTGAATTTCATAGAATTAGAATTAGATAAATTGGAAAAAGAACTAAAAAAATGATAAATCATTTAAAATTAAGATATTTGCATAACAATATGAGATTAACCCTATCGGTTTTGGCAGTACTGATATACACAGTCGGTATAAATGGCCAAAATGCTACTAAATACAGTAATGAGTTTTTACAAATCGGCGTTGGTGCCCGTTCTTTAGGAATGGGAAGTTGTAATATTGCTTCTTCCAACGATGTGTACGCTGGTTACTGGAATCCTGCTGGTTTAATAGGCATTCAGGATAATGCACAAATCAGTTTAATGCACGCTTCCTATTTTGCTGGTATAGCTAATTACGATTATGGTGCCTGGGCTGCCCGTTCCGGCGATAAAGGTGCGATTGGAATCAGTTTAGTCAGATTTGGTGTGGATGGCATTGCCAATACTTTTGATCTTATCCGAAATGGTGAAATAGATTATACGCGTGTGACATCATTTAACACCACAGATTTCGCGGCTATCATTTCTTATGCTCAGACGGAAGACATCAGAAGCTTAGGCAAAACGGAGTTTTCATGGGGTGCCAATATGAAACTCGTTACCCGTAAAGTCGGTCCTTTTGCAAAAGCTACCGGTTTTGGTTTTGATGTTGGTATAAAATTGAACAATGAAAAAAGAAACTGGACTGCCGGAGTTGTAATCAGAGACGCTACTTCCACTTTCAACAGTTGGAGATATACTTTTACCGATGCCCAAAAAGATGTACTGGCTGCTACTCAAAACGCCATCCCAAAAAATACACTTGAAATCACACTACCCCGCATTCTCGGAGGTTTTGCTAAATATTGGGAAAACGACAAGTGGATGTTCTTGGCTGAGTCAAACCTAAATATAACAATGGACGGCAAAAGAAATACTTTGGTTAAAACCAATTTTGTCAGTCTTGATATAGCTTTAGGAGGAGAAATTACATATTCAGTGAGTGATAAAAATCAAGTGTTTTTCAGAACAGGATTTAACAACTTTCAACAGTACACAAATAAAAACGGAAAAAGAGTCGCCTCAATTGCACCCAATGTTGGGATAGGCCTTCGTCTCGACCGTTTTACATTGGATTACGCCCTTACAAACTTAAGTGCAGTTGCTGGCTCAGGACCTTCATTGTACAGCAATATACTTTCTCTTAAATACGCTATTAACCGGGACGTTAAATAGATTGTCTTTATATTTATTTGCTTGATTTAGATTGGCTTTTAAATGCCAATAGTCTAAATTTGCAGCCCGAAATCGTGTCATTTATAGATAAACTCAAAAAACGATGGCAAGTCACCAGTGCCTGGCAAGTCCTGATTATTCTGGTAGTTTTTGCCTGTACAGGTTATTCAATTGTGCTGATCAAACATTTATTGGGTATCAAATCCGGCTCTGATAGCACAACCCGAATTTTATTCTACATTGCAGCTTTGCCTGTTTACAATGTACTGTTGCTGGTTTATGGCTTTATATTCGGACAATTCAATTTTTTTCTCAATTTCGAAAAACGATTCTTTTCAAGGATTGCCAATCTTTTTAAAAAGAAATCATGAGACCAAGTAAAGAACAAATTCTTGATGCTTTAAAACATGTTGAAGATCCTGATTTTAAAAAGGACCTTGTTACTCTCAACATGATAAGAGATATCGTTACCGATGAAAACAGAGTTGCGTTCTCCGTTTACTTAACCACTCCTGCCTGCCCCATGAAGGATATGCTCGAAAATGCATGCAGAACAGCAATCGCACATTTCATTTCACCTGAGCTTCAGGTAGACATCAAAATGACAGCTGATGTGCTAAGCGGCAAAAGGAAATCGGAAGTAATGCCAAATGTTAAAAACATCATCGCTGTTGGAAGTGGAAAAGGTGGTGTTGGTAAATCTACAATTTCGGCTGGTTTAGCGGCTACTTTAAGTCAATCCGGAGCAAAAGTAGGTTTGATGGATGCAGATATTTATGGCCCTTCCATCCCAATACTTTTTGGAGTCGAAAATACACCAATTGAAATGGACATGGTTGAAGGAAAGGAATTGATGAGACCGGTCATGGCCAATGGCATTAAGTTATTTTCAATTGGATTCCTGTCCAAACCTAATGAGGCTGTTGTATGGAGAGGCCCAATGGTGTCTTCGGCATTAAAACAGTTTATGAATGGTGTCAATTGGGGTGAACTCGATTACTTAATTATTGACTTGCCTCCGGGAACAGGAGATGTGCAGCTGACTTTAGTACAAAATTTACCATTGACAGGTGCTGTAATAGTAAGTACACCTCAGAAAATGGCTATAGCTGATGCGCGCAGAGCCTGTGCCATGTTTAAAATTCAAGGTGTGGATGTGCCGATTATGGGTATAGTTGAAAACATGTCCTATTTTAGTCCTCCTGATCAGCCTGAAAAACAATACCGAATCTTTGGTGAAGGCGGTGTCGACCAACTGGCTAACGAATTTAATATGCCTGTGATAGGACGTTTACCAATTCAAACTACACTCATGGAAGATGCCGATTCCGGTCATATACTTAATAAAGGAAATATTCGTATTTTTGCAGACATAGCTGGCAGATTGGTTCAACAAATTGCAATCGAAAGCACAAAATGATTATGGCAGATTACAAGTTAAAAATTGAAGAAGCACTTGACTCCGTTCGACCATTTTTAAAAATGGATGGAGGAGATGTTGAGTTTGTTGAAATGAACGCTAACAATGAAGTCATTTTGAAATTATTGGGTTCCTGCAATGGCTGTTCTATGAGTCACATGACCATGAAAGCCGGAATAGAAGAAGCCATCAAAAAAGTGCTGCCTGAAGTAACTTCAGTCATCGCAGTCAACGATTAACAATTGTTTTAATTTTGATGATAGCACGAACTGCATCTTGGTTCGTAATGCTGCGATTGTCCTATTAAAATCAGGACCTTATTCTCAGTCTTTCTATAGGTATATTCAGCATCCGAGCCACATTGAGCACATTTGGCTTTTAGATGATGTTTTTCCTCTGCCAGTTCAATTAAAGCTGGCATTAATCCAAATGGTCGCCCCAGATAATCTTTATCTAAACCCGAAGCAACTACATGAACACCTCTTCCTAAAAATCGTTTTAAATCACTAAGAAAGACCTTGTCAAAAAACTGTGCTTCATCTATCGCAATCAGTCTGGTAAATGGTGTGATAAACTCACCAAGTTCAAATCCCTGATCATATATCAGACATTCGTGAGATTTACCATCATGTGTTGTAATTGTAGCTGCACCTGACCTGACATCCACTGCAGGTTTTATAACCACAAATTCACTCTGTTTAAAATTCAATTCACTCAGATGCTGAATTAATGCACTGGTCTTTCCAGCGAACATACACCCATAATATACAGTCAGTTTTCCGGCCATTTGTTAGTAAAAATAATGCTTGATTCGAATGGAAATGAATCGGCAAAGTTGTAGAAAATTTTCTATACCCAAAACCCTGTTTATAAAAATCTCCAAAAATATTTCAGAGCTCTTTACAATTTGATTAATATTGCTTGAGTTATTCTATTATGGTTAATAAAATGCAATTAGAAAAAATCAAAGCGCAGGTCAATGCAATGAGCAGCGCTTTGTCTGAGCTTGAGAATGGAGGAAGTGTTGCATTCTTTAAAGCGCTGATCCAAAAATCGTCCATTGAGATATATGAAATCTCTTTGCAATTGGATAAGGTTAACGAACCTGAAAAAAGTAAACCGAATATTAAAATCATCAGTCAATCTGAAATTTTGAAAAAAAATACAGATGAAAAAACTGAACCAACAATTCCGGAAATCATTGGCAATAACGAATTCAATTCACTCAAAGAAGTTGAACCAATAAAGATAGTTGAAAAAGAACCTGTCCTTGAACCAATCATAGAAAAAGTAAAGGAAGTGGTGCAGGAAGTAAAAATACCGGAAGTGCCCGAAATTGAATTGCCTGAAATACCTTTACAGATAAAAACTCCTGAATTCTCTGTTAAAGAAAATAAAATTGAAACTAAAACTTTAAACAACAATAAACAGCTGATTGATCCGGATGACGATTCACTGAATGCTAAACTTTCAAAATCAATAAAACCTGTTATCAATATCGCTGAAAAATCTAAGGAAACTCCGATAAAAGATTTAGTAAAGTCTATATCTATATCCAAAAAATTTGAATTTATAAAAGTGTTGTTTGATGGCAATTCAGATGCTTACAAAAACACTTTAAATGTCGCTCAAAACGCGGGAAGCTATGAAGAAGCACTTCAATATCTTCAAAATAATGTAACTGGTCAATTTGACTGGACAAGCGAGGAGAGTGAAGAATTGGCAAAGGAGTTTTATAGTCTGCTGAGAAGACGTCATATGTAATTTTACTTTATGTTTTCCTGGCATTCCATCCCTTTCGCAAGGGTGGTAATACCATTGTCACTGGGGATCATAATAGCATACTTTTATCGATTAAATCTTCTCTATCTCCTGACATTTAATGCCACCCTCCTGCTCTTATTCTGGCTACTACCCCTAATACTTCACCTTAAATTCAGATATAAATGGCGCATCGTTAAAGGTGTTTTACATGCATTTACTCTTATACATCTGGGAATAGTTTTATGTTCTCTGAAACTTTATCATTTGCCAATGAACCACTATTCCAATTTCAACTCAAAGGAATTATTGGTAAAGATAACGGAAATTAAGAAGCAAGATTCGGCAAAAACAACTGTAATTGCTGAAGTCGTATACTGCATCGATTCAAACAGACATTTAAAGCAAAGTCAAGGTTTAATTTATATCAATGCATACAGCAAATTAGCCTTAAATAAAAAAATTGAAATAGATCATATTTATCTGGTTCCAAATACATCTAAAATACCTGATGCCCCACTAAAGCCCTGGGATTTTGATTTCAAGCACTACTTAAAACTCAACTTAATAAGTCATGTATTAAGAATAAAAAAGCCACAAATGATTGACATTAAAGTAGGCAATAATGCCATTAAAGTGTGGGCTGAAAAAGCGAAACAAAAGAGCTTGTCAATATTAAGAAATAGTCTTAAAAATCCAACATACTATGGCATTGCAGAAGGTTTACTTGTAGGATACCGGGAGGACATAGATCCTGAAGTTAATAAAGGATTCACCAATACCGGTACAGTACATATACTATCTACCAGTGGAATGCATGTGGCTTTAATATTTACTCTGCTTAAAATATTGACTGCTTTTTTAAAATCTGGTAAAAAACAAAGAGCTACTCAATTTATAATCATTGTTTCCGGACTCTGGTTCTATGCGTTTATGACAGGCTTGGGTCCATCTATAATCCGGGCTTGTATCACGTTGTGCATAGCAGGATTCGGACAACTTCTTGACAGAAAAACCAATACAATTAATCTGGTTTTGGCTACCGCATTCTTTCAATTGATTGTAAGTCCTTTGGAATTATTTCAACCTGCATTTCAATTGTCATACAGCGCAGTCTTAGGAATACTTACCTTACATCCGATACTATCTAAACTCTGGCAACCCAAAAACAGATGGTTGATTCATATCCGCGACCTCTGCAGTGTATCCACCGCTGCTCAGCTGTTTACATTTCCTTTTACCTGTTACTACTTTGGCACATTTCCTATCATCTTTCTATTAGCCAACCTGATATTAATTCCTTTATCCACTGTTATTCTTTATGGCACCATCCTTTTACTGGCCATATATTATATTCCATTTTGCAATTCTGTATGCTCTTATATTTTAAATGGTCTGATCTTCACGAATAACAAAATAGCTATAAGCCTAGGCAATTGGGAATATTCGAATATCACCGGTTTACATATTACTTTGAAAGGAGCTATTGTACTTGGATTGGCCATATTTACAATAACAGCGGCAATACATTACCGATCGTCGACATTTTTAAAGTTAAGTGTCATCTGTTTAGCCTTATTTATAACTTCATACAAAGTTGAAAAACAAGACATTATTTTATCGGACGTCAAAATATACGAAGAACCCAAAAAAAACATCATTTATTTAATTAAAGGGACTCGATGTTTTATCGTGTTGAATACAAAGGGCTTGACAACTAAGGTCAATATGACAGAAGTAAAAATGAAGATTAAAAACAGATTAGGAATAGAAGAAATAAGTGTTTTAGAGGGCGACAAATTGTTTGTTACAACAAATTTAATGATCATTCCGCATGTAGGTTTACAATTTTTTGACAATCTTATGACATTGAAATAATTTGTTCATAAAATGACAAAAAACAATCAAAATGCACAAATGTGGATATTGGAAACTGAATTGTTATAACAAAAATTAAAATAGTTATAAAATGTTAAATAATAGGAAATTAAAGGATGCCAGACTAATTAAATTACTATTAAAAAAACGAAAAGAATCTTATTTTTTCAAACGCTTTATTTTTTTATTTAAATATCTTTTTGAAAGAAATTTGATAGATTAGGGTAAATATACTTACAGAAAATGCCAACAAGATTTGCTTAATCAAAATTCCTATCTATATTTGAGACGTTAAAACAACAATATATCTTTTATTTAATTATGAGAAAATTCTACAAACCACAGAAGTTCCTGCGACTGGCATTTACGATGCTGCTTGCGGGATTTGCTAGTGCGTCGTTTGCTCAGTTATCTGGTACCTATACCATCGATACGAGCGCAGCAACAGGCGGCACTAACTTCAAGTCTTGGGCGGATTTCAGAAACGACATTGCAACCAATGGCGTAAGCGGTGCCGTAACGGTAAACGTTATGACAGATGCAGTTGAATCAGCTCAGCTCAGCTTCCCTGCCATCACAGGCGCAAGTTCTACCAACACCATCACAATCAATGGTAATGGTAAATTCATTCAAGGTGGTGTTAACGATGGTGTCTTCCTGTTTGATGGTATCGATTACCTGACAATCGATGGTTTGATAATCAGAAATACCAACAACAAC
>CAUJCT010000031.1 GCA_963169345.1 Bacteroidota bacterium
GGGATTAAATCTAAAATTTGGCGAAGTACTGGTTTGTTATTATTTTTGGTTCGTTTGAATAGGCCCATTGCGGTTCTGGTGGTACATTGCCAAAATAAGGCTTATTCAAACTTTTTCAAAAAAGTTTCGGATAGTTGTGATTTAAATTATAATTATTTATAAAGTTGTAATTGGTAGGTTCAAGTATAATTAAATGTAATCCTACTTTTTTGAGTACACTTTGTATTTAGAATTATAGCTATTTCTACCACGCTCTCAGACTATCAGAACAACCGTCTAATATAAAAGTTTTAAAGTTTTACTGAAATGCAATTCCGCTTCTGTAGCTTGCTTTTACTGACTGGCGCTGCTAGCTTCCATTGCCTTTTTTCTTTGTCGCTTGGTGAATGGAATTGGCAGGTATTTCTGAGGGAATTTTTGAAGATCTTTTAAGAGTTTGTCCAATTCAGCTGCAGTACTGTTCAGGTTGTTGTATAAACCTTTGTCGTTGACCAATAAGCCCAGTGAACCTTCTCCTTTGTTTATTTTTTCCATTATCTCACTGACATCACCCAGCATCTCATTCGCTTTGTCTACTGTCTCTTTCAGTTTCATTGCAGCTATATTTTCGGATGTGGTTTTTAGATTGGCAATTATCAAATTGATTTTTTCGTTGTTGTTTTTGAGATTGCTGGTTATGCTCTCAACATTGCCCATTATGGCAGATATTCTTGGTAAATTGTCTTGCAGCATTTTGGATGCATTGTCGCTGGTTTTTGTAAACGATTTAAGCGATGTATTCAAACTGCGTATGGATTGATTCAATTCGCCATTGGATAACAAACTATCCAGTGAATTGACTATGCTGTTGATCTTAGCGTTAAGTGGCTTCAAAACATTGCTGACAGACTGCAGTATGGTTGTATCGTTGATGAAAGCCAGGGTTTGACCATTTTCTGCCTGAGCTTTTTCCTGACTCAGAATCAGGTTCAATGCCTTTCCGCCTAAAACAGCACTGCTGACTTTTATAGAAGAACCTTTTGGAATGTAAATGTCTTCATTGATAACAAAATAAACATTAAATTTTCCTTGAGGTTCACCCATCTCCACATCGGTCACATTGCCTACCTGATACCCATTGTAGAGAATTCGAGTGGAAGTACTGATATCGGTAACATCGTCCATGGAGACATTCAAGGTGTATTTCTTTGAAAACAGACTACCTCTGCCTGCCAGATAATTATAGCCTAGCACCAGGAAAGTAATTGCAACTGCTGCCAGTGCGCCGACTTTGGTTTCATTAGATACTTTAAATGCCATAGGGGTTTATGGGCAAAGATAATGCCATTAGCCCCATATTATCAAAGAACGTGTTATCCCCTTTGTTGAAAACCCATGTTTTAACCGGCTTATTGTGAGTTGTAGTTTAAAAGTCTACAGAAAATTTAGTATTATCGTGCCAATCTTATGAAATCTAACAAGCACCCTAAGGCCTTGCCTTATTTGTTTTTTGCCGAAATGTGGGAGAGATTTGGTTATTACCTGATCATTGGAATTTTTGTTCAATACCTGATGGAAAAGACTGGTGGTGGCGGTTTTTCAATGTCCAAGAAGGAAGCCTATGATATTTACGGTACTTTCATAGCATTTGTGTTTTTAACGCCTTTTGTAGGTGGTTTAATTGCTGACAGAAAGCTTGGGTATGTCAAATCTGTAGTGTTGGGTGCCATTTTGATGGGAGTGGGGTATTGTGGTTTGTCCATTCACAATCTGGTAGTTTTTTACATTTCACTGGCATTGATCATTTTGGGCAATGGGTTTTTTAAACCAAATATTTCCACTTTGCTTGGCAATTTATACAATGACGATCAATACCGCAGTGCTAAAGATTCAGGGTACAATATTTTCTATATGGGTATAAACATTGGCGCATTGATTTGTAATTTCATTGCTGCTTATCTCCGCAACAAATATGGTTGGGGGTATGCTTTTCTGGGAGCAGGTTTTGGTATGTTTCTTGGTTTAATCGTGTTTTTAATTGGACTTAAACATTATAAAACCGGAGATGTCATTAAACCTGTTACACCTGAAGATACGCCACTTTCAGTGATTTTCAAAACGATATTCCTGCCAGCCATACTTTTTGGTGCTGGTGCCTGGTTTATTCCGGGAAATATTTTTGGCAGCGATTCTTCAGATGCGTTTATTTTCTCTACTCTGCCAGTTATATATTTTTATTATTCTTTGTACGCGAAGGCATCGGTAACCGATAAAAAACCTATTGCAGCATTGCTCGTGGTTATGCTGGTTTCTGTTATGTTTTGGGCCGTATTTAAGCAGAATGGAACGGCATTGACTACCTGGGCTAAGTATTACACAGACAGAAGTGCGCCTGCCTTTGCTGAAAACACGTTGGACGATCTGAAACTCATGGAAAAGGTGCCAACTGTGGCAGGATTGTACGATAAGTATGATGATAATTTTAATTTGGTAAAACAGAGTGATACAGTGGTTAAAGAGCAGGGTTACGATATTTACATGCGCAATCTTCAAAACAAACCCAGTGCTGAAGAAGCAGAAATCAAAGTCATCAACACCGAGATGTATCAATCCATCAATCCTTTTTGGGTAGTCAGTCTGACCCCCTTAGTGGTTGGTTTTTTTGTGTGGCTCAAACGCAGAGGAAAGGAAGTGAGTACACCAAGTAAAATAGCCTGGGGTCTGTTTATATCCGCCTTATCTCCGCTGGTAATGGTGGCAGCTGTTGTGTATTGTCATAATGGGTTGGAGAAGGCCAGCTCCTGGTGGTTAGTAGGTACCTATGGTGTTGTGACTATTGGAGAGCTGTGTCTGAGTCCAATGGGCTTAAGTCTGGTGTCGAAACTGAGTCCACCGCGTTTGACGGCATTGATGATGGGAGGCTGGTTTTTAAGTACTTCTATTGGTAATAAATTATCCGGTATTTTGGCCTCTATGTGGGATGTTTACGAAAACAAGCAATGGTTTTTTATGACCAATACACTTTTGTTGCTGGCTGCAACAATTATTATATTGCTCTTGCTCAAATGGTTAAATCAGATTTTTAAGGAGCATTCGAGTTCCTGAAGTGTCTAATTTACTGGTAAAGCTGTCATATTTATTTCAAATTGACTCTGAGGAGTTTGCATTATCCAATAATTTGTATAATTTTACAAAGTATTAGTGTGTTAAAAGTCTGTTTAGGCTCTGGCACATATCACTTCCAATTTTATGAAAAGACGCTACCAAACTATTGTAACCATTCTAACCTTATTTTACTTTTGCCAGCTTGATGCGCAGGTATTAACCATAGGCAATTTGAGTTTTACAGGTTCCAATTTTGCCGGTCCGGCCAATACAAGTTCTATTGCAAATGCAGGCTCGAGATACGCTTATATTTATCCGGCATCAACAGTCAGTGCGCTAAAGCATGGCGATACAATCAGGAGTATTTCTTTTCACAGAAATGGAGGCACTAAGGTGACTGGTACATGCAATATGAAAATATACATGCGCATGACAGTCAATACCAATTATGGTTTTGGTAGTGTCAATTGGGTGAATCTGACCGGTACCACTGGGATGAAAAAGGTGTATGACCAAAATCCGGCAACAGAGATTGACTCTGTTAACAAATGGGTGCGATTTACGCTCAGTACGCCTTTTGTCGTAGATACTGTATTGGGAAAGAATTTTGAACTATTGGTGGAATATACGCAAAGCAGTTCGCAAGCATCCAATATTTTCTGGACATTTGAGAACAGTGGAACGGTCAGTGGTTTTACATCTAACCAAACAAAATTTGTTAGAACTAATGGAGGTACATTAACAGATACAACCAACTCGAGCAGTGAATTACATCCGACTATTCGTTTAGAGTTTCCCAGATCGGATTTTGATATATCAGTCAACAAAGTTTACAGTTTAGGTAAGTTACCAATTCCTCAAGGTAACCCTGATACTGTCAGAGCCATAGTTCAGAATGTTGGTAAAAAAACAGCGAATTTTAAATTGTATTTGCAAAGTATTGGCGCCAATAATATTATAGATTCAGCTTTTTACACACTGGCATCTCTTGAGGAAAAAACGGTGAATCTGCCTTTGTTATATCCTACTAATACTGGGTTTGATACATTGGTAGCTCGTATGGAAAACGATGCTGATAACAGCAATAACAGCAGTAAGTCGTACCGAATAGCTACTGAGTTTATGTATTCATACAAAGACCCTACAAGACCGGTTGCTGGTGGGATTGGATTTAATGGATCAACCGGCGATTTTGTTGCCAAATTTTACTCGTCTTCACAGAAGTCCATCAATCAGGTGGGCGTGGCTATTTCTGGTTCCAATCAAAGGTTTAAGATAGGTATCTGGAAAGCGGATGGCACTAATGGGACACCTAAAACATTGGTTTGGTTATCGGATACCTTAACGCCATCGGCTAACTTTATTACTCCTGTAGATCCTCCTGTTACAGTCAATGGTAATTTCTTTGTCGGGGTCAGGCAAATTGGCACCATCAATGTCGGATTTGGTTACCAGCCTGATGTGCCTGTCAGAAGCAATACCTTCTATTATGCCGCTCCTATGGGGGATACCAATTGGGTAGATTTTGCACCGGATGCCCCTTTCAAATTTGTGATTGAGCCTCGAATTCAAGCTGCCAATGATGTTGCACCAATGTCGTATGATTTCCCTAAAGATACCTTATGGCTGGTCAATACTCAGATGATGGCACCTAAAGCCACATTTATCAATTATGGAACCAATGATCAAAATACACCCTTTACTGTTTCAATGTCAATAAGCCGTTATGGCAATCTTGAATTTTTGTCAAATAGAACCATAACGCTTGACAGTGGACAGAGGAAAAAAATCACCTTCGACTCTACCTTTAAACCTTTGAGTGCAGGAGATTACGATGTTACCATAGTGACAAAATTGGCTGGTGATCAAATAAAAGACAATGATACAATCAAGACAAAATTAGTAGTGGCAGCCTTTAAAGATGTGGGTCCGGCTACTATTTTTGATCCATCTTCCGGCTACGATTACGAGCAATTTGTCGATACCATTTTCCCAACTGTTTTTGTGCAGAATTATGGATTGGATAAACAGGGTCCATTTAATGTGCGGGCAGAAATTTATGACAGTTCAAAAAATCTGATTTACTCTGACGTGAAGAGCTTTACCTTAACAGCTCTCAATAGTATACTGGCTTCATTTAAACCTTTTCCTTGCGATGTTAAAGGGACGTATTATTTCAGAGCTTTTACAGAATTGTCCATTGATGTTGACAAAACCAATGACACAGTTTTTAAAACCTTTAAAATTGTCAGAAGCAACGACGTAGCCATTACAGGGATTTTGTACCCTGAGGATGGCAGAAGTTTGCTTCCTCCTGTTGCAAGTAAAAAACCAGAAGCCTTGCTTACCAATGTTGGAGATGCCAATCAGGCGGATTACTTCTATAATTATTGTGAAATTTATTATGGTTCGAGTCTGATCTACAGAGATTCCTTCTTCATTAATAGTTTTAGAGGTCCTGCTCAAACTTTGATGTTTAAGAATTTTCAGCCAACAAGTAATGGATATTATACCATGAAAGTTTACAGTTCTCTCGAATTGGATCAAAATAGAAATAACGACACCATGATCAGCAAATTTGCAGTTGGTTTGCCGGATGATGTTGAGTTACTTTCTATTGACCCAGTAGAGAATTCGGCATTGCAAATAAATGAGAAATATCCAACCGGTTTTACATTGAGAAATAATGGCTACAATCCACAAAATACGCCATTCCCGGTAGTATTTAAAGTGACCCAGGGGGCTAGTATAAAGTATGTAAAAATCATTAATGTGACAATTGGAAGTGGTGAAACTAAATTTTTCACTATTGACACGACCTTGAGTTTGGATAAACTTTTAACCTACAATGTCGAAGTATACAGTTTGCTGGGAGAAGATTTTGTGAGATCTAATGACACATTGAAGGGGGTGTATTATACGGCCAAAGAGAAAGATTTAACCTTAAGTTCAATTTTATTTCCAACGATAACAGATACCTTGTTGGTCAACACTCAGAATGTTTCACCATTGGTACGAATAGACAATGCAGGAGACAGTGTGTTAAGGGGTAAATTCAGAGTGCATATCAGAATTGCCAATGCCAATACCGGGGTAGTATTTTATAACAAATTTACGGATACACAACTCATAGATTCTTCCTATCTGATTTTAGGTTTTCAGGCATTCAGTATCAATACTAGTATTCCGATTAAGATAAGCGCCTGGGTAGACCATCCTGAGGATCAATTCAGATTGAATGATACAGCACGAGCCAATAGTTTGTTTCTATTGCTTTATGATGTTAAGGCCAGCTTGATTGAGCTGCCTGTAGCTGGTAAAACTTACGGTAAGTCAACTCCTGCAATTGTTCCTAAGGTTCAAATAAACAATTTAGGTGTATCAACTATGCCTGATTTTTATGCAAGAATCATCATCAAACGCATAGATACTGTTTCGTTACAGGAGACAGTTGTTTACACCGATAGTGCATTGATTCAGGGTTTGCTTTCAGGCTCAGTTGTGCAGTTTGATATGAGCCAGTCTTTTTCAGTTAAAGATCAGTTCAATGGTAAATACAGATGCTATCTGGATATATTAAGTGACAAGGACCAGATACTTTCCAATAACCATCTTCAGGTTGATTTCAGGATTGACAATACACTGGGAATTTACAGCCTGATAATGGACAGGATGTCTGTTTATCCTAATCCTACCAATCATATATTAACCATTAAAATCAGCGATATTCAATATCTCAATATGCCTGTCGAAATTGTGGATTTAAATGGAAAGGTCATACAGAGCATACAACTTCAGGATTTGAAGACAGAAATAGCGGTGGACAATTTAAGTGCCGGCGTTTATTTCCTGAAAACAGATTTTGGGTTGATAAAATTTGTTGTTGAGTAGAAATTTAGACCTAATTTTGCAAGACGATGTTAGAAGCTATCGTCAACGGCAAGACCATTAAGGTTGATTTCAAGGGAACTGAAGTCACAGTCAATGGCAATACAAACATTCTGGACATTCTCAAGGTTCAGGATGGCAAATATTTTCACCTCATTTACAATCAGCATAGCTATATGTTTGAGTTGCTCGATTTTGATAAAGAGAGCAAGACTTACAAGATTGGTTTTGATGGCAGGACTTACGAAATTGGTATAAAAGACCGTTTCGATCAGTTGCTGACAAGCATGGGTTTGGATAAGATGAGCAAACCTAAGGTGAATGATGTAAAAGCACCGATGCCGGGTCTGGTTTTAAGTGTAAAGGTAACCGAAAATCAGGACGTCAAAAAAGGCGATCCAATTCTCATTTTGGAGGCTATGAAGATGGAAAACATCATAAAATCACCCGTTGATGGCACCATCAAGCAAATTTTAATCAATGAGAAACAAGCAGTAGATAAAAATCAACCATTAATAACATTTATATAGAAGCTTATGAAACAAATACAAAAAATCGGATTATTTCTTGCGCTCATCATCTTTTTAAGTTCATGCGGTAGCTTGAGCATAACAAGAATGCGCTACAACAGAGGTTTAAACATAGACTGGTTCAGTGGTAAGGAAGATGCAGCCAAGGCTACAGTAAAAAAGGAGAAAGCTAAAAAAGAGCCAGTTCAGATTGCTAAAGAAGAAGAGCAAACGGAGCCAGAACAGACTTCTTATGCTTACGAAGAAAGTACAGAATCAGGCAGCGAAGTATCGGCTTCAGAAGCAATTGAAAATTATGTTCCAAGTCCTGAGATGCCAAAGGCAAAAGAAGCAAAGAGAGTAAAGAAAACAACGAGTAAAATAGCGGCTAAAACTCCAGCCAGATCATCATCGGTTGTTGGTAAAGTGAAGTCATCTTTTACCAGCTTGTCACATAAGGCTGAATCCAACGAGACCAATGATTCGGATGTGAATCTGATACTTTTGGTGATATTGTGCTTTATTCTGCCACCATTGGCTGTTTATTTATACTTCGGTGAGTTGAATGCTCATTTCTGGATTAGTTTGATACTTATCCTGTTGTTTGGTGGATTTTACGGTTCCATTGGTTTTGGTTTCGGAGGTTTGGCGCTCTTGCATGCATTGCTCGTTGTTTTTGGCATATTCGGCTAAAAACTGAACTGAGTTATAGGAAAAAGTTTATATTTGTGCAATTAAATATAAATTATGACTATAACACAGTTGGAGTACATCATCGCTTTAGATACCCACAGAAACTTTGTCAATGCAGCGGATAGTTGCTTTGTAACACAGCCTACACTCAGTATGCAAATCCAGAAACTGGAGGACGAACTGGGCGTTAAAATTTTCGACCGAAGCAAGCAACCTGTTGTACCTACCCATATTGGTGAAGATATCATCGCTCAGGCCCGCAATGTGCTGAAAGAACACAGTAAAATTATTGAAATCATTCAGGACGAAAAGGGAGAGGTGAAAGGCGATTTGCGTTTAGGAATCATCCCTACAGTGGCACCTTATCTCATTCCAAGGTTCCTTGTTAAATTTTTAAATAAGTATCCTGAAGTGAATCTGGTTGTCAACGAACTGACCACCGACCAAATTATCCAACAATTAAAGAATGATCAGTTGGATTGTGGTGTCATGGCATCTCCAATTAAAGATAAGAATCTCAACGAAGAGACATTGTATTACGAGGAATTTGTAGCTTACGTATCCAAATCAAACAAACTGGCAAAGAAAACCACTTTGAAATCAGGTGAGCTGGATTTGAATGATATCTGGATTCTCAATGAAGGGCACTGTATGCGCAATCAGGTGATTAATCTGTGTACTGACAGAAAAAAAGATGTCAATACCAAAACCCGATTCGAGTATCAGACAGGAAGTGTAGAGACATTAAAGCGCATAGTAGAGCAAGACGATGGTGTCACCATTTTACCGGAGATGGCCATCATGGATATGAGTGATGAGCAAATGGATCTGGTCAGGTATTTTAAAGCACCCGAGCCGGTTAGAGAAATCAGCATGTTCACACACAGACATTTCGTTAAGAAACGTTTGATAAAAACTTTATCCGACGAGATTGTTGCCACTGTACCTAACAAGATGAGACGCAAGGACAAGCGCGATATCATTAAGATTGCCTGATTTAACAGGAGTTTAGATTACAAGCTGCTTAAAGCAGATGCACATTCAGCCTGAAGTTTTATAGCTTCTTCGCGGGCTTTTTCAATATAATCATTGCCTTTGCCGGCATATAAAATACTTCTGCTGGCATTGATAAGCAGACCACCGAAATCTGTAAGCGCATTGTCGCAAACATCCTTTACTGTACCACCCTGAGCCCCAACACCCGGAACCAGGAAAAAATGCTGAGGGAATTGAGCTCTGAGCGCTTTTAAATCCGAAGCTTTCGTTGCACCTGTTACAAACATTAAATTGTTGTCGTTGCCCCAGGTACAGACAGTTTCCATAACGGACTCATAGAGGTATTTACCCTCGTATTTCAGCATTTGGAAGTCTTTGCTGCCTGCATTACTGGTAAGTCCGAGGCATATCACCCATTTACCTTCAAATTCAAGAAAAGGCTTAAGAGAATCTTCGCCCATGTACGGCGCAACTGTGATGGCATCGAAGTTCATATTTTTGAAGAATGCGCGGGCATACATGCTGCTGGTATTGCCAATATCGCCTCTTTTGGCGTCGGCTATACTCAAACAATTGTGAGGGATAAATTTCAAAGTTTCCGCCATACATTGCCAGCCTTCAGCACCATATTGTTCGTAGAAAGCGGTGTTGATTTTATAAGCAACAGCATAGGGAGCAGTCGCTTCGATAATGGATTGATTAAATAGGAGCATACCCGCCATAGAGCGCTCGACCCCCTCCGGCAACTTGTCCATATCTGTATCCAAACCCACACACAGCAAGCTTTTCTTAGACTTTATTTCAGCAATCAGTTGTTCCCTGTTCATGAACTGCAAAATTGATGAAGTTTGGGAGAATAAAAAAGGCGAATTAGTAAAATTATTTATAATAACTGGGTTTGGGCGAAATGATAATATTTGACACTGTAATAAAATAAATATGATTTACTTAATGAAGTGTATATAGATTATGGACCCATACTTTATGTTTATGCTTAAGCCACTATTCATCAGCTACGAATGAAATCGGTAATTGACAATAGCTTCTCACCGGTCTTCCATTTACTTGAGCAGGTATAAATAGACCACTTAAAAGTTTGATAACCCTCTGAGCTTCATTATCGAAAAGCTTTTGCCCACTCGACTTGGCAATTTTGACATTGGATATAGTGCCATCTCTTTCAACTATAAATTGAACAATAGTCTTGCCTGATATACCCAGTTCGCTCAATGAATCAGGGTATTCTACGTTTTGCCAAAGAATTTGTCCAAGTGAGTCATTGCCATATTTGAATTGTGCCGGCTGGTCTACATCCATAAAAACTATGGGCATTTCTGATGTAATTACTCCGGTATCTTTCTTTTTTGATACGGTGGTGTCTTCATCAGAATGCATTTGGGTAAATGACAGGGCTTGTGAATTGCAAAAATAAATTACACTAAAAAGAAGCAGAATAGGTTTCATGTTATTGGATTTATATATCAAACTGTGTCTTAGCTCTGGTTAAAATTCATTCTTGAATTGATAATATTGGGAATTCAGTGTGGGGTAGTAAATTTAAAATCTGATGATAACCTGTAACTTGGTAGCATCAATATTTATTATTATTCATCAAGTTCGAAGATGATTGGTAATCTGGCATAAGCTCTTACAGGTTGTCCATTCTTCATGGCCGGATTAAATTTTCCACTTAATAATTTAACTAATCTTTTCGCTTCTTCATTCAGCTCAGTGTTGCCGCTTGACCTCTCAATTTTAACATTGGAGATACTACCGTCAATTTCAACAATGAACAGTACGATGACTTCTCCGGATATTCCATGCTCTCTTGCATTTTCGGGATATTGCACATTGTCATAAATGAAATTTCTCAAAGAATCATTGCCATACTTAAATTTTGCTTGCTGGTCAACATTCAATACAACATTTGGTATTTTAGAATCAGCTACGGTATCTTTCTTTTTTGATACTATAGTGTCTTCGTCCCAATGCATTCGAGTAATAGTATTGGCTTGTGAATTGGAAAAACAAAGAATACTAAATAGGAGGAATAGAACTTTCATTTTAATTTTTTTTGAACAAATATACCTACTTTAATCTTCATCCAAATCAAAAATTATTTGCTGTTTCATTCTGCAATTCACTGTGGCGCCATTTTTTCTTGCAGGATGCCATTTTTGATTAGTGAGTTTTAATATTCTTAAACACTCATTATCCAAACTCTTATAACCAGAACTTTTAAGAATTACCATATCAGTTACAGTGCCATCCTTTAAAATTGTGAACTCTATAATAATTTCTGAGCTTGTTAAATACTCATCGTGACCAGGATAAGAGAAGTTGATGTTAACAAATTCTATAAAATCCCTGGAACTGTGAATGAACTTCGGTTTTTCATCCACTTCGATTTCGGAATAGATGCTGTTGCTGTCTTTTTTTTGTATGGGTATTAAGTTTGGCGAGTCTACAATAACCAGCTCTGCAATTTCCATTGGAATTATCGGTGTTGGAATGACAGATGGAGGTTGTACCTGAGGTTTATCTTCTGCAATAAAGTTGCTTTTAATGATGGAATCAATAGGTTTAGTAATTGTGTCATTAATAGCAAGGGTTTTATTTTTGCTGGCTTGTTGATTGTCAATTTTACTTTGACAGCTCATCCATATTATTCCAATAGTCAATATCCATATTGGTGTTTTCATATCTGATTTTCATTTGGTGTTTTGAAGATAGAGGGTGGTGGTATATATCGAGTTAACAGCTTTGTCTTGTGCATTACGCATGGGATACCAGGTCTTCGATTTCTTTATGGCTTTACACACTTTATGTTCCAAATCTGAATATTGACTGTTTGAATTTAATACCCTGACATGTCTGACTTTGCCTCTTTTTGTAATCTTGAACTGAAGATTAATGGGTACTACAACACCTGAATCCAGTTGTGTGATTTCCTCGCGAAGATATTGATGGATATAACGGTTCAGTGAATCGACGCCACCTGAAAAACTACTACGAGAACCTGTATATATTCTCGGTATGCCCATCCAGACCTCAACTTCGGGCTTGCGAGAATATTCGGCAGACTTAATATGGACTTCATCAAACTCCAGTATGGAAGAATCTCTGTCAATATGTGCAATTTCAATATACTCCTCTCCAATATCGAATGCATAAGTTTCTTTTTTTGTCGTTTCAGTTGAATCTGTCTTGACTTCAGTATTTACATTCGTGCCTGCAATATATTCTTTAGTATGGATGGAATTGGAAATGTATGTATTGTCTTCAGGAGGGTGCGTATTACAGGCGCCCAATAGAACTACAGCCATAGATAGTATAAGCTCTCTCTGCAAAGGTTTTAAGTTACGTGATAGTATTTCAGACAAAGACGATTCTATTTCTACTTGGGTAAAATCGAGCCTCATGGAATTAAAGCGACCACAAAATCCCTGATGTTGATTGAGTAAAATAAATTCCAGAATATCCTGGCGACTCATATTGGTAAAGTCGTAAACAGCTTTATCACATTTTTTGCAATTCCTGCTGATAAGCCCTAGTTCCATATCCTCCCAATTTTCATGGCAAGGTTGTTCAATTTTTAAATTTAATCCCACTCTATATTAGAATGCCTGTTAGGAAAAATTAATGTCATCGTTCTGTCATAAAATGGACTTAATTTGGGTTGGCATACCAATTGTATTGTTTTAGTAGAAGAGGTCAACCAAATAAAGCTTATGAAGATAATTTGCTTTTTGTTTAACCCGTCACTTAATGTTTTTAGTTATGAATATTGTTTATTTTATCTGGAATCTCAAACACATGTTTAGGTCATTGGTGCTGATTAAAATCATTAAGCACCGTTAAGTCTGGCAAAGCCTTACCCATATAGGCGCAACTATTTACTTTAATATGTGTCTAATATGGGTAAACTTTATTTTTATCCTACTTTTGTACTTATGTTCAAGCGCAGCATTTTGTTGTTTTCCTTTAGTATTGCTTTGTCTTTACAAGCTTTGCCGGTTAAAGACTCTCTGTTCTCTTTAATTGTTGGATTCAGTCGTCCGGTTCAGGATTATAGCCTTCAAACGTTAACAGTAAATGCATTCTCTCAAATTGAAGCGCTGGACATCAACAGAACCTATTTTAAATTCACTTATTCTAGTCGTCGGTTGAATCATTCAAGTGCATATAATTTGTTGTCTGCCTTGCCGAATTATCTTCAGATTCAGGAAAATTCTCAGGTTTATTTAAGGGCCACTACGCCGAATGATACATTGTTTGGTAAACAGTTTCATTTGCAATTGATACACGCTGTTGAAGCCTGGGATATCACCAGAAGTGGTGTAAACAGGAGAGGGGATACCATAGTAATTGCAGTGGTGGATGATGGTTTGCATATTAATCATCCGGATTTTAAAGGCAATATCTGGATCAATTATGCCGACACAATGGGCAATGGATTGGATGATGATGGCAATGGTTTTATAGACGATACTTATGGCTGGAATTTTATTGGAAGGAACAACGACATTAGCGACAGTTTCTATTATAAGGCCGGACATGGTTCACCCGTTGCGGGAATAATTGGGGCTAAAACCAATAATATTACCGGCGTTAGCGGTATCATGTGGAATGTAAAACTAATGATAGTAAATGTAACGGATACCAGTCCCAATATGGCCATTTATCAGTCTGACGTTATTAAAGCATATAGTTACGTGCTTCATCAAAGACAATTATATAACCAGACCAATGGTCAGAAGGGTGCATTTGTTGTAGCCATCAATTCGAGCTGGGGTATAGATGGAAAGAAACCCAATCAGGCGCCTTTGTGGTGTGCTTTTTACGATACTTTAGGTAAAGCAGGGATTCTCAGTGTATGCGCTGTTAGTAATGCCCAGGAGCAACTCGATACTTATGGCGATTTGCCAACGCTATGTACCAGTGAACATTTAATTGCAGTCGGCAACAGTACGCGATTTGACAATTATGCCGGTGGTGGGTATAGCGATATCAGTGTTGATTTATTTGCACCCGGTTCCAATATATTTACAACAGCAGCTTACACAAAAACCAATATACTTTCTAATCGGATATTCAGAGATGGCTATTCAGGTTCGTCATTTTCAGCCCCAATGGTCACTGCAGCATTAGGTGTGATGCACAGTTATGCATGCGAGCGATTGCTTGATACCATAAAAAACAATCCGCTTAAAGCCAATCTGATTTTAAGGAAACTATTACTCGATGGGGTAGATCAAGTCAATGCTTTGGATGGCAAATGTGTAACGGGTGGCAGATTGAATATTCAAAAGGCCCTTAAGATAATGGATATGTATTGTCAGGGCGAAGTAGGGGTAACGAGCACTGCATGGACTAATGGTCTGTTGGTTTATCCGAATCCTGCACAGGACATAATAAATATACAATGTGATTCTGAGATTATTTTTGTTGAATGTCTGGATGTGCAGGGTCGTCTAATTGAGCTTAGTTTCAATGAAGGACAATTGGATATTTCAGGTTTGTTGCCGGGTATCTATTTCTTGCGCATTCGTGTTGAAGAAGGAGAAACTACTGTTAAGATAGTTAGATCGTAGAGCACATCTCAAATTTTTTTTTTATTTACTTAAAGCAGATTTTTATTTTTAATCCGAAACAGAGGGGGTAAGGATGAAGGGATAAGGATTTAGGATTAAGGGGTTAGGGGGGTCTTTTGAATTATTTTAATTCAAAAGACCCTGCCAGGGTGTTGGAAAATAAAAAAACTCCGAATTCTGTAATTCCATTTAAAAAGTTTTATGCACTTCACACAAAAAATAGATTGTGTTTCAATAAAGTGCGTTTGGAAATTTCGTTTAAAAAAGGGATATGGAGGAAGGAAATAGGAAACAGGAAATCGGATTTAGGGGTTTGAATTATTTTAATACGTTTCATCCGCCTGAGGCGGACTAGGGTATCGGAAATTAAAAAAACTCCAATGATTCATTTTCCGTTCACAAAGTTTTTTAACTAAGCAGAAAAAAAATTGTTTGTTTTCAATAAAGTACGCTAGGAAATTTCGTTTAAAATTCGGATATGCTTTTTAACCCATTTCGAAATTAAGCAGGAATGTACTTTGACGAGATTCTAATAATAGAATTTCCACGCAAATCCCAATCTGAAACGTCTTGGTGAACCGGGATAATAAGGGGTGGTGTAATAGTAATTTAGTGTGGCGTATTCATCGGGTACATCAGCCGCAAGGTTTTCTACTCTGAAGAATATACGGGCAGTTTTTACTTCGGCATGAATAAAGAAATCGAGGAATGGATACGCACCAACATTTTTATCACTCAATTGAAATTGCATAATGGCCGGATTGTAAATGCGTGCCTGATAATTAGCGCTGATGGTGGCGTCGAATCCTATCTGAATAAAGGTGGCTTTTTTAAATGTAAAAGTCTGGAAATAGTAGGAACCTTTACTCAGCCAGGCAGGTAATAAAACTTGTTCTGCCAGTTGTTTGGAAAAGGTCTGGTAAGTGAATTCCTGATGCAACTGGAATTTCCTTAAATTGAAATGAGCTGAGATATTGAATTGTAAACACGACTGACCGGAACTGCCTTGCATAGGACTGGCATCTTTATTGTAGTAAACATAGTTGTCTATTAAATGATAATTCAAATAGGCGGCATATTGTTTTTTGGGCAGTCCGTATAAGTACGCATCCTGTTTGCCTTTCAATACAAATTGTTTTTCGAGTCCGGCTTGAAGCGTTTTATAAGCGGTGTTTTCGAAATTATTCTGGTAAACGTAGTGATTGGATAACTGGCGCACCTGTTGATACCCCTGATGTCGGGAACCTGCCAGTACATTGGCAATAAGGTCCAGTCGATGGGCAGTAGACAATCTGGCTTTATTGTTCCATTCGATGTTGTAGTCGCCGGCATTATAACCTTCAAAGAACAACTTACCACTGGCAGTAGAATTGAAGAAATTAAGAAATCCGAAATGAAATTGAGTATAAAGAGCTGTATTGTGATTGTATAGCAAAAAGTAGTTATCGGTTTCGGCTTGTGCTCTGTATGTAAAGCGATCGTGTTGAATACCTGCTTTAAATGCAAGTCCCTTATCTCTTAGCGGTGTAAACAATTCCAAACTATTGGAGATTTGTCTGAATCCAATTGAATCGTTGCTGTAATTATTGTTAAAATAAAACACTGAATCGTAGTAACCAAAATCCGATGACTCGTCGGTATAATAATTGGATTGTCTGAAATAATGCAGGTTGTGCGCCAGAAACAGTTGGCCAGCGCTGTCTTTTGAGAGTAGTGCGAATGCCTGCTGGAATCGGATTTCACTTTGACGATTGATGCTTTTAGCATTATTAAGCATGACATCTACCGCTCTTACACTTGGGCGTAAACTTCTGAAAAAAGAATCGGTAGCCGCAGATCTTTCCAGTCCGCCATTTTCAAAATTGATGGCTTTGTTCCAGGCATAGACAAATACAGCTTGGTATTTGTGGTTTTTTGTTCTGAAATATGAATTGAATAAAAGGTTTTTATTGACCAGAGATTGTCTGTTGTAAAAGCCATCGTAGGCGGTGCTGTGATATTGCGCGGTTATGCCAATGTTTTCTCCAAAGTTTTGAGTGTGCATGGCTTCAAAATCTATCAAACCTCTTTGGCCTGCTCTACCCTGAGCAAATCTGAAATCGGTATAAGGCAAACGGGCAGAATGGAATTTAGCATCAGCTGAGTGGTAGAATAAATTTCCGTAGGGTTGGAAACCGGTTATAAATCCAGATAAAGTATTGGGAGAAAAAGTCTGGTTGATGTAGGGTGTTCCGATATCACCCAGGTTTTGAATTCCGGTATTGTTTCTTTTCAGCTTATCATACTGAGAGAAAAAGAGCAATGAAGAATCGAGGTGATGGGTAAACTTGAAGGAACGGAATGCCTCGTCAATATTAGCAGATAAGGGGTCAATTCTTCTGGCGGTATCGTATACATCGTCGTCATCCGCCTGAGCGTGCACCTGGACTATAAACAAGGATAGGCAAATGGCTAAAAGGTATTTCATTCTTGCTGGGCAAATTTAAGACGAAAATTCAGTGTCACTATCTTTATTCGTCAGATTCTTTTCTTAAGCAAATAGGTTGCCATTTTTATTATTTTAAAATGATAAAGTTCGTTTAATCACTTATTTGCACTATTAGTGGAATTATTTTTAAAATCAAATGAAAAAAAAGTTAAAGATTTTTAAAGTAAATTGTTTGGAAATATAGAAAACGGAGGTATATTTGCGTACACTATTATAGTGTTTTCATAGTTTTAGTTTTGTCAAAGACCGTGTCAGCAATGACGCGGTTTTTGGCGTAATAAGGTTTTTGGTTTAAGTTTCAAATTTTCAACTAACAGTTCAAAATTGTGCTGTTCTCAGCAGAACTAAGGTGCAGGCTTCTTCAGTTTTAATGTGATTTTTATGAAGCAGATCTTCTAATTCTGGATTTTCAGTACCAGGATTAAAAATGACTCTTTTAGGATTTAAGCCAATAATGAAATCGTAGTATTTTTCTTGATTGGCGGGATTTAGATAAAGGGTGACAGTGTCAATGGAATTTGGGAGGAAACTATCGGTATTGGTTTCGATTTTAACATTATCAACTTCACCTTTTTGTTTTCCAAGAGCAAGAACAGGATGTCCATACGCTTTTAACATTTTAATGGCCATATTTGAGTATCGGGCTGTATTTTCGCTTGCTCCCATAACCAGAGTAAGCTTACTTGCGGTAGTGTTCATAATAAACGCGGAATCCTTTTTTCAAAATAAATAATTTGTAAGATATTCGCCTAATAATTTTATCTATATGAACATCGGCGACAAATTGATCAACTTTAAGCTACAAGGTACAGATGGTGAGTGGTATACAAACTTCAGTCTGGCAGACAGATATGCACTTTGCATCATTTTTACTTCTAATACCTGTGATGTCGCAAAGTCATACTGGAAACGTATCTTCGAATTATATGACAATTATGAAGAAGATAATCTTGGGCTCATTTTAATTAATTCCAATGATGCAACTTCTGATGCCAATGAATCTTTGGGAGGTATGAAACAGGTTTTGTCTCAATACAGACACGAAGGTGTTTTGTATCTAAAAGATGAAGATCAATCTGTTGCAAAAGCATTTGGTGCAACTAAAACTCCTGAGGTTTTTCTGTTCAACTCCAGACGTGAATTGGTGTATACAGGCATTATTGACGATAACTGGGAAAATGAAACTCAGGTGATGATGGTGTATCTCGAAGATGCAATTGAGTATTGTCTGGATGGATTGGATATTGACTATCCTGAAATGCCGGCAGTGGGTTGTGATATTGCCTGGAAAAAGTAATTGAATGAAACCTGTCGCAATCATTACAGGTGCCTCGTCTGGTATCGGCGAATCATTGGCTTATGAGGCTGCACGCTCCGGATATTCAGTAGTTATTTCTGCTCGCAACATTGAAAAATTGCAGTTTGTAAAATCGAATTGCGAAAAATTAGGTGCCACCTGTTTGTCCGTTCAGGCTGATGTAAGCAAAGAAACTGACTGTCAGAATTTGATTGATACGGCATTTCGTTCTTTTGGCAGAATTGATTTGCTGATAAATAATGCAGGTATAAGCATGAGAGCGCTTCTGAAAGATTGCAGTCTTGATGTCATCAGACAATTGATGGATACTAATTTTTGGGGAACTGTTTATTGCACCAAGTTCGCTTTACCTCATTTATTAGATGCCAAAGGTTCGGTGGTTGGTATTAGCTCTATAGCAGGTATCAAAGGATTGCCGGGGAGAACAGGTTATTCTGCTTCCAAATTTGCCATGCATGGATTTTTGGAGTCACTCAGAATTGAAAACCTGAGAACCGGTTTGCATGTACTGGTAGCTTGTCCTGGTTATACTGCTTCCAATATCAGAAATACGGCATTAAACAGCAGTGGGCAAAGTCAGTCGGAAAGTCCTTTGGATGAATCTAAACTGATGCAGCCGGATATTGTTGCTAAAGAAGTGTTTAAGGCAATCAGAAAGAAGAAGCGATATATTTATCTGAGTTTTGAAGGTAAGGCTACTAATTTCCTAAATAAGTTTTTCAGCTCCTGGCTAGACAAGTTGGTTTACAATAAAGTAGCCAGTGAAAAAGACAGTCCATTTAAATAATTATCTCATCAGCGTAAAGGTACCTCTGAACCAACGCTCAACATCGTCGCATCCAACGTATTTAACGTAATAGACATAGACATCCTGGGGAGCTGGGTTACCTTTATAACGGCCATTCCATTCAGCAGAAGGTGAGGTGCTTTCAAAAATCAGTTCACCCCAACGATTGTAAAGTCTGAGCAGATAAGGAGAGCCGGGGTCTGAATATCTGTTGCCCGGATAAGTTTCATTTAAATTATCATCATTTGGTGAAAATGCATTCGGCATAAATAAATCTACCGGTAATGCATCTGCTTGTTCTTTAATAGTAATGGTATCACTGATAATACAACCATTTTTGTCTAAAACAGTTACGATATACATACCCGCATCTCTCACACTAATACTGCGCGTAGTAGCGCCTGTATTCCAATCGTATTTTACAAACGAATCAGTAGCGGTTAAAGTCATTACCGAGGAGATGCAAATGGCAGTATCGTTGCCCAAACCTCCATCAATAGGAGGGAATTGAGTAATGAAGACACTGTCCGATTCAACACATCCTTCTTTGGTTGTAATGGTTATTTTCTTTTTACCTGGAGTGGTTGCATGATAGTCGATTATTTCAGCAAAATCATGCCAGACATACTTCACAAATCCTTTTTGAGGGAAAAGCCATCGATCGACTGGTCCGCAGTAAAAAGTATCATTACCTAAATCCAGTCCGGTTTCAATATGTGTAATAATCACAGTGTCGAAAATGGTACAAAGTTTATTTCGAACCTTGATTTCATATTGGCCTGGAATAAACGTTGTTAATGTAGGCGTTCTGTCACCGGTATTCCATATATAATTGGTCTCAAGTTTTGTTTTAATACTGATATTACTTCCATCTAATGTAACAGATGTTCCTTTGCAGAACAAAGTATCATTCATTCGGGTCTTTGGCGGAGGGTATAAAACAAACGTGATAGAGTCAGAGGAAACGCAATTGTTTTTATTGGCAACTGTTACCCAATAAGTACCGAGTTGTGGAATGAATACTGATTGATCTAAGGTGTTATCATTCCATAAATAGGATTTGTAGCCCGGTGGACCTGCATAAGTGAACTGCACGAAACTGTCTCTGCATATTACCGAATCTGGTCCCAGGTCGAGTCGTGAAAGGTCATTAATGATATCGATCGTATCTCTGGAGGTACAAGGTGCATCCGTAACTGCAATCCAGTATTTTCCACCTTTTGAAACGGTAATATTTGGAGTGGTTTCACCGGTACTCCACAAATAGGATTTATTGGGAACATCGCTGTGGAGTTTTTTAGTAAAAGACCCACAAACCAAGGTGTCTTTTGGTAAATTTACTTTAAAATTTGGCTTAACAATGATATCATAGGTAGTGGTATCCCGGCATGGTCCGGAGCTAAAAGCTATAAGACGTACGCTGTAAGTGCCCGGCTTTTTGTAAGTATAATTAGGTGTTTTAACATTTGAAGTGTCACTGTTTTTATCCGTTTCTCCAAAATCCCAGAGATATTTTGCACCTCCCTGACTTTGATTGTTGAAGGTTACAAAATTATCCTGACAGTTGACTTTAGGCACAAAGAATGATGCCACTACATCAAAAGTACAATTGCTGACATTGAACTGAAAGTCGCGTTTGGTTTCACCAATTTTTTTCCCATTGCGATATTCTATCACTTTTATACCAATTACAAATTGTCCGGTAACAGTCGGTGTCAGGGTCAGTTTGCCGGTTTTAGAATCAATAGATAATGTAGGATTACCATCTATTTGATTGGAGTAGGTTGTATAACCTGATTTCCACAGAACGTTTTGAAAACTGGATGGATTGGCAGCACCACCAGCATCAGGCAATGGGTCGAATGAAGTGGCACCTAAGTAGGGTTGGTATAATTCATACACCAGAGAATCTCCATCGGCATCTGTTGCTGAATGGTCGAAATTGAGTGGTGCATTGGTACACAGAAAATTTGGGGGCAGTGATTTAAAAACGGGGCTACTGTTCCTGAAAGCTCCTGAAAAGCCCGGAATATGAGTCCAGTAGGTAGCTCCTGTAGATTGAGGATCGACAATATTGTTAATGGTGTTATTCCTGCAACATCTTTCAAAGGAAAGTACATAACCTCCGGTATTGATTGGCACAGTAATTTCCAAAGAATACGTATATTTATCTACGCAGGCATTAGGTTTGGTTTTGATGCATGAGTAATTAACAGAAGCTACTCTTGAAGGGCCAGTTCTGGCAAATGCTAAGGGATAATAAGAACCATTGTTGGTGTATTGAGAGTATGTATTAGTGTTTTTATTATAACTAAACACATTCAGGTAACCATTGATGTCTTGAGCAATAGCTTCTTTACTGCCGTTTATACAATCGATGTACAACAGCATAGTGACATTGTAAGTGACATCTACAGAGTTGTTTCTTACATATTTATACATGATTTCTCCTCCCACTATGTGTGTGGCGCAGAGTTGTTGTCCTAACAACAGAATCAAACCTGTCAGGAGGCGTTTTATCATGTCTTGTTTTTTATTAGACAACCGAAACACAAAATATGTTGCAGTTGAAGTGTCATTTTTTTATTGCACAGGTGGTGCCCCTGTATTTTTCAGGTACAAGTTCAAAATCTGTTCCGCTTCTTGCTTTCTGCCTTGTTTTTGCAATTCCTGCATTAAAATCTGATAGGCTTGGCCATTTTTAGGATCTAACTGAATGGCAACCTGTAAGTTGTATAATGCTGAGTCTGTTTCGCTCAAAGCTAGCTGGGCTTTCGCCAGTCCTAAATAACCTGCACCAACGTCTGAATAGGTAGACAGAAATGCATTGTAACTATTTCGGGCTTCTTGTGCTTTATTTTTCAACATCAGGATTTCACCCATATACAAGGAGGCAGATGAATTCTTTTTGTGTTTGTATGCCAAGGCAAAATTTTCATAAGCCTTGTCCATGATGGCCATATCTACATTACCATCCTGACTGCCATAGGCTTTCTGAAAGTACATTTCTCCAAGGCTGTTATATGCCTCGTAGTTGCCGTCTCTCAACGCTATTGCTTTATTATAAAACTGAATTGCTGAATCAAACTTGCTACCACCCATCATACGACAAGCATTGGCAATGCCTCTTGCATATTCCTCTTCCAATGGGTTGTATGCGAAAGCTTTTTCATAAAAATACAGTGCACTGTCGGCCATGTTTTTCTTTAAATATTTTTTGCCCTGTGAGCTAAAATTATTCTCTGCTTTTACAACTGCGGCAACCGTTACACCATCCACTTTAACTTCGTAAATGGTGCCTTTTGGTGGCCAGTATCCATTTAAGATTTGTGACTTGGATAAGGTTCTTGAAGTCCAGATAGCATACGTCCAGTCATTATCGGCCCATTCGTATTCACGTGTCCAGGCATATTTCACATCTTTGCCTTTAGGTACAAAGGTCTTGAGCGATTCCTGAATATTGTTGCTGCTTACTTTGATACTGCCATCCAGAATTTCAGGGTGATTGTCTACTAACCACTGGAAGGCCTGTCTTGGCGACTGATTCCAGTAATCAATTTCGTAATTGCCATTTGCACCTTTAACACCGCCTGCAATTTCATTGAAATACATGTATTGATAAGGGTGATTGACTATACTCCAAATGCCAGGTTTTATAAAACTTAATCCAATAACCAGCATAACTATAACGGTTACTTTAGAGTTTTTAATCAGACTGCCCAGTTTGAACCAGCCAATTATCGCTATAGCTACAAGTGAAGGATATATAAAGATAAAGTGTCTCCAGCCATTGTATACATACGAACCTTTGTAAATGGCGTAAACAGCCGGGAAAAATGTCATGAAGATCAAAAGTGAAAACATGATGGTTTTCAATTTATCCGACCTCAGCCATCCCAGCAACAGACCTAAAATGGTGCCACCAACGATGGCTAAAGGTGCTGTAAGCAGGATCAGTTTTGGCTCATAGTGCCAAGGTTTAATATACTGTCTTACACCTTCAAATAATTCATAATAGGTGAGGTAAGAGAATTTTTCGAACTCTCTCAAAGCAGTATAGGCTCCAGTAAGTGGTTGTCTTAAAGCATAAGGCCACATTGCTATACCTATGAGGTATCCGGCTACTGCAACAACTAAGAAAATTACCAGGTAATGAGTGAAACTTTTTTGTACAGTAATCTTTTTATTTTTAATGGCAATTATGAAGAAATGGATGGCTATAGCTAAGCCCAGATAAAACAATAGCAAAAGACCACCTGCACGAATACTGATGGCAAAACCAATAGCAATAGCCAGCATAACTTTCGTTTGATGGCGAGGATTAGGCATTTCCGTCAACATTTTGAGCATGTAGTAAATGGCCATTATATAGCCGGCAGCAAACGGTATATCTTTAGGATTATTGAAACAATGTCCAAAGAAAGATGGAGAGCACACCATTGCCAGCAGAGTGATAAGGGCAGGCAGCCATCCTGCAAAGAGTCTAACAGTTAATGCGGTAAATAATATGCAGAAAAATCCGACAATAGCGTTAAAGAAGTGACGGGTCGCGAATTCATTTTCTACGCCGATAAGGTCATTAACGGCCGCACTGAACACGTCGATGCTCATGCCGTAAAAGACGTTTGTGAAATAATCCCTGTGTCCTTGCTTCTGGAAGTCGAACATAGTGGTGTCTTCACCAAAACTGGTGTAATATTTCAGAACATCTTTAGAGAAAGTATTGTGATTGGGCTCATCCCATGTTACGTTATAGTCGAAACTAATCCAGCACATTAAAGCCAGGAAAACCACGGAGATTATACCAAAGAGTTTTTTGTAGATACTGTTATTGACATTCGTCCAGTTACTAGGTTCAGAACCTAGAAGAGGCGCTTTAATGAATGAATTATAAAGTGATTTAAAACCTGCTATTTTTCCTTTAACAAGTGCTTTAATGCCATCACCGAATTTAAAATCATTTGCACCATATTCAAAACTCAGTTTGGTTGCCATTTCCGACTTTTCAGCCAAAGCTGCCAGTTGCCAGATATCGCTGATGCCCTTATTCAAGACAAGTTCACTGAAGTCGTCTTTAGAAAGTACTATGGCTTCGGCAGTATTGAGGTTAGCATTGGCACCGGTGAATAGTTTAGGCCAGAAATTAGCCCAGTACATCAGGTTTTTTTGCATAAATCCTGCCTTTGGATTGGCTTTACCATTGGCGATAACCATATTTTCGCCGTTATGATATTTATTTGCCTGAATGATCCATCGGGTGATAGGACCAGGTTCGTTGCTGAGTGGCAAAGTCAATGGAGCAACATTTTTAATGTCCTCAGGAAAATGGTCGCCTTGCAGAATTTGAATTTTACCCTCTTGATCCAGTCCTTCAAGCTGAGCATTTGGAATTTTAGAAGAAGCATAAAGAGTAAGAGGAACATTTGATTTTGAACAGATTTCGGCCAATGATTTTAAATCATCAGAAGAATTGTCGTTTGAATGAATGGATACAATGTAAACAGCTGTATTGGTTCCGTTTCCTGTTGCTTTATCGCTTCCTGTCTGCCTGCTTGCCATAAGTCTTGGTAATTCCGTGTTTATTAAGGTGGAAAATTATAGCAATTTTGCATAAATACCAAACCGTATCTTTGACAGCAAGGCATACCGGCAAAAGGGAAGGCAATTATGAAAAGGAAAATTAAAGTAATCCTTGAGAATTATTTAAAGCGCTTATCTGATAATCAATCTGATAAAGTGTCCAATGCTTTTACTTTTATTAAATCAAAATTAGGATCAATTTATCCGGGATTGTCTATTGTAAGACCTCTGATACGACTATGTGATTTTATAATAGTCAGAGGCAATGGCAACCGATTTATCGAATTCGAATTGAGCAATATCTGCAATGCCAGATGTGTGTTTTGTCCTTATCCGGATATGCTGAGAACGGATAAAAAGTTCATGCACATGAATGAACAGACTCTTGATCGTATTGTGGGTTCTTTTCAGCATTTTAAAGGTGTTTTGGTCAGTTTCACACCTACAACTGGCGATACATTGTTGCATCCGGAGTGGGACAAATACATCCATTCAATTATTCAATTGCCACAAGTTGGCAGAGCGACAATGTTTACAAATGCCATTGAACTCGATTTAGAGGCAATAGACCGATTAATCGTTTTGCTCAGGAGAGATAGAAAAGGGAAGTTTTCTCAGTTATATCTGTCGTTGGGTGGCTATAGCCGAGACAGTTATAAGAATTTGTATCAGGTTGACCGATTTGAAAAGGTGAGAGGCAATATTGACGCGCTTTTCAAAAGACTCAAATTGGAAAAAATATGTTTGGGAGTTCATTTTCACATAAAATTGGAAAAAGGAGTTGAACCCAATACAGATTTAGCTATGAACATTTACAACAGGGAAAAATATCCTTATGTTTATGTCAGCCATTCGGTATCTTATTTTAGTAATGATGCATACAAGCGCAATGCTTTAATTGACTATTACAGCGAATCAAGTGAGGATCATTCAAGGGCTTGTGCCTATCTCAATAAAACCAGGTTTGCTGCGGATGGCAGTATATGGGCGGATGGATGTGTGATTTCGGAAATGCCGGATGATGCTTCATTAAAACTTGGCAATTTGGATTTAGGTTGGGAAACACTGGAAGCTAAACGGAATGAACTGGTGTCGAATTGGGAGCTGAATCGTGAAATTCCTCAGCCTTGTAAGGGCTGCACTATGTACCGGCCTAGAAAATAATCATAAGGCAGTATCATAAACTGTAGGAATTTGCGTTATAAGTTTATGCGCAAAAAGATTTGGATAACATTACCACTTGCTTTAATGGTAGGATTTAGTCTTCTTGCCTTAAATTTCAGTATTCGCAAGTCCATTATAAAATCTCATACAAAAGTGGAACCTGCGAAGCCTTCACTGGATTCACTCCATGATGGTGATTTAATATTTCAGGTGAGTGTGGAGGGACAAGGAAAAGCGGTTCAACTGGCAACAAAATCGAAGTTTACGCATATAGGGATTCTCATCAAACTAGAGGCAGGTTGGTATGTTTATGAAGCTGTTCAGCCTGTTTGTAAAACGCCTTTAAAAGCTTTTATAGCGATGGGAGACAGTTCATACTATGTTATCAAGCGATTAAAAGGCTCGGATAGTTTGCTCAATATGGATAAAATTGCTATGATGAAGACATATCTCAATTCTCAGCTGGGCAAGGATTACGACCCTTATTTTAACTGGTCGGATACAGCATTGTATTGCAGTGAATATGTGTGGAAGTGTTATCGAAAAATGGGCATTTCATTATGTGAAACCAATTTGTTAAAGACTTACGACTTAACACATCCTGTTGTTAAAAATATTATGAGTCAGCGTTATGGCAAGAAAGTTCCCTTAAACGAGAAGGTTGTATCACCCGGTGATATTTATGCTTCCGATTTGCTCTATAAGGTAGCGGAAGGCAAAGACGATTAGAGCAATTTCAGTGATTGCTTGATAATATCTTCAACAGAGATGCCGGGTTGAGTTTCGGCAATTTTACTAAGCACTTTTTCGGAGGCATTTCTTGGGAAACCGAGTGCCAATAGAGCTTGAAGTGCTTCATCGAATGATTTTCCGGGCATTCGACCTATTTCTTCTATGCCACCAGTACCCAAACGGCCAACTTTATCCTGCAATTCGATAATAATTCTTTGTGCAGTTTTTGGTCCAACTCCTTTTACGGATTTTAAGAGATTTATATTGCCATTTGCAATTGCGCTGATGATAGATGTAACAGACTGCCCACTCAAAATCATTCGGGCAGTATTCGTACCGACGCCATTTACCAGGATAAGCAATCTGAAAAGTTCTCTTTCTGTTGCGTCATAGAAGCCGTATAATGTGTGAGCATCTTCTTTGATGGCCAGATGTATGAGCAAACGAATTTGTTTAACGGACTTTATTTGTTCGTAAGTGTTAATAGAAATAAGAATGTGGTAACCAATGCCATTGTTATTTACCACAACAAATGCAGGGTTCACCTGTTCGATACTACCTTCAATAAATTCGTACATGGATTAATAGGTAACTTCCGATTCACTCACAATTTCAACCCAGCCAAACTGATCAGGCATTTCCAGCGTTCTTATTTTTTGAAAATCGCTTAGGATTTCTTTGCCAATTAAATTTTCAGTATGGTTGACATTGAAATTTTGACCTTTGTAATTGAACAGCTCAATATTGGTGACGGTTGCGGCAGTACCGGAGACGAACATTTCTTTGAGTTCGCCATTTTTGTGCCAGTTAATCAGTTCGTCAACACTTACTTTTTTCTCTACGACATTCAAGCCTTTAGAGCGAAGCAGTTTTATGATAGAATCACGGGTAATTCCGGCGAGCAGACTATCGTTTAATTCAGGGGTATAAACAGCATCTTTGGTGATAACGAATACATTACTGGTGCCGGTTTCTTCAAGGTATTGATGATGTTCGCCGTCGGTCCATAATACCTGATCAAATCCGTCTTTTTGGGCGAGTTTGGTAGGATACATGGAAGCAGCATAGTTACCTGCGCATTTGGCAGAACCAACACCGCCTTTACTTGCACGGGTATAGTGGTCTTCGATGCGCACTTTCAGCGGGTGACTATAATAAGCTGCGACAGGGCAGGCATAAATCATAAACTTATAGTTTTCGCTTGGTTTTACACCAAGAAAATCGTCAGTTGCAAACATGAAAGGACGGATATACAATGCGCTTCCGGGAGTAGTAGGAATCCAGTCTTTATCAATGGTGACAAGTGTTTTCAGGCCTTCCATGAAAATTTCTTCAGGTAAAGCCGGCATACACATTCTTTCAGCTGAAGTATTGAGACGTTTTAAATTGTCATTGGCACGGAATAAGGTTACAACACCTTCTTCGTTTTTAAATGCTTTCATGCCTTCGAAAATGGATTGTCCATAGTGAAGAGCAGATAGAGTTGGACTTAAAGGAATTTTTCCAAAAGGGTCAATTCTGAAGTTCTGCCATTGGCCGTTAACGTAGTCACACGAAAACATGTGATCAGTGAACACTCTGCCAAAAACAATATTATCGGGATCAAATGAAGAAATTCTTGATTCTTCGACAAGATTTGTTGTAATTTTGAGGCTCATTTTAGATGCAAATTAAAGCAATTAAATGGATCAAAACCTAATAATTCCCGAAAATTATCCCGAGCACGTGACGATGTTTCTTGGTCAGGATTTATATCTGATCAATGAGCCAAAGTGGTATGAACAGATAGAAAGTGAAGGTGGAAATAAGTACCGCTTTCTCAATATTGTATCCCATAATCACAAAGAAATAATCCCTCCGGCCAATAAGGATTTTTTCTTTAGAATGGCTAATGCGGTGCAAACCGACAGAATTAAAATGGATGCGGATGGCTTTTGTGTAATCAATGTGATGGATTATCCAGGCTTGAAATGGAAGAATCTCGAACAAATATTCAGTCCAAAGTATTGTATTTTCTGGGGTGTCGACCCTCATGCATTCGATATTTCTTGCAAATTTTATGGAGGAGCAAAAATCAACGACTGTAAAATTACTTATGTTGACAGTATGGCTAAAGTTGAAGAAGATGTGACGCTGAAAAAGAAACTTTGGGAAATCATTAAACGCATGTTTGAAATTCCAAGTAAATAAATGGTAGAAGCTGTGAAGGAAATTGTATTTGCATCCAATAACAAGCATAAACTGGATGAGATAAGAGACATGTTGCCGGATGGTATACAGTTATTAAGTCAGGCAGAAATAGGATTTAATCAGGACGTTGAAGAGACAGGCAAAACATTTGAAGACAATGCCTTATTAAAAGCCCAGGCACTGTTCGATTTTTCAGGTAAAGTCTGTTTTGCTGACGATAGTGGTTTGGAAGTAAAAGCTTTGAAAGGACAACCTGGAGTAAAAAGCGCCAGGTATTCGGGAGAACCTGTAGACCACAAACGCAATGTCAGCTTATTGATTAAGAATCTTGAAGGAAAGAAAGACAGAACAGCCAGGTTTGTAACCGTTATATGTCTGCTGACAGCAGATAAAACATTGTTTTTTGAAGGTGAAGTAAAAGGTACAATAGCAGAAGCACCAAGAGGAGACAATGGTTTTGGATATGATCCGGTGTTTATACCTGAGGGAGAAAACCGAACTTTTGCTGAGATGAGTCCGGAAGAAAAAAATGCCATTTCGCATAGGAAAAGGGCAGTGGAAAAACTACTTGAATTCTTGAAATATCTTTGATGTTAAGTATTCCTAAGATTCCTATCGATGATTACAACTATTTGTTGCCCGATGACAGAATAGCACAGAAAGCTGCTGAGCCGCGAGACAGTAGCAAGCTGCTCTTATATAATAAAGGCAATATTTCGGTTAACATATTTAAAAATTTACCGGATTGTCTTGCGGAAGGCGATCATCTTGTATTCAATAATACAAAGGTCATACCTGCCAGAATTTTCACACAAAATCAGAATGGTGCCAGGGTAGAGATATTTCTGTTAAACCCGGTTGGTCAAGACCACAGCATGGCATTGGCTACTACTAACACTTGTCGATGGGAGTGCCTGATAGGCAACAGTAAGAAATGGAAATCTGAAGAAATATTGAGTATAACAATCGAAGATTTAAGATTGGAACTTAAAAGGGAAGATAATCAGATTGTGAAATTTGAATGGGAAGGGGGATTGCATTTTTCGGAAATTCTCAACAGAATTGGCCGATTGCCTTTGCCACCTTATATCAAACACGAAGCTGATGAAGAGGATTCCAAAAGATATCAGACAGTTTTTTCTAAAATTGAAGGTTCGGTGGCCGCTCCAACAGCAGGATTGCACTTTACAGACGAGGTATTGCAAAATCTCGCTGACAGAGGAATAAGAAAATCGTTTTTAACACTGCATGTCGGGGCTGGAACTTTTTTACCCGTGAAAGTTGAAGATGCCACACAGCATGCCATGCACAGCGAAAGTTTTGAAGTCAGCAGACAGTTTCTTGAAAGTATAAAGACAGCAGGCAGATTGCTGGTTGTGGGCACTACAGCCTGCAGGGTTATGGAGAGTTTACATAATATGGCTTTGTCTGTATTAGACCATACAGAACCGGGTTTCATTAATCAGTTTGCTTATGTCGGGGAAAACAGGAAACTGAGCAAATATGAGGTAGCCGAGACCTTATTGGGGTATATGAATGCAAATGGATTGGAAATATTGAAAGGCCGCACTTCCATTATGATAATTCCGGGTTATGAATTTAAACTGATAGATGGACTTATAACGAATTTTCATCAGCCTAAGTCGACATTGTTGCTGCTAATAGCGGCTTTGATTGGGGACGATTGGAAGAAGGTTTATAAAAGCGCTATGGACAATGGTTTCAGGTTCCTAAGTTATGGAGACAGTTCCTTGCTGATACCTTGATTTTTTAAAAACAATATTTTAGATTAAATTTGCCCACTTATAACAAAATTGGCACGTTATTCGTTTAACTGCTAAATAGCATTCAAAAAATAGTAATATGAAAGCAAAAATTTTCCTTCTAACTGCGTTTTTCTCATTATTGACAGGGGCGTTAAGTGCTCAGAAATTTGCTTATGTGGATACAGATTATATTCTGAATCAGATGACAGAATACAAAGCTGCACAGAAGCAATTGAACGAATTGTCACAGAAATGGGAAAATGACATTAAAATCATGAAAGATGAGATTGATAAAATGTATAAAGATTACAGGGCTGAAGAGATTTTGTTGAGTGCCACTCAAAAGAAAGAAAGAGAAGATGCCATAGTAGCGAAAGAAGAAGAGATGAAGCGATTTGAGCAGGAGAAATTCGGAGTTAACGGAGAATTATTCAAAAAGAGACAAGAGTTAATTAAGCCAATTCAGGACAAAGTTTTTGCAGCTATCCAAAGAGTAGCTAAGAACAATGGTCTGGATTTCATTTTCGACAAATCAGCCAATATGAACATTTTGTTCAGCAATCCAAAGTACGACCGCAGTGATGATGTTTTAGACGAGTTAGGCATCACACAGACAGAAAACCCAAACGATAAATAAAAAAAATCCCAAACGATAAAAAATGAAAAATTCCATTGTCATTATTGCCCTATTGTGTTTCAGTGCATTTTTACCAAGTGTTTCCAAAGCTCAACAAGTTGCTCACATCAACTATATGGATGTGGTTCAAATGATGCCGGAGTATGCAAAAGCATCGGCTGCCTACGAAATATACAAACAGTCTCAGGAAGATGTACTGGCTGAGCTGCAGATGAGATACGAAGGTTATCAGAAAAGTCTTGAAAAAGAATCAAGCGCTCCGGTACCTAATCAAACCAGAATTAAAATTATTTCACAGAAAATGCAGATAACGCTTGAAGAGTATCAGCAAAAACAAGTTGAAATTCAGGATAGTTTGAATGCCAAAATGTATGAATTGGTTGATCCAATCAAAAAGAGAGTTGCTGATGTTGTAGCTGAAGTTGCAAAAGAAAAAGGCTATACTCATGTAATCGACAACAGTTCGGGTACATTAATTTACGCTGATCCTGCACATGATATTACCGAAATAGTGAAAGCAAAACTTGGAATTAAAGACAAACCTACTTCCAATTCTGCAGCAGGTAAACCAAAGCCAATCGGCACCGGTGGTATTGGTGGTAAATAGACTAGCTTACTAGAAAGTTGTCTTCAGGTAAATTCAATCCAAAGGCTTCACATCCAATTGGTGTTTTCGACTCCGGTATTGGCGGGCTAACTGTGGCCAAGGCTATCAGCGACCTTTTGCCAAACGAAAGTCTGATTTATTTTGGGGATACTGCCCACATGCCTTATGGGGAAAAATCACCCCACGCTATTAAATCTTATTCAGAAAAAATTGCGTCTTTTTTAATAGATCAGCCATGTAAACTGATTGTCATTGCGTGTAATTCAGCATCTGCGACGGCTTTCAGACAGGTTCAAAAGATACTTCCGGATAAACATTTTGTTATCAATGTCATCGACCCGGTTGTTCAACATTTGAGTCGTGACGGACACCGTAGAAAAATTGGCCTGATAGGTACCAAACGCACAGTGAGCAGCGCTGTTTACAAGAAAAAGTTTGAGAAAGCCGATCCTGATATTCAGCTTAAATCTTTAGCAACCCCATTGCTGGCTCCTATGATTGAAGAAGGTTTTTTCAATAATAAAATTTCCAGAACGATAGTACACTCTTATTTAAGTAACCCGCATTTAGCACATATAGAGAGTATCATTCTGGCATGTACGCATTATCCGCTAATTATAAATGAGATCAGTTCTTTTTACAAGGGGAAGGTCGAAATCATTAATTCAGCAGAAATAGTGAGTCTGGCAGTTAAAAATTTTCTGGATGAGAACAGTTTGCTCAACAAAAGCAGTAAGGCACCGGGGCATAAGTTTTTTGTCAGTGATTATACCTCTTCATTTGAGGAAACAGCAAAAATTTTCTTTGGAGGTAAAATCAAATTGAAGGAAAAAAATCTCTGGAACGAGAAATAGTTTTCTTCAGTCTTATTTTCCTCATTTTTCCTTGCGTATTATTTGTGTTTAAAGGTACAAAAGTCTAAATTTGCGCCACATCAAAAAATAATACCATGGCATTCGATTTAGACATGATTAAGCGAGTATATGCCGCTATGCCGCAACGTGTGGCTGCAGCTCGTCAATTGCTTCAAAGACCTCTTACATTAACAGAAAAAATTCTTTACTCACATTTAAGTGAAGGGACGCCTTCTCAGACTTTTGAAAGAGGAAACAGTTATGTCGATTTTGCTCCGGACAGAGTAGCCATGCAGGATGCAACAGCTCAGATGGCTTTGTTGCAGTTTATGCAAGCTGGTCGTCCGAAAGTGGCTGTGCCAAGTACTGTACACTGTGATCACCTTATCAATGCTAAGGTTGAAGCAGTTGAAGATTTAAAATTTGCCAATAATGAAAGCAAAGAGGTTTACGACTTTCTTTCATCTGTTAGTAACAAATATGGCATTGGTTTCTGGAAGCCAGGTGCAGGCATTATTCACCAGGTAGTTTTAGAAAACTACGCTTTTCCGGGTGGAATGATGATTGGTACTGATTCTCATACTGTAAATGCAGGAGGATTGGGGATGGTTGCAATTGGTGTTGGTGGTGCGGATGCCTGTGATGTGATGGCCGGTTTGCCATGGGAGTTGAAATTCCCTAAGTTAATTGGTGTTAAGTTGACTGGTAAATTGAGCGGATGGACATCACCTAAAGATGTTATTTTAAAAGTTGCCGGCATACTTACCGTAAAAGGTGGTACTGGCGCTATTGTAGAATATTTTGGTGAAGGAGCAGAGGCAATGAGCTGTACGGGTAAAGGTACTATCTGTAACATGGGTGCTGAAATTGGTGCTACAACATCTACTTTTGGTTATGATGGCAGTATGGAAAGATACCTGAGAGCGACCGGTAGAGCTGAAGTTGCAGATATGGCGAATGCGGTAAAGGAACACCTTACTGCAGATGCTGAGTGTTATGCTCAACCTGAGAAATATTTTGATCAGGTGATTGAAATTAACTTGTCTGAATTGGAACCTCATATCAACGGTCCTTTCACTCCAGACTTAGCCACACCTATTTCAAAAATGAAAGAAGTGGCTGCAGCTAATGGCTGGCCTTTGAATATTGAAGTTGGATTAATAGGCAGTTGTACAAACAGCAGTTACGAAGATATATCCAGAGCAGCCAGTCTTGCAGACCAGGTTGCCAAAAAGAATCTGAAAACAAAAGCTGAATTTACCATAACACCAGGTAGTGAGCAAGTTCGTTATACAATTGCCCGCGATGGATTTATAGATACATTCCATAAAATTGGAGCTACAGTGTTTGCCAACGCCTGTGGTCCTTGTATCGGTATGTGGACAAGAGTAGGAGCTGAGAAAAAAGAAAAGAACTCTATCATCCACTCATTTAACAGAAATTTTGCTGCCAGACAGGATGGTAATCCAAATACGCACGCTTTTGTTGCCAGTCCTGAAATTACAACAGCACTGGCTATTGCCGGTCGTTTGGATTTCAATCCGCTGACTGATACTTTGGTAAATGAAAATGGAGAATCTGTTAAACTGGATGAACCAAGTGGATTGGAGTTGCCAACAAAAGGATTTGCAGTAGAAGATGCAGGCTATCAGGCTCCGGCAGCGGATGGTTCAGGTGTGATAGTCAATGTAGCCTCAGATAGCAATCGTTTACAATTATTGGAGCCTTTTGCAGCCTGGGAAGGTACAGATTTGAAAGGTATGAAACTGCTCATCAAAGCGAAAGGCAAGTGTACTACCGACCATATCAGTATGGCAGGACCATGGCTGAAATTCCGCGGTCACCTTGATAACATTTCAAACAATATGTTAATTGGCGCAGTGAATTTCTTCAATGAAAAGACCAATTCTGTTAAGAACCAATTGACAAATGAATATGATGAGGTTCCTAAAGTACAAAGACAATATAAAGCACAGGGAATAGGTAGTGTAGTTGTAGGTGACGAAAACTACGGAGAAGGATCAAGCCGTGAGCACGCAGCAATGGAACCAAGACATCTGGGTGTGAGAGTTGTTCTGACTAAATCATTTGCTCGTATCCACGAAACCAATTTGAAAAAACAGGGCATGCTTGCTTTGACTTTCGCTGATAAAGCAGATTACGACAAAATTAAAGAAGATGACAATATCGATTTAATTGGCTTGACAGACTTTACACCAAACGTACCATTAAAAATGGTTTTGAATCACCAAGATGGCAGTTCAGATACCATTACTTGCAATCACTCTTATAACGCTCAGCAAATAGAGTGGTTTAAGGCAGGAGGTGCATTGAATATTATAAGAAAAAATATAAGCGCTTAATAGCGAGGGGGATGTAAAAATCCCCTTTTTTATATCAAAATAAGTGACTATATTTGTCATGACAAATTTGGTCATAAAGTGAAGACATTAGCAGAAATATTAAGGACAGCCAGGGTTTCATTAAATCTGAAGGTAAGAGATGTTTCAGAACAGATGGGCATAGATGCTTCATTGCTTAGCAGATTCGAGTCAGGGAAAAGATTGCCATCACGACAGCAAATAGAGCAGCTTTCCGATATTCTACACATAGAAAACAAAGAGTTGATGGTAGCCTGGCTCAGTGCAAGGATACTTTTAGAATTGGGTTCAGAGCCTTATTTATATGATGCTTTGAAAGCCACAGAAGAGCATGCAAGCCAAAATTTAGTCAGTTCACCAGGTTTGAGTTATGGTAATTTAACTTCGATACTCAAAAAAATAGACGGTTTAAAGAAGGAAATTGATGCGTTAAGAGCCGTAGATAGTTACAAAGTGGCGCAGTTTTTAGAACTGGAGTATACCTATCACAGCAATAAAATCGAAGGCAATACCCTCACATTAGCAGAAACTGAATTAGTGGTCAGTCAGGGTTTGACAATTTCCGGCAAGTCTATGCGAGAGCACCTTGAGGCCATTAACCACACAGAAGCGATTGCCTATATGAGGGATCTCGTTAAAGAGAAGAAGCCAGTTACCGAGCGCTTAATTCAGTCATTACATGCTATAGTTCTCAGAGGGATAGACAGAGAAAATGCCGGCATTTACAGAAAGGTTCAGGTTAGGATAGGCGGCAGCTCACATACACCACCAGATGCCTGGTTGGTACCTGTTCAAATGGAAGAACTGATCAGATGGTACAATCTCAATAAACAGTTGCATCCTGTGGTACTAGCAGCAGAGATGCATCAAAGGTTAGTGAGTATTCATCCATTTATAGATGGGAATGGTCGCACATCAAGGCTTCTTATGAATCTTATACTTTTGCAGAATGGCTATCCATTGGCCATCATTAAAGGAGATACATCCGAGCGTTTGAAGTACTATGAAAGTCTGGATAGTTCAAGAAGCGAAAACGAACAGGCATTTATTTCATTTATTGCTACAACAGAGCTCAAGTGTTCGGAAGAATACCTCAGGATACTAAGAGGGGCTTAAATTTAATTTGGGCAGGTATGCAGAAGTAGCTACAGAAATTCCGGAGCAGAATTGATTTTAGATAGGTGTCCAATAGATTACACATTGTCAGAGCAATAAAATTGGAGTTTAAATTTCGGGGTTTAAAGCCGAGTACTACAAAAACAGGACTCGTGCAATTGCTGTTAAATTTGAAGAGGATTGAGAATTAAGTGTCTGAAATTCAATACTTGGTGTACATGTAAGACCAAAAAGCGGTTTAAAGCGGATTTAGATAAACAAAATGATGCGAATAATTTTGAATTATGTTTGTTAATTAGAGTTTAATCTCTATTTTTGCACTCCCAAATTTTATACACACCATGGATTTAATAAAGTTAGTAGAAAAAGAATACTTGAAGGCTGACCTGCCAGATTTTAAAGCCGGTGACAAGGTTACAGTGCACTATAAAATCAAAGAAGGTAACAAGGAGAGGATTCAGCTCTTCCAGGGTGATGTGATTCAGCGCAGAAATGCAGGCTTGAACGCTACCTTCACTGTTAGAAAAATATCAAACGGTGTTGGAGTAGAGAGAATATTCCCATTACATTCACCAAACATTGAAAAAATTGAGGTGAACAAAATTGGTAAAGTTCGCAGAGCAAGAATATTCTATCTTAGAGGTCTTAGCGGTAAAGCTGCAAGAATTGCTGAAAAGCGCTAATTCCGAAAAAGAGAGGTTAATAGTTTTCATAGGTAACAAGAAAGGTCAACTTACAAGTTGGCCTTTTTTGTTGCTACATCTCATTATACTATAGATAAAAAATTAGTCCGGTGTTGAGCCGGACTTATTACATACTATGACTAATTTACTTGTTTGGATTTATTTGATCCAAGAAGTTGTTTGCTGTCAAAAGAGACAGCTTTTAGTGATCCTGATATTTTAATGTTTGCTTAAGTATTCAGCAACACCTTTTGGAGTAGCATTCATGGCTTCTTCACCTTTTTCCCAGTTGGCTGGACAAACTTCGCCGTGAGATTCGTTGTGTTGAAGAGCATCTACCATACGCAGAGTTTCGTCAACGCTTCTACCCAATGGCAGGTGATTCACAGTTTGGTGCATAACGATACCTTCTTTGTTGATTAAGAATAAACCTCTGAAAGCAATCATTGGACCGGTAGCTGATAATTCGCCGTTTTCGTTGTAATCGTATTGACCGAAAAGAACATCGTAGTTTGTTGCAATGGTTTTGGTTGTGTCGGCAACAATTGGATATTTAACACCTTGAATACCACCATTGTCTTTAGGGATTTGCAACCAGCTGAAATGACTTTCTTCAGTGTCGGTGCTGCATGCTACAACCTTTACACCTCTTTTTTCGAACTCATCCATTTTGGCCTGGAAAGCGTGTAACTCAGTCGGGCAAACAAAAGTGAAATCTTTAGGGTAAAAGAATAACACAACGTGGTTTTTACCCAGATACTGGTCGAGGCTAAAATTCTCTACAATTTCTTCTCCGTTGATAACGGCAGGTGCGCTGAAATGTGGCGCTTTTTTTCCTACTAATACTGACATAATGCCGCAAAATTCAGGCTTATTTTTTACATTTCTGAATAGAATCTTACAATTTTATTATTTGTTTCATCTATATTATAAATGAAATATATAGATAAAATTAATTATATAAAATCGCTTTATCGGCTAATTACCAATTGTCTGCGTACAATCATGCCATCTGTTTCAATGGTAATGATGTATATGCCAGGTGGTAATATCTCCGAACTCATAGTTTTTAATGGGGTATCCAATACAGATGCATATAAAATACGTCCTGTTAAATCAGAAATTCGTAGACTTCCAATAGTGAAAGTAATGCCACGTAATTCGATGGTAAAGGAAGCGTTGCTGGGGTTCGGATAAATTAAAAGAACCTGGTCAGGACCTGTGGTGTCGTTTATGTCTGTGGTTGTTTTACAATTAGGAGGATAAGTGTACTGAACGTATCGGATAAAATCTTCAGAACGATTGCCACTTGGATCAGTTACTCTATATGTAATCTGGTAGATACCTTCTTCCCAGATATTGACATTTTGAGAAATAATCTGAATGAGTGGTTTCAATTGGCTGGATGTATAATAATTATCGCTGGTATAGAGGTCATCGTAAGGCCAAATGACTTCACCCACACAGCCTCTCAATGAAGCTCCCCACAACCGTGGAGCTGTTCGGTCTACAACAATGACAGTTCTTTGTTTTAATATTGAATTATCTGAACCATCGGTCGCTTTATAAATTTCGTGATAAGTACCCAGCACATCCTCATTGACATCTGAAGAAATGAGAACAACTACTGTTTTATCCGGACCGTAATAATTGTCTGTAACACTTACAGGAGCAGAGGCATACTGGGTTCTGACTTCATGGTAAACAATATCAGTTGTATTAAGATTTATCACAGGAGGGATAAAATCATCCACCCTGTAGTTTCTATAGACAGTATCGGCTATGTTGCCACTGCTGTCATAAGCGGTGTACATAACAGAATAGATAGTTTTATCGAAAGTATTAACGGGCTGGTTCATCGACCAAATTTTGTTCATGACCGGAAATCTGTCGTAATCGTCGTGAACCTCGGTTGGGTCAATCCAGATACTACCAAGTTGTATATTGGTATCATTAGGGGCGTAAATGACAGGAGCAACCCGGTCTTTAACGCAGACATTTCGGATTACATTTGTTTTGATTCCAAAGTTATTTTGAACCGAATAGGTGATTTTGTAATTGCCAACTCTCCTGGTATTGACAGACCCACTGGTAATGATGTATGGAGTCAATACATAAAAGGGGTTGGGATTGTATGCTGTTGCACCCGGATCAAAGTAATCGGGATTATCTCTTTTTGCCTCAATGCAATCGTTGTTAACGGCATTTAAATTGATGACTGGCGGGTCGAAATATTGATAAGCTATGATTGTTCTGGATTTTTTTGTACGGTTGTTGGAGCAATCGCTGACCTCATAGTTCACTGTATATAAGCCTGTCACATCAGGGTCAAAATCGGTTGTCATTATTATTTCACTTGTTATATCGCCTTGTGGGATATCGTATGCAGTCGCACCAGGGTCGACATAAGTACCTGAACCAGCTCTATAAAAAATAGTATCAGGCCCCAGCATGGTTATGACAGGTGGACTGCTGTCTTTGGCTATTATTAAACCATAATCTTCAACATCCCCAACTGAAAAAGGCCCACATGGGCTGAAAGTTTGATTGATATAATGCATGATTAATCTCAATCTGATTTTACCATTATAAGTTTGGTTCATTCTGGGAATGAGAAAAGTGCTTGAGTCTGTTATTCCTGTAAATGAATCAATATATAATATCCTTTCAGATCCATTGTTAAAGACACCATCAGCATTCCAGTCGGCATAAGCTGAAACTCTCACCGGGTCTTTACTGGATTGTCTTGAAAATTTTAGTGTCAGATATTGACAATGGACAACTCTTGCAAGTGAACTATCTGAAAAGTTGCTGTAGCCATTCAAGCCAGAACCTGATTTTTTATCAATTAGTGTGTCATTTAGATATAACAGTTGAAAATGGCTGATGCTGATATCTGAAGTTTGAACATAAGAGACCGGATGACAGTAATCTATGGCACAGATAAAATCTTTCTTAACGATAGTTTTGGTAGAGTTGGTTGGGTCGAGACTATTGAAGGCTTTAATGACAAATGTATAACAGGCCGCTGAATCGAATCTTATGACAGGGATAGGGAATGAATCACCAGGCATACTGTTGTAAAGAATGACACCTTTTGAAGAAGCAGAAGGACTGGCGGGTGGATTAAGCAGTGTGTATGTAGTTGGTGTAATATATACTTCGAAGCGGTTAGCATTATCCGAACGAAATGTAAGTTGAACTTTTTCCTTTATCAGTGGACGGTATTCAGAACTCAATATGTCAATCTGGGTTTGTGTATTGGGTTTATTGACGAAAAATGTGCTGCACTTTTGACTTTTACCAACGCATGAATTCATTTCCAGGCAAACCTTATAATTACCATCTGAAGGAAATGAGGTATTCAGGTCTTTGTTGTATGAGACAGTTTGGCCATCAATAGACCAGGTCCATGAAGGCAGTCCAACTATATGCGGGGTTAAATTATAGAAGTTGGTTGGTACACCACTAAATAAATTTAATGCATTGACACCAAATTCGGGAACAGGTAAACTTGCCGGTCCGAGTTCGCTGGTGTATTCACCAAAGAAACCCGAGTCATTGCCGGAAGCATCTGATTCGAATAAAATAAACATACTGCCACTTCGGGCTATCAGTTCTTTTGGAGCTTTACTTTGATAGTTGTAACTCGCCAGTAAAACTGTACCAGGGCCACCGGGGCTATTACCATCCCAAATTCTCAAAATGTCTTTGGAATCTTTAAATTTTAACTGATGTAATTTAAGTCTGATTGATTTGGCATTACAAGGGGTGATGCAGAGATAAGATCGGGCTCCATATCCCTGGTCATTGTCGTAATTTTGATTAGGACCACCATTGTCAGCAATAATGCCCGATGCTGATTCAACATAGTTGTCACCATTTGGTCCGTATGTGCCAAATCCTAAATTAAAGTTATTGGGTAGCGAAACTTTTATATAACATTTTTTGATTTTTGGGGATGATGGTCCAATGTCATTAACTGCTCTAAGGACAACAGTGTAGCAACCCGGCACATCCAGCTCAAATTCTGGAGTTGAGGTGAATTCATTCAACCCATTTCCGGAAGGGTCAGAGATAACATCTCCGGTTAATAAACTCGGGTAGTAGTCCATCGATGCATAGGTTGTAGAATCGTAAATTTCCCATTCCCATTTCCATGGACCCTGAGCAGACAAATCGAATAACTTGACAACATCATATTGATAGATGGAAGTTGAACTGGCAATAAAATCTACTATTGGTGTAGAGGTTGGAGCATTTACTGAAAAGCATTTGACAATACTGTCGCTGCCCAGACAGTTGGTGCTGCTTAGTTTCATGCATTTAGTGCCAGATGTCGTCCATGTTGTAGGTTTTGTGCTAAAATCAGGGGTTTTGCCATATTGCTCAATTGTGCCATCGTTATTGGCATCCCAGTTATGATTGATGTAACCGGTTGTATTGGCGTTGACAAAATTTCTTACTGTTTTAATCCAGATATTGCTTGGAGCGATGAAATCTGCCGCGAGTTGAGTTGGTTTGTCAATCACAATGCTCATATCAAGCGTTTCGCCGTAATAAGGAGGTCCAGAGCAAGAAGTGCAGCCATACGAAGCCTGCATTGTGTATACATTGTAATTACATACCAAACGCATCCGGGTGGCTCCAAGTTTCGCATTGCAGGGAATTGTAAATTCTTTGCTTTTTAGTATGCTTTGTTTGAATGGACCATTGTTGGCATCCGACCAGGCACCCAAATATTCACCACCGTCCAGAAAATCCTTATCATTATTAAGATCAATGAACAATCCAAAGTTGGCGTAATATCTGTATGCGGAAGATGAACTTGCATCAATGAAATAAGTGTGCCCGGTAACAAGTGGAAATGCCTTTGATGGCGTATTAGAAAGTCTGTATTCTTGTCCGCAGTTGGTGCCGCCGCTATAACCATCAGCAGCATGATTGTAAATAATGTTTTGATTTTCCCTTATTCGAACCTGTTCAATTGCGATGACATAATTGTTGGCAGAATAACCACCTAAACTCGAATTCTGATAATAGTGCGAACCATCACACCATGGCGCCTGAGCATGGATAAAAGAACATAAAAGAAAGCTAAGAAAACAGAGTATTTTTATAGTAGTTTTAATCACAATAGGCAGTTTGATTTCTTCAATATTAAAACTCTTTAAATCAAAATCCTATTATTAGAAATTATTTGAAAGTTTTATGACATTATCAGAATTTTGGTAAAAAGAAACAAAAAAAAAACGCCAGAGATGTTCTGACGTTTTTTAAATATGATTATTGAGAAGATTAAGCTTTGCCCATTTCTCTCAGGTGAGAGATGTGTGAGGCAACAGCCAATCGAACTCTTGGATACTCGATATACGGAATATTGTATTCGCGGCAAACCTGTTTAACAATTTCGCTGATAGCAGGATAATGTATGTGCGAGATATGCGGAAACAAGTGATGTTCAATCTGAAAGTTTAAACCACCGGTGAACCAGGAAACGATTTTGTTTTTTGTGGCAAAATTAGCTGTGGTTTTTAACTGGTGAACAGCCCATTCATCTTCTACTTTTCCGGTTTTAGCATCCACTTCAGGGAAGTGAGTATCAGAGACTGTATGAGCCAACTGGAAAACAAGACTTAAAACGATACCTGCAAATAAACCATAGGTTAAAAATCCTATCATCCAGTTAGTAAATCCTACCATGATGATTGGAATTATAACGAACAGGATAAGGTGAAGTGCTTTAAAGCCCCAGAAAGAAAAATGCTCTTGAATGCTCATTTTTTTGATAGGCATCTGACCTACTTTTTTGGTAAAGTATTTTTTATAGTCAGTAAAGAATATCCAATAAATGTAGAGCAATGAATAAGCAACCAGGAAATAGATGTGCTGATATTTATGGATACCATATCTTTTTTGTGATTCACAAAGTCTAAGGAATGGTTTTGCATTGATATCATCATCCATGCCTTCGATGTTTGTGAAGGTGTGGTGCACAACATTGTGTTTGGTCTTCCACATAAAGACATTAGCGCCTAATATGTTTAAAGACAGGCCGGCAAGTTCGTTCAACCATTTTTGTTGACTAAAACTGCCATGAGCGCCATCGTGCATAATGTTAAAGCCGATGGCCGAAGTGAGAGCACCCAAAATAATACATTCGGTTAAACTGATAAAAATATTATCAGATGTAAAGAAAATTAGGTGCGTGTAAACTGCAATGAAACTTACAACCAGAATGATGGCTTTATTGTAAAGCTTGAAATTACCGGTTGGTTTCGACTTAATCTCAACAAAATAGTCATTGATGCGTTTTCTTAGTTCTGCGTGAAATGAGTTAGTTGGGTTTAAGAATCTAGGGATTATCATGAATTTTTATATCCTTTAAAAAGGCAAAGGTAGTGCAAAATGTTTGTTATTTATTAACTGAGTTGGTCATATTGGTAAATACTGATGTAAGTCATAGTAAATGAAGACATTAGCAATGCTGTTCCACGCTTATTTCAACTTGTTATTCAGGATTTTGAGGCCAGTGGAACATCTTTTCTTTGAAATCAGATTTATGAAAAAAAAATCTAAATTCTAAGCCGATTGGCGCTATCTTTGCGGCCAAATGTCTTTTAAAAAACATAAGGGTAGCGAAGGTAGAGATAAACCTTTCAAAAGTAAGGGAAAAGGGTTTAAAGATAAACCTTTTGCAAAAGAGGGAGCTCGCAAACCCTATAAAACTGATAAGTCAGGTGCTGATAAAGGTTCTAAATCCGGTATTAGAACATCCAAAAACTCGGAATACAATGTATTCGACAAGGATGAGCTGGCACCACCTCGTTTTTTAGCGAAGAGAAGTGATAGTCCTTATGGTGCTAAGAAAAGAGATGACAGGAAACCTTACAGTAAGTCAAGACCTGATTTTGACAAGAAAAACAGCGACGGATCATTTGGGGACAACAAACGAGGAGACAGGAAACCATACGGTAAATCCAGACCGGACTTTGATAAGAAAAGCAATGATGGGTCATTTGGTGACAGTAAAAGAGGAGACAGGAAGCCATTCAGCAGGTCGAAACCCGATTTCGACAAGAAAGGAAGAGATGGTGGTTTTGGTCAGAAGAGCAGAGAGGATAGAAAACCATATTCAAAATCAAGACCTGAATTTGATAAAAGAGAATCCGGAAAATCTTTCAAGGAGCGTGAATCTAATGGCACTAAAAAGCCATTCAGACCAAAATACGATCCTGAAGTAAAAATCAGAAAGTCATACAGAGAAAGAAAAGAGGCATTAACTGGTGGTCCGTCAAAGGAAACGGATGATATCAGACTCAATAAATATCTTGCCAACTCAGGTATCTGCAGCAGAAGGGAAGCCGACGAACTCATCAGCCAGGGACTTGTTTCAGTCAACGGCAATATTGTAACCGAGATGGGTTATAAAGTGAAGAAAGAAGATGTGGTTAAATATGATGGAAGAAAGATTATGCCTGAGCCTTATGTTTATATTTTGATGAATAAACCTAAGGATTTTATTACAACTACTGATGATGAAAAAGGTCGCAAAACCGTGATGGATTTGCTGGCGGATAAAATACCACAAAGAGTATTTCCAATTGGTCGTCTCGACCGTAATACAACAGGCGTTTTGCTCTTGACCAATGATGGGGAAGTTACACAAGCACTGACCCACCCGAGTTTCGAAATTAAGAAAGTGTACCATGTTGTTTTGGATAAAAAAGTATCCGGAAATGAACTGGACAAACTGGTAAGCGGTGTAGAGCTGGAAGATGGAACTGTGTTTGCAGATGCTGCAACTTTTGTAGATAATGAGGACAGAAGGCATGTTGGTGTAGAAATTCACAGTGGAAGGAACAGGGTTGTAAGACGAATGTTTGAAGCTCTGGGATTTGAAGTCGAAAAACTTGACAGAGTGAGTATGGGAATTTTCACAAAGAAAGATTTACCACGCGGTAAATGGCGCTTCCTTACTCAAAGTGAAATTGGGTTTCTGATGAAACTCAAGAGTAAGATGAATTGATTTGACATCCAATTGGTTCTGTCATTTTTCTGTAAAATTTAATTTATTTTTTTCATTAAGAATCTGTCATTTCAATTTGAAGTGAAAAAGTATGGATTCACAAAAAATACTGCAAATTTCTTTTAGCAGTTTGAGCAAAGCATTAGTATTGTCAGGTGTTTTTGAAATGGTGGGTTTGGGATGTTCTGGATTTGCTTTATCCAAGGATTTGTCCGGGTTGTGGCATGCCTTTAAGGCGTAAGGAGAGAATCATTTGCCTGTTTTGTTTATTGAAATTGCCAAGGACTTTATTTAAATGCAGAAGTGACAATGCATTCGAAAAGATGTTAAAGGGCAGGGTCAGAATATTTGAGGCCAGTGCATTTCTTTATTTCGCCAAGTCGGGTTTAGCACAAAGATTAATGCATGCTTTGAAGTATGGAGGTGACAAAGCCTTAGGGATTCAGTTAGGTCGGTTTTTTGCAGAAGAACTGATTAAGGATGAGCAGTTTATAAAACCTGATTTATTGGTTTCAGTGCCTTTGCATCCTGATAAACTTAGTAAAAGGGGTTATAATCAAAGTGAAATGATTGCTTTAGGGTTATCAGAGAAGTTAGGGGTTCCATACAGAAATGATGTATTGGTAAGGGTAAGGCATACGGAGACGCAGACAAGAAAGAAGCGATTTGAGAGATGGGAAAATATGAAGGATGGATTTGGAGTAGAAGCTTCGGCAGGACTCAATAAAGTACATATTGCGATTGTGGATGATGTGGTAACTACGGGGGCAACTTTAGAAGTTTGTGCAGAGACACTTCATGCTCACTTGGAATGTGAAGTCAGCTTGTTTACCCTATGTATAGCAATTCGTTAAATTGACTATATTTGCAAAAAAGATGAAAATGAAATTCAATACATTCCCTATTTTGTTAGTGGCATTGATGTTTTCTGTAACGGCCTTTGCTCAAAAACCGCAAGCTGGTCAGGTTATGGGAGAACGCGTTCCACTTTATTGCGGATCGACAGGAAGTTCGTCCGCCGATTCAACCAGATTACCTGTGTTTTTTCAGGCAAGAATAGCCGGATTAAATCCAGGTTCCAGTTATAAGTATTTTGCCAGGTTCATAAGCCTGTCTGATACCGCTAGTTCTACTACAACCGGTGTTGGTATTCCAATTGTTCAAAAAAGAAATGGCAGTTGGATCAGTATTTCCAGTCCTGATTTAAGTACAAGCGGTGGTCACGATACTATCGTGATGATGCCCGGACAAGGTGATTATCTGGGTTGGTTTGGTGCTATTTACACTAACGACAGCAGATTTACTCCTGGCAGCTATGTTTATCCTATGATTGTGATTGAGGAAATTGGTGTTGGCGCTCCGGTTGCACAAAAAATCTACATTCAGGATTCTATTAAAGTTTTGGGCTTTTCATCCTCTCAAAATGGTAATTATGGAACTGCAACTTATGGCACATCCTTCGTTGCAGGTAAAAGCATGGTCCTTCTGTATGATGATGTCAATGGTTTAACCAACAGACCAATCACAATTACTTATGCTGAAAATGAAAGCTTGTCTTTTTCCAATATGCCATGGTGGTATAACAATAAAGTAAATGCAACAGCAGGTTCATGGGGTACAATTCTTCCAAATGACCTGGCTAATGGGATAAAGAGAATTGAAAGCCGTGATCCTGGTTTTGACACCATCATTTATGCAAATAAAGAAGATGATGGTATCTGGGGCAGCGATTCTACTTCCATGAGATGGGGTGGAGCTAAAAAAGCAACATTTATCAAAAGCGATTACGCACCACTAGTTAAACCAGAAATTGAGTTTGTTGTAAACACAACTAATATCACTGAGCAAAATACTGTTGTAAAAGCAGTAGTCAGAAGAAAATACGGAAATGCAGATTCAAGTAAAGTAAGTGCATTTGTTGTTGCAGGTACAGCCTCTCAAGGCAGTGACTACAATTTGATTCAAAATTTCCCATTGGTTTTCCCACCTTATGGAGAAAGAGTGGATACTGTCAAAGTTGAAGTTTTTGATGACTTTTCTTCAGAACCAACCGAGAACGTAGCTGTCAGATTAAACAATCCTGTGAATGCCAAGATTGGCTTCCAGACTACTCACTCTATCAATATCGCAGACAATGATGTTCCTGTAGTTACATTTACAAGAAAAACAGTTGTAACTAAAGAAAACAATGGTACTGTTAAAATAGGTTTAAAAATGGTGAATGGTTCAACAACCGCTACTTCAGTAAAAGTAGCCATGAAATCAAAAACCGACAGTACATTCATCCCAATGGATTTTAAACTTGGTTTTAATAATGTAAAACCGGATACAACTGTTCAATTTGCGGGAGGTAAATTAATAGACAGTATTTTCTTCAATATTACTTTAGTGGATGACAACAGAAGCGAAGATCGTCCGGATACTGTAATTTTAGCTATCAGAAATCTGACTTCACCTGCAATCCCTGGACTGGATTCATTGTTGACACTTGTAATTGAAGATGATGATGCACCATCCATATTTAAATTCAACAAATCTGGCATTACGGTTAAGGAAAATGTTGGATCGGTTAAAGTAAGGATTGACAGAAAGCTGGGTAATATTTTCCAGAGTGATATTATCGTTTCTCCGGATAATAATTCCAAAAATGCACAATCAGGTGCGGATTATACTTACACTTCTCAATTGTATTCTTTTGATACATCAGATCCTGATAGTTTAATTATCACCATTCCTGTTATTGATGATAATTTAAGCGAACCGAGAGAAGATGCAGTATTGGTTATACGTTCTTCTTTCAATGCAACAATAGCAAAACCTGATACATTCAGAATTACTATTCAGGATAATGACCTTCCTGAGTACAAAATTGTTAAAATTTCAACCACCAAAGCACCAAACCAAACTGCTGACAGTTTAAATGTACATTGCGTATTGCGCGGATTGGTTTATGGTGTAAATATGGTTACAGGAAATGCTGTTTCTTTCACATTAATGGATAACACAGGTGGTATTCAGGTTGTAAATACGAATTCTAATAAAGGTTACACAGTTGCAGAAGGCGATAGTATTCAGGTTTACGGAAGAATTGCTCAGGTAAATGGATTAATTCAAATGAATCAGTTGGATACTATTATCAAACTGACTTCAGGAAATACTTTGAGAACTGCAGCAGTTGTTACTCAATTAAATGAATCTACTGAATCTGCTCTGGTGAAATACAATCTGGTGAAATTAGCCAATCCGGCCCAATGGCCAACAACAGCTATGGCAGCTAATACTACCAAACTCTTAACTGTTCGTACAGCAAACGATTCATTCACAATTGTTATTGACAGTGAAACTGATATTGATGGAAGACCGGCACCAGCTGGATTCTTTAACTTAACAGGTATTGGTACTCAAAATGACCCGGTTACTCCTTACAATACGAGTTATCAACTTGTCCCTAGAAGATTCAGCGATTTCGCTATTTTAACTGTGCCAGTATTTAATTTTACTTCTGATAGTTCAACAAGCAAGGAAAATCGCGACAGTACTGAAGCATTTACACTACAATGCGCAAACATCACGACTCCAATGCAGATTACTGCGTACATTAAAGGCGGTTCAGCTACCAGAAATGGAGACTATCAATCTAACTTGTTCCGTTTATTTATTTTAAGTCCAAGCGCTCCGAGTGTAAATATCAAATCAAAAATTAATGATGATGCAACACCAGAACAAAATGAAACTATTGTTTGGGTAATAAGAGATAACCCTTGGGGTACTTTGATTGGCGCAGACAGTTTACATGTTGTGACAATCATAGACGACGAGACTAATAGTATTGATGAAATTGGTTTGAGTGCTGATATTAAATTATATCCAAATCCAACCAGTGGCGTATTCAAATTGCATTCAAAAGATGCCGTAATTCAAACTATCGAGGTTGTGGATTTAAACGGAAGAGTTGTTGCAGTATTGAATGATATTAACGATTTAGACGCTGTTGTAAATATAGATGGTCTAAGTAAAGGTATGTATCATGTCAATATTACTACCGACAAAGGAATTGCAAGAAAAATACTTAGTGTATTGTAATTAAAAAAAAATCGGATATTTGAAGGCGCTCAGAAATGGGCGCCTTTTTTAATTCATCAATATGGCAAAAACATTTTTTAGTGAAGAATATTTAAAGTTCTTCATGGACCTTGCAAGAGAAAACAATAAAGAGTTCTTTGATGCCAATAAATCCCGGTATCAGAAGCATGTAAAAGCAGCCTTTGAAGGGTTTGTTGAACAGTTGATTTCCAAAATGAAGAAAGATTACGGACTAGGGGAGTTAAGCGCATCTGAATGTATATTCAGAATCAACAGGGATATCAGATTCAGCAAGGATAAAACACCATATAAACTACAGATGTCGGCTTTAATTACAAAAGGTGGCAGGAAAAATATGAGTGCTCCGGCATTGTATATTGAAATAGGGCCTGAACATCTCAATTTGTATTCGGGTGTTTATATGCCTGAAAAAGACCAGTTATTGTCGATTCGTACGAAAATTGCCAAGCATACCAAAGCTTTTGTGAAAATTATTGAAGAGAAGAATTTTGTTAAATATTTTGAAGCACCACAAGGTGAAAAGTCAAAAATTCTACCGGCTGAGTTAAAATCGGCAGCAGCTGAATGTTCTTATATTTATAACAAGCAGTTCTATATCATGCATACAATAGATGCTGAGAAGATTCTGGAGCCGGGTTTAGATGATTATATTCTTGAAGTGTATTCGGCAGCTGATGATTTCAACGCATTTTTGTCTTAAGTTCCTTGTGAAAGGAATTAACTAACTTTGCAGGATGTTTGACTTAAAGGAGATTATAACTGTCTCTTTCACATTATTTGCTGTAATTGATATCATTGGGTCAATACCGGTCATTATCAATTTACGGGAGAAAATAGGCCATATTCAGTCGGAAATAGCCACCTTGGTTGCAGGACTGTTAATGACCTTGTTTTTCTTTGTGGGTGAAGAGTTTCTCAAGATTCTGGGTTTAGATATTCATTCATTTGCATTAGCGGGGTCAATTGTGATATTTATAATCGGGCTTGAAATGATTTTAGGTCGCGATTTATTTAAGGTGGATCCGGATCCTAAATCCGGGAGTGTGGTACCAATAGCATTTCCAATTATAGCCGGCAGTGGCACCTTGACGACAATTATGTCATTAAAGTCAGATTTTGGGGCTGCCAATATTTATGCAGGCATATTAATCAACTTAGTTTTCATTTACATTGTATTAAAGTCGACCAACCGGATAGAGAAGTTTTTAGGTAAGGGAGGATTATTGGTCATTAGAAAATTCTTCGGGGTTATATTAATTGCGATAGCGGTTAAGATTTTCAAGAGCAACTTATTTGTCTAATTAAAAAAAAGGGGCACTTTATTGAAAAAGCAATAAAGGGGGTTGAAATAGTGATTTTTGGAAATGAAGTGTAAATTGAAACAACCTGTCAGGTCCCCCATTTACTTTGTAAATGGCAGTATTTCAAATTGTTGCGACTAGAAGTTGCAACCTGTCAGGTTGAAGTTTTACCCCCGTTTCAATCCAGTCAATTCAGATGATTTTAGTTAGTTAAGAATGATTTAATGATAAAAAAGTTTGACATAATGTATAAATTCTATAATATTGTGACTCATTTATTTCAAATATTATGAAAAACCTAAGTTTATTTTCAATCTGCGCAATCGCAGTAATTTCAGTAGTAGCATGTAAAAAAGACAGAGTATGTGAGTGCACCACCGAAGGTGTTACTGACAAAGTAACTTATGTTGATGCTACCAAACGTCAAGGTAAAGCTAATTGCGTTAGCTACACTGAAGACAATGGTAACGGAACATCTACTAAAACAGAGTGCAAATTAAAATAATTCAGCTATGAAAAAGTTAATGTTGTTCTCAGCCGCAGCAGTCGCTTTTGCCTTCACATTGCAATCTTGCAAGAAGGACAGAGTATGCGAGTGCACATACAACGGCACGACTCAGAAAGTTACATTCAATGAAGCTACTAAACGTCAGGCTAAAGATGCTTGCCTATCTCAATCTTACGATTTGGGTGGTGGTCAAAGCGTTAAAATTGAGTGCGAACTTAAGTAATTAAATTCAACCTAATTGGAAGCGCCTGACTATGTTCAGGCGTTTTTTTATTTCTATATGTACAAGAAATTTATTGTTATCCTCTTTTCTGCTTTTCTGGGCGCACTTTTCATTTTGTCAGCCTGGCTTAAATTATTTCCAATCGAACCTTTCGAATATCAAATTACAGGTAGTACATTTTTTGGATGGGATGCCTCAGTTTTTGTAGCGAGACTGGTCATTGGTCTGGAATTTTGTTTAGGGATCTTGTTGTTGTTTTCATACGATTTGAAGAAAACAATACCAGCTATGATTGTGTTATTGGCTGTATTCTGTGTCCATTTAACCTATTTATGGATATCCAGAGGTAATCAGGTGGATTGCGGATGCATGGGAGAGAGCATTTCTATTACTCCTTTACAAGGCATTTTGAAGAATGTGGTCATGATAGTTATGGGTGTTTTCATTTACAAATCAGATTTTCAATTTGAATTAAAAATAAAACAACTATATGCCTATCTGTTTATTGTTTCAACAGCCACTGTATTTATTGTAAACCCGGTTGACCTGAATTACTCAAGAACGTATTTAAATAAACCATTTGAGCATTTTGAACTGAATTTGAATCCGGTTTATAATTCTCACGATACAGCTAATATTGAACTTCCAAGAATGAATGTGAGAAACAGGAAACTGATATTATCATTCCTCAGTGCATCTTGTCCGCATTGTAAAATAGCAGCTTCTAAAATTTCGGTTATCAAGCGTCGCAATCCAAAGATTCCGTTTTACTTTTTCATCAATGGAGATCCTAAGGATATCCGGAAATTTTTAGAAAAAACGGAGACACAAGACATACCACACAGTCGATTAAACGGTCAGGAGTTTGTTAAAGCTGCCGGATTAAATCTACCGGTGATTTATTATTACGACAGCGGGCAAGTCAGTAAGCAAGTCGATTACTACACACTTGAGCAAGACCACATTGAAAAGTGGTTAGGACAGTCTAAAAGTAAATAAAGGATTTAAATTAAAGTGAATCCAGCTTTCTTGCAATGGTAGTTTCTTCGTAGATTTCGAAGTTGTCGCCGGACTGAATATCCTGATAGTTCTTTAAAGAAATACCACATTCAAATCCTTTCACAACATCCTTAACATCGTCTTTGAAACGTTTCAGGGCATCAATAGAACCCTGGTGAACCACAACACCATCTCTGATCACCCTAACTTTAGAGTTTCTGGTCACGCGGCCATCTGTAACATAGCATCCTGCCACGGTACCCACTTTAGTGATTTTGAAGACTTCTCGGACTTCAACATTACCAATGATGGTTTCTTTGATTTCAGGACTAAGCATACCTTCAATCGCAGATTTGATTTCATCGATAGCCTGGTAAATGATCGAGTAGTGACGGATATCAATTTGTTCAGTTTCGGCAATTTTCTTAGCACTGGTAGAAGGACGAACCTGGAATCCGATAATGATAGCATCAGAAGCAGAAGCGAGCAATACGTCACTTTCTGTAATCTGACCTACACCTTTATGGATAACCTTAACCATAACTTCCTTATTGGAAAGGTTAAGCAATGAATCACTCAGAGCTTCTACAGAACCATTCACATCACCTTTGATAATGAGGTTAAGTTCTTTGAAGTTACCGATAGCCAGACGACGACCAATTTCTTCGAGCGTGATATGTTTAGTGGTACGTATACCTTGTTCGCGCAGTAACTGTTCTCTTTTGTTAGCAAGTTCCTTAGCTTCATCTTCAGTACGCAGAACAATCAATGGATCACCTGCTGAAGGCGTTTCTGAGAAACCGAGCATACCAACAGGAGTTGAAGGGCCTGCTTCATCCACTCTCTGATTTCTTTCGTTGAATAAAGCTTTGACTTTAGCATAATGAGCGCCGGCAACCAAATGGTCTCCTACTCTCAAAGTACCGGTTTGAACCAGGATACTGGCCAAAACACCTCTACCTTTATCCAGTCTTGCTTCTACGATGGTACCTTTTGCTTTTCTTTCCGGATCAGCTTTCAGTTCGAGAAGCTCGGCCTCGAGTAATATTTTTTCAAGAAGTTTTTCAACGTTCAGTCCTTTCTTAGCTGAAATTTCCTGACTTTGAAATTTACCACCCCATTCTTCAACAAGAATGTTCATGGCAGACAATTCTTCGCGTATTTTTTCAGGATTAGCACCATCCTTATCAATCTTATTGATTGCAAAAATCATTGGAACGCCGGCAGCCTGTGCGTGACTTATAGCTTCACGAGTTTGTGGCATGATGCTGTCATCCGCAGCAATAACAATTACCGCGATATCTGTAATCTTAGCACCACGAGCACGCATAGCTGTAAAAGCTTCGTGACCCGGAGTATCCAGGAATGTGATTTTTTGTCCTTTTGGCAATTTAACTTCATAAGCACCTATGTGCTGAGTAATACCACCAGCTTCACCGGCTATAACATTTGCTTTTCTGATGTAATCGAGCAAGGAAGTTTTACCATGGTCGACGTGACCCATTACGGTAACAATAGGAGGTCTTGGGATCAATTTGGCAGGATCATCTGCTTCTTCAACAAACTGAATGGTATCTTCAGCGTCAACGAATTCAACTTCATAACCAAATTCATCGGCAACTAATGTGATAGTTTCAGCATCCAGTCTTTGGTTAATGGATACCATCAGACCCAAGGAGAAACATGTAGAGATGACTGAGGTAACAGGCACATCCATCATTTTAGCAAGATCGTTGGCAGTGAGGTATTCTGTCACTTTCAGGATCATGCCTTCCTGTTCCATTCTTTCGTTCTCTTGTTTTCTGCTTTGGTAGTGTTCATCACGTTTTAGACGTTTGAACTTAGACTTGGAAGTCTTACCTCTACCTGAAGAGTCGATTTTATTTAGGGTCTTTTTAAGTTTATCCTGAATTTCCTTTTGAGAGATTTCCTTTTTAGGTTCATCTTTTCTCTGATGGGAATTTCTGTTGGTCTTAATTTCTTGCTGAATATTGACTTTTTGGGCACCTGGTTTGCGTTTACGCTTTTCACGGTTGCCTTTGTCAGGGGCCTGAAACTTAGTTTTTGTTATAACAGGTTCAGGTTTTAAAACGATTTTACCTTTTATTTTGAGGCCATCCAATTCAACCAGATTGGCTTTAACCAATTCTCTTTCTTCCTCGTCTTCCGGAACTTCAACTTCGGCAACAGGGACTGGAGCTGGTGGAACAGGTTCAGGTGTGGTAACCACTTCAACAACCGGAGGTGGAGGAGGAGGTGTTTCTTTTTTCTTTTTAGCAGGCGGGTCAAGGTTGATTTTACCCTTAACTTTTAGTCCACCCAGTTCATTTTTTTCTGGCTTAGGTTCAGCAACCGGTTCTTCAATAACTGGTTCAGGCTCAACAACAGGCTCAGGTTGTTTTTTCTCAACTTTAGTGACAGGCGTTTTTGGCTCATCCACCACAATATTTTTGATGAAAACTTCAGTTTCAGGTTCCTTTTCCTGAGGTCGTTCATCTTGTTTTTTCTTGAGTGTAGACTCATCTGCTTTAACTGTTTCTTCGCGTTTCTTAAGTTTACTACTCAATCCAACGGTTTTTGACTGTTCCTTGACTTCCTTCTCCGAGGAGAATAGTCCTGAAATGTAACTGTACATCTCTTCAGTCAATTTGGCAGTAGGCTTGTTTTCAATGTTAAAACCTTTCTTTTGCAAACTTTCTATAATAGTTTGCGTACTAACATTGAATTCCGTTGCTGCTTTTCCTAATCTGATTTCTGCCATTTAATTATCTTGTGCGTTTAATACGACCCTGTCCCAAAAGATGCAAAGGTAATGTTATATGGCTATTTTTGCAAATAATACTCTATCAGGTCTCAAAAACAGGATTTCAAGCCAGAATTGCCTTTTTTTATTAAGTATGATAAATTTCCAAGTCCCTGTAAACGTTAGTCTGAAGGAGAATTTTTGTGATGTATAAAAAAAATCGCTTTAGAATCGGTTAATAAAATTTCAAATCCAACTCAATTTTAAGAGTTAAACAGGCCTTATTTATCTTTAGTAAGCCTTATTTTTCAGTTAATTCTTAACGATGACATTTGAAATAATCAAAAGGCTCAAGGCAATCCAGGCATTTATAAAGTGCTTTACAAGCGGTACTACCGAATTGACTTACCAATTCAGTGTTGTTGCCTCCGCAGTGCGGACATTCAATTTTTTCGGGTTTCCCAAATAATGTTTGAACCGTGATTGGTTCATCCTGGGGTGGAGCGATTCCGTATGCTCTTAATTTCTTTTTGCCGTTTTCACTCATCCAGTCTGTGGTCCATGCCGGAGAAAGTACAAGTTTAACATCAGCGGGAATGTTGTTTTCGGCCAGAACTGCCCTGATTTCGGCTTCTATCATATTCATGGCAGGACAACCACTGTAAGTTGGCGTGATGTCTACCCTTACTTTGTCATCTTCAACATGCACTTCTCTTACAACTCCCAGGTCAACAATAGACAGCACAGGTATTTCAGGATCGCTGATAGTTTCTAACAGTTCCCAAATCTGATTCGTATTGTCTACAATTTCTTTCATGTTACAAATATACTTCGAAGTGGTATTTATGTGTTTAATAGTCGGTCTAAAATTTCATGACACTGGTCATACTCATAGCCTTTAGACATTAAGTGACGCAAGGTTTTCTGTTTCAATTCCCAGGTCTTGCCTGTTTTATGAGTAGAAATGTATTTTAAAGCTATTTTTTCAAGTGTGCTGGTATAATCCTGAGATTCTATTTCCTTCAATGCTTTGTTGATGCAGTAGTCACTTATAGCTCTCGATTTGAGTTCGCGGATTATTTTGGTTTTTCCCCAACCTTTTTGTCTGAATTTTCCTCCTGCATAAGCTTTGGCAAATCGTTCTTCATTCAGAAATCCTCGCTTGACCATTTCATTTAAAACTTCCATCACTTCATCTGTCTTTAATCCATATTCATAGAGCTTATTGCTCACTTCTTTATGGCAGCGTTCCTGATAAACACAATAACGTTCAATTTTAGGAATGGCCTCCTGCTTGCTTAGCTTTTTATTTTCCCTGATATCATTCATGTTGCACAACTATGCTTCTAACCGCATATCCATTTTCAAAATTAATAAGCAAAGTGTAAATTCCATCCGTTAATTCACTTAAATCGATCATTTTATTTGCTTCTATCCATTTGATGTTTATGACATTTCCCTTCATGTCAATTAATTGAATCTTGCATGGCAAATTATATTGCAGATAAACTTGTGATGATGCGGGATTTGGGTAGATGTGAAATGTAGTTTCGGGAACAGAATTAACGGGATTTAAATGAATTGAAAAGCGGCTGATAACTGGCAAATGATCACTGCAATTTTTACTAAAATCAGCTATTGAATTTTCTATATGCCAGACAAATGTTGAGTCGCTTATATAGTAATGCAGGAGGGCATTTGATGCCAGCTGATGGTCAATTGGGTTGTCGAATCCCAGGGTTGTAGAAATGTTGTTATCAGTCAGTATTTGTGTCAGGAAAGTGAAATCCGGATTAAGTTTTTTACATTCAATCAGGCTACTTGGTAATTGATTGTATATTGATACATCCAGGTCGTCATTCCAATCTCCTGCAATCAGGATTCTTTTTGAGTTTGACTTGGTTTTTAGAAAATTAGCTAACCATTCACACGATTTTCTTCTGCTTTCATAAGCTTGCAGTTTCATAGAATCATTTCCGGTATTGGCTTTAAGATGCAGTGCTATAATAAACAAAGTATCCCCGACATCTGCTTTTTTAGGAATCAATGTCACCATTAGTGGGAATCTTCCGGTGCTAAAGCTGTTGAAGTTATTCTCGGCAAGCAGATAAGTTGGTCCTGCCCTGAATAAGGATGAATCATATATAACCGCATTTTTCTGAATCTGATTGTGTGAAGAGATGACATAACGATAGCGACCAAGTTTAGTCATCATGGATTTGAACACATTTGTATCAGACACTTCACTTAAAATCCAGATATCGATTTCAGCTTTTTGAAGAACATCTAGCACCAGTGATTGTTGAAGGGTGTCGTTGGCGGGGCCGTAGCCAGACTCAGTTTTCCCAAGCCAGTTGACGTTCCAGTTGGCGATATCAATATTTTTATCACTGCCAATAGAAGACACAGTCTGAGCAGTTAAATTCAAACAAGCAACAATTATCAGAATCGTGATGAGCAGTCTATTTAGATGCAAAGTACTTTTCGGTAATGGTTTTTATCAGCCATGCAAAAAGGAAGGTTGAAACGAAAGTAACCATAGCGTGCACAATGGCTGGTTTTTGCATGTCGGCATTTTGCAGAATATTTCCACCAATATAGAGAGCCATAGCGGTGTTGTGTAAACCTGCTTCCACCATGATGGTGACTCTGATTGGCATATCGAGGCCACTGATCCAACTAACAATAAAACCAACGAACATACCTGAAAAATTGAGTATCAGGACCCAGAAAACCTGATCGAATAATTCAGTTCTGCTGAGTGCTACCCCACCATTGTCGGCAGGTGCAAATATTTTTATTGTAAATATTAACAGCAATAAAGCCGGTAATAGATATTTTAAGATTGGTCTGAGAGTATCAGCTATTCCTGGTAATTTACTTCTAACAGTGACTCCAATAGCGGCAGGAATTGCGGTTATTAAAGCAATATGACCAATAGTACTTAACAGAGGAAGTTCAATGATTTGAGATTGATTGACGAAGTAATCTAAAGTGCCATTTGTAAGAAATGGAATTGTAAACATACACAAAATACCATTTATCACAGTCAGAGAAATACTCAGAGCGATATTGGCTTTCATGAGGTAGTTAACCAGATTGGATGTCACACCACCGGGGCAAAACGAAATGATCATAAATCCTACTTTTACAGCTGGGGAAAAGGGAGCAATAATCATTAATCCAAAAGTGATGAGAGGTAAAAGTATCATTTGAGCGATGAGGCCCACAGTTAATCCTTTTGGAAAGGCAAAAATATTTCTAAAATCGTTTTTTGTAAGGTTAAGTCCAAGGCTGAACGTAATGAATGCCAATACCAGATTGATAAGTAAGTCAATGTTCTTTAAAAGGATGTCCGGCATTAATGCACTTGAAATTTTCAACAAATTTAAGGAAAAAGTTTTAGGAATACAGCTATAAGTTGAAGGTTTGTCTTTTTTTGCTTTACTTTTGCAACATGTTCAGGACACTTCTGATAGTTTTCATGTTTACGGCTTTTGCAGCTTGTACTGAAAAGGGAAAAATTATGGATCAAATGGTAGAAATTCCAAATTCTAAATGGAGTTACGAACAGATTCCTCAATTCCCATTCAGCATAGACAATGCTTCTATGACATATTCTTTTTATTTGAAGTTGAGAATTCAGAAAACTTATCCATTCGAGAATTTGTATTTATTATCACATATTCGCCAGCCAAGTGGGAAGATTTCAACAGTACGATTAAACTTTACTTTAACAGACGATATGGGTCGCCCGCTGGGAAAATCATCCGGCAATTCTATTGATTACGAAATACCAATGATTGTCAACAGGAAAATGGAAGGAGTAGGGCAATATTCAGTGGCACTTGAGCAAAATTTAAGAGACAGTGTCGTCATAGGTATTGAAAGTATTGGTGTGAAAATCAAAGAGGGCATTCCGGTTTTTTAATGAGCATTTCTGAGGATATTGTTTTTTTTGATGGTGTGTGTAATCTGTGCAACTCAACTGTGCAATGGATTATCAGGCATGATAAAGAAAAGCGATTTAAATTTGCCTCACTACAGAGTGATTTTGCTGACAGATTTATTCAAAATCCGGAGATTAAAGCTACCGACTCCATTGTCTTATATCACAACAATCGATTTTATGTTAAAAGTCGGGCAGTTTTAAAATTAATGGGTTTAATGCGTTTCCCGATTAATATGGCGAAAATATTTCTGATTGTTCCAACGTTTATTAGTAACATGGTCTACGACTTTGTGGCTAAGAACAGATATAAGTGGTTTGGAAAACGCGATACATGTATGTTACCGGAGGCAGGTGTCAAAGACAGATTTTTGAGATGAGGAGAGTAATCATTTTATTAGGGATAATTTTATTCATCAATCAGACAGAAGCTCAGGTTAAATTGTGTCTCGATTCGTCTTTAAAGAAGGCATATATTAAGCGATATGGATTCCACGACGGATTAATGTGTGTGCCATTTTACTGCGATCCTTTTTGTCCGACTCCATATAAGAAAAATGACACAAGCGGGCTATGTGGCAAATTTGTTTTCGTAGATACCGGTTTCAGAGTTAAGATAAAGCCAATTTTTGACTTGCCTTGTTATATAGAGCCTCGATTTAGTGAAGGTTTGTGTGCAGTTAGCATGGATAATCGGATTGTGTTTATAGATACTGCGGGTAAAGTTGTAATCAGAACTGAACTGGCAGCTTGTTCAGCAAATAAAAACAGGGTTATTGGATTTAAAAATGGAAAAGCCAAGATTTATAAGGGCAGCGGTGGAATAAGAAACATTTATGATATTTATTATATTGATCACACAGGCAAGAGATTACCTAATACCATTCTAGTCAAAGTTAAATTAAAACCAAAACCAGTCTTAGTGGTCAATGAGCCAGTTAAACCGAAGGATACTGGCGCATTAGTGTATACACCAATTTATACAATGCCTGTGTTTGAGCTTCCTAAATCTTACCCCAAAGGTAAATATCCAGTTACAACCGAGCAGGCAAGTTTTATGTTAAATGCGATACCTCATAGCGATAACAGAATGCTTATCTACTTTGATTGCGGGCCATATCAGCTTGAAAATATGTCGGACGATGACACTGTTTATTGCGGCAAATTTGTATTTACAGATTCCAGTTTTAATGTAAAAATCAGCGGAGGTTTTTCATTGCCATGTGGCTTCGAGCCTGAGTTCTCGGAAGGTTTGTGTGCAGTGGCAAAAGACGGTTACCTGGTATACATCGACACCAATGGTATTGTTAAAGTCAATACAGGATTAAAATCATGCGATACGATAATGAATAAAGCCTCGACTTTCAGAAATGGTATTGCAACACTTTATATTGGAGATAAGCAAGTTAAAGGCATGTATACGACTATTGCCATCAATACCAGCGGAGATAGAGTTAGGTTACTGGAATTTGATGAGCTGGATTTAGCAGAGCGAAAGCTGGGGATGTTTAAGAACCTTACTGCTGAAGAATGTGTCAATTGCTTTGTTGGTAAAGGTAAATCCAATGGCATTTGGTTTTTGGTAGAGAAAAGTGGAAAAATTAGAAAAAAACTGGAGCTCAAATAAAAAAAACTACCTGGTATTTTGGTCAACTGTATTGACCGAATAACTAGTTCCAAGAAGCGCATAGGTAGCAAAAATAGCGAATGCCGCTACACTGGCCTGTCTTTCCAAAATGCTTTCGAAACAAGATGCAACAAAGAGCAGAAGCATAATACTGTGCAGCAAATTGTTTTGTCTGAATTTAATCCATGAAATTGCAAAGATGAGCAGATATAGAATCATGCTTATAATTCCGCTTTGTGCGCCGGATTCGAGTAGCTGAAAATGCGGGTTTTTCCTGTTGTCCTTTAAAACCCTGGGATTGCTGCTTGAGAAATTATTAAACAAACTGGATTCGGCATCGCCTATACCGACACCCATAGGATTTTTCTTAATCAGATCAATTGAATTTTTCCATGCTTGTACACGAAGCGCAAAAGAGTAATCGTTTGGGTCCTGACCTTTCCATACAACTTTAAAGTCTTCTACAGAATTCTTTAAGCGGTTTTTCAGAGAGGAACTTGCAAACGTCATTACCAATATAATTCCAATGGCAGAAAGGAAACCATAGATAAGCCATTTTCCTCCCAGTTTTTTAAGAGAGATAAACATATAAAGTGCAGCACCGAGGTAAAGAGACAGCAAGCCTGTACGAGCACTCAGGATATGTATAAAAATAAAATTAAATATAGTCAGGGCACTCAGGAAGTACCAGTCCAAATCGCGTTTCGATCTGTTTTTTACTAAATAATCCGCACCAATCAGAATACTAATTGCCATTAGAATAGAAAACTGGATATGATAAATACCGTAGCCGAATTCAATAGGTAATGGTTTGGACTCCAGAATCAGAATATCAAAAAGCTGTTTGTTGAGAAAATAGTTGTAAACACTTACAGCAGCAGGAAGAAACACGCTATAAGAGAATATTAAAATAAGCCAGATTCGCTTAGTTGAAACAATCTTAAAAGCGAAAATGAAGAAAGGAAATAACAGAATTGGTAATTTGAGAATCAATTTTCTGATAGCTTCTGCGCTGTTTTCAGAGTAGAAGTAGGACAAGGCGCCGGAAAGGAAAAAGGCAATGAAAGCTATGGAGAGCCATTTTTCATTTTTGCCAAGCAAGTCAGATTTCAGGCTAAAAATTCCGACCAATGCAATTCCAGCTTGACCAATGCTGATAAGTGCCGGAGATAGAGTCAGACCAAAGGAGAAGGCTGTCCAGAACAGCAAGAAGGCAATTTGCCGAACTTGAACAGGCATTGAATGATTTATTTAGCGTAGCTGAGTTTCACCTGAGAGCTATCGCTTACACCAAGTTTAGTTGCTACAGTTTTACTCATTTTAAGTATGATACCGTTTTCTGCTTTGCAATTTCCTACAACTCTTGCAAAAACTGTTGAATTGTTGGATGGATTTGTAATCATCACAATGGTGCCAATTTTAGCGCTGGGATGCAGTATAAAGCTTCTTTCCTGACTTAATTCACCTTCACTTGAAATGACAGCAATGCCAGTTTCATTGATTTCATCACCGTCGTCGGTAGAGTATGAACTCACGACTTCTCCTGGTTTGTCGTCCATTGGTTTGTCATTCACTTTAGGAGCAACAACTACATTATTGGAGGTTGGAGGAGGAGTGGTTTGAATCACCGGTTTTGGTTCAGATTTAGGTTCTTCCACTACAGGGTCTGGTGTCTTAGGTTGAGTTGCAGGGGTTTCAGATGGAGTTGGTTTTGGTGTATTTACAGTCACGGTTTTTTCTCCAACAACCAGTTTCTGCCCCAGCTTGATATTGTCTGAACTCAAATTGTTCATCGATTTAATATTTGCCACGGAGGTGTTGTATTGCCTGGCTATCGACGACAAAGTTTGTCCTGATTCAACGGTATGGTATATTTTTTCGGTTTTGGTAGTACTGCCTGATTTAGCGTTGCCGGTACCTGAAGAGCCTGCGGAAACAGCTTTAGGGATCAATAGTACCTGTCCAATTTTAATGGATTGTTCAGAGCCCGGATTGGCTGCAAATACTTCACTGGAAGGTACTCCGTATTTTTTGCTGATACCATACACGCCCTCACCTTTGGTTACTTTGTGCATGATGTAAGTCTTGCCATCAATAATTTTAACACCAATTGAATCTTGTGGTGCTGCAAAGGCATTGACTGTAAAAGCCAGAAAGCAAAGTATTAAAAGTTTTTTCATTATCGCTTGCGTGTAAAACTACAAAATAAGCCTAAAACACAAGTTTTTAGTTGTTTTTTGGCGCTCTATTTGTCAACATGTGAAGAGTTTTAAATACAGCTTATGGATGAATGCTAATTACATTTTTATTTCAGAGATTGCAATTTCACTTCATCAATCAGTACTTCAATATCTGAGCCTGTATTGTTAATTCTTAAAAAATTACCTCTTCCGTTTTTAGCAAGTTTTTGAAGAAATTCAAGAGCTTTGGTGTCGTTTCCAAAACCAATGCTTGAGAGAATAATGCCATCACTGTGATAATATTTTCTTGCTAATTTATGCAATTCATCATCACTGATTTTACTGCTGTTGAACAAGCCATCGGTTGCAAGGAAAATCTGATTATTGCCCCCTTTTATAAAATAAGTGACAGCTAATTCATAAGCCATTTTTAAACTCATAGCTCCATTACTTCCTCCGGCTGCCGATAAAGTATCAATGGCTTTCAGCATAGCACTTCGGTCGCTGCCGCTGTAGTTTTCGAAAACGATTTTTACTTTATAGGCATAGGTTATCAGAGTAATATGATCTTGTGGACGGGCTGAAAGTATCAAGCGCGTCATAGCCTTTTTCAAATAGAAAAGTTTAGTGCTGTCTTTCATACTGCCACTGATATCAATAATAAAAATCAAATGATTTGGTCGGTATCTGTGAGAATTGAATCCTGAGTCTGCCACAGAGTTTGGTACATAATCAAATACAGCTACAGAAGTGTCATCAGTGCTGGTTTCACTGGGTGTTTTTTCTACTAAAACAGGTTCTTCAATAACACTGTCTTTGGGAAGTTTTACCAAATCTATTATCAATGTATTTTTATCAGGTTCATAAACAAATTCACTTTGATTGGGGTTATAGCCTTTTTTAGTGACATCCGCCATAATTGGTCCATAAGCACAATTGCATTTGTAGGTTTTAGAATTGTATCCTGAGACGCAATAAGAGATTTTTTTATTTTGAGTTACTTTAACTTCGTCGGCACTAATAAATTCAAGTGTTTGAGCATCTCTTACAACAATTGAAAGGGGCACCTGATTAGGTTTAAGCGGGCTGGAACTTTCAATAGAAGGACAAATGTTAAATGCAGTTTCTGCAATGGATTTTATCTGACCCTTTATGGTTAAGTTAACTGGATTTGGGCTGCTGCTGAAATAGACCGGTACACTCAGGCTGAATTTGCCTTTTTTATCAGTGTAATAGACTATAGCCAATTGCATACTCTGACCAGGAAGTATCGTTTTACTATCGCACAACAAAGCATATTCATCTTTAGGTTGAGTAGGTAGTAAATGTATGGTCTTTGTTCCCGTGTTAGTGACAGTGAAATAGGCAGTATCATTATTGAATACCTCTATCTGACCAAAATTGAATTCGGTTTGATTAAATGATAATTGAGCATAACCCTTAAGAGGCAACAGAAGTAATAAAATAAGAAACTGCTTCATTTGGTAATTATAGAACGAAAATCGTACCAATTGGATTGTGTTTAAAATTTATTTATACCCACATAGCATAAGATTGATTGAAGTATCATAAAATTGACATAAAAACGTTGTTATTCGTATAGGATATTTCGAATAACTACATATTTTAAACAATTTGGTGAATGAATTTCTGATATTTGTCAATTAATGTTTAGTTTGCGCATGAATTAGAAGCTGTACCAAAATCTTTGATAGAGCACAATTATTATCAGTTAATGGGACTCGATCCCGGTGTGGATGCCTCAGTTGTGAAAAAGAGGTACAGAGAATTGGCTTTGCTTTACCATCCTGATAAAAATCCCAATAATAAAACAGCTGAAGAGTATTTTAAAGTAATCACACAAGGATACAATATTTTAAGTGAACCTGATCAGAAGTATTATTATGATAATATGTTGATGGGTTATCTGGAGCGAAAGGATGATGATCCGGCACCTGCTCAAACAACATACCAAACCAATAAGCAAAGTGCTGCTGAAAGAATACGCATGCACAAAGAACGGCTAAGGGAGTCTATTATTGAAGAATATGTTGAAGCTGAAAACACATTACCTCATAAGCTGCGACTGATATTGGCAATATTGGTATACGCATCCGGTATATTGATGGCATATAACAACTGGTTTCTCAATTTGCTGGATATGAAAGTCATTTATATCATTCTGGGCAGTTTCCTTTTTGGTTTGGGAGCTTACCAGATTGCCAATATTGTCTACAGACAAAGAGTTTTTAAAAAAGCCATGAGTATACAGGACATTGGTCCGCAAAAAGGTCCAGTCAGACTGTTCAGTTTTTTATTTCTGGTAACGCCTGTGTTGTTTTTACTTTTTACAAGTTTGACGCGAACTATACATCTGAAATATTTTTATGATATTACTATAGTAGATCGTTTAGACCAATTCAGGGAAGGAGTGACTTATCAATACACAGTTAATGGTGTAGAAATTTCGAGACAAGCTGAAGAGTATCCCGAGACTACTGTTAATACTATTCTAACTGGAAAAATGGGATACAGAGTCAAGTTTTCACGAATCAATCCAATAATTAGTGAATTGATAACGGTTGAAGAAGCTAATGTTTTGCAATCTTCAAAGTGAATACGCCATTTTCGGTAACAATATAAAGAACATAAATTCCAGGGGGTAATTCGCTCACATCAATTTTTTGATTTTGGAAATTGAGATTTTCACATTTGCCATCTGCATATACACATCTAATTTCAGAAATCTTATTTTCATTCTGAATTTCCAGAAAATCAAAGCAAGGATTAGGAAACACTTCAGGAAAATTTGAATGAGTGTTGTAGACAGACAGTCCATTACCACCAAAATTGATTGTCCGGAGAATTGTTCCACCATCTCCAACTACCAAACCATAACCATCGGCATAGGTAATGCGGTTAAGAGCATTAGCTGTACCAGAAATTTGCTGACCTCTACTGTAAAGGGGATGATATATTTTACAAATGATACCATTGGTGCCTGACATGATGCCAGTATCAGGGGTAATGAAGTAAGCACTGAGAATGGTTTTCATTTCAGGTATAACGGATTGTTCCCAGGTTTTTCCGGTATCTCTGCTGATAAGATAAACATTGAAATGAACTCCAACCTGCGCCGTGTCTGGCATACCTCCACAAATCACTACAATACTATCATCGAAACAAGTAACACTGGTCAGATTGATTTTCGTTCCGGATGGTACCAAAGTCCATTTTTTAAGGGATAGTGTTTTTCGAATAATAACGCCACTATCTCCAACAGCCCAACAGATTCCGCCGGGAGAAATAGTTACAGAATTGAGTTGTTTGCTAAGTTTAAATGTTGTGTCTAAAGACCAGTTTTCACCATCGTTATCGGATGAAACCACCATCATTTCTTTGCCAACAGCCAATCCAAATTGACCTTGAAAAGTGATATCATAAGCAAATGCGGCAGTCCGGATGTATTTCTGAGACCAGGTTTTACCTCCATCCGTGGTCTTTTGAATTCTGGCATTCTCACCAGAAACAAAACCTTTGAGTGTATCTGAAAAATACAGGCATCTTAAATTTGCAGGAATGGTTAATACAAGGCTTTTCCAGGTTTTTCCTGAATCTCTCGATTGAATTATTTTGCTGTTTTGTCCGCAGGCAAATGCGAATTTACCGATCGTCTGAACATCAAACAGGTCGTTACTGAATCCCGAGTTTACTTTTTTCCATTGTGTAAAGCCTGATGGGATGTTAGCGGTAACAATAAAAAACAAGCAGATTAAACGCAAATACATATTGCAAATATAAAGTTTTTGATTGGGCTAAACAGATGTGTTAAGTGTTATAATTATTTGGGTAAACTACCTATAGTTTTAATTGATACAGATAGTGATTTCAGAATTTAAAAACATGCAGGAAATAGTTACTTTTGCAACATGAACAAAGGCAAGACCGAAGTAGATTACTACATCAATGAGAAGGGCTTGCTGGTATTTACAGAGGCTTATCATTTAAAGCGAGGTTATTGTTGCGGCTGTGCATGCAAACATTGTCCTTATGGTCATGCCAATGTGCCAAAATCAAACAAGTCAAAATAAATGGAAAGACTGGAGCCTCTATCAGAGAAGATACTCGCCTTACTTATTTTTGAAGAAAGTTTTGAAAACATTGCTTCAGAATTATCAAGTGAAAAGAAGCCGCACGTAGCGGATGAATTGAAGATGTTAATAGTACAAGACTTCATAAGACCTTGCAGGGACATAGAAAACGATGTTCGTTCAGGGTTTATTTATGACTCAGACAAACTTGAAAGCTATAGTTTTACACTGACAGGTAAAGGTTTGGCATATATCGAACATTTTAGTAAAAAGAAAAAGTAATAAGCTGTTTTTTTTAGGATTAACGTCATGAAAAATTAGCGAAATCAATAACAAAATGCTAATGTGTTTTTATTAAAATAAGCTTAATATTGTGCACTACCCGAATACATAAAACAGGATGAAATTTGGTGCTATCGATATAGGTTCAAATGGCGTTAGGTTATTGATATCTAGGCCATTGCAAGAGGATTCCCTCAAACCTGAATGGAAAAAAGTAGAATTTACAAGGTTGCCGATACGGCTAGGTGATGATGTTTTTAGCAGTAAGGAAATTGGAAAGAAGAAAACCGATTTATTACTAAAAGCAATCAAAGCATTTAGTTTACTTTTGGACATTTACAATGTAGATTTTTTCAGAGCATGTGCGACCAGTGCCATGCGGGATGCGAAAAATGCAGACAAAATAATTAAGCTGATTAAGAAGGAAACCGGAATTGGTATTGATGTCATCAGTGGCAATATTGAAAGTAAACTCATTATGAATGCGTTTTTACATTTATTGCCCAAGGAGGATACCTATTTACACGTGGATGTTGGTGGAGGCAGTACTGAATTGACTTTGATTCAAAATAACAAGCCACTGGTTTCAAAAAGTTTTAATATTGGTACAGTCAGGGCAAGAGAGAATAAAGTTAAGCCAGAAGAATTTGACAAGTTACACGCCTGGATAAAGGAAAATGTGACATGGGTGCCTAAATTAAGAGGAGTCGGTACAGGCGGAAACATACACAAGTTTGGAGATTTAGCGAGTATACCGCAAGGAGGATTTTTGAAGATTAAAAAACTGCAAGAGTTGACAGAGGATATTGAGTCGCTCGATCTGCATGAAAGAATCTATCATTTAAAATTGAATCCGGACCGGGCAGAAGTGATTGATGTAGCCGGAAGAATTTATCTTGACATATTTCAACGCACCAATATTTCAGAAATAATGACGCCTTATCACGGATTAAAAGATGGAATCATTCAGGATTTGTGGGAGCGATACTATGAAAATCAAAAGGATTGACAAGGTTTTAGCCTTAGTTGAAATATTACTTTAATTCGACGTAATTCTTTGTTTTTGTATCTTTATTTTCGCTAATTTTGCAGCCGTTTTTTAAAGATACAAATGACAACTAACAGAACTTTTACAATGATTAAGCCTGATGCAGTAGCCAATCAGCATACAGGAAAAATTATCGATGATATTTTAGGCGCAGGATTTAAAATCATCGCTATGAAATATGTACACCTTAGTGATGCTATGGCCGAAGGGTTTTATGCAGTTCACAGAGAGCGTCCATTTTTCAAAGATTTAGTCAGCTTTATGACCAGCGGTCCAATCGTAGCTGCAATTCTTGAAAAAGACAACGCAGTTGAAGATTTCAGGAAGTTGATCGGTGCAACCAATCCTGCTAATGCTGAAGAAGGAACCATTCGTAAAAAATATGCCAAGAGCATTGATGCGAATGCAATACACGGAAGTGACAGCAATGAGAATGCAGAGATTGAAGGAAATTACTTCTTCTCTCAGTTCGAAAGATTCTAATCCGCATTACGGTAAAATATTTAAGCCTCTCCGATGTTATTGGAGAGGCTTATTTTTATAACTCGTCAATAAGGCTTAACTTTGTATTCGGTATTCAACAACCGACACTAATTATTCAATTCGAATGAAAATTGGTCTTTACGCCAAAGTCATCAGTACACCTAAGCAACTCAAGCTGATTGAGGAAATTATTCAGTTTTTATTGATGGAGAAGGTGGATGTTAAACTTCACCAGCAATTATCAGAGAGTTTAAACAAGCGTTTTCAATTACCAGAGTTTGACTTACTCTGCAAGCGCGATCCAATTATTGATTATCTGATTTGCATTGGCGGCGACGGGACAATTCTCGATGCAGTGCAAATTACCGGAGATAGTCAGGTGCCTATCATTGGCGTGAACACTGGCAGATTAGGCTTTCTGGCCAATGTGTCTACAGATGGATTTAAAAATGCTTTCAGTGAACTTAAATTAGGTAGCTACAGTATAGATAAACGCTCTTTACTGCAACTGGAAAGCAACACAGATTTGTTTAGATTTAATTATGCATTGAATGATTTTGTTTTGCATAAGAAGGAAACCAGCAGTATGATTACCGTTCATGCTTTTTTAAATGGCGAACCTTTGAATTCCTATTGGGCGGATGGTTTAATTATAGCTACACCAACAGGTTCTTCTGGTTATTCATTAAGCTGTGGAGGCCCAATTCTATTTCCAAAAACTTCCAGTCTTGTCATTACACCAATTGCGCCGCATAATTTAAATGTTCGTCCAATCATTATTCCGGATGATCAGGTTTTGAGTTTTGAAATTGAAGGTAGAAGCAATCAGTTTCTGGCATCTATGGACAGTCGTTCGGTGACAATAGATCAAACAGTTCAAATAGCCATTCGAAAAGCCGACTTCAGTATTAATCTGCTTCGATTCGAAGGAGACACTTTCCTTAAAACACTTCGAAATAAAATGCTTTGGGGCATGGACAATAGAAATTAGGATTTTTTTCGTTTTTCGTACAACTATCTGTCCAATTATTAGACATATAGCTCAAATTTTCTACTATTGTGGCAACAAATATTCTTGTAACACAAATTTAATCACCTGATATTCAGTAGACGTTTCGATTATTCACTAATTATTAACATTTCTTTCAATTTTTATGCATAGAATTGTGCAAAATTAAAAAATTGAGTCTTTTTACTTAGGTGAATTGTGAAGGGTAAAAAGACTTAAGATTTTAGCTTTAATCAACTAAGAAAAACACACTGTTTTGAGCCTTATTTCTAAAAATGAAAGCTCGGCTTTATCCTGTGCAATTAAAACCAGGGTTTTGCTTGTCTTAATTTGTCTGTGCAGCAGTTTAAAGGCACAGGTGAATGTTGTGCAATTTAATTTTTCCCTGGATAGCAGCTCAACAGTCAGTGCCGGTATTTTCAATACATCTGGTCAACTTGTTCGAACCTTATGGAGTTTAAAGTCATTGCCAGCGGGCACACATACCTGTGATTGGGATAGATTAGACGATTTGGGGAGATTGTGTATAGACACAGGCTATCATTTGGAGGTTCTCTCAGGAAGGATTCAATACAAATGGGAAGGTGTTGTTGGCAATAATTCTGACTCAATAACGGGAAGTTCTAAAATCAGGCATTTCGACAGAATTAAATCTATGGTTGTAGCAGGTAATTGGCTGTACTATGCATCTGGTTATTCTGAAGGTGTACCATCCTGTTACAAAGTCAATATCAATCAACCCAACAGGAAATACAACATATTGTTTGAAGGGAAGGAGAATGTCGACCAGGATGCTGAATTTGTTGCAACAGACAGTCATTATGTATACTGGGGAGGAATGGATCCCTTTAATCCTTCCAATACATTTGTATACGCCACAGCAGTCGGTTCGGATACTGAAGTTTTGTTCGATTCTTCAAACATTCTCAAGATGTATTATGGTCGAACATATTCATCTGTAATTGCACTGGACACAAGTGGAATTAATGCCAAAATTACAGGTATGGCAGTTCAGAAAAAGGGCAATTGTCTTTTTGTTTCCAGGTCTGGTGAAGGGCGTTTAGATATTTATAACAAACTTAAAGGACAAATGGTGAATTCGATACCTTATTATTTGCCAGGCTTGCTTCAATGCGATTCCAAGGACCGACTTTGGATGCAAATTGGGAAGGATACACTTTGCCAAATCGAGTTTGATTCATTGGGCCAAATAGATACTGTATTAAAGATAAAGAAATTGACTCATACGCCACTTGCCTTTACAACAACCAGAAATGACAGCCTGCTCTTAGTGGTTATAGGTGATTCCTTGCAGCAAATACTCGCCTACAATCAGAATCTGGATTCAATAGTTTGGACTTTTGGAAAAAGGGGAGGGTATGATAGTAACAATTTTGTAGAAGACAATCGCTTTTATTTCAGCGATGATGTCACCAATCTGAATGCACCTTTTATTTGTACCGACCAGACCGATGGATTTTGGGTAGGGGATGTCGGGAATGCGAGAACACTACACTTCTCAAAAACGAAGAATTTACTGGATAAAATTGAGTATTTGCCGCATTCATATTCTGTGGCATTGGATATTAACGATTCGAGTCGATTGTTTAATGAGTACCTTGAGTATAAAATAGATTACAGTAAATCATTGCAGCCTAAAAATAATTCCTGGCGATTGTACCGCAACTGGCGCAAAGGGTTGGATAAGGCACATTATAATGCCTCCGGAATCAATGTGGTAAGGAATCTTGTCACCATGTCAAACGGGAAGACTATAGCCTATATTGATTATGTCGACAGTTTCAATATTCGTTATCCGGAGATGGTCGTTTTACCTGATACAGGAAATTTTCAATTTACCGGAAGGAGATTAGGTAAATTTGATTATCAAACTTATTCAAAAAATTTAAGCAGAATATGGATAACGGGAGGCAATGACTTAGGGAAGATTCAATATGTATTGAAGTCTGAACTGGATTCATTTGATACATTGGGTTTACCTGTTTGGAAAGAACAGGATACGATTGCAAAAGTGCCGGTTATTGAGGCGTGGAGTCCGGCGTATAAAGGGGTATTGCCTATTACTCAAACCAGCACAGGAAAGCTTGTAATGTTTAATGCAGGTAAATCAGTGACCGGTTTTCATTTAGGGGCGATACAACAATATGATAGCAGTTACAAATGGTTGAGTTCTCCATCTACCAACCGAAATTACCGAGGGCCTTACCCGGATGATGGCACCTTCGATATAGGGAATGGTGTTGAATATCCGGCAGCAACGGTCAACTCTGTTGACAAAAGTACTTTCTGGAATTATCACGGTGAATTTTGGAAAAACAGTCAGACCAACTGCTGGCAGCATGTATATGACAATGGTTTGATGATTGGAGCTTTTGGAGTTACAACACCTGATGGCATAACTGGTAATTATGAAGCATTTGCAGGTGGTTCCGGTAATGCTTTGTCTTCGGCTTTAGTAAAAATTGGGACTGATTACTATATCTATCATTGTGATGAAAGTGTACATGGAGGCGTGCACAGATGGAAAGTAAGTGGTTTAAACTCAATCAGATTGCAGGTAGTAAGAAAGAATATCAGTCCTGTAAATTCGGGAAAAGTTAAGAGAGAATTTTTCGATGGCAGATATCTGGATGAAGTTAATTTTAAAAGTTATCGACTGGACAGTGTCATCAGCAATTATCAGATAGGTACTTCGATAGTGGATTCAACGGATATGTCTATGCGTATAACAGGGTTTATTAAGACAGACAGTACTGACCGTTATGTTTTTATAGCAAGAGTAAGAAAGGGTTTGAGGATATGGATAGACAATCAGCTGTTGTTGGATACATTTTCAAATACCGGTCCGGCAGAATTCAGAACAGATTCTATAGAGCTCATCGGCGGGAAAATTTATGCGTACAGAATAGAGTTAAATGACTATCAGATTGGATTCTTTGTAGCAGGCAATAACACTGCCAGGCAAAGCATTGGATCGGCTTATTTGTATGCCAGTGATACGCTGCATTCAGATACAATTGCATTGATGAAGGGCTGGGCGTATAATCCTGAGTTTAAGAATGGGTTATATGGTTGGGACAGATGGCCTCAAAACAGTTTTAATACAAGTATTAAGGATCACTGGACAATACAAACTTATATCAAATCATACGACAAAGAACAACCAGATTTGTTTATGCGTTTTGCGAAAGACAGTGGGACGTATTATGTAGAAAGGCCTTTGCCAAAACCGGGACATTGCCCGGTGTCATGGGATATAGAAGGAGAGGTCAATTTCGATGAAGACTTTAATCTCATGGTGAAGAACAATCAGACTCTTATTGAAGTTTTGGATGATTCTTTAAATGTGATTGCCAGTTTGCAGCACAGTATGCTGTTGAATAACAATGCCTACTCAACAATTATTGCGGGATTAGATTCCGTTTTTGTAAAGCAGAATGGGTATTTCAGCAACCCGTATACAAATCGATTCAGAACATTTAAAATACACGTTGATTCGAATGGAGCAGATTATCAATACGGAGATAACTATCTTGAAAATATTAAATCTTCCTCCACCTGGGACAAACCAAGCAAATTGCGCATCAGGTTTATTTCGGGACAAGGTACATTTGGAGCTGCTTTGGCATTGCGCAATCTGACTTTTTCACGCAAAGATTCACTACAGCCTAAGATTTATCCTTTAACACCGCTCAGGATATGCGATGGCGATACTATAACCTTGAATACAGACAGTTTCTCTAATTATCTGTGGAGTACAAGTTCGACTGTTCAGCAGACCTTTGCCAGTTCAAGTGGTCCATATTATGTTAGAGTAAGAGATGCCTATTGCAGCGGATATAGTTCAAAAAAGTTGATAGGGATTAAACCAAATCCAAGTCCTGTGATTACTTTGGTTGGCAATGTCATCAAGTCTAATTACAAATCAGGCAATTCCTGGTATCTCAATCAAGTGCCTATTCAAGGGGCTAATGATACGACTTATACTGTAACAATTCCCGGTATGTACAGTTTATTAGTGACAGATACTAATGGTTGCGAATCGAAAGTAGATATGCTGGTGCCATTGAAATACGAACAACAGCCTTTTGAATATGGTTGTAATGGAGATGGCCGAATATGGGTTGAAGTGTATGGTTCATTAAATTTTGAGCTTGAGTATTCTGATGATGGTATGAGTTGGTCGACAATAGTGTCAGGAAGCAGGATAGAACTAAATAGCGGCAAATGGCGGTATGAGTATCTGGTAACAGGTAAATTAAACAGAATATTCTCGATAAAATACAAGGATATTAATAATGTAAGTCACAGATTGTCAATCGACATAGAGGCCTGTATACAGCAAGGCAGCTATAGTTTATTGCCCAATCCATTTGATTCAAGGCTTCAACTGAAGTTGCCAGAGACAATTTCAAGGCATTCAGAGATTTGGGTTAAGATAGTTGACCTGAGTGGGCAGGAATTAAAGAGTCAGCAAATATCGAGAGGAGAAAGGGAGCAAGGTGTTGTGGATATTGACGTTGAGGGGTTATCGGAGGGAGCCTATCTGGTATTGATTTATGAAAATGGAGTTCTCAGGCAAAAGGAACTACTAATTCGAATCACCCCTTAAGAGGTAAAATTGGAGTTATTTTCGGCAATAAGTCTTTTTACTCACTTTTTTAGGCAAATTTTGTTGAGATATTTTTTTGGAGAAGTCTAAATTTCTTAAACAAGAATGGATGTTAATGCTGGAGGAATGACAATTTACGATTGGTTAAAATATTGTAAAACAATCAGTTGTAAAATAATTTAATTTTTTTGAAAAAAGTTCTTGCATTGAAATTTCATTAAGTTCTATATTTGCCTCCAGAGTGACTAAGTATATTTACTCATAGTAAAAATGCTTAGTCAAGAGCAGAGGATTTACACAACACAATACACAAGATGAACACAACAACTACAAGCAAGGCTTTATCGCCTATTATCCGGGTATCTAACTCCGGACAAAGTCTAAAAATCGATTACCGAGGAACTTATTACGCATTGAGAGCTATCGAGCTCATCAAGAAACTTACTGCTGCATTACCATTCTAAAAGCTGAAAGACAACTCAGTTGACTGGTAGGGGCACGCATACATCATGCATTAGCATGTTGGTTCCTGCTGTTTTCAGGGTTGAAAGGCACTTTTACATACGAAAACACACAAAACACAAAAGAGCAAAACTAGTTCGATGAAAGCACTGTACCGAAAATCACAAACGCACAATGAAAATCTACACAACCGCCATTTTGTTAATGGCAAGCGCGATTGCTAACGCAATGTACAATCCAAAGATGCGCAACAACTTTGGAGCAAATCATGCGATTCTTCGCCTGAACGCCGGATACTACGGGAATGTCTTCCTATCAGACAGACCCGTATCCGGTGACCTCAGCCAGAGCAATCAGCCGGTGAGCATGTTATCGAACATGCGACTGGGATTCGAAGCCATGATCATGGTTAACAACCGTGGCAGGTTTAGCGAATCAGTTATGAAAACAAGACCCATCTTTCTTCAGGCAAAAGCCATGTATGATGGATTCGAACGCAATACCATAGTATCGGCAGGGTATGCACATGGTTTGAAGTGCATGGCGAGCTTCCCTTTAATGGGACAGGTAAAAGGATACTTCAGTATGGGTGCTGCCGCTATTATTCCGGATAAGGTACCTGCGCCAGGAGAGACACAGACTCAAATGGGTGCCCGAGTGGGATACAATGTCTATAACCGTACATCTGCATTGCAGTTTGATACCTACATTTTTCAGGATCAGGTATTGGTTTCGGCGGTTGCACACAAAAAACTCGGAGACAATCTACTATTGGATGCAGGAGTCAGCAGAAATCAACCAACAGTTGGATTCTCTGCAATGATAGGCTCATGCCGAATCAGCGCATCAACACAATACAGTAAAAATAATTTCCAGTCGGGTGTTAACCTGACCGCTAACTTCTAGGAGTCAGTTCAGTGGACTCCAACCACATTATGTGTGTGTGTAACACTGATAAATCAACAAAAAAAGTGTGAAACGCCGTCTGGTAAGAGACGGAACTGTTAAGTCCCCGCGCTGGTTGAGTATACTCCAGCCGGGGATTTTTTTTTTTTATACTTGTGTGAAAGCGTATTTAAATCTCAATAGCTTTGAGATTCATATCACTGGTATCTAAATTTCCACCATGCAACCACTCGTTTTCGTTAGATGGATGAATGATTACGGGCATGCGTTTTTTGCTGTTGTGAATGCGTGACATTAATTCATTTGCCTCAGTTGTCAGCACAGCGTAAGTGCGCATTAATTCACCCGTTTCCTTATCAAGCCAGTCACTCCAGATACCTGCAAGTGCAAATGCGCTATCATCCGGCATACCTATTTCATACTTTTGTTTTTGTTTGCCCTTCTCATCCAGCCATTGCCATTCGTAGAATCCATCGACCAATATCAGACAACGTTGTTTAACATACGATCGAAAGGAGGGTTTTTCTGCAATTGTTTCTATTCGGGCGTTTAAAGTATTTTTCCTGATTTCTTTGTCTTTGGCCCAGGAGGGTATGAGACCCCAGTTGAACATGGCTATGGTTTCCGGTCGGTCGTTTGCAATAACCGGGGTTTTAGGAAATTGAAACCCATTGAAGATAGAAGGGGTATATGCCGATTCGTTTTCAAATTTTGCCCTAAACCTGTGTTCGAGTTCTATGGCTTTTTTTGTTTGTTTAGAATGAAAGCACATTAGCTTTTTACAGTTATGATATCTGATAATTTGGTGGTGTAGCCGGGAGATAAATTTTCCTGACGCATTCTCCATACACGGCCGTGTGCCTGACTTGCCAAACGTATTTTTTGTTGACCGAAGCTGGCATTTACCTTGTCGAGGGCTTCCATAAGAGGCAGGTGACGAGGATCACCGTTGTCAAAAAGTTTATATTGTCCTTGAGATTGCGGACATAAATCCATTACAATGACGCCGGCCTTCTTGTAATGATAACCTGGCTTAAATATTTTCCTTAAGGCTTCAAGTGCAAATCGACTCAGTTCAATGGCAGAATTGCTTGGAAAAGGAAGTTTCAGAACGATGTTTTTACTGTATTGAGGCAAGTCTTTTCTGAATCCATTGGTGTGAATGAACACCATCATGGTATTGCAACAGTCCTTTTGTTTGCGCAGTTTTTCAGCACAGGAGACTGCAAAAGTGGATACACGTTCTTCAAGATCGTTTAGCTCTGTCAGGTTATCTTCGAAAGAACGCGTTGTAGCAATATTTTTTTTGTCCTTGATGTCGTCGAGCGTTAGCGTAGGAATACCGCGCAAATCGTGCAGCAATCTCAGACCAACAATGGTCATTTGTTTGCGCACAAAAGCATCATTGAGCTGAGTAAAGGCATGTGCATTGTGGATGCCAATGGCTTTTAGAAATTTTTCGTTTGCAGAACCAATCCCCCAAACATCTCCAATCTTTGTCCATTTAAGTGCCTTTTGTATTTTTACTTCCGAATCCAGGATGTGGAAGTTGTTGGTTTCTTTAGGAAATTTCTTAGCTATTCTGTTGGCGATTTTTGCCAGAGCTTTTGTAGGGGCTATGCCAATAGAAATGGGTATTCCGGTGCATTTAAGTACGCGTTTTCTAAGAATCTGCCCATGTTCGATGAGTTGCTCTGTACTGAGACCTTCAGTTTTCAAGAAGGCTTCATCGATACTGTATACCTCAATGTCCGGGCAAAATTCGGAGAGGATTGACATGACTCTCTGACTCATATCGCCATATAAAGCGAAGTTGGCAGAGAACACTTTGACATTGTTTTTGGTAAACACCTCTTCGTATTCAAAAGCAGGAGCCCCCATTGGAATACCTAACGCTTTTGCTTCATTACTGCGGGCAATAGCACAGCCATCATTATTGGAAAGTACGACAACAGGTTGACCATTGAGATCCGGTCTGAATACCCTCTCACAGGATACATAGAAGTTGTTGCAATCTACCAGTGCATACATCATAGCATCTTTTTGATAACGTGAGTGACAATGCCCCAGATCAGAAAATCATTTTCTTCGGTGACCTTAATGGGTTTGTATTTGTCGTTGGCAGGTAATAGCCAGCAACAATCTTTTTCCAGTTGTATGCGTTTAAGTGTGAATTCGCCATCGATATAACACACCGCAATTTTATCATTGCCAGGTTCCAGACTTTTGTCGATGACCAGCAAATCGCCATCGTGAATTCCGGCATCCTTCATAGAATCACCTTTAACACGGCCATAGAAAGTAGATGAAGGATGTTTGACCAGATGACGGTTTAAATCGATGCTGAGGTCGATAAAATCTAATGCCGGAGAAGGAAATCCTGCGCTGATGCCGGAAGCAATAAACGGTAACTCCAGCTCTGTATCTGTGTCAGCAGAGTAGATGTCAAGGTTTTCCGATTTGTGCAATACAACGGCGTTCATTTATACAAGAATAACTAGCTTTCTCAGCAGTTTCGAATGACTGCTACTTTAGTACAAATGAAGCGAAATTTTGTTGAAGAAAAAAGTCGAAATTATTTCTTCAAGGTATTGTCAAAAGACACTAATTCACGCTCAGGAATCCGAGAGCGTAATATGTTTCGGCAATCAGTTCGAGTATGTAAGTGCCCGGTCCTGCGGATAGTTCGAGATGTTCTTTTACGAATGTATCATAACTAACTTCGAGGATGACCTTGCCGGTCATGTCGGTGATGCGCAGTTTGGCATTTTGGAGCAAGTAAGGAGACTCAATATCTAATTGGCCATCGCTGGGGTTAGGACTGATTTTTAAGTTATGAATTGAGTTTAAACGAGCAATTGAAACATTGTCTACGTTGTAACAGTCGGAAGTGTCAATACAGCCGCTGTCGCTTACTTCAACTGAATAATTGCCAATGGCAGTTGCTTTAAAGTTGCGGTTGTTTTCACCGTTGATATAACTGTAGTTATTGCTGCAGTTCAACCATCTGAATGTACCTGTTGGACTCACTGCACTCAGGTTTTTTCCGTTTTGTGTTACAGAAATATTGGTTTTAGGGATGTATAGATGAACTGTTAAGATACTGTCACAGCCCCTGTAATTGCTAAGAGTGTCTGAATAAGTTCCAGATTTGAAGAACTTTCTTTTTTTACCAGGACTTTGGTACATTCTGCAGGTTTGCACATTGATACTGGCAAATGATGGTTGAAGTATGGTGACGTGGTAAGTAATGACACTGTCGCAGAAAGAGACATTGGTCATCGTGTCAAGATAAGTACCTGACTGAGTCCAGGTATGTCTAAAGTCGGGACTGGTATAGCTCTTACATGCGCTGGCAGTAACAGTGGCGGTATTATTGAGTAATTGTGCTGTGACAGTTACAAAACTATCACAACCTGATTTTGTTTTAAGGGTATCGTTGTATTGACCGGATGCGGTGTAAACTCTTTTTCCACTCGGACTAGTCACCTGCTTACAGCCTTTTAAAGTCACCTGACTAGATTTATTGGTATTAACTTTAAGCCGGATGTCGATGATGCTGTCGCAGTTTCGATAGTCAACTAAGGTGTCGAAATAATTACCTGTAGCAGTCAAAGTTCTTTTTCCGCTTGGGATGGTGTAGCTGTTGCAAACAACGGGGTAAATGGTATCTCTGTTGCCGCCGATTTTCAGGTAAACGGTAATGGTACTATCGCAATTGGCGTAATTTTTAATTTTCACGATATAAGTTCCGGATGATTTCCAGTAATTACTGCTTCCTGGAATTTGAAAACTGTCGCAGGCATGAGCAGAGAAAGCGAAAGATGTAGGTTTGCGAATAGTCAGGTTGATGCTGAGAGCACTGTCGCAACCGAACCAGGTAGGTATGGTATCAACATAAGTTCCGGATTGGGTCCATGTAAATTTTCTGCTTGGACTGAGGTATCTGTCGCAAACATCCACATTGATACTCACATTAGTGGCGGCTTTGAACAAAGTAACGCCTTTAACCCAGTTGGAGCCTGTTCCCGACAGAGCGAAATTTGTAAGAGTGCCATTATTGCCAAAGCCACTTTGGTCATTCAGTTTTTTCACTGATGGGTTGTTTTGGGCAATTTTACCCTGATTGAATTTATAGTAGGCTCTCAGTCCGGATTGAGTGGCACATAATTCACTGTTCATGGAAGCCGAAATTTGGGATTCAGTTTTGCAGATATTCCAGATTTTTACTTCGTCAATTATTCCCTGATAGTACCTGTTATAGGTTAAATGTGCGCCAATATACAGGTTGTTGTTAGGCGTTTGAGAAATAGAGCCCGAGTATGATAGAGAGTCGATTGCGACGCCATTCAGGTAGAGTCTCATTTTGTTTCCATCAAAAGTTCCGGCGACATGTTGCCAGGTATTGAGAGAGAGGACAGTGCCAGCAGTCGTTATTTCGTGCCAGGTGCCGTCACCAATAGCGAAATTGAGTTTACCTCCGGCTCCGCATCTGAGCATATAACCATAGTTGCTGGTATTGTATTCTTTTGCGATGATATTACCTTCATAGGCATTGGTTTTCCAGGCGGTGGGGTAGATCCAGGCTTCGAGGGTAATAAATTTACCACTAATTTGCAGAGAGGTATCGTTGCCACAGTCGACGTAATCATTGGTGCCGTCGAAGTCGAGAGCATTTTGGGCATTGAGGTTCAAGATGGTAAAAAGCAGCCATACGAGGTAGATTCTTTTCATGTTGATGGAGGTTTGATGAGACAAACCATAGACAAATATAGTCATTTGATGGAATTTTGGAAGTGGGGGAGTGAAATTCTTGGGGGGATTATTTTAAACCTAAACACCCTGCTAGGGTATCGGAAATTAAAAAAACTCCATCTTATCAATTTCCATTCAAAAAGTTTTATCTCCATTACACAAAAAATAGATTGTGTTTCAGTGAAATGTGCTTGGAAATTTGGTTTGGAAATCGGATATGGATTTAATGGTTAGGAATTATTTTAAACCTAAACACCCTGCTAGGGTATTGGAAATTAAAAAAACTCCGTCTTATCAATTTCCATTCAAAAAGTTTTATCTCCTTTACACAAAAAATAGATTGTGTTTCAATAAAATGCGCTTGGAAATTTCGTTTAGAAATCGGATATGAATTTAATGGTTAGGAATTATTTTAAACCAAAACACCCTGCTAGGGTGTTGGAAATTAAAAAAACTCCGACTTATCAATTTCCGTTCACAAAATTTTCTGCATCCTCGGAAAGAAATTCATTTGGTTTCAGTGACATGCGCTTGGAAATTTCGTTTGGAAATCGGATATGGATTAATGGTTAGGGATTATTTTAATCGACAACACCCTGCTAGGGTATCGGAAATTAAAAAAACTCCATCTTATCAATTTCCGTTCACAAAATTTTCTGCATCCTCGGAAAGAAATTCATTTGGTTTCAGTGACATGCGCTTGGAAATTTGGTTTGGAAATCGGATATGGGTGTTCAGTTTTTTTTACTTTGTTATTGCCCTCTCATTTTCTTTCAAATTTTACTTTTGAACTTCCGTTATTTTTATCCGAAATTCACGACCTGCTTAGGTTTGTTTTTCAGACTTGAGTTTTATATTTCAATTTATACCTTATAGAACATGGCAAATTTTAAAATTCAAAACAAGGCCGATTACGAACAGTCTTTTCAGGAGAGTGTCAACCAACCGGAAGCCTTCTGGAATAGCATTGCTGACAATTATACCTGGAGGAAAAAATGGGATAAAACCTTAGAGTGGAATTTTACCGATCCGGATGTTAAATGGTTCATCAACGGAAAATTGAATATTACAGAGAATTGCCTGGACAGACATCTGGAGCAGAGAGGTAATAAGATTGCTTTGATATGGGAGCCTAACGACCCTAAAGAAATGTCAATTCGTTACACGTATCGCGAGTTACACAGTCATGTTTGCCGTATGGCCAATGTGCTTAAGAAATTAGGCGTTACTAAAGGTGACAGAGTTTGTATTTATCTTCCAATGATTCCCGAATTGGCTTTTGCTGTTCTTGCATGTGCGCGACTGGGAGCTGTTCATTCAGTGGTTTTCGCTGGTTTTAGTGTCAACGCTTTAGCTGATAGAATTCAGGATTCCGGATGTAAATTGGTTATAACTTCAGATGGCTTGAACAGAGGAGCTAAACAAATTCCCGTTAAATCGGTGGTGGATGAAGCCATTGCCAGTTGTCCTCTGGTTGAAAAAGTTTTGGTTGTGAATCGTCTTAACTGGCCAATTCAAATGAAAGATGGCAGAGATATTTGGTATCACGAAGCGCTTTCTCATGAAGGCGACTCTTGTCAGGCAACAGAAATGGATAGTGAAGATCAATTGTTTATTCTATATACAAGTGGTAGTACAGGCAAGCCTAAAGGTGTTGTGCATACATGTGGTGGTTATATGGTCTATGTAGGTTACACGTTTCAGAATGTATTTCAGTATAATGAAAGTGATATTTATTGGTGTACAGCCGACATTGGTTGGATAACAGGACATAGTTATATTTTGTATGGTCCATTGTTACAAGGCGCAACTACTCTTATGTTTGAAGGCGTCCCAACATTTCCTGATCCTGGTAGATTCTGGCAGGTCATTGATAAACACAGTGTAAATTCATTTTATACTGCGCCAACTGCTATCCGCTCGCTCATGGCAAGTGGTGTCGATCATGTTCTTGCATATAGTCTGCATTCATTGAAAGTATTAGGGTCTGTTGGTGAACCAATCAATGAAGAGGCCTGGCACTGGTACCACACCCACGTTGGAAAAGGAAGATGTCCTCTGGTAGATACCTGGTGGCAAACAGAAACCGGTGGCATCATGATCAGTGCTTTAGCGGGGATTTCTGATTTAAAACCTGCACATGCAGGACTGCCATTGCCAGGAATACAGACTTTGTTGGTGGATAATGAGGGTAATGAAATTACAGGTGAGGGTGTTGAAGGATATTTGTGCATCAAATTTCCATGGCCTTCAATGATTAGAACTACTTATGGCGATCATGAACGCTGCCGTCAAACCTATTTTTCAAACTATAAAAACCTTTACTTTACTGGTGATGGCGCCAGACGGGAAGAGGGAGGTATTTATAGAATTATTGGAAGGGTAGATGACGTAATAAATGTTAGTGGGCACAGGTTTGGTACCGCAGAAATTGAGAATGCAATCAATCAAAATAAAAAAGTTGTTGAAAGTGCAGTTGTGGGATTCCCTCATGATATAAAGGGTCAGGGAATTTATGCCTATGTGATTTTAGGAGAAGGAGCAAGTAACGATAATCACACGAGAGATGAAATTGTAGAATCAGTCGTTGAGTACATTGGACGAATTGCAAAACCCGATAAAATTCAGTTTGTGAGTGGTTTGCCTAAAACCAGGAGTGGAAAGATTATGCGGAGAATTTTGAGAAAGATTGCAGAAGGAGATACCAGTTCACTTGGAGACACCAGCACATTACTCGACCCTCTGATAGTAGACGAAATAGCCAATGGCAGACTGTGATGAGTCTACTACTGTTTTAATTGTAAAAATTTAGCCTTACAGAAGTTGAGGATCTTACTTTCAATTTTCTATTAATCGGTCAGTTTGTTTGACTTTATTTTAACATTTTTATCGTCAATTAAGTTGACAAATAGAGTCAATTGTCAGTTATTCAGAGTGTTAAAATTTACTTAGTTTTAGCTTGGAATTAATAACTTCGCCGATAGCAAAAGAGGAGCTATTATGGACGCATTTAATGTAGATATTGTATTCTTGTTTTCGGCATTTTTACTCATTTTAGTAGCTCTTTTAAAGATTGTTTATTTTGTAAAATTCAGGGCACTTGACTTTTATTTAATATTAGTCATGCTCAGTTTGCTGAATCTTGTCACCATTGTTTACCTTTCACTTACAGGTAAATTGGCGGATTGGGCTTGTTATTACCGAACTGGTGGTTTGTCAAATTATATCATCGTACCAGCAACATTTTTAGTAACAAAGAAAGCATTGAAAGGTACTGATTTCAGATGGCGAGATTTATTGTACTTTATTCCAGCTTTCATCTATATCATAGATTTTAGTTCGTTTTTTTTACTTCCAACAGAGGCCAAACGTCTGATTTTTCTGAAAGATATTCATGATAATGCAGTATTGGAGTACAGGCAAGCTGTTTTTTTTAAAGGTCGATTCCATTTTGTTTTTGTAAATGTTTATGGAGTCTTTTTGGCCTTTTGGCAAATACTAATGATTTCCAGTCTTGTACGTAAGGGTGGACGCGCCTTTTATCACGAAAATAAGGGCATGATAATTTGGTTTTATGTCTGGGCTGCACTTATGATGTTTGTGAGTTTACCTGATTCCATTTATGCGGTGTTTGGTTATGAAAGTAATTTAAAACGTTTAACTTATGTCATTCCATGTTTGATTGCATATCCAATTTTTCCAATAAGTTTATTTTTATCTCCTGCCTTATTATATGGCACGAAAGGAATTTGGGTTGAACCGATTAAAGATGAAATAGAGGCAGTAGTTGTTTTTGATGAGATACAATTACAAGAGAATTTTCAGGGAAATGAAAGAGAAGAGAATAAACAATCAAATAGTGTAAAGAAAGTTTATTATAAAAGGGAAGATGCTGATAATTTAATCAGTAAAATTGATCAGTATATGAGCTCTAAAAAACCTTATTTGAATAGAGAGTATTCCATTCATACAATGGCTGAAGATTTAGGCTTAAATGTAAGGCAGTTATCTTCTTTATTAAATGACTATAAAGGTATTTCATTTAAAGACTATGTCAATGGTTACAGAATCGAAGAGTTTTTGCGCATTCATTTAAATAAAAGACATTCTGAAAAATTAACATTGGAAGGTTTGGCAATCAATTGTGGTTTTGCCAATAGGTTTACCTTTATAAATGCGTTTAAGAAAATTAAGGGTAAAACCCCAAGCGATTATTTTGGAAAGGAACTTTAATAGTGTTTTAAACTATAGAATTGAATATTGCTATAAATAATTACTCTGTTGAAGAAATTTGTTTGGTTGTGTTAAATTTTACAGCTCATTGTCTGTTGAAAAATCTGCACCAATAGTCTCAAAATGCATTAATTTTAAAAATTTGTTTCTAATTAAATTCCATTTAATCAAGATGATAGGTTGAAGTATAGTTCAATTTAGTTAAATTTTCAGTTAACTCAACAAAGTAGTGGTTTTGTTTAACGATTGAACTTATTCCATGTTTTAAATTTGCCTCTCAATTTCCGTTTTAAGTATTTATGCCTATTTTAAATAACATAAATGCCTGTAATTCAATATTTAAAGTTCTTGGAGCTCGTTTTGGCCGACAGCTTAACTACTGGATTGGATTACTCGCATTTCTTACAAGCTACTTTACCCCTTTGGATTTAAAAGCCGAAGGAACAGCTAGTGTTTCACCTAATTCTTCAACAATTACTGCATTAGGAATTTTGCCTGACCAGAATAGAGGTTCCTATTTAAATGCAGCGGATTTTCAAAGAGTAAAAATTAGAATTAATGATCATACCCGTGAAAACATTTATTACGGATTTAATTGGAGAGTTTATGGTTCAGGTAATTCTGCTTCAGATGTTTATTATAGAGTAACTGCTCCAAATGGGACTATTGTAATAAGCGCCAGAAACTGGTCGAATTCAGGAGCCGGATTTATCAGTTCTTATGCTACAGCTGTTGCTGGTCCAAATATTAATGGAACAAATACTTCAGGTTATACACCTAAAGGTTACAATCCTTCACAAAATGGAGATTATTATATAGAGTTTTGGAGAGGAAGTGCTTCTTCAATGACGGCTTCTGATTGGGCGACATCTCCTTATTTTGATATTACTGTTGCAGATACTGTCGGTTCAACAAACGTTAAAAATGGTAGAGTCAATTGTACAAAATGGTGCTTTGTAGCTGTCAATGGTAGTTTTGTTCCTTCGGCTGGTTCAAGTTCTGCAATGACTTACTATGGTTATACTGCTGATAGTACGGTGCTTAAAGTTTCCTTGGCTCAAGGGTTCAAACCCATTGCTTTTGATATTGCAGTAACTAAATATGGCGTTGCTAATACCAGTAATTTCCTGAGCGATAGAAGGTCCGTTAATAGCAGTACTTCGCCATCTTTAGACAGTGGTTACAGGGTGTTTTTAAATTTGCCGGATACAAATATCTTTATTTATTCAAAACAACCTACTCAAGCTCAGTTAAATACTCCTCCTATTCTCGGATGTTCTCCAAATTATCTGATACGATTCAAAACCTTTCAGGCTGGTGATGTCAAAATAATACTTGACATGAATGGGACTGCAGGATATCAGAGAGGAACAGCAGATACAATTATAGAAATTTTTAATGTCCCTAAAGGTGATAATACATACTCATGGAATGGAAGAAATGGACTTGGTAACCTTGTCAGTTCAAGCACCAGCATTTCTCTCGGTGTTGTGCTTTTAAGAGGACGATTCAATCTGCCAATGTATGACGCTGAAATGAATGATAGCGGTTTCAAGGTGTCCAGCGTTCTTCCTGTCGTTATAACGAATAGTACTTTGTATTGGGATGACGCACAATTAACAAATGTTGGAACAACTTGTAATAGCACAACAGGTACTCAGCAAAATAATATTACAGGTACAGGTTTGGATAATAAGTTTGTGGGAACAGTGACGCCCGCTCATGCCTGGAATGGGAATGGAAATGTCAATCAGATAATTCCTGCTCCGGCTGTTAGTGGGAATAATGCAAATACTAATCAATGCGATGATTATGGGAATGTTCGCGTCATCAATACCTGGGGTTGGGTAACCAGTGCTACAGCTAACACAACCGCAGGAGTGGGTTGCCTTACTTTAACAGGTACTCTTTGGAATGATATCAATAACTCTGCAAATAATACTTTCACTAACATATTTACGACTGGTGAATCCGGAGCAAATACTGGTGCAAGTCTGTATGCAACATTAATAGATCCTTTAACTGGGAATGTTCTTGAAAGTGTTCTTATCAATAGTACAAATGGTACCTATTCTATGAGTACTGTGCCTAAATACGGTACTGGTCTAGTAATTAGAATTACCAATACTCAGGGAACTGTCGGGTCGGCACCTCCTGCAGTTGCTACCTTGCCTACAGGCTGGACCAATACTTCTCCGCTGAGTAGAACATTTACTACTACTAATTCAAATGTTACCGGGATGGATTTTGGTATTGAAGAACTTCCATCACCAAGTACTATAACAGCATCATCAAGAGTCAATCCTGGAGGAACAAGTTCTTCAACAGTTGCAACAAACAGCTTTGGAGGTACCGATCCTTCATCGGGTCAGATTGATTCATTGAGAATAAGTTCTTTCCCGACCAATGCAACAAGCATTACCATCAATGGTATAACATATACTAGCGGATCCTTCCCTTCAGGAGGCGTTGTGGTTCCAACCAACAGCTCCGGTCAGCCAACACAAAGCATTTCAGTTGACCCGGTTGATGGTGCGGTCAATGTGGTCATCAGTTATCAGGTAAAGGACAATGCCAATAAATGGTCAACAACCACAGGTACAGCTACAGTTCCATTTACAACTGTTGGTGTGTCCGGAACAGTATTCAATGATGGAAATGGTTTGACGGATGGTTCTGTGAATGGAACCGGCACAAACACTGGAAGTACTATATATGCCAATCTGGTTGATGGTAGTGGAAATGTTGTTGCAGTGACAACTGTAGCATCAAACGGTACATACAGTTTTAGTGATGTTAATGGCGGTAACTACAGTGTTGTTCTAAGTACCACTTCA
>CAUJCT010000032.1 GCA_963169345.1 Bacteroidota bacterium
GTTGATTAGGCGTTTAAAACCAAATAAATCGTTCTTAAAACTTTGTTGATCCAGGTTTTGAACGCTTGAGTCAAGATACTTCACAGCAAGACAACAAACTAGTTCATTTTTTGAGCAATCAATGCCCACACATTGTTTAATTACTTGTTTCATATTTAATATTATTTAGTTCAAAAAATGAAACTTCTCTCTCCGTCTTTCCTCGTTAACGATATTCTAGCTTGATTTGCTCTGCTTTACATTCTGTTCTGACTCATAGAGAAAAAAGAAAGATAAGGCAATCCCTTTTTCAGTTAATACCTTAAAGGTTTATTAGGATTTAGACTGCTCTTATCTCCCCTTCATTTTTATATCAAATTTATTGATTTTTCAAACATACGAGGATTTAGGGGGTTGAATTATTTTAATCCAGTATACCCTGCTAGGGTGTCGGAAATTAAAAAAACTCCAACATTTCATTTTCCATTCACAAAATTTTCTGCACCCTGCACTAAAAAATGTTGTGGTTTCAATCAAGCTTACTTGTATTCTCAATACCTTTTCCTTTTTATTGCAGAAATCTGATACTGCTTTTAATTGTTGCTTGAAATCAAACCTTACTTTTGCAAAATGAGATTTTTAATGCTCTTGTGTTGTCTGATTCACCTCCATGTTTTCTCTCAACATCAACCTAAAATTTTATTCATTGGAAACAGCTATACCGGAGTTAATGATTTACCCGGATTAGTAATGCAAGTTTCAAACTCTGCCGGAGATTCTATAGATGTCTCATCTCAATCTCCCGGTGGTCAAACGCTCCAAAATCACTCCATTCCGGGTAGTCCGTCCAGAATGGAAATTGATAAAGGTATTTACGACTTTGTTGTCCTTCAAGAACAAAGTCAGATTCCTTCATTCACGGATATTGAAGTGAATGCGTATTACTACCCATATGTCAAATCGCTCGACTCCGCTATAAAATCCGCTAACCCCTGCGCCAAAACTGTACTTTACATGACCTGGGGACGCAAATATGGAGATGTAGGCAACTGTGCTGTATGGCCACCTGTATGCACATACAAGGGAATGGACAGTCTCTTAAGATTAAGAATTCTCAATGCTTCTGATTCTATTCAATGCGACGTTTCACCTGTAAGTGTTGCCTGGAGATATGTCATCAATCACTACCCGCACATCGAACTTTATGATATGGATGGAAGTCATCCAAGTCCTGCAGGTTCTTATCTTGCTGCTTGTGTTTTTTATACGACCCTTTTTAAAAAGGACCCGATAAATATCACTTTCAATTTTATACTCAATGCTGCTTTGGCCGACACTCTTAGACAAGCAGCAAAATTGGCCGTTTACAATGAGATGGAAAAATGGCATATTGGAAACTCTGATTTAAAATCTGGATTTACTTACCATATCAATTACGATTCTCTCTCCATTTCGTTTAATAATACTTCCCGAAATGCTTCTAATTTCAAATGGTATTTTGGTGATGGTGATAGTTCGTCCTCAGAGCATCCAGTTCACAAATACGCTGGTTCGGGCACTTATCAAGTGAGTCTGATAGCCAATGAATGCGGGACACAGGACACATTCCTTCAAGATGTAAAGATTAATGAAACTTCTATCCTACCTGCAACAACACGTAGTTTTCAGCCATACCCAAATCCGAATAATGGTTGGTTCACAATTCCTAATCAATCTGACACTATTGAAGCATTCGATACAAAAGGTGGAAAGATAGAAATTACATTAAAAGCAGAGAATGGTCATACTGAAATATATATTCCGAATTATAAAGGTATTGTATTTATCAAAGTACACTCCAATCACATCATTCAATATTTCAAAATATTGGTTCAATAAAGCAGTACTTAGAATATTGCTTTGTATCAAAATCTTTACAAGATGGGCATTTGAGGCCTTTTCCTTATCTTTGCACCTGGAATAATTCCCCTTTTTATGCTGATTCATACCGACTCAAAAACCGAACACTACATACACCTTGAAGAGCTTCACAATGCGCACAATTACCATCCATTGCCGGTAGTTCTTGAAAGAGGTGAGGGTGTATTGGTATGGGATATTGAAGGTCGTCAATATTACGATTGCCTCTCAGCATATTCTGCCGTGAATCAGGGACATTGCCATCCCAGAATTATCAAGGCCCTTACTGAACAGGCTCAAAAACTCACTTTAACTTCGAGAGCTTTTCACAACAATTTACTAGGTGCCTATGCCGAATTTATAACCAATTACTTTGGATATGACAAAGTATTGCCTATGAATACAGGCGTAGAAGGTGGTGAAACTGCTATTAAACTTTGCAGAAAATGGGCCTATGAAGTCAAAGGAATAGAACCTGATAAAGCTAAGATTCTGTTTGCAAAAGACAATTTCTGGGGTAGAACTCTGGCAGCTGTAAGTTCCAGTACTGACCCAAAAAGTTACACCCATTTCGGACCATTCATGCCAGGTTTCGAAATCATAGATTATAATTCAATCACTGCACTTGAAAATGCATTAAAAGATCCAAACGTTGCAGGTTTTATGGTAGAACCTATTCAAGGTGAAGCGGGTGTTGTGGTTCCTGATGAAGGCTATCTGAAAAAGGTGTCAGAACTATGCAAAAAGCATAATGTTTTATTCATCGCTGATGAAGTGCAAACTGGTATTGCAAGAACGGGTAAAATGCTGGCTTGCGACCATGAGGGTGTTCGTCCTGATATTTTAATTCTTGGAAAAGCTTTAAGTGGAGGTGTATTGCCGGTTTCCGCAGTGCTGTGTGACAACTTTATAATGGACGTCATTAAACCTGGTGAACATGGCAGTACTTTTGGCGGCAATCCTTTAGCATGTGCTGTCGCAATGGAAGCTTTAAAGGTAGTAAAAGATGAAAATTTACCTGAAAATGCCGAAAAAATGGGTCAGATTTTCAGACAAAGACTTTCTGCAATTCAATCTAAACATGTGAGTACTGTTAGAGGAAAAGGTTTGCTGAATGCTATCGTCATTGAACCTTATGGAGATGGCAAAACAGCCTATAATATTTGTTTAAAAATGATGGAAAAAGGTTTACTGGCTAAACAAACGCACGATCATATCATTCGATTTGCTCCACCTCTCACAATTAATGAAGAACAAGTTCATGCCTGTTGCGATATCATAGAACAGACAATTCTGGAAGAAACTGCTGCCTGATTCACTCATCAACTTCATTTTAAATCACTAGTTGATACCTAAAAATAGGTATTTAAAACTGATATTAGTTAGTTTTTATATTAAGAATACATCAATTCAAAACTTGATTTTACGACTAATTTATTTCTAACTCACTATATGTCTGCAATTTAAAATCAAACAATACACCCATCTTTTAGCTTATCAAAACAAGAAGCTACGCCATGCTTAAGATGACTTTCAAGACTTATTTGGAACAATTCTAAATAACTTGTACTTTTGCGCCACTTAAAAGTAAATTTCATTTCTATTATGAATCTAAACATCAAAAATTTGGTACTCCCAATTTCACTTGGACTTGTTATCGGTATAAGTTCTTGCAAAAAAGACAAAGACAATGACCCTGATAACAGCACCACTGGAATAAGAACTAAAATTGAATACAGCAAAGTAACCCCTGGCACTCCATATAAAAATCTATTTGTTGATTCTAAAGGTGATACTATTGTTGATTTAAGTTCAGGAAATACTAAGTTGAAAATGTTTCAGGCTTTGAATTATTATTTAGGTGCTGCTATTCGTGATTCAAAGTCATTAGATTCAATGACTATGTTAAATATGTTTAACAACATGAATTCTGCATTTTACGATGTAGCTTCACTCAATATAATTGGCAGTAATTTAAATGCTTCTGGCATACAATTGCGCAGCATTACAGCATCGAGTGCAGGTTCAAAATCTGAACAGGAAAGACTAAGAATAGAACGCTTGTTTGGCGATATGGCAAGATTAAGTCAACACTTCGCTGATACAGCTATAAATGGTCAGCCAGGCAGAGTGGGCAATTACCTTGCCGATGCAAAAGGAATTGAAGTTGCTCAAATTATTCAAAAGTCTTTAATTGGAGCTACTCAACTGGATTATATCGGAAATGTCTTATTGAACACAGGATTAAATGCCGATAATTCTACAATAATTACAGGTAAGCCTTACACACAGCTTGAACAGAACTGGGATGAAGCATACGGCTTCCTTACTTTAAATCCGATTTATCTTGCAGGCTCTACTGATGCTGCTAAAGGCACTACTGAATACTTTTTAGGCTCATATATCTGGGAATACAACAAGCAAGCTTATGCTCAAATTTATCCGGCATTCCTTAAAGGTCGTGTAGCCATTTCAAATAACGATATCAACGAAGCCAAAGCTCAGGCAAACTTTATCAGAACTTCTATGGAAAAAAGTTTAGCTGCTGCTGCTGTTGGTTATCTGAATAAATGGAAAACCGGTACTACAGAAGCAGCCAGAATACATGCTATGGGAGAAGGACTAGGCTTTATTTATTCATTGCGCTATTGCAAAGTTTATGGAGCAGATGACATCTTCTCTGAGTCTGTACTATCCATGCTCATGGACAGCCCGGGTGGATACTGGGATCTTACCAATACTAAGATCAACAATGCCATTCAAGCCATCAGTACAAAATTTAGCTTGTAATTAAACCAATGAAATCTGCTTTCGTACGCCTGACCTTAATACTATTTGGCATTAGCCTTCTTATTTCTTGCGAAAAAGACAAGAAGACAACAAGCAATGAAGGAGACGGAAAAGACAGAGCAGTATTGTTGACAAGATACGCCGATAGCCTTGTAAATCCTGCTTATCTCGACTTCAAAACGGAGTTCGATAATATGAAGAATTCGGCAAATGCATTTATTGCTGACCCAGATATCATCAAGCTTCAAAACCTACAAGAGTCATGGGAAAATGCGTACCTAAACTGGCAAGGTACAGAGCTTTTTGATTTCGGACCTGCAGAAGTCAATACCCTTAGAAATTTTTTCAATATTTACCCGGCTGATGTGACAGGTATTTTAAATAACATCTCTAATACCAGCGCTAATCTTGAAGTACCTGCTTCATATCCACAGCAAGGTTTTCCTGCCTTGGATTATCTGCTCAACGGTGTAGGTTCTACAGATACTGCCATTGTACAGTTTTACAAAGATCCTGTGGATGGAGCCAAAAGACAGGCTTATCTTATTAGAATCATCGACCGCATGGACCTTTTGTTTACTTCAGTTCAAAATGAATGGTTAGGTGCGTTTCGTGATGACTTCATTTCCAAAACCGGATTAGACATCAGTTCCAGTACATCAAAAATGGTCAATGGACTTGTCTTACATTACGAACGATATATTAGGTCGGGTAAAATCGGAATCCCCTCAGGTATACTGAATGGAGGTATTGCTGCTCCTGAGAAATCAGAGTCGTATTATCGCAAAGGTCTGTCTAAATCGTTGCTGTTAAAAGCCCATAATGCCTATTATGATTTTTTCACCGGCACCTCATTTAACGGCAAACAAGCAGGAACATCACTACAAACATATCTAGATGCCCTTGGAGCAAAAGACAATGCTTCAGGAAAACTGCTCAGTAACATTATTATTGAGCAGATGGATTTGATTAAACAAAAAATTGTCGCGCTTAATCCTGATATTGCCGCACAAATCTCTAACGACCCCAGCAGTACCAACGATTTGTACAATGCAATGCAAACTTTGGTGAGGTTGCTAAAAGTTGATATGACATCAGCAATGAGCATAACAATTACCTATACAGATAATGATGGCGATTAAACGCTATTTAAATAAAAACAGTTCCATAGCGCCCCTGGCATTTTTCAGAATTTGCTTTGGGCTTCTTCTTTTTATAAGTATCTGTAGATTCTGGTCGAGAGGATGGATAGAATCACTTTATATTGACCCAAAGTTTCATTTCACTTTCTATGGTTTTGATTTTATTCAACCATTAGGCAACTATAGCTACATTTTATTTCTTATTTGCGCATTATCAGCTTTGATGGTGGCTTTAGGGATGTATTTCAGAATATCCAGCTCATTGCTGTTTCTCAGCTTCACATACATAGAATTAATGGACAAGACATATTATCTCAACCATTATTATTTTATCAGTCTGATCAGCTTTCTTTTGATATTCACTCCTGCAAACAGAGCCTATTCAATCGACTCTCTTAGAAATAAATCTATTCAAACAACTCAAATACCACGTTGGTATATAGATGCTTTTAAGTTGATGTTGGGCATCTTATATTTTTATGCCGGTTTAGCCAAAGTAAACAGTGATTGGCTGCTAAATGCTATGCCGTTGAAAATATGGTTACCTGCTAAAAACGACCTACCGATAATAGGACCTCTCTTTAATTTCGAAATTACGGCTTATATCTTTAGCTGGCTTGGATGTGTGTATGATTTATCCATACCATTTTTATTGTTAAATAAACGCACCCGACCTTTTGCTTACATTGCTGTTGTGGTGTTTCATTTACTAACAGGACTATTGTTTCCTATAGGTATGTTTCCAGCAATAATGACAGTTGCTGCTCTGGTGTTTTTTTCAGAAAATTTCCATCATAAAATATTGGATTTTATTTTCAAAAAACTACCACAATTTAAGCCAGAATTCAACTCTCTTTATATACCAAAAAACCGTCGAATTACCTTGTGGATGTTTGCTTGTTTTTTCATCATTCAATTGGCGTTCCCATTTCGATATCTGGCTTATCCGGGGGAATTGTTCTGGACAGAAGAAGGTTATCGTTTTTCATGGAGAGTCATGTTGATGGAAAAAGCCGGTTATGCCCAATTTAAGGTAAAAGACTCAAGCGGGCATATAACTGTAATAGACAACCGTGAATTTCTGACACCACAGCAAGAAAAAATGATGGCTACTCAGGCAGATATGATTCTTCAATTTGCCCATTACTTAAAGCAACAATTTGAACAAAAAGGAAATTCTCAAGTAGAAATATATGTAGACTCGTATGTAAGTCTCAATGGACGATTGGGCAAAACTTTTGTAAAACCTGATTTCGATTTAACAAAAGTCGATGAATCATTTCAACATAAAAACTGGATACAACCATTCAATGAAGACATTAAAGGTTTTTAATATTGTTTTGATTTTGGCGATGTCTTTAGGCATGAATGCGCAGGATACCAGTGCAAGAAAGAAATCTGTCAACCAGCCTGCGACCAAAGATTCAGTAACAGAATTTCCAAGATTCAGACTTATTAAAAAACACGATGTACTCGGGGCATCCAGATTAAATTCAGTGGAAGATATGGGGATATTTGAAGGTAAAAAAACAGACTTGGTTTTACCCGACAAATTTCCTGTCAACCTTTCCACCAATAATGCAAGACAAGTCTTCTCAAGAGTTGTTGGTCTGAACATCTGGGAAAACGACGGTGCAGGTTTGCAAATGAGTATAGGCGGAAGAGGATTAGACCCTAACAGAAGCTCCAATTTCAACGTCAGACAAAATGGATACGATATCAGTGCTGATGCATTGGGTTATCCTGAAAGCTATTACACGCCACCAATGGAAGCAGTTGGCAAAATTCAGGTTGTAAGAGGAGCATCCTCTTTGCAGTATGGTACTCAATTCGGAGGACTAGTTAATTTCATTATGAGAGAACCCGTCAAAGACAGGACTTTCTCTGTTACAGCCCGTCAAACTTTAGGCTCTTTTGGATTTTATAATGCCTTTACAAGCATGAGTGGTACTAAAGGTAAATTTAGTTATTACGTGTTTGGCCAATACAAAAAAATGGATGGATGGCGTCCAAATTCAAGCTTAAACAACACCACCTTTTACGCCAATTTCAACTATCAGATCAGCCAAAAGAGCATTTTAAAATTTGATTATACCCGCACCAATTATCTTTCGCAACAACCGGGCGGACTGAGTGATGCAATGTTTAATTCAGACCCAAGACAAAGCAACCGCGAACGCAACTGGTTTGATGTCAACTGGAATCTGTTTGCCTTACACTTCAATCATAAGTTCAGTATCAACAGTGAATTTAATTTGAGAGTATTTGCCTTATTGGCACATCGATATTCAGTAGGATTCCGACCTTTGAGAGTCTCTACTATTGATAACGGCAGTGAAAGAGACCTCATCAAAGGAAATTTTAAAAACTTAGGACTTGAAGCCCGTTATTTAAAGCACTATAAACTTTTTAATAAGTCTTCTATCGTTTTAACGGGAATACGAATTTATAACGGCTATAACCACAGTGTTCAGGGATTGGGCAGCAAAGGCAGTGACGCCAATTTCAACTTCGTAGAATCTGAACACAGTATTGGCAGCGATTACGAATTTCCGAATTTCAACGCTTCTGCATTTGCTGAAAATATCTTACATCTGAGTTCCAGATTTTCCATTACACCGGGTTTAAGGTTTGAGTATATACAAACCAACGCCAAAGGTTATTACAAAACAGTTCAGTATGACCTGGCCGGCAATGTTATCAGCAGCACCAGAACAGATGAAAACAGAAACAATCCCCGCCATTTTGTAATCGCAGGCTTGGGATTAAGTTATAAACCCAACAAGAAACTTGAATTATATGGCAATATCACTCAGAACTACCGTTCCATTACCTTTAGTGATATGCGTATCAGCAATCCTTCGCAGGTGATTGACCCCAACTTGAAAGATGAAAAAGGACATTCACTTGATTTTGGGTTTAGAACCAGTAACTCACGGACCATTAGCTTTGATATTTCAGCATTTGTAGTTAATTACAACAACCGAATTGGCGAAATCCAGGCGTATGACCAGTTTAATAAAATCTATCGCTTAAGAACCAATATTGGCCGTTCTTCCATGAAAGGGATTGAAACCTATTTGGAAACAGATATTTTGAGATTACTGAGATTGTATAACAGTAAAATGCAATTATCTTATTATATCAATGCAGCTTATATACATGCCCGATATGTTTCAAGTGAATTGAATGGTGTTGCAGGTAAATATGTGGAATTTGTTCCGGATATGAATCTTAAAACCGGATTGTCCTTTGCTTTTAATAAATTCAGGTTTTCTACTCAATTGACTTATTTAACTCAGCAATATACAGATGCCAGTAATGCAGTTGATGGCGGCGTTTCAGGTGTTGTTGGTATCATTCCCTCCTACTACGTTGCAGATGCGAGTTTATCTTACAAATTCAAACGTCTGGTGATTGAGTTAAGCACCAATAATCTGACCAACAACATGTACTTTACACGAAGAGCTACAGGTTACCCGGGCCCAGGTATATTACCATCCGATGGACGCTCCTTTTTTGTAACACTGGGCTACAGTTTATAATTTAAACACTGGTACTTTATTATCGAGTGTGAAATTTGGTCTCGGTTCATTCTTTTAGAAGACCAATCTGAATGAATTATTGGAATTAACGAATCAGCAGAATCTGACCGGCGGCATTGCTCTTTTTGATGTATGGACCGCTAGGAGTTGTGTAATTGAGTTTCCATAAGTAGAGACCTTCCTGCACATACTCACCTTTGTACTTTCCATCCCAGCCTACACCATCCTTATCGGTTTCGAAAATCAACTCACCCCAGCGATTGTAAATCTGGAAAAGAGTTACAGTAATATTTCTGCCTCTTGGCATGAAAACATCATTGACCAAATCATTACCAGGTGAGAAGGCATTGGCCATAAAGAGATCACAATATTCGTCCTGATAAAAGAGGTAAATTGAATCAGAAGCTTCTCCGCAAGGATTTGTAACAGTCACTTTATATTTACCTGGTTGAAAAGCATAAACCACACTATCAGTGCTGCCTGTATTCCACAAATAAGTGGCTTTCGGGTAAGCTGCATTTAACCATAAACCGCCACCTTTACACAACATGGTATCACCACCAATATCTACTTTAGGAACGGTAGCGAATAACACATTGATGGTATCTCTTGCGGGGCAGTTACCATCCTTCACTTCAACCCAATACTGACCAGTACCATAAACTGTAATTCCCGGGGTCGTTTGCCCAGTGCTCCAGTTATATTGAGTTCCTGCTGTATTAGCATTTATGCCAAATGAAAATATGGAACAGATGGCAGTGTCATTTCCTATTTTTGGTGCAGGAGTTCTGTATATGTTTACCGGATAAAAGGTTGTATCGGCGCAATAGGCATCCTTTATGACGTGGTACACCAGGAATTTTCCCGGGGTATTAGGAATAAAAGAATCATTACTTACAGTATATCCATAATAATAGCCTCCAGGAGAAACCGGAGAGAGTTTCACAACATTGTTGTTTTGACAATAAGCTGTATCAAGACCAGAATAATCGCTGTTTAAATCCGGTAAAACCTTCACATCAACGGTATCGCGACCCTTACAACCTGTATTGGCATAAGCGACGTGCATCACTTTATAGGTACCTGTATTTTTATAAACGTGCTGAGCACTTTGCTGACTACTTGAATCTGTATCACCAAAATACCATTTATAGAAATTCAATGTATTGTCAGGATTATCAAAAAGAAATTTGTTGTGTTTTAAACACTGAATTGTATCGTTAATTGAAATATTACCTACAGGACTAGGCAAAACAACAACAGGAAACACCAAAGTATCTTTGCAATTCGTTAACTTATTATTGCTTGTCGTACCTAACTCTACGGTAATATTAAATACTCCTGAAATCTTATACCGCTTTTTCATTTTGGCAAAATCAGATTCATCACCATCGCCAAACTCCCAATGATAAGTGACACCAATTGGAAATGGCATTAGCAAACCTGTTGCAGAAATTTCAAAATAATTATCATCCAGACATTGGGTATCCTTAAACGAATTCATATCAATGAATGCAACGCGTTTTGGAAAAACTTTAACTGTTTGTCTGGAAAAAGTAGGACATCCAGTTAATGATGTCTTAGGTACGATTAATATATCTTTATAACCACCATTACCGGCGAAATGATGTGTATCAACAGCATTGGCAGATGTGCCATCAGAACCGTAATTAAATTCGTACTTTAATCCTGGAATAGTAGAAGTAGAAGTGTTGGTAAACACAAATCTGTTGGTCATCTGACATGAATCCAGCACCTGGAAAGTAAAACTAAGATTAATGGTGTAAGTTGTAACGACTAATTCAGTTGGTGGTGAATTGACCAAATATTGAAAATTACCCCCCTGATCATTATCGTGTTCATAAATATGAAAATAATAGACCTGACCGGGTTGCAGACCAGTTACATTGACAAAGTTTGTTCCTCCGGCATTGTATACCACAAAAACGTCGTTAGAACTGCCGTAAGGTGTACTTAATCCAAACGTCGGATTTGCCTGATAAGGTTGGCCATCTGATGGTGTTATATCCGGAGCAGATCCTTTTCGTGCAAATATTACCCTTGCATTGCCATTGCCATTCGTCCAATTGAGATTGACTGCATTGCACTGAAGGTTGTTGTAACTGAAATTGCTGGTGGCAATAGTTGGTCTTGCCGCGTGTAAAGACCATACGGAAAGAAGGAAAAACCCAAGAGAAAGCCCGATTTTTTTCAAAGCAATTACAAATTTAATAAAAATCTTTTATATTGAAGACTACAAATTAAAGAAAACGTTGCAATTATGTCACAATAATTTTTTCCTGAGGTAATAAATCCATTAATTTATACTTCAATACGATTTGTGCGGTTGTGATAATATCCTTCTTACAATATGTACTAATTCTCTCTAAATCATTTAATTGCCAGTAGGTATGACCAACCAGACTGCCATCTATATCGTCCTTTGGAGAGGGGATATTAAAACATTTTGCCAAAACGTTCAAAGATGTATAATTTTTATAATCACCAAATTTCCACAATTCCATTGTATCGATGTGCTGAATTTCCCAGGGCTTTTTTCCGGACAGATCCAGAATATCAGGAATTTTTATGCCATTAATGAGCATTCGCCTACAGATGTAAGGGAAGTCGAACTCTTTACCGTTATGAGCAACCAGCCTGTGTTTATCCTGATTAAAATGCTGTTTGAGCAATTCAGCAAATTCTTTCAAAATGGCACTTTCATCATCCCCTGAAATAGATTTAACGCGCAACTGCAAATCATCACCATGACCATGAAATATACCCAAACCAATGACAATTATTTTTCCGAATTCAGCATAAATACTGGCGCGTTCATACAGTGCAGAAGCATCGAGCTCAGGTTTATTTAATGCACCTGATTTTTTAGTCCACAATTCCTGCCATTCTTCATCTAAATAATTAAAATTTGGCTTTTGAGAAACTGTTTCAATATCCAGCACCAATAAGTCATTTAAGTTGACATGCTCTAACATAAACCCAAAATAAAATTACCACCTACTACTTGAACCACCACCACCGAATCCTCCACCGCCAAAACCTCCAAATCCACCACCACCTGAAGAACCGCCACCCCAGGAACCTCCGCCCCAGGAGCCGCCACCCCAACCACCATAACCTCCGAAAATGGTTCCTCTTGGACCAATAGTCATACCACCACCACCTCTGCGTGAGAGGAAATAAATAATGAGAATGATAATGATGATGATCCAAACTGACCTTTTAATTCCCTTTAATTTCTTTGGAATTTTATCATTGTATTCGCCTTTAGCCAAAGCCATCAGGACATCAGTAGCATCGTTCAGGGCACCATAATAATCGCCACTCTTCATTTTTGGCAACATTATTTCCTCTTGAATGCGTTTTGCCATTAAATCGGGGATTGCACCTTCCAATCCGTACCCTACTGCAATAGTCAAATCCCTGTCGCCATCGGCTGCACCGGTATTGATTAAGATGACTACTCCATTGTCTTTTTTGGCATTACCTACACCCCATTTTGTACCTAGTTCTGTTGCAAACTGCCAGGCAGGCATCCCCTTCAAATCATCTACTATTACCACCAAAATCTGATTACTGGTGCTATCATCAAACTGATACAACTTTCTGTTGAGTGCTTCACTTTGCTCATTATTCAAGAAAGATTTACCAGCAGTCAAATCAACATATAATCTTGCTGGTTTAGGTGGATCTGGAATTAATTCGCCTTCAGCTTTAAGAGTGCTGCTAAAGCTCAACAGCATAATCAAAAGAGCAAACAGACTCTTGTTAAATATGAAACTTAATTTATTCTCCAAAACTGATATCATCACTTAATTCATTAGTATCTGAAAGCGCGTTGTATGGAAAATATGCTGCAAGCTTTTCACCGGCTTGTTTTACCCCATGTATCAAACCATCTGCAAACTGCCCTGATTTAAAAAAATCTGACATCTCTTTTACCACCATATCCCAGAACCCCTCGGGTACCTTTTCATTTATTCCTTTGTCTGCAAGTATTGCAAACTCTCTGTTATCAAGAGCCAGATAAATTAGCACACCATTTCTGTCTGCGGTATTGTGCATATTGAGTTGTGCAAATAGTTGTGTTGCTCTCTCAAAGGCATTCACTTTAGAAGACGATTCCAAATGTATCCGTATTTCTCCTGAAGTTAGTTTCTCGGAAGCTGCAATTGCTTCTCTGATTTTTTCCCTGTCGGGACCTGTAAAAAAAGTTTGAGGATTCAATTTCAACTGGCTTACTTAGACTCTTTCATAGCCTTAATATCGGGTGCATTTTCTGCACCTTCGCTTGCACTGAAATAAGCGCGTTTCTCAAAGCCAAACATTCCGGCCCAGATATTTCTAGGGAAGATTCGAATGTATGAATTGTAGTCTTGTACCACTTCATTAAATCTGCGTCGCTCAGTAGATATGCGGTTTTCCATGCCTTCGTACTGCATCTGAAAATCTCTGAATGCCTGAACTGCCTGTAATTGAGGATACGCTTCAGCTACTGCCATCAATCTTCCTAATGAAGCACCAAATGCATCCTGAGCTTTTTGAAACTCCGCCAATTTTTCTGGGGTCAGATTATCGGCATTGATTTGAATACTTGTTGCTTTACTTCTGGCTTCGATAACTTCCTTTAATGTTCCTTTTTCAAAATCAGCAGCACTTTCCACGATTTCAAAAAGGTTTTTAGTTTTGTCCATTCTGGCTTGATAAGCCACTTCAACTTGTTTCCACTGAGCTGAAACGCCTTCATCTTTTTTACTCATTGAGTTAAAAGATCCGCAGCCGTTAAAAGCTACCATTAAAATTAAGCCAATAACGACTAATAATGCGATTGTTCCCTTATTCATAAACTGTTTATTTTAATTTCAAATATAGATGAAAATTCTTCTAGTAATTTCTGCTTTACGTCAGTCATATCCAATTTTCGACCAAGCTCTGACTCCATACTGCACACAGCTTTATCCTGGATACCACATGGTATGATATTGTTAAACAGACTCAGGTCAGTATTAACATTCAATGCCAAACCATGCATAGTAACATGTCGGCTGACTTTAATGCCAATTGCGGCAATTTTTCTTTCAAAATTTGTACCCTTGCCAATCCAGATACCAATTCTACCTTCAATCCTCTCCGCTTTAATGCCATATTTATCCAAACAATTGATGATACATTGTTCGACATTAAATACGAATTTTTTAACGCCTAAATTCAATTGCTCTAAATCAAATATCGGATAAACCACTAACTGTCCAGGACCGTGATAAGTAATATCACCACCTCTTTCAATATCAAATACGTCAATGTCCTTCGACTTCAATTCAGCTTCAGACAATAACAGATTGCTTTGATTGGCGCTCTTGCCCAAAGTGTAAACATGCGGATGCTCACAAACCAGAATATGGTGTTTAGGATGACGGTGCTCCAACTTTTCATTAATTGATTGATGAAACAACTCCTTTTGCATTTGCCAGGCACTGCCATACTCAATAGAGCCCATATCGTGTAATATTGCCTTGGACATTTCTAAACTCACTTCGAAATTAGGTAAAACCATGTTAAGAATACAAGTAAAATTTAATAACTAGCCCTTTTTAGCAACAACTGAACAAATTGGACACTTCTGAGGGTCATGTCCACGAGCAGGACAATACTCTCTGCCAAAATAAATAATTTGCAAGTGCGCTTTGTTCCATTTGTCCTGAGGAATCAATTTCTTTAAATCCTTCTCTGTTTGCTCAACATTTTTACCTGAGCTCAAACCCCATCGCGCCGCAAGTCTGTGAATATGTGTATCGACCGGAAATGCAGGAAATCCGAATGCCTGTGACATAACAACTGAAGCCGTCTTATGACCTACACCCGGCAATGCTTCCAGTTCTTCAAATGTTTGAGGCACCTTGCCATTGTATTTCTCATTTAAAATCTGGCTTAAACCAAAAATTGCTTTTGATTTAGCAGGTGATAAACCACATGGTTTTATAATTTCTTTAATTTGCTCAACACTTAACTTCACCATGTCGCGTGAATTATCTGCTTCTGCAAATAATAGAGGTGTTATTGTGTTAACGCGAACATCCGTGCATTGTGCCGACAATAAAACTGCTATTAACAAGGTATAGGCATCCTTATGGTCTAATGGAATTGGTACTTCAGGATATAAACTTTCAAGCGTAGTGAGTATAAATTCCGTTTTATCTTTTTTATTCATTTTGTTAGTTGCAATGGGGAATGGTTAAATAATAATTAATACATCCAGTTATACCAAATGTTCAATTACAGATTATCTGCCATCACCATCGAGCAAATTGCCTAAACCTCCTAAAATTGAACCTTCTTCCTTACGACTGCCCATTGGTCCGTAAGCCATAATACGACTGGCTAAACGACTAATTGGTAAACTTTGTATCCATACTTTTCCAGGTCCCTGCAGTTTAGCAAAGAAGAAACCCTCACCGCCGAAAATTGTATTCTTAATTCCACCTATGAATTCAATATCATAATCCACATCCTGCGTAAATGCAACGATACAACCAGTATCAATTCGCAGCACCTCTCCGTGTTTCAATTCTTTTTCAATAATATGACCACCCGCGTGAACAAATGCCATGCCGTCACCTTCCAGTTTTTGCATTATAAAACCTTCGCCTCCAAACAAACCTGTTCCCAGTTTTCTCTGAAATTCTATGCCAACTGAAACACCCTTAGCGGCACAAAGGAATGCATCCTTCTGACAAATGACTTTACCATTCAGACGATACAAATCCAAAGCTATGATTTTACCCGGATAAGGTGAAGCAAAAGTGACTCTTTTCTTTTCGTTACCAATATTTGTATACGCTGTCATAAAGAGACTTTCACCGGTTATTAATCGCTTACCGGCTGACATCAGTTTACCAAAAAAACCTGTTTCGTTTTTATTAGAACCGTCTCCGAACAAAGTATCCATACGAACATCCTGATCCATCATCATAAAACTGCCACTCTCAGCAATGGCTGTTTCTTGAGGATCGAGTTCAATTTCTACACATTGCATTTCTTCTCCAAGAATGCGGTAATCTATTTGGTGGTTGTCAATCATGATGCAAATATCTGTAGAACAAATTTACCAATTAATGAGAATCGACCAACTTTATATTTATGTTGGATTAGCGGTGAACAAACTCCAGCTCATCTACGAAAATAAACGCTTCACCGCCGGCTCCCGGATGCCAGAAAGGCAATTTTCCATAATTCAATGCAATGATTTTAAAGTAACGATAGGATTTACCATTGCAGGGAACAATAAAATCTGTGCGCTTGCTGACCATCATTGAATCAGGAATAGCATTTTCGTAACTTCCAATTAATTCGAAATTTGTGCTGTCATTTGAAGCGTAAACCATCACTGATTTAGGGTATAAAATCCATGATCTGGTATCTTGAAGCGTACCGAATTTCAATGCATCAGCCTTCGTAGTATTCTTGGTATCTATAAGCACTTCAAAATTTTGTCCCTGATACCCTTGCCATCTGCCTTTACGCCAGTCGTTGTCGCCTCTGAGACCATCAAAAATGCCTTTATCTCCACCAGCAGTATACTGTTTGTTATAAATAGATCTTAATGTTACATCATAATGATTTGAAAATCTGAAAAACTGAGCTTCAGTTATATTACTTTCCAATACTTTTCGAATTCCAAATACGAAGATTTTAGCTTTAAATTGAGATGAAGATTTAACCCAAATTCCGGAATCCGCTTTGTAAATTTTTGATTTAAGTCCAGGTTCCGAACCATCGAGTGTGTATACAATCTTAAAACTGGATTGTGTTGATGGCAGCAACAGTTCATCATCATTCGCTGCAATTTTGACAAACAAAGAATCTTCGAACACATTTGAATTGAACTGAAATACGGGCGCTGAAACATAATTTAGTCCAGACAATGGATTGTAGCCTGGACCAGTTCCTTCTTCAATTACGTTATGAACTATGTAATCGTTATAGTATGACTTTGAATGCCCGAACTTTAAGCCATTATAATTATAATAATCCGGCATCACTACTTCAGGACTCACTTTATTAAATATTATGGCTTCTTCATCTCCCTGTCTGAATCTCACGCTATCAAACAACATTTTCCCCAATTTCATTCTGTTGTCCGAAGGGTTTGACGGATAAAAACCCATTGCACTGAACACATACCAGGCACTCATCTGACCGCAATCTTCGTTACCAATAAGTCCATCAGGTGTTGGATGATACATTTCATTACAAACGCGACTTACATATTTAACCACCGAATCACGCGAACTAAACAAATAAGCCACATGATGACTTGGTTCATTTCCATGCGCATACTGACCAATTAATCCTGTTATATCCGCCTGTTCGCGACCACTCGTTTTAGAACTTGTATTGAACAATTTAGATAGCAAACTTTGATCATAATACTGATGATGAGCGCCTGATTTCAACATTAGGGAATAGACATCATGTTGAACTGCAAAAGAATATTGCCATGAGTTAGCTTCTGTAAAATGATTATTCACCTGTTGCGGTTCAAAATCCTTTAGCCATGCCCCATTGCTGCGTGGCGTCATAAAACCGGTTTGAACGTTGTATAAATTTCTCCATCCTTCAGAAAGCTCTCTGAAATATTTAGAATCATCAGAACGGCCTACTTTTTCGGCGATGAAAGCAACGCAGCGCATATTGAAAGCATATTCCAGTGTTTTTGATACACTTTCATGTTCATCCTCAGTAGTCAGATATCCTTTAGCTCTGAATTTATCCAATCCAAAACGATTGCTCATGGCTTCTGAATAAACTGCAGGGTACAGTCCTTTTAATTCATCTAAACTAATAACACCATACAGATACGAATTCCATATTACACTTACACTATGGAAGCCAATCATACAATTGGTTTCATTGCCCCACAACTCCCACATGGGCAATCTTCCACTCTGTTCATATTGCGCTTTGAACGTCATAATAAAATCGTGTGACCGCTTCTTATCAATGATATTGAGTAAAGGATGCAAAGCTCTGTAAGTATCCCAAAGAGAGAAAACAGAGTAATAGTTGAAACCTTCAGCTTTGTGTACTTCCCTATCACGACCGCGGTAACGACCATCCACATCGTTTAGAATATTGGGATGAATCATACAATGATAAAGTGCTGTATAGAAATTTTGTTTTTCTGTGAGCGTTCCACCGTACACTTTGATTCGCTGAAATTCCTTTTCCCATGCTGCATTGGCTTCCTTTTTAACCCGTAGAAAATCCCAATGCGGCATTTCCTTTTCAAGATTGTTTTTGGCTCCGTCTTCATCAACAGTTGACAAAGCTGTTTTAATTAATATGGACTGACCTTTAGTTACTTTAAATCCCAGATTCACTTTATACTGACCATTTTTATCTTTAGAGATGATAATATTATCGGCATCTTTGCTCAACGTAAAATAGTAATACACCAATTGGTCTTCGGCCCAGGCCTTGGATCTTCTGAAACCTGAGAAAGTCCGTTTATTGATTTGTGTAATTTTACCTTCCAGTAACTCATCGCGGTGCTTAAGATTGAGAGTAATCCAGGCATACCCAGATTTGTTGTAGGTGTATTTCTGAATTCCTGCTCGTGTTGTTGCACTCAGTTCGACTTTGATGCCATTATTTAACTGAACAGAGTAGTAACCTGGTGCTGCTTTTTCAGACTTCTTTGAAAATGATTGATAGATTTTATCCAGATTCTGAATGCGTTCAATTGCTTTACTAACGAGACTTGGCATAAAAGCGATATCGCCATAGTCGCTGCAACCAGTGCCACTGAGATGAGTATGGGAGAAACCGTATATAAACGAATCTCCATAATGATAACCACTGCAACCGTCCCATGAGCCGTCTATTCGGGTATCGGGACTAAGTTGAACCATTGCAAAGGGAGTTGTAGCACCCGGGAAAGTGTGGCCATGACCGGCAGTTCCAACAAAAGGATTGACATATTGAGTATATGAATTTTGTGCGCAGAGAGAAGAGGAAAAGAGCAGGGATAATATCAGGGTGCGGAGGTTCATTAGTACGAATTACGGGTTTTTTTAACATTCTATACTCTGCTAGGGTGTTGGAAATTAAAAAAACTCAAACAATTCATTTTCTATTCACAAAATTTTCTACTGTTTACATCACAACTATCCGAAACTTTTTTGAAAAAGTTTGAATAAGCCTTATTTTGGCAATGTACCACCAGAACCGCAATGGGCCTATTCAAACGAACCAAAAATAATAACAAACCAGTACTTCGCCAAATTTTAGATTTAATCCC
>CAUJCT010000033.1 GCA_963169345.1 Bacteroidota bacterium
ACCGCCATATTGCGTCAGATCGGCATGGCTCTCGAAATCCCTTATGAAGTACTGATACGCCACTTTTCATCGTCATACAGCGCAAGCAGGGCGGCTCTATTGGAGTCGTGGCGTTTCTTCCGGTGTCGGCGGATCTACGATTACTTTCTGGAAACGTCTGTCTAAGGCACCGTCTTTTTCTATGTACTGACGATATTCGTCTAAGGTAGAAGCACCGATACATTGTAATTCGCCACGTGCTAAAGCAGGTTTGAAAATATTTGAAGCATCTAAAGAACCTGTTGCGCCACCAGCACCTACAATGGTATGAATCTCATCTATAAAGAGAATCACGTCATTGGCTTTTTCGAGTTCAGACATGATGGCTTTCATTCTTTCTTCAAACTGACCGCGGTATTTGGTACCCGCAACCAGAGAAGCCAGATCCAGTGTTACGACGCGTTTGTTAAACAGAACACGAGAGACTTTTCTTTGAATGATGCGCAGCGCTAAACCTTCGGCAATAGCAGTTTTACCAACGCCGGGTTCACCAATTAAAATCGGATTGTTTTTCTTTCTTCTTGACAGAATCTGAGAGACTCTTTCAATTTCTTTTTCACGACCAACGATTGGGTCAAGCTTACCTTCTTCGGCAAGTTTGGTGAGGTCGCGACCAAAGTTATCCAGTACTGGTGTATTGGATTTAGGATTTTTCTTTTTTATTTCTTCAATTTTACGGTCTTCTGGAGGTTCGTTTCCCTCGTCTTCGAAGGCGTTACTGGGAGTATCATTTTTGCGATAACTGCTGCCGCCATCCAACAAGGTTTGCTTGAAAAAATCGTAATTAATTCCGTATTGAGCCAGTACCTGAGAAGCGATATTATCTTCGTCCCTTAAAATAGACAGGAGCAGGTGCTCGGTGCCAATTGTTTCGGTTTTAAAGATTTTAGCTTCCAGATAGGTAATCTTAAGCGCCTTTTCAGCTTGCTTGGTCAATGGTATATTGCCAAGATTGCTGACGCCTGTAGCCGTTCCTTTAATAGTGTCCTCTATGGTCTTTTTGAGTCGGATGACATCAATTTCAAGGTTTTTAAGTGTAGTGAGAGCAGTGCCTTCTCCTTCGCGGATAATGCCCAGAAGGAGGTGTTCGGTGCCTATGTAGTCATGTCCCAGTCGGATGGCCTCTTCACGACTGTACTGTATGACTTCCTTTACTCTCGGCGAAAATTTTGCTTCCATTTATGCTATAACAAAGTTAATGAATATTTGTGAGATTTAGTATAGTTAAGCTAGATTGCTTATTGATATTGCTTATATTGTATGATTGGAAAGTAGTGATGTTTTCTATCACTGGCTGCCAATTTAATGCCAATGTCTGTTCGTGTACGTCTATATGACATTTCGTCCCGAAAGCAGCCATCATGGCAAATCTAATCTTTTTTATCATGCAGTTTGTCTTCCTTCTGATTTTTAGTTAAGGATATTCACAATGTGTTCACAATGCTTTGGTGCAAAATATAAATTGCAGTTCTTTTATAAAGCAAGTAGTTTCGCATCATGTTAGAGAGACCAGGTGTACGCAAACCAAAAAGAGTAGATATCACATCGCTGGATGCAGGTGGTAAATTACCCCCTCAGGCAGTTGATTTTGAGGAAGCCATCCTCGGTGCTATCATGCTCGAAAAGGAGGCTCTCAAAGATGCTATGGAAACGCTGCAAGCTAAGCATTTCTATACCGATAAACACCAGTACATCTACGAGTGTATGCTCGATTTGTATAATGAAAACCAACCTGTAGACATTCTTACTGTAACCGAAAAACTAAAGTCTAAAGGTTTTTTGGAAATTGTTGGTGGCCCTTATTACATAGCCAAACTTACCAGCAAAGTTTCTTCTGCCGCCAACCTGCAATACCACGCTCATATAGTTATTCAAAAATTTATTCAGCGTGAATTAATACGCATTTCAGGCAATACCATTTCTGATGCTTATGATGATGCAGCCGATGCATTTAAATTGCTCGACTCAACTGAAAAAGATCTTTATGAAGTAAAAAATGATGGTATGAAACGCTCTTATAAAGAGATTTCAAATATCATCAACGAAGCGATTTCGTTAATTGAAGCCAACGTCGCTAAGAAAGACGGATTAACCGGTGTGCCATCTGGTATCAGAAACATCGATAATATTACTGCTGGTTGGCAAAGGTCTGACTTAATCATCTTAGCTGCTCGTCCGGGTATGGGTAAAACAGCTTTAGCTTTAACCATGCTGCGCAACGCTGCTGTCGATTTTCAGAAACCTGTCGCTATTTTCTCTTTAGAGATGAGTGCTACTCAGCTGGTCACTCGTTTGATTGCTTCCGAATCAGGACTCTCTTCCGAAAAACTGAAAAAAGGTCAGCTCGAAGAACACGAATGGGCTCAGCTGCACTCTAAAATTCAGAAGCTGGCTAAAGCAAAAATATTCATCGACGATACGCCATCTCTTCCTGTATTTGAACTCAAAGCTAAATGCAGAAGATTGCATAGTAAACACAATATTGAAATGATTGTAATCGACTATCTGCAGTTGATGCGCGGCGATGAAACCGGCAATAAAAACGGGAATCGTGAGCAGGAAATTGGTTACATTTCACGTTCTTTAAAAGGTCTTGCAAAAGAATTGAATATTCCAATTATTGCATTGGCACAGTTGAGTCGTGACGTTGAAAAACGCGGTGGTGATAAGAAACCACAGCTGAGTGACCTAAGGGAATCGGGTAGTATAGAGCAGGACGCAGACATGGTAGGATTTATATGGCGCCCTGAATACTACAAGTTAAACGAAGGCTTTGATGGCGATCCTAACCAGGGTGAAGTTATAATTGCCAAGCACAGAAATGGTCCTGTTGGTGAAGCAAAGGTGCGTTATGTTGCGCATTTGGCCAAATTTGAAAACTGGGATGAGGATGGCTACATGGGTGGAGGAGAAGAAGGTTATTCGAATGTTGTAACCTATTCGAGCAAAATCAATACAGAAGGTGAAGACAGCAGTCAAAGCAGCAAATTAGATATGTATCAGTTAGGCAAAAACATCGCTAATCAAACCAATACAAGCGATGATGATGACTGGTTAAACGATACCGGAGCCAATATCACCGAGGATGGTACGCCTTGGGAATAGTAATTGGCTATTTGCCTTTTCCATTAAATTAGATTTCAGTTTCTATTTGGTTCTTTTTCGTTAGACAAATTCTCAAAAACATTTTGATTTTGTTCAACATACTGCCTTTGGCGGTCATCAAATCCATAAAAAGAAATAAGTTGATAATGATAAGTATTATCAAACTAACCAATGCTAAAAGTATCCAGGTCAAAGGTACCCATATAAAATTCCGAATGCTCTGCTTGATCATGACATCTTTTCCTGAAGCATAAAAATTCAATTCAAAGGGTAGTTTTTTTATTAACTTATATTGGTAGTTTTGGGTTCTAGAAATCGGATAATCGATGTAATAACGGCTATCATCCCTTACAGCGACAACTTTTCCCAATTCGTCTTGTTCAATATTGAAATATGAACCGGCGTATCTGGTGTCCAAAGTCTCAATGAATCGGGCATCCATATCATACACTTGAATAATTTTAAACATGCCATTGCCAATATAAATTCGTCCATCAATTTCTGCGGCATCCTGTAGAGAAACGACGGGCATTTCAATTTGCTCGAAATGTGCAGATCTGTATATCCAAGTACTTATGAAAAGTACAAATCCCGTGACTATTAATAGAAACAAAAAAAAACTAGTAGCACTTTTCATTCGATTTTCAGAGTTTAAAAATCGGATAAATGGCTCTAATAAAAAATTAATTTGGAATTAATTCAACTTCGATTTTTCTGCTGAACTTAAATTTTTGGACTGCATCATGTAGCCTTTAATGGTGCTGTAAAAGCCGTGGTTCTTGTCTATATTGTCCAATATGTATTGCTTGTCCTCTTTCAAATGACTGGTAAAACTGACGATTGAAGGAATATTCTCTTCAATTGAAAATCGTATAAATCTGACTTCAATATCTTTCGAATCTATTGTTACTGCCTGATTCAATGTCAGAAGTCCTGTTTTAACATAATCGAGTTTCTTGGCGGGATTAATATGATGTTTTGCCTTAAATGCCCATGCCGCTCCTCTGTATGCCTTTGATAAAGCATCGGTTTGACCATTGGTTAAACTCATCAATTTGTCTACAGAACCCGAATTCGACTCCGCCTTTAAGTACTCGCTTCTCAACTGAGCTATATTGGATGGTGCTGCAAACGCAGTTAACACTATCACAACAATGAATAAAACTGTTTTAAAGTACATTGAATTTAAATCTGAAGAATGATTTTGCCAGCAAAGCCATTTTCTCTGAATTAGCCACTCTGATGCGTTTCTCTAAGATTTCTCTCGCATGTTTTCTTTCTATTTTTTCGAGCAATTTCAAGTAATAAATATAACTGGTGTATACCCCGAATTTGCAACTCATTGGCAGCATCTGAATACCTGAATAAGCATTGCGAAAATCCTTTTTAACATCTTCAATGATCAGTTGTTTGGTGTCTTCATCGAAGTGTCTTAAATCAAGATTTGGAAAATAGATTCTGCCTCGTTCTTCTACATCACTTTTGATGTCTCTCAGAAAATTGACTTTTTGAAAAGCTGCACCCAAAGCTCGGGCGGGTTGTTTCAACTTTTGATATTCAGCTTCATTGCCATCACAAAATACTTTCAGACACATCAGTCCAACGACTTCGGCACTACCGTAAATATAAGTGTCATATTCATCATCGCTGTAAACTTTTTGCTCAAGATCGGCTTCCATACTCAAAAAAAACGGCTCAATCAAATCTTTACCAATATTGTATTGACGAGCTACTTTTTGAAATGATTGAAAAATAGGATTCAAACTTATGCCTTTTTCTATAGCTTCGTAAGTATCCGCTTTGAATTTGTAGAACAGTTCGGCTTTATCTTCACGGTGAAATGTATCAACAATTTCGTCTGCAAGTCGCACGAATCCATAAATACCGTAGATAGCCCAGCGGTAATCTTTGGCAATCATTTTAATGCCTAACGAAAAAGAGGTGCTGTAAGTATTGGTTGTAATCTTACTGCAAGCCTCAGAGGTTTTTTCATATAGTTCAAACATAGTCGGTTATTATTAAACACTTCTGATGTAAAAATGTTTTAAAATAGTCGATGATTGGAACGCTATTTCTTTTTTGAAAGTCTTAATATTTCATTTGCAGCCATTTGACCACTGATGATTGCAGGTGGTACGCCTGGCCCCGGAACTGTTAACTGACCCGTATATAGCATGTTCTTTAGTTTTGAATGCTTCATCTTTGGTTTTAAAAATGCAGTTTGCATCAAGGTATTGGCTAAGCCATAAGCATTGCCTTTAAATGAATGGTAGTCTTTTTCAAAATCATTCATGGCATAAGAGCGCTTTACAACAATATGTTCCCTTATTGGCATGCCAACTCTGGCTTCCAGTCTGTCCATCATAATATTGAAATACTTCTCTCTTTCTTCTTCACTGTCTTTTAAACCAGGTGCCAGTGGTATGAGTAAGACTAAATTTTCGCAACCTTCAGGAGCAACAGTTGGGTCGGTTTTACTGGATGCTGACATATAGAACAAAGGTCGCTTTGGCCATGCAGGGTTATCGTAAATTTCCTTTGCATGATCTTCAAAATCTTCATCAAAAAACAAGGTGTGGTGTAAGAGGTTTGGTACTTGTTTGTTGACACCTATGTAGTATAAAAGTGAACTGGGCGACATGGTTCTTTTTTCCCAGTAATCGTGAGAATACACCCTGTCTTTTTCTTGAAGCAATACCTGTTCAGTAAATCTGTAATCGGCTCCGCTTACAAGATAATCCGTTTCAAAATCGCCTTTGTTCGTAGATACTGAAACGACTTTTGAATTGGATGAATTGATACTGGTTACTTCGTGGTTAAGTAATATTTTTACGCCTTGCTCTTCTGCCAGTTTTGCAAAGCCTTTGACGATAGAATGCATGCCTCCCATTGGATACCAGGTTCCCTTTACCAAATCAGCGTAATTCATCATGCTGTATAGTGCAGGAGTTTTATCGGGAGTAGAACCAAGGAATAAGACAGGAAATTCGAGCAGACTCACCAGTTGAGGATTTTTGAATCGTTTTCTTACTGCTTTTCTTAATGAGGAAAACAGACTCAATTGAAATGCTTTCACAATCAATTTAGGCTCTAAAAATTCGGTAAATGAATCCGAAATTCTATTGACATAATCAGCCATTGCTGTGTGGTATTTGTATTCAGCATCTTTAAGAAATGCTCCCAGTTGAACAGCAGACCCTTTTTCCCTTTTTTCAAATTCAGCTTTCAGCGCTTCCAGACTAGCCGGAACATCAATTGATTCATTGTTTTTATAATTGATTCTGTAACCCGGGTCTAGTCTTTGAAGCTGATAATAATCGGAAAGATTTTTACCAAAGTATTTAAAATGATTCTCGAATACTTCAGGCATCCAATACCAGCTAGGACCCATATCGAAAGTGAATCCATCCTTTTGCCAAATAGATGCTCTTCCACCAACCTGATCATTTTTCTCAAGCAAAGTAACGTCAAAACCGTTTTTAGCCAGATACGCGGCTGAACTCAGGCCAGCAAATCCACTGCCTATAACAACAACTTTTTTCATCTTTATTTTTGACGGTATTTGTTCAGATATTTTTTACTGACGAACAGAAAACCGAATGCTTCAGCTCCATTTTTAGAGGTCACTTTATGATGAATTTTATGGGCAAATCGCATGGCTTTAAAGTAAGTACTGTTGGTGTTGCGTAACCAGGGCAAACGCTGATGCACAAAAACATCGTGTACTAAAAAGTAAGCTATTCCGTATAGGAAAACACCAAATCCAATATAGAATTTCCAGTCGAACTGGCCGTTCCATGTACCTGCAATAATTAACGTTGCTGAAATAATAGCGAATACAATACCAAACAGGTCATTTTTTTCGAAGGTGCCGTGTCGTGGTTCATGATGACTTTTGTGCCATCTCCACATAAATCCATGCATAATGTATTTATGCGTAAACCAGGCTGTAGCCTCCATAAAACAAAAGGCGAGTATTACCAGACCTAAATTGAAAATCCAATTCATACCTTAAGAACAAATATAAGTGATGAATGTTTTCATTCAGTTAAAGAATTTCACCTGGTGTGTATCACATTCAATCCTTAGCCCCAATAACGGATTTAAAATTAAAGTATGATAAATCGTTTGGTATAGGCTGTGCCGTTTTGGTAAACTATGATGGTATAAACACCCGCAGCTAAATCATTTAAATCCATATCCGTCACTTCCGAAACAGATTCAGAGTTTCCAATGGCTTTGCCATTGGCGTCATAAATCTGGTAACTGTATTCAGAAGAATTAACCGATTCAATATGAAGATGACCGGAACCAAGTGCCGGATTAGGATAAAAATCAATCAATAAATTATCAAAGCCCAATTCATCAATTCCCATATTGAAAGTGGTCATGAACTGATAGTCGAATCTGGTGCCAAAATCAGGCGCAAAACTTTTAATGAGGCCATTGGTATTGCCATTTCTGATTTGGAATGTACCGGCGCCATCTGCAGTATTGGCCCACCATTCCAATCCATCTTTATTCAGAGGCATACTGGAAGGAGGTGTTCCTTCATCAGAAAATTCAAGGGTATAACAAATATTATTGCCTAAGAATACAGTGTCTCTGTAGGTCGTATTGGCAACAAAATTATCTCTTGACAACACGACATTGCCACGGGCATCTCTTATTTTATAACTGTTTTCTGAAGGTGCATTATTCGATCTGAAAACAACATACAATTTATTGGGATGCATTGGAGAACGCGTAATGGTTGAATACGCAATATTGTCGTCCTGGTATTCATCATCTTTGTCATTAACCTTAATTAATTTGGCAAAGAAAGTATTGCCGCTTCCACTCCAATCATAAATGGCTTCCAGTTCCATAGTGCCACTCTCGAATGGTGCTATCAGGCAAGGCACCCATATTCTTTGAATCTTTCCACCTACTTTACCGTACTCAAAATCCAGACGCTTGAGGGTATCTTTACCAAGATTCCTTACTCTGATTATTGGGGCACCACAAATCGGATTGTAGCGCAGATAATCGTAGTGTTTTGATGGCGCAATAATATCCTCTATTGCAGCATCAATTTGTTTTCTATTGTCTTTAAAGTGCAAGCCATAAACACTGATATCATAATTTGCACTGCCACCAGTTGTATTGGAATATTCCTGCATTCTCAGATGGTAAGTATGTTCTGTACCCTGAGTCAACATCTTAAACTGATCATCTGAAATAACAGGAGCACCGGGGCACCAGCCGGCTCTGTCGTATAACCAGGTACCTGCTTGTGGATATAAGGAGTTCATTCCACAGTTGTCTCTCCAAACCTGCTTCTGAGAAATGAGTTGATTGTCTAAAAAGATACTCCGCTCTTTGGAACAAAACTCTGCACAATTTTCCTGCTGGTCCATGCCATGACCAGTTTGAAGTACTTTAAAGCTGACCATATCTGCTCCATTGGCTACTGTGAAATTCTGAGGTTTTACAACACTGTCAAATGGATTATTGACATTGCCATAGGGAGCACCTAATCTGTAAATAGAACTAATGCCTTTTGGAATTCTTGCAGGCTCACCATTTATAAGGTAAAAGTCAAGCGTTACTGTCCAGCCTCTGTCTGTATTGCCTTCGTAGCCCGAGTGCTGATAAATAATTTCGAATGAATCGTGCAGCAAGTATGAAAAATCGGTTAGATCATAAATCCAGCCATGTTTCCAGTTCATGCCACTGTTCCAGTAAAAACCATAAGGTGTGATGAAACGGGCTATTTCGTATCGAACATTGTTTTTCTTCAGATAGATATGATTGCCATAATCCCACTCTCCGCATTTTAACCCCGGAGCACAACCAAATTCCATGTATAAATAGGCTTTTCGGTACTGAGTGGTATCGCCCGGAAACAGGGTAGCAGAAGGGTATTCGGTTACCCCAACTGATGGATTGGTTTTAATAACCACTTTGTTATGTGTGGTAATTTTTGTTGTATCCGAAGCTTTAACAAGAGAGAAACAAGCTATAAAAATGACTAGTACAAGTGCTCTTTTCATAAAGCAAATATACTAAAGTCGAAATAAAATCTTAAAAAATCAAAAATAGATTAAGTGTCTGATAATAAGAGTTATCAAGCTTTCTTTGGCTGAATCTTATGAAGTTATTCAACTCTCCAGCTGTTTTTAGAGACCAGTAATTGATTAAATGCTTCTTTTTTATTGAGCAGTTTTCTTTCGCTTATCTGTTCATTTAAAGCCCCGTCAAATGTTGGTTTGTTGTCATTGATGTAGAACACGCCAAATGGTCGTGGAAGCGATTCAAAATCTGAGAATCTCGATAATATATATGCTTTGAACATATCATTTTCATCATGCACCCATATCTGGTCAACATTGTTGTCGATGATATCAACTACTCTTGGTGTCATTCCGTCGAGCTGAATGCCTTTACTGCCATTGGCAAAAAGCAGAGGCTGTCCATGTTCAACAAAAATGGTATGTTCGGGCTTACTCGATTTTTCAGTAAAAACTTCAAAAGTGCCATCGTTGAAAACATTGCAATTCTGGTAAATTTCAACAAATGAAGTGCCTTTGTGACGATAGGCTTTTTTGTATATTTCCTGCTGATGTTTCGGGTCTCTGTCTAAAGTTCTGGCAATGAAAGTACCATTTGCTCCCAGTGCTAATGCAATAGGATTAAAGGGCAAATCGGCTACTCCAACAGGAGATGATTTAGTTATTTTACCTTGCTCACTGGTAGGTGAAAATTGTCCTTTCGTCAATCCGTAAATTTGATTGTTAAACAGCAGAATATTTAAATCCGGATTTCTGCGCAATGTGTGAATCAGATGATTGCCACCAATACTTAATGCGTCTCCATCACCGGTTATAACCCAAACGCTTAACTCAGGGCGTGCTGATTTTAGTCCTGTAGCGATGGCAGTTGCCCTTCCATGTATGGAGTGCATACCGTAAGTATCCATGTAATATGGAAAACGCGAAGAGCATCCTATACCTGAAACGAAAACAAACTCGTGTTTGGGACGACCAAGTTCTGGCAGGATTTTTTGTACACTCTTTAAAATGGCATAATCCCCACAACCCGGACACCACCTGACTTCCTGATCAGTTTCAAGGTCTTTAGATGTAAATAATACTTTATGTTCGGTTGTTTCCATCATTTTAAATACTGTTTTATGGATTCCTTAATTTCCATGACCTGGAAGGGTTGTCCCTGAATTTTGTTGATACCAATGGCATCTACCATATACTTGTCTCTTATCACTTTTATGAGCTGTCCATTGTTCATCTCGGCAACAAATACCTGTTTGAAATTTCCAATTATTTCACCAAGATTTTTTGGAAATGGACTTAAATATTGAATATGAATTTGTGCGATATCCAGTCCTTCATGATTGAGTTCACGCACTGCTGTGGTTATGCTGCCATAAGTGCTGCCCCAGCCAATAATCAATGCTTTTGAGTTGTTGTTCCCGTTGACATACTCCTGACGCGGAATGTAATCAGCAACATTCTCCACTTTTGCAGCTCTGATTTTAACCATGGTTTCGTGATTGGCAGGGTCATAACTGATATTACCGGTGATGGTTTCTTTTTCCAATCCGCCAATTCTGTGCTCCATACCAGGAGTTCCCGGAACAGCGTGAAATCTCGATAAATCTTCCTGTCTGGCATAAGGCTGATAGTCGGCCTGATTGGGATTGTCAGTGATAAAATGAGGTTCAATATCGGGCAGTTCTTCCAGAGTTTTAATCAACCAGGGCTCTGCACCATTGGCTAAATAACCATCACTTAAGAACATGGCAGGAATGGTATGTTCCAATGAAAGTTTACAGGCCATATAAACCATTTCGTAACAATTGGATGGTGTAGATGCTGCAACAACTATTAAAGGACATTCACCGTTTCTGCCATACAAGGCCTGAAGCAAATCTGCCTGTTCAGTTTTGGTAGGCAAGCCTGTTGATGGTCCGCCTCTTTGAATATTGCAAATTACCAAAGGCAGTTCGAGCATAGTTGCTAATCCAATTGCTTCTGTTTTCAAAGCAATACCAGGACCTGAACTGGTGGTTATACCAAGTTTGCCCCCATAAGATGCACCTATAGCTGAGCAAATACCTGCAATTTCATCTTCAGCCTGAAAGGTCATGACTTCAAACCCCTTGTGCTTGGATAACTCATGCAAGATATCGCTGGCAGGCGTAATAGGGTAGGAGCCCAGGAACAATGGCAGATTACTGTTGACGGAAGCGGCCATTAAACCTAAAGCAGTGGCTTGGTTGCCATTGATACTTCTGTATAATCCGGGTTGATAACTGGCTGCTGAAATTTCGTATTGATTGCTGAACAACTCAGATGTTTCACCGAAGTTATAGCCAGATTTCAATGCTTTGATATTGGCATTGGCAACCAATTCATTCTTTTTAAAATGGGATTCAATAAAATGTATGGTATTGGCAGGATCACGATCGAATAACCAATAAATAATACCTAATACAAACATGTTTTTACAACGCTCAGATTCCTTGTTGCCCAAGCCAAATTCAGCAACTGCCGACTTTGTTTGTTTTGTTATATCTGTTGTGTAAACGGTATAGTTCGACAAACTGCCATTGTTAAGAGGGTTGTCATTTTCATCTATACCGGCAAGTCTTAAGTTCTTCTCATCAAATCCATCGCTATTGGCTATGATGATACCGTTTGGTTTAAGCGATTTAATATTGGTTTTAAGAGCGGCTGCATTAAGAGCCACAAGAACATCACAACGGTCGCCGGCTGTAAGAATTTCACTGCTTCCAAAGTGGATTTGATAGCCTGATACACCGGGCACTGTGCCGAGTGGAGCGCGAATCTCCGCAGGAAAGTCAGGGAATGTGGCTATATCATTGCCGAATAATGCATTGGTTTCCGCAAACTGAGTACCGGTCAATTGAACCCCGTCTCCGCTGTCTCCGGCAAATTTCACCACTACATGATCGACTTTTGTTTTAACTGAACTCACTGTCGTTTTTTTGTTGCAAAATTAGGCCTTTTAAACCTATATTGAGTTGAAAGTGATACAAATCATTTGGTGACTAAGGTTACAACTCAAGGCTAAACTAAGTTGTAAAATTGCAGGTTCAATTAGGCTTCTTGAACTTGATATTCACTATATAACGACTGCCTTTTCCTTCGCTATAACCCTCCAGTCTGAATAGAAATCCTATTGGTGTTGTATAGATTTTACTTATGAATGTATCATCAAATTGAGCAAAGTGTGTCAGCTTTGATGGCAAGGATTTGAATAGATTGGTGTCGCAGGTACTGTAATTGCATTTACTTTGTATCTGTCCATTGGAATTGCGGAACACAAGGCTCGAGCTTTTGACAGTATCTGTTTTAAAGGATTTTACTGCTACTTTTTCGAAGTTGTCATCGTACTCATAGTTGACAAAGTCGCGTTGAATTGTTTTTTCTCCTTCATAAATGACCAGTTTATCTACCATCTCGAAGTTCGGTGTTTGAAAACTATTGTCGATATCATTGAAGATAAGATAGCCTGATTCCAGTATCATATTGAATTTCGAATGACCACTATCTGCATAAATAACAGTTTTGAAGTTGTCAAGAGTATGAAATTCTTCTATAGGTAAAGCTAAATTAGTTTCAAGACTACCGGCTTCTATCTGAATACCGTTTTTAAGATGTATGACCCCTTTTATCGGCTCATTGTTTTTTAAAGGATGAATTTGACTGTAAAACCAAACAGGAGCCTGATCGTTTTTACAATGTAAATAGTGCGGAGCTTTAGAAAAAGGGACAAAATTTTGACTCAGTGATTGAAGATATTTGACAGACTCATCACTTCGTTTTAAACTGATGTAAAGTATCTTTTCATTCCACATCCATAGTATTTGACCATCGCTGCTGATTTGAAATTCCCAGTCCTTCAGCTCGCTCTTTTTTGCCTTATTGCCACCTGGTCCAAATAACACAGATTCCAATTGGTCTTTGTCTTTTAACATTGCACAAAAAACAATGTCCTTTTGATGCACAAAAAAAGCGGCATCTCCAAATGGATCAATACCGGCATCTCCAAGGCGACTGAGTTCTGGCGAGAGTTCTTTGATTTTTTCTTTTAGAAATGTCAGTCGTGTACTGTCTTTCTCAATGGCTTTTTCCATAAAGATTCGTTTGAAATTGAAGTAAACAACAATTTCGGAATCAACAGGAATATGTTCAATTAAAGTACTCTCTGTGTTGAATTTATAATATAACCAAAGTCCGGCACCAATAAGGCCTAATACAAGAATGGACGATATTAAAATAGCCCATTTCTTCAAGTTACAGTCGGTTAAAAAGCTTTAATAAAATACCTAAACTGTTTTCCGAACTGTTGGTGAGAGATAATGTACCTTCTGTTATGTATAAATTATCACTCATTTCGTTGTCATAGAAAATGAAATCCCCAAGATTGGTAGCAATATCAGAGATCCTCTTCATCTCACCAGATTCGGAAGGATAATTTTCATTGATTGCCTTGAAGAGTTTATCAGTAAAGATACGCATAGTCATGTTGTGACTAAGAATGAATTTTTGCTCTTCCTTTTGAATCTGTTTGTCTTTAGGATAGCCTGTCTGTTTTTCAAGTGCCAAAACAGCATCATTGGTTAAAATAAAGGCATCTTCAGTCATAACGATATAAAGATTCATTTGCATATCGCGGGAAGCAGAAGCAAGAATGACATTGTCTTTTACCTTTGTGAAAGCACTGAATTTTGAAATAATCCTGAATAGCTTCAACGCATTTTCTTTATTGTCTATTCCTAATACCAATACCATTCTCGGTGTCTTAACGATTTTTTCTTTTGTTACTTCCTTGCTTTGAAAATCTTCATCATATTCATAAGATTTATATGAAATTTTTGTTTCTATGAATCCGTTGATTGCGAATAGTTTTCTATCTGTGCAAGTACCAAATAACAGCTCCTTATCGAGCATGGCCCAAAAGAGTTCAATTGTTGGAGGAATATTGATATCGTATTTTGAAAAGTAAGCATTTCCCAGAATCTCAAAATAACATTTTTCATAGAAGTTGACGACTTCTTTTGTATTGAAAGTTGAGGACAAATATGCCATCAGATTAGTGCCTTCAACATACTTTAATAAGTTTGGATCCGGTTTTTTATCGTAGGCTTTTTTCAGCATTTTAAAAGCTTCATCTCCAAATGAGTTTAATGTTTTAAATCTGACCAGGCCTTTATCAAAATTCAACACATAGGCAGCGCTGATGTTAGATGTGTATATAGTAGTAGCTGCCGGTCTAGGCTCATTTTTATTATATCTGTTACTTCTTCTTGAAAATGGATTAAGAATTTTTCCAAGATACGTCATTGGATTATTGAAGAAAATAATCACATCATTATTGTCTTTGTCAATTCTGCTAAAGTTTCTGTCGGAAGCAATACTCAATGATTTCTCAGCAAGTATGGTTTGAAAATCTCCGGTTAGTTTTTCTATTTTTTTGCGAAGCTCTTCCTCTTGTCTTTCTTTCAGTCTTAATTTAGCTCTTTCGATAATTTCAGGATCAATTTCAATGTAAGCTTCCACCATCTGACTGTATTCTTCAGTGCCAGATTGATTGGCTTTAATATACAATAAACTATCCGTTTTAACCCGGTATGCTGCTACTTCTGCTTCGTATATAGAATCTTTATAAGTGTTTTCGTTGTATCTTTTTCTGTATCCGTAATAGTAGTAATCAGAGTTTTCCATCTCACCATCTCCTTCTTCTTCTAATTCAAATGAATTGTTGTCGTTAACAAAAATGAAGGCAACACCTTTGTTTATTCCAATCACATACTTCTCACTCATGATAATTTTTCCGTTATCAGTTTGTTTGGTAATAAATGCTTTGGATTTTGAACATTCATTGGTTGTCATTTTTGTTTCAAAAACACTTTCATTGCTGAGTTTAAACAGATATGTTTTGCCAGAGTATAGCTGACTGTTTTTCTGATAAATATAAGCCTGACTATTGAGGTCGATGCCAAATTCAGACGGTTTTTCCAAAATGTCTTTTATTGAAACCAGTTGACAAGCTTGTTCGTATCCATCTCCATAATAATAATCGTAAGAATTTTCATTAATAAGAGATTTGATATATTTCAAATAATCCAGGCCATTGCTCTTTGAATTCAAATTGCCAAAATTGATGCTCATGACATAAGTGGCATCATTAGGAATGCATTTTTTCAGGTCAAGTGAAAAACCTGTTTGTAATACGCTTAGTAAGCAGATTAAGTATATGAATTTTGATTTCATTTCAGACGGATTGTATTGTTAAGTAAAGAGGGTTTAGTAGCCAGTTCGGTTACTTTTTGTTTCAGCATAACAGCGGTTTTACTTTTAGAAATAACTGCATTTGGATTGCTGACATTTTCGACAGTTTTTTTGAATCTGTATATGGTTGTTACAGTAGCACCTTCAAAAAGTTTGATGTGATCTTGTCTTGAATTCTGCACCAATGAATCGGGCGGAACCTGAAGTCGTTTAAAGCTGCCATCAGAATATTCGTACAAATTCATGTATGGCAATCTTTGAATTTTACTTTCCATCGCGGCAATTAAATTGAGAGCAATATTCAGATTTTTAATACTGTCGAAATGGAATTTTATATTATAAATGAATTGGTCGTTATCAGAATTATGATCGATATTGCTGATACCCTTGGCGAGTTTTAGAGCATTGGATATTTCATACAGCTTGTTACTGATTTCGTATTGCTCTGGCAAATTGTAACCCATGAATGTATCAAGCTTTAAGATGTTTTTAAGTCTCACGCGACTTTGAGAGCAGTTAAGCGTCAATTCGAATGTACCTGCCTGCTCTGTTTCGAAGCTGATTTCCTCGATGAACTCAAAACAGGAACTTAAAAAAAGTAATGGTAAAAGTAATATCCAGGTTTTTAGACGCATGTCAGAACTAGAGAGCTATGAGTATCCCAAAAGATGCTTTGAATTGAACACCTTTTTGAAACGGACTGAATAATCCTATGTTGAGTTCTTTGTGATGATCTCCTGAGACCGGGAAGAAAATACCTCCTCCAATTGCAGCATCCAGATATATGTTTTCGAAAATGGATTTTCTGCTGCCAAGCATGTATCCTAATCCAACAGTTGTTGCACTATAAGTGGTAACATTGGTGATAGTGCTTGGATTTGGACCCGGTATATATACAGTTTCATTATGGTCTGCAGTTTGAGTTTTCAGATTAAAAAAGGGAGCCATGAAAACATTGCGGATATAATTGTTGTTTTTTCTGTAGAATCGGTATTGCATCTCAAGTCGCACGCCACTCATATTCGAGTAATCATCTTTCAGATCCAGAAAACCTGCTTCCTGACTGAGGTAAAATCCTGCATTAAAAAGAAAGGACTCTTTGTGAGTAGTTGCTGACTCGTAACCTAATTCCATACCACCGATTGTCAATGCTAAGGGGTTGAAATGAATCATCTTTTTGTAAGGTGATTTACGGGTCGTAGTGACAGGTTCATCATCAAAGCTTTTAAAATAATGTGCATCCACATTAAAGGCAAAAAGCAAACAAAGAGTCAAGGTAATAGTTTTCATATTTTGGTAGAAAATTTGGCTTACAGGAAAGGTATTTTGCAGACAACTGCTTTAAGCGCTTTGTCGCGAATTTCAATAAAGATTTCGGTACCAGTTTTACTGTTATCAATGCTCACATAACCCATACCAATTGCTTTGTTTAAGCTTGGAGACTGAGTACCTGAAGTGACTTCGCCAATGACATTGCCATTAGCATCTTTTATTTTGTAATGTTGTCTTGGAATACCTCTGTCAATCATTTCGAAACCAACCAGTTTTTTGCTAACACCGTTTTCTTTGAGAGATTTGTGGTAAGAGCTATTGACAAAGTCTTTAGTGAATTTTGTAATCCAACCTAAGCCTGCTTCGATAGGAGAAGTTGTGTCGTCGATATCATTGCCGTATAAACAGAATCCTTTTTCTAAGCGCAAAGTATCGCGGGCACCCAAACCACAAGGAACAATGCCAAATTCTTTACCTGTTTCGAAGATAGCATCCCAGAGTTTGCGGGCATCTTTGTTCCATACATACAATTCGAAACCACCTGCACCAGTGTAACCAGTATTGGAAATGATTACATCTTCGCAACCTGCCATAGTACCACCGGTAAAGGAGTAATATTCGAGACTACTTAAATCAACATCAGTTAATTTTTGTAATATCTTGGAAGCATTTGGACCTTGAACAGCAAACAAACTAAGGTCATCACTCATGTTTTCCATTTGCACTCCAAAAGTATTGTGAGAGGAAATCCAGTCCCAGTCTTTTTGGATATTGGAAGCATTAACTACAAGATAGTATTCAGTTTCGCTATAGCGGTAAACCAGTAAATCATCTACAATACCGCCGGTGTTATTGGGCATGCAAGAGTATTGTACTTTACCGTCGGTTAATTTAGAAGCATCGTTAGAAGTAACAAGTTGAATGAGGTCGAGAGCTTTATCGCCTTTAAGCATGAATTCGCCCATGTGTGACACATCAAAAACACCGACATTATTTCTGACGGCAAGGTGTTCCTGAATGAGGTTGGAGTATTGCACTGGCATATTAAAACCTGCAAAGGGCACCATTTTAGCACCAAGTTGAGTATGCAGGTCGTTAAGTTCTACTTTTTTAAGGGATTGAGTACTGTCCATCATGATGGGGTCAAAGATAGGGGATTTGGGGGAGAAATCCTTGAACCTGTCAGGTGCTATTTCATGCAATGAAGTAGCACTTTTTTCTGTTAAATTGACAAATAAAACAACCTGTCAGGTTCCAGATTTACAAAAAAGGTAATTTTTCAACTATTTAAAAATTAAACAATTGAGCTATTGAAAATGAGTAAAAAATGAGTTATTTTGAACCTGACAGGTTCAATTCTTTGGCCAAAAACTTAGCCGTATAACTTCTCTTATCTTTCACGATTTCCTCTGGTGTGCCGGTTACCAAAATTTCTCCGCCTCCCTGACCGCCTTCGGGACCTAAATCTATAATGTAATCCGCTACTTTAATTACATCCATATTGTGTTCTATAACCAATACCGTATTTCCTCTGTCGGTCAATTTATTTAATACCTGCAACAACACATGTATGTCTTCAAAATGTAAGCCTGTCGTTGGCTCATCCAGAATGTAAAAAGTTTTTCCGGTGTCTTTTTTAGCTAATTCTTCAGCAAGTTTAACTCTTTGAGCCTCCCCACCACTCAAGGTAGTTGAAGATTGTCCAAGTGTGATGTAACCCAATCCAACATCCCTCAATGCTTCCAGTCTTCGGGTGATATTTGGCATGTTTTCAAAGAACTCAACTGCATGTTCAATCGGCATGTCCAAAACATCGTTGATGCTTTTACCTTTATATCGTACTTCAAGCGTTTCTCTGTTGTATCGCTTGCCATTACAAGTGTCGCACAGCACTTCAACATCCGGTAAAAAGTTCATTTGAATGATTTTGTATCCACCACCTTTGCAGGTTTCGCATCTGCCTCCACTGACATTAAATGAGAATCTGCCTGGTTTGTAGCCTCTGATTTTTGCCTCCGGTAGCATGGCATACAGATTTCTGATATCACTGAATACACCAGTGTATGTGGCAGGATTGCTTCTGGGAGTTCGACCAATTGGTGCCTGGTCAATTCTGATGACTTTGTCTATATGTTCAAGACCGCTGACATTCTTATAAGGTAAGCACTGGTATTTGCTTCCATAAACATGTTTAGCCAAAATAGGGTAAAGTGTTTCATTGATTAGAGAAGATTTTCCACTACCCGAAACGCCAGTCACACAAATAAAAATACCTAATGGAAATTCAACCTGTACATTCTTTAAATTATGTCCTGTACAACCTTTTATTGTCAGTTTTTCCTTGCCTGATTTTCTTCTCTTTTTTGGCACTTCAATTTGTTTAGTACCATTGATATATTGCGCAGTTAAAGAATTTTGTTTGATGAATTCAGGATATGTGCCCATAGCTGTAATTTTTCCACCATGTATGCCGGCACGAGGTCCTATATCGATGATATAATCACTTTGCTCAATCATGTCCTTATCATGTTCAACAACGATCACGCTATTGCCAATATCCCTCAACTCTTTAAGAGAATTGATCAACTTTTCATTATCTCTCTGATGCAAACCAATGCTCGGTTCATCCAAAATGTAAAGTACATTCACGAGTTTAGAGCCAATTTGAGTTGCAAGTCGTATACGCTGAGCTTCACCACCACTTAAAGTATTGGATGGACTGTTTAATGTTAAATAATCCAATCCGACATTACAAAGAAATCCTACCCGTGTTTTAATTTCTTTGATGATTTCAGCTGCAATAATTTTTTGTCTGTCCTGCAATTTTTCATCAATATCTTTTAGCCAATTGTTGAGTTGACTGATTGACATTTGTGCAATTTGAGCGATATTGAACTGATCGATTTTAAAGTTCAAAGCTTCCTGTTTCAATCTTGCGCCCTGACAAACCGGACATTCTTTACTGTGCATGAACTCCTCTGCCCATTTACTTAAAGATTCACTTTTGCCTTCATAATATTGCTCTTCGATAATGGGAATAATTCCTTTGAAAACCGTATCAATCGTTTGAGTCTTTAATTCATAATTGGTATAGGTTACAGGGAATGATTCATCAGAACCATGGAGAATAATTTCTATAATTTCATCTGACAGTTTTTCGATTGGATCGGCCAGACTGAATTTGAATTTTTTAGCCAGACCTCTTAATTGTGCAAAAGTGAAATTTTCACGTAATTCACCGATTGGTATAATACCTCCTTTGTTGATACTGAGTTTCTTGTCAGGTATGATGTTTTCGATGGCAATTTCACTCACTATTCCCAGGCCATTGCAATTAGAACAAGCACCATAAGGACTGTTAAATGAGAAAGTATTTGGTTGAGGTTCATCATAACTTAATCCGGTCTCAGGATCCATTAAAAACATGGAGAAAAAATGCACTTTATTGGTGCTGTTATCCATGATAGATAGTGTGCCTTTTCCCATTTTAAATGCAGTTTTAATGCTTTCATTGATGCGTGATTTGTTGGCTTCACTTGGCTCAATTCTATCAATCACCACCTCAATATCGTGAATCTTATACCTGTCGAGCTGCAAACCTGTTTCAATTTCCATTATTTCGCCATCGACCCTTACTTTTCTATAGCCTTGTTTTCTGATTTGTTCGAACAGTTCGCGGTAATGGCCTTTTCTTCCCTTTACAACAGGAGCCAGAATGGTTATTTTTTTTAGGCTAAATTGTTCATTGATCAATTGCATGATTTGAGCCTCGCTGAATCTCACCATTTTTTTGCCGGAGAGATGACTGTAGGCATCAGCAGCACGAGCGTATAACAATCTAAGAAAGTCGTAAATTTCGGTGATGGTCCCAACAGTAGAGCGGGGATTTCTGCTCACAGTTTTTTGTTCGATGCTGATAACAGGAGAGAGTCCGTCAATTTTATCGACTTGTGGACGTTTCATGTCTCCAATAAACTGACGGGCATAAGCGCTGAAAGTTTCAAGGTAACGACGTTGACCTTCAGCAAAAATAGTATCAAAAGCCAGAGAGGATTTACCGCTTCCGCTTAGTCCGGTAAAGACAACAAGTTGATTGCGGGGGAAGCTAATATCTACATGTTTAAGATTATGTTCGGAGGCGCCAATGACGTCAATTGTTTCAGGATTTTCCATCGATTACTTGCAAGCCTGCGAATTTCGGTAAACTTTGTCGAAAAAGGAAACAAGTTTGGGATTATAAAATTAAGGTGATATAATTATTTTAATCTTTATCACCCTGCTAGGGTGTCGGAAATTAAAAAAACTCCCACTTCTAATAATCCTGTAAAAAAAATTATTACTTCATTCACAAAAAAAATGAAGATTTTCAATAAAGTACGCTTGGGAATTTCATTTAAAAATCGGATATGGGTTAATTGTGTTTGAATTATTTTAATCTTTATCACCCTGCCAGGGTATCAGAAATTAAAAAAACTCTTCCCCCCCAATCCCCATTTAAAAAAAATACTTCACCCTTCAACAAAAAAAGCATCCCTTTCAGTTAATTACTCTTGTTTTTGTCAAGTCATATCCCTGTACTTTGTTTTTTAATTTAAACTTGATTTATTCCTCCAAACCTTTACCTTCGTTTCCAATAAAACAATTTACCAATTATGAAAAAAATATCATTATTCGCCTCCTCTGTATTTATTTTTATTAATGCTTTTTCTCAGGACCTTAAGCCTGACAGAGGGACCGTCACTTCTCAGGTAGGCATTACCTTTGCCGTCCTTTACGACAATGTCAATTCTTTCGGTTTGAACGGCCGCTATTTCCTCGACGATAACAAAGCTTTGCGTTTTTCTTACAACATTATGAGTTCTAAAGAAGTTCGAAATTTTGCCGAAAATGCTGATGGATCAGGTGCCAGCGGTTCTTACACCGAAAAAATTAATAACCACATTCTCTTCCTTGGATTTGAAAAACATTTTAAAGGCACTAAACGGCTTAGTCCATACATCGGCGCCGAAATAGGCTTTGGTTTTGGTAAAATTAAAGGTCTGGGTGAGAATGCTGACGAAAATGATTTTATTTCTGAATATGAATTGGAAATGGAACAAAAATTTACAGGCCTGGGCATTAACGCATTTCTAGGCTTCGACTATTGGGTGACAGAAGGTCTCTACATTGGAATTGAATTTTCTCCATTAAGCAAGAATTTCAATTTTTTAAGTGAAATGACTCGCACAGATACGCAAAGTGGTATCTCTACTAAAATTGTTGAACCTAAATCCAGTTATTCTGAGTTGAGCTCAGTATATGCACTTCCTTTCTTTAGATTAGGTTGGAGATTTAATTAATATTGTAATTGACGAAATTTGAGAAATGCTCTAATTAACCTTAGGGCATTTTTTTCATTTTGTAAGTTGCAAAATGTGAATAATAAATTCTGACTTTGATTTAGCTTTGCAGTTTCTGAGATATTTTTTAAAGTTAAATTTTTATAAGTGGAGATGAATCACCCGCCATATTTAGATAAATTGAATGAAGTGCAGCGTCAGGCGGCCATGCAAATTAATGGACCTGTTATGATTATTGCAGGTGCAGGTAGCGGAAAAACAAGGGTACTGACTTATAGAATTGCCCACATTATAAAGCAAGGCAATGATGCTTTCAATATCCTGGCTCTTACTTTTACCAATAAGGCTGCAAGGGAAATGAAAGACCGTATCGAAACTGTCGTTGGTCCCGAAGCCCGCAATATCTGGATGGGTACTTTTCACTCTGTTTTTGCTAAAATTCTGAGAATCGAAGCGGAAAAAATTGGCTATCCCCGTGACTTCACTATCTATGATACCGACGATGCTAAAAGCTTAATTAAAACGATTCTCAAAGAAATGAACCTGGATGAAAAACTCTATAAACCAGGTCTCGTTTACAATCGTATCAGCAACTGTAAAAATAGTCTGATTACTCACAAGGAATACATCAAAATTCCTGAATTGCTGGAAGCGGATGCTTCAACCGGACGCCCCCTTATTTCTAAAATATTTGCTACATACTCCAGTCGCTGTTATAAAGCAGGTGCTATGGATTTTGATGATCTCTTGCTCAATACGCACAAGCTTTTTAAAGAGCATATAGATGTATTGTACAAATATCAGCATAAATTCAAATTCATCATGGTGGATGAGTATCAGGATACGAATCTTTGTCAGTATATGATTGTGAAAAGTCTGGCTTCCATGTACGAAAATATTTGTGTGGTTGGGGATGATTCACAAAGTATCTACAGTTTCAGAGGAGCCAATATTCAGAATATATTAAATTTTGAAAAAGATTATCCGGATTTAAAAGTTTTTAAACTCGAACACAACTACCGAAGCACTGCCAATATAGTCAATGCCAGCACCAGCATTATTGCCAATAACAAGGAACGTTTGGATAAAAATATTTATACAGACAATCCGGATGGTGAAAAAATAAGAATCTTCCGTTCGCCAAGTGATAATGAAGAAGGTAAAGCGATTGCTCAAAGTATATTTGAAGAGAAACACAAGAACCAACTAAGTAATTCTGACTTTGCAATATTGTACAGAACAAATGCTCAAAGCCGTGCATTCGAAGAATCGCTTCGAAAACACAATATCAAATATAAAGTATACGGAGGTATTAGTTTCTATCAAAGAAAAGAGATTAAGGATTTATTGGCTTATCTGCGCTTGGTTGTCAATCCTAATGATGAAGAAGCTCTCAAGCGTATCATTAATTATCCAGCCAGAAAAATCGGAGGAACTACAATTGATAAATTGGTTGTGCTTGCCTCAGAAAATGATGTAACAATGATGGAGATTGTGAAGAATGCTCACATGTTCTCAATTTTGGGAAGTGCCGTTGCGCATCTTCGTGATTTTAATATCATGATCAGCAGTTTTCAGTCTATGTTAACAGCTAAAAACGCTTATGAAATTGCTGAGTATGTAGCCAAACAATCTACCTTGCTGAAAACCTTGTACGAAGATAAAACTGTAGAAGGTGTTTCAAAGTACGAGAACATTGTAGAATTGCTGAATTCAATTAAGGAGTTTACAGAAGATGATACATCTGAGAGCGAAAAATCTTTGGCTGCTTTTCTTCAGGAAATTGCTTTATACACAGATGCAGATAAGGATGATGATGGCGAAGAAAAAGTGACGCTTATGACCATTCACAGCAGCAAAGGTCTTGAGTTCAAACATGTCTATGTGGTTGGTATGGAAGAAAATCTGTTCCCAAGTCAGCTGAGCTTAAGTAGTCGTCCCGAACTTGAGGAGGAAAGACGCTTATTTTATGTGGCAATTACAAGAGCTGAAGAACAATTAACCTTATCGTATGCAACTTCCCGATTTAAATATGGCAATTTAATTCCTTGTGAGCCAAGTAGATTTTTGGAGGAAATTGATCCAAGGTACTTAGATATGAGTGCCGCTATGGTGAAACGAGAGCCATTGTTTAAACCAAAGGAAAATCAGAATTATGGTACCGGCTACGGTATGAATGTTGGAAAAACAGTTGCAAAACCTCAGGCCAGTATCAAGGTTTCTGAGAACTTTTCACCGAGTGATTCAAATCTGATTCGGGAAGAGCAGGTAGTAGAGCATCAGAGATTTGGTATAGGTAAGGTTTTAAAACTTGAAGGAGAGGGGGATAACCGCAAGGCTCTCATCGAATTTGAAGGCCTTGGTCAAAAGACACTTGTTCTTAAATTCGCCAAACTGATGATTCACCCTTAAAATTCATAGTTAAATTTTAATATTTTTGCAGCATGAGAAAACTCCTAATCCTTGCCTTTTTGATACCGGGTCTGAACATGATGGCTCAGATGAATCCGGTACTTAAGAACAGAAGAGGCATTGCTATACTACCACAACAAAAAGACTGGTGCATTGGTTTTGGTGCTAATCCTGTCTTTAATTACTTTGGTAATATGTTCAATGCCAGCACTTCTAATAATGGTTTAAATGCCAGTTTTGCGGCTCCTAACAAGATGATTTTTGCAAAATACATGAAAACCAATGAAATGGCTTACAGAGTTAGTTTCAGATTAGGATTCACAAACGATGTAACTACTTTTAATGTAAAAGATATGACACCCGGAGCAGCAACTGATGCTGTGGTAACAGATAAACAAAAGCGAAACAACTCATTTATTGGTCTGGGTTTTGGTATTGAAAAAAGAAAAGGGTCAGCTACAAGAATTCAGGGATTTTATGGAGTGGAAGGACTAATTTCCTATTCGTCAGGGGATAATATCAACTATGAATACGGCAATGGTTTGGAAAAATTGGACACAGGATTGATAAGAGTTAAGAAACTGAAGTCATCCTCCTTATTTTCAATAGGTTGCAGAGGTTTTGCAGGTGTTGAATACTTTATAGCTCCAAAATTTTCTATAGGCGCCGAACTGGGATATGGTCCAAGCATCGGATTTAGAAGTGCTTCGGAGCAAACGACTGAGCAATACGACTTTTGGAGTACAACAACTACGTCAGAAGTCACAGTTTTAAGTCCAAAATCAACTGTATTTACGCTTGATACAGACAATTACAACGGTATTGTAAAGTTGCTCTTTTACTTTTAAAGGTAAAAAAACCTTTGAAGTTGAAGAAATATCGAGTATCTTTGCACCAAAATATTAATACATCAAAATGAAAAGACTGAACAATCTCTGGATAATTGTTGCCGCAGTTTCTATCGCTCTTACTTCTTGTTACAAGGAAGGACCAAAAATCTCTTTCAACACAAAAAGAGACAGATTGGCGAATGAGTGGGTGGTAACCGACTATCAAATTGATGGTCAGACATCTGATTCAAGCAAAAACTCTTTCTACTCAGGTGATACACTTACATTAGTCCTGAATATCGCAAGAGGAAATGCTTATGGCATCAACATGCAATTCACTAAATCTTATTCTGAAAAAAACGGAAACAAGCTTTACAATCAAAGTGCCAGTTTCTCTGACAGACATTATCAGGATATCATGGCTTCATTTAACACCAATAACCAACTCGTTAAGAGTATCGGTACCAGTGGTAAATGGTCATGGGCAGACAAATTCAGACAAGTTGAATTCAGCGCAAATGGCATGGGTGACATGTCTGTAGCTGAAGGTCAGAAAACATTCCCTTTCAAAATTTTAATGCTTAAAAACAAAAATTTGAAATTGGAGTGTTCAATCGGTGGAAAAACACATACAATTTCCTTCGAGCCAATCAATCCTGAAAATGTTAAGTAAACAAGCATAATCTTATTGAAACCTGCAAATCCAACTTTGCAGGTTTTTTTTTGTCATCTAATTATTTACCTTTGAAGGAACATTACATGTCTGATTTATTTCAATACAATACCCAATCCAAAAAGCTTATTATTTCTGAATACGGACGTTCTTTCCAAAATATGGTGGAGCATGTTGTCAGTATCGAAGACAGACAAAAACGTCTTAAAATGGCGGATGCGCTCATTACTGTTATGGAAATACTTAATCCATCCGTAAAAGACCAGGCCGATTACAAACAAAAGCTTTGGGATCATTTATTTATTATTTCCGACTTTAAACTGGATGTGGATGGCCCGTATCCTGCACCTGAACAAACTAAAATTCATCAAAAGCCTCAAAGAGTTGAATATCCAACATTGCCAATTAAATTCAGATTCTATGGCCGAAACCTTCAGTTTATGGTACAAAAGGCTACATCTATAGAAAACCCTGATTTAAAAGCAGAATTCCTTAATCTGCTGGCTTCTTTCATGACCAACTCCTCGCGTAACTGGAACAACGAAAATCTGAACAATCAACAGTTGGCTGAACACCTCGAAGCTTTATCTCAAAATAAACTTAAAGTTAATCCGGAAGAACTCGAAATCACGCTCGAACAGCGCAAGAAAAAGTTCTATAAACACAATAACAACAATAACAACGGAAACAATAAGTTTTTTAACAAAAACAAAAAATTCAACAACTATAAGAAGTAGTTTATTCTGATGGCAACATTTAAGGTTACAGGCGGCCGCAGAATGTCGGGTGAAATCATCCCTCAAGGCGCCAAAAATGAAGCACTGCAAATTCTGTCTGCCGTATTGCTCACCGATAAGGAAGTCACTATTAGCAAAATCCCGGCTATCAGAGACGTATTAAAACTCATTGAACTTCTCGGAGATCTGGGCGTTAAAGTCAGTAAAATCAATGAAGATACCTATAGGTTTCAAGCTGATAATATCAACCTCGATTTTCTGAATTCAGAAGCCTTTAAAACAAAAGGTGCAGGATTGAGAGGCTCTATCATGATTATTGGTCCTCTGTTGGCCAGGTTTGGAAAAGGTTATATTCCTAGTCCGGGTGGCGATAAAATCGGAAGAAGAAGACTGGATACCCACTTCATAGGATTTATGAAGCTTGGCGCTAAATTCGAATACCTTCCGGATGAACAGTTTTACAAAGTTTCAGTCGATAATAAACTGAAAGGTGCATATATGTTGCTGGATGAAGCTTCTGTAACCGGTACGGCCAATATATTAATGGCTGCGACATTGGCGGAAGGTGTCACAACTATTTACAATGCGGCTTGCGAACCATATCTCCAGCAATTGTGCAAAATGCTCAATCGAATGGGTGCAAAAATCTCTGGAATCGGTAGCAATTTACTAACAATTGAAGGGGTGGAAAGACTAGATGGTACCGAACATACCATGTTGCCTGATATGATTGAAATTGGCAGCTTTATAGGTCTGGCCGCAATGACCGAAAGTGAAATCACAATTAAAGATTGTTCAATTCCTGATCTGGGTATCATTCCCGATACATTTAAAAGATTGGGTATTAAGATGGAATTTAGAGGCGATGATATTTTTATTCCGGCGCAAGACCATTATGAAATTGAATCTTTTATTGATGGTAGTATTCTCACAATTGCAGATGCTCCATGGCCAGGTTTTACTCCAGATTTGATTAGCATAGTTTTGGTTACCGCAACTCAGGCCAGAGGAAATGTCTTAATTCATCAAAAAATGTTTGAAAGCAGATTGTTCTTTGTAGACAATCTGATTGATATGGGTGCTAAAATTATTCTTTGCGACCCTCACAGAGCCAATATTATGGGACTTGATAAGAAAGTACCTCTTAAAGGCATTACCATGAGCTCCCCTGATATCAGAGCTGGTGTGGCCATGTTGATTGCTGCCATGAGCGCTAAAGGCACAAGTACCATCCGCAATATTGAACAAATTGACAGAGGTTATCAGTACATAGATAAACGCCTCAACAATATTGGTGCAGAAATTGTACGTGTAGATTAAAACAGTGTCATGAAACGTAATTTGAATGCTTCGATTTTAGGCTTTTGCTGCATACTTGTGGCAAGTAGTTTTGTTACTGAAATTAAAGATTCTGCTTCAATTACGCATTCACCGGGAAAAACGTATTCTGATACCCTGGATGTATCTGCTTACAAGGGGAAAGTTGTCATCATCAACTTCTGGGCTTCATGGAGCAAATCCAGCAGAGCTGAAAATAAAAATATCGTAAGAGTTTACGAGAAATACAGACAAATTTCCAAATTGGTTTTTGTAAGTGTTTCACTGGATACCGATCAGGCCAGTTGGAAAGCTGCCATTGAAGAAGATGAAATGGATTGGCCTACCCATATCTGTGATTTTAAAAAATATGCGTCTCCAATAGCCAAACAATACGCTGTTGTTACGTTGCCTAAAATATTCTTAATAGACAAACAGGGTAAAATTCACAGCAGTGCTTCAAAAATGAGTGACATTGAAGCCAGTATTGATGCTTTACTAAAATAATTTATTTACGACATCTTGTCAGTTTTTTGTACTTGGCAAATTTTTTGACAAGTTAAGCCTGATATGATTGACGAGCAAAATAAAACGCCCGAGACAGAACCATTGAATGAAGCCAATGGGGGAGAGCAGCCTGAAACAGGTACTGATTCCAATGATTTAAAGGATAATGGTGTCGGACAAAATGTGTCAGAAATAGACAATTTAAAGACACAATTGCAGGAAGCAAATGACAAGTTTTTGAGACTTTACGCTGAGTTCGACAATTACAAAAGAAGAACGATGAAGGAGAAAACTGAAATCCTTCAAACAGCTGGAAAAGAAGTGATGTTGTCTTTACTACCTGTTATAGATGATTTTGAAAGAGCTCATAAAGCGACTGCCAACAGTCAGGATTTGGAGGCCTACAAGCAAGGTATAGAATTAATTCATCATAAATTTAATCAGATTTTATCAGCAAGAGGACTGAAACCTATAGAGAGTGTTGGGCAGGTTTTTAACGTCGATCTGCATGAAGCGATTACTAATATTCCTGCTCCTAGCGAAGATTTAAAAGGGAAAGTAGTAGATGAAACTGAAAAAGGTTACACGCTGAATGGTCATGTCATTCGTTTTGCAAAAGTAATTGTTGGTGAATAATAAGGAGGTAGATTTTGGCTAAAAGAGATTATTACGAAATACTGGAAGTCGGCAAAAGTGCTTCAGCTGATGAGATAAAAAAGGCTTACAGGAAGATGGCTATCAAATACCATCCTGATAAAAATCCCGGAGATAAAGCTGCTGAAGAAAAATTTAAAGAGGCAGCTGAAGCTTATGAAGTACTCAGCGACCCGCAAAAGAAGCAACGTTATGACCAGTTCGGCCACGCCGGAATGGGCAGTAATGGCGGAGGCTCTTATGGCGGAGGTATGAATATGGAAGATATCTTTAGCCAGTTCGGAGATATTTTTGGCAGTGGTGGTTTTGGTGATTTCTTTGGTGGTTCAGGTGGAAGAAATGGCAGAACAAGAGCCAATGTCGGCAGTAATATCAGAATCAAACTGAAACTGAATTACGCTGACATTAAAAATGGGGTTGAAAAGAAAATTAAATACCGCAAACAGGTTGTTGCCAAAGGCACCACCTTTAAAGAGTGTACTACATGCCGCGGTGCCGGTCAGGTAAACAGAGTTACCCAAACTTTCTTAGGTCAGATGCAAACAGTCACCACTTGTCCAACTTGTGGCGGCTCTGGCAAATCTATTTCTAACCGCCCTGCAGGAGCGAATGAACAAGGCTTGGTTTACGAAGAAATTGAGACAACAATAAAAATTCCGGCTGGCGTTCAGGAAGGAATGCAGCTTTCCATCAGTGGACGAGGTAATGCCGCTCCGGGTGGTGGCATTGATGGCGACTTGCTTATCCTGATCGAGGAAGAGAAACATCCTGAACTGGAAAGACAAGATCAGCATGTCATTTACAACCTGGCAATTAGTGTTGTAGACGCAATTCTGGGTTGCAGTGTTGAGGTGCCAACCATTGAAGGCAAAGCCAAAATTAATATAGAACCGGGTACTCAAAGCGGTAAAATACTTAGACTAAGAGGCAAGGGATTCCCTGAAGTCAATGGCTACCATACAGGAGACCAGCTCATAAAAATTCATATCTGGATTCCTAAAAAGGTCAGTTCAGAAGAAGCTGAGATGCTCAAAAAACTCCAAAGTTCAGAAAATTTCTCATCAAAAAATGCTAAAAAAGAGAAAGGCTTTTTTGATAAAATGAAGGAATGGTTTTAATCTCCAGGTTATATTTCTTCGACAATATTCACCAACACTTCAACAGCCTTCTCCATATCCTGAACACTCACATATTCCTTCCTCGAATGTATCGCCATCTCACCGGTAAATATGTTCGGACATGGTAAGCCCATAAAGGATAATCTCGAGCCATCTGTGCCTCCTCTTATACTTTCTGTTACCGGATTTAAACCAGCTTTCTTATATGCTTCCATCGCCAGTGCCATTACTTGTGGATTTTTATCTAAAATCTCTCTCATGTTCCTGTACTGTTCTTTAAATGATGCCTGGTATTTTGAACCCGGAAAAGCTGCTATAGCTTTGCGCGCATATTCCTCTAATTGAGCTTCGTGTTCTTTCAATTTTGAAGTTTCGAAATCTCTTACTATGAATTGTATAGTCGCTTTTTCAACCGCTGCCTCAAAATGTACTGCATGCACAAAACCTTCCATGCCGCTGGTCGATTCAGGACACCAGGTGTCTTTTGGCAACGAATTCATAAAATAAGAGGCAACTTTCACTGCACTTACCATTTTGTCTTTGGCATAGCCCGGATGCGCGCTTATTCCTTCAAAAATAATTGTTGCCGCATCTGCTGAAAAGGATTCACCTTCCAAAACGCCTCTTGGGCCTCCGTCTAATGTGTATCCAAAATCAGCCCCCAGTTTTTTCATATCTACTTTATTTACGCCTCTTCCAATCTCTTCATCCGGAGTAAATAAGATTCTGATTTTACCATGCTTAACTTCTGGATGTGTCATCAGATATAACGCCAAATCCATAATTATTGAAACTCCTGCCTTGTCATCTGCTCCTAAGAGTGTCTTGCCGGATGCTGTTATAATATCATCTCCAATTCTCTCTTTTAAGTATGGATGATCTTCGGTGGTTAAAAATAATGTCTCATCATCCGGATATCCGATTGGACTGCCATCATAAGCCTTGTGCAATATAGGCTTGACATTGGCTCCTGTTACATCAGGTGCTGTATCTGCATGTGCGCAAAAACAGATAACTGGCAAGGCTTTGTCTGTGTTGGATGGAATGGTGGCATAAACATATCCGTATTCATCCATTTCAGCATCTTCAATCCCCATCTCGCGCAACTCTTTTGCCAGTAATGAAAGCAAATCTTTTTGTTTCATTGATGATGGCTGTGTCTCAGAATTTGGATCAGCTTCTGTATCTATTTGCACATAGCGCATAAATCTCTCCGCAACTGTGTGCTTGTAATTTCCAATTGTCATTCGGCAAAAATAGTTAAAAAAGTGGAGGGGCAATAAAGACATACAAGTGTATTGAATACAATTGTATGAATGATTTTGATTCTATGAAAAAGATAAGTAAGACAGCAAATACTATTGCTGAAAGTTATTCTTACAGTTTGTATCCTACTGCTTTTGCTGCTTCAACAATTTTGGCAACGCTTGGCAAATAAGCATCTACAAGAGTTGGTGCATAAGGCAATGGAACGTCTTGTGAACATACTCTGCGTATTGGAGCATCCAGATAATCGAATGCATGGCGTTGCACCATGTAAGTTATTTCTGAACTAATGGAAGCTAAAGGCCAGGCCTCTTCAACAATGACCAATCTATTGGTTTTCTTAACAGAGTTAATGATGGTTTCGTGGTCGAGTGGACGCACTGTTCTCATATCAATTACTTCTGCATTAATACCGGCTTCTTCAAGTGCTTTAACTGCCTCATAAACTCTAAGCATCATTTTGCCAAAAGAGACAATAGTGACATCTGTGCCTTCTTTTACAACATGTGCTTTTCCAAGTTCAAGTGTGTATTCTTCTTCCGGAACTTCGCCTTTCAATCCGTACATTTGTTCACTTTCCATGAAAATAATAGGATTGCCATCGCGGATGGAAGATTTTAATAAACCTTTGGCATCATAAGGATTGGAAGGCACTACAACCTTTAATCCGGGTGTATTGGCGTACCAGTTTTCAAAATTCTGTGAGTGTTGAGCACCAAGTTGACCAGCGCTGCCTGTTGGTCCTCTGAAAACCATGTGGCATTTATATTGACCAGCCGTCATGCTATTCATTTTTGCAGCCGAATTGATGACCTGGTCTATAGCAACAAGAGAAAAGTTAAAAGTCATAAACTCAACAATCGGAATTAATCCATTCATTGCTGCTCCTACTGCAATACCCGCAAAACCCAACTCGGCAATTGGTGTATCAATAACTCGTTTGGCTCCGAATTCAGCCAGCATTCCCTGACTTACTTTATAGGCTCCATTGTATTCTGCTACTTCTTCACCCATCAGGAATATACGTTCATTGCGACGCATTTCTTCGCTCATGGCTTCTCTTAAGGCTTCGCGGAATTGAATTTCTCTCATTTCTTGGTTCTTAATTGAAAGGCAAAAATAGGTTTTTGGGTACAAATTGAAAAACTGACTTTTAATTTTGTTCTGCCGTCATTTTATCTTCACAAATCATAGAATTTTAATATTTTGAGTTATTTTTGTTTAAGGTTGTAAAATCAATCGGATAAATCATGAAAAAATCATTTCTTCTCAGTTTCTTTATCTTGTTTTGTTTTTCAATTTTTGGACTCGATGTCCCTGGTCCTGTTATAAAAACATTTAATGACAAATACCCTGGCGCAAAGTCTGTAAAATGGGAAATGAATGAAGGGGCCTATGAAGCAGAATTTAAATGGAAAGGCGTAAAGTATTCTGCTGAGTTTGATGCTTCCGGAAATTGGCTGCTTCAAACGACAGAAATGAAATTTAAAAATTTACCGATGGCCATTCAACGCAGTATAGATAGTTTGTATGAAGGCGCAAAAATAAAAGAGGTTGAACTTCAGGAAGCGGCTAATCAAGGTCCAAACTACATAATCGAATTAATTTTTGATACTGAAGAACTCGAATTGTATTACACACCTTCTGGCGAACTGGTTAACATCAAGAAGGATTGAGTAAATCAATATTCTTTGAAAATAATTTTTAATCCTGTCGCAAGGCTCTAAATTTGCGGCCTTCAATGGGTAAAAATAAACTGAAGAAATTCAATGAGTATGATACTTTCCCCAATACATTTGATGCCAGAAATCAATTAAAAGGGAAGTGGGCTGAAACTGTCTTTGGCAACAAAAATCCAATCACTCTCGAACTGGCTTGCGGAAGAGGGGAGTATACAGTGGGTCTGGCTGAAATGTATCCCGAACGCAATTTTGTTGGTATCGATGTTAAAGCTTCCCGTATGTGGCAAGGGGCTAAATTTGCACTGGAGAAAGGTTTAAAGAATGTCGCATTTATCCGAATTCAAATCGATTTCCTCAATGATTATTTTGCTCCGGGTGAAGTCGAAGAAATATGGATTACATTTCCTGACCCTCAACCTCAGAAACCCAGAGAAAAACAGCGTTTAACAGCGCCTAAATTCCTCGAAAAATATCTTCTTCTTATGGGGAAAGGTCACTGTGTTAACCTGAAAACAGATAGTGATTTTTTGTTTAATTATACCATGCAAACTATTCAGGATAAAGATATCATCATTAGAGAGGTTTTGCTGGATATAGACCAGAAAGATGATTTGCAGGAAGAATTAAAAATTAAGACTTATTACGAACGCATGTGGCGCGAAAAAGGTATTGTGATTAAATATCTGAAGTTCGAACTTTAATCTTTTTTCAATTGATTTCATGTCGCTCCAAAAAAGCTGTCCAGGCACTTTGATTGCTTGTTCCAGGCTTGTTCTCGTGATGACCGGTTATCGAAACGCCATTTAATTGACTGCAATCCATATTCAAATCTGCAATATCCAATAAAACGGATTGCTCTCTTTCTGCGCTTATTTTTTCGTAAATTTCAAGTTGATGGGTAGATAACAAATCTGCTCTTTTTGAGAGTACATTTTGTTCTGAATGATGCATGCGAACTATGACTCTGAAGTCTCTGTCCAATATGGTCAAATCATCATAATCCTGAGGGATTTCAATTACTTTAATATTTAATTTCTGGCAAATATCAAGTATCCAGTCTACAGGCTGATGCCCAAATTCACCAACGATGGCAGGGCCATTGACCCAGGATATGATTTCTTTAGCTTTGTTGGGGTCAATAAAATCTTTCGAACCTGGATCGAAACAAAAACCTATGAAATCTGCCCACAGGCCGGCTGCATAACGTGCGTCGGATAAATTGCTGATGTGGCTGAAACGAAGTAAAAATGGGTAATTCATTAATTGAACTGTATGGCTTTAACGGGATCTATTCTGTTGACCAATCGCGCAGGTAAAAGCAAAGCAAGCATACACAGCGCAACTGTTCCAATATTGACTGCAAGAACATGCTCCCATTTTAAACTGATAGGGACATAACTTAAATAATAAGTTTCCTGTTCCAATGTCAATAATTTATAATGGTCTTGCAACAAACACAAACCTATACCAAACAGGTTGCCAAACAGCAATCCCAGAAACAAGATATAGGCCGCGTGATTCAGAAAAATTCGTTTGATGAGGGCACTATTGCTGCCAAGTGCTTTCAATATGCCTATCATATTGGTCCTTTCAATAATCAGTATCAATAGTGCAGTAGTCATATTGATGCAGGCTACAATGATCATCAATGTCAGAATAATCACAATGTTCTGATCGAGATATCCCAGCCAGTCAAAAATCTGAGGATTGAGCTGAACCAGGCTCTCTGCATGTAATTCCTGCGGTAAATTGCGGTTGAGAATTTTATTGATTTCGTTTAACTGTTTGAAATCATTTGTAATGAGTTCGTAGTGTGTAATTTCAGGCTTCTTCTTTGCAAAAATTCTCTGCATTTCTCTCAGACTACCAATGATAAATACCTGATCATTTTCTTCCAGTCCGGTTTCATAGATACCAGTGATGGTGCAGGGAATGACTCTAACTGGTTCGTTAATAAAATACACTCTGGCAATATCTCCTGTATCCAAAGTCATTTTATCTGCAATCGCTTTTGAAATAAGAATTTCTCGTTTTCTCAGACTATCTCCAACCGCTGGCAACTGTCCTTTGATTAAATGTTTTTTGAGATATGAGAAATTGTAAGTTTCATCTACTCCTTTAAATACAATACCTTCCAGTTCCTCATTCGCTTTTATAATGCCCGGCCTTGAAATCGCAGGATAGATAGCTTTTACGCCTTTTTGTTTCAGAATGGATTTTTTTAAAGCAGCAGAATCATTGAACTGAACATAATCAAAATTACCGCTTGTGCCTGTTGAATGTATTTCGATATGGCCGCCAAACCCTATTACCTTATCCGTTATTTTTTCTTTGTAACCAACAACAATTGCAATGGCAACAATCATTACTGCTACGCTTAAACCGGCACCAAACCAGGCTAACCTGATGATAAGAGAAGCAAAGGATCGAAATTTTCCTAATGCCAGTCTTTGGGCTATAAACAAACTCAAGCGCATGAAGCTGCGAAATTAAGTATAAGAATTTACAAAAGGATTAAAAAGATAGCACCTCTTCAGGTCGCTTAACAATGACTCAAAACCTTAGTATTTTCTACCTTTCCAGGTGGTGTTTCTGTTGGTAAGAAAATAAATGGATGTGAGTGGTATCATGAAGAACAGATATAATTCATAAGTCAAAACTGCTATCGGGTGTTCTACTTGCAAACTGAGTTTCTTATTGATACTTAACAATTGAAACAGTTGCACAAAGTCCTTAACTAACAAAAGTATCAGGGACAGTTTCCAGTTCATCAGAAACAAAACCGGCATGGCAAAATACCAGGCTCCAAAAATGAACATGATGACGTGATAATAAAACGGAAGTTCCCAGCCACCGGTCAGCCATCTTTTTCTTTGTTTTAAAATAGCCTTTATAGTGTCTAGTGGTTTCGAATACACCATGGTTTCATTGTTCAGTCTTTGAGACGTTTTAAATCCTTTGTTTTTAAATGCTTTAAAAAGAGCATAATCTTCAGTTATTGAAAATGGTATGGATTCGTAACCTCCAACTGCATTATAAGCTTTTGCCGAAATCCCCATATTATTTCCTACTACAGTTAAGTTGCGGCCAATAGATGCAAATGAATGGATGATACCCATAAAATACAACCAATCTACCTGTTGATATTTGTCCAACATGTATTCGGCTTGAATATTGGTAGTTCCTCCTACCATATCTACTTGATCGTTAACCATAGTACTTACCATTGCTTTAGCCCATTGTGGTCCAACTACAATATCAGCATCAGTTATCAGATAATATTCGCCTTTTGCCGCTCTTGCCAAGGTAGCCAAAACTCTGGCTTTGCCTTTGGTCCCCTGATGCTCTGAACCACTTAGGTTTATCAATCTGAACTTAGGTTTATTGCGAATAAAATTCTCTACGAGCATCTGTGTGTAATCAGTGCTCTGATCGTTGCCAATAATGATTTCTATCCTGTCCTCCGGATAGTCGAGCTGATTGAGCGCATTAAGGCAATCTACTATGTTTTTGGCTTCATTCCTCGCTGCAACCAATATGGAAACAGTCGGAAGATTATCCACTATATTAACTTCTCTTTTTTTGAGTTTACTCAGGATGAGGAGATAAATAAGCTGAATAAGCAGATAAATTGAGCATAATGTGAAGGCCGTTATGAAAATAAAGTGTTGCATGTATATCCATTTTGATTCAGAAATTCTAAATAAGGAGGGAGCAAGAATTTAAGGTTCTGCTCGGCCTTTTCCGAATCATGGAAGACAATGATAGAACCATTTGTGGTGTTCTTCATTAATCCCTCCAGTGCTTTCTGCCGGTTTAGTTTTTGGTCGAAATCACAGGATAGTAAATTCCACATGATAATCTCGTAGTTTTTTTCAATTGCTTTGCTTTGGCGTCTGCTGATTCTTCCGTATGGTGGACGAAATAATTTACTCTCAACATACATCGAACATGTCTCTACATCCTTCAGGTATGTTTCAAATGGCGTATTCCATCCTTTTAAATGATGCATAGTATGATTGCCAAGTGCATGTCCTTTCATCTTTACTTTTTCAATCACTGCAGGGAACTTCCTGGCATTGTCACCAACACAAAAAAATGTTCCTTTCATACTGTACTTCTCCAGTTCATTCATTACCCAGTCTGTAATTTCAGGATGTGGCCCATCATCAAATGTTAAATACACTTTTCGCTGGTCCGTCTCTTTTCGCCACGTCTTTCCCGGAAACATTTTTTGAAACCATACTGGAATCTTTTGATACCAAAGCATTGTTGCAAATATAGGAGTTAGTCACATTTCAGCAACTCGATGGCAATGACTTAATCATTTAATAATACATCATTTACATTGTTAATTTCTGCATTATCAATCACTTTCTATTGCTATATTTTCTATAGCATTTTAATCGAATAATGACTTTTTATTCAAATATTTGGCGTATGTATTAAAAAATCAAGGATATACGATTAATATTTAAAGTTTCAAACTTTAAACACAGGCTTCCGACTCTCTTAATTGTTTAAACAATTGAGGTGTATTTTTAATTGTTCACTCGTTTATTACTGTCTAATAACATTTTGATAACCCAAAAAAAATGTTTTGGAAATGACTCCCATTTTAACTGAATTTATTTTTGCAAAATGAAAAATATATGGATTGCTTTGATTCTTTTCTTTGTTTTACAAGCTTGCAACAACAATAAAACTACTAAAGAACAAAGCAGTTGGCAATCCGATTCATTGGCTATGTCCGAAAAATACCGCCCAGCCTTATATAAACTGGATTCCGGCGCTCTTATCGATACTCTGTTGCCATTTTTTGCAAAATTGCATGACAGTATCCCATTTGCCAAACGATTTGATACCGTTTACAGGCATTTTATGAATGTTCATAAAGTTGAGCGAGACTATAAATTGCTATACTTTACAAAGGCAAAAGATGGGTACAATTATATCATGATATCAAGACTGGAGCCCAGTATTAAAAGCGATAAATACTCCAGCCTTTGTGCCCGTTACAAGAATAACATAAATGGAGCTATTGACACCTCAAGCTTCGAAGAAGTATTCTGGACATGGAAAATGAAATGGCCTGAATTAATGAAAAAAAGTGCCTTGTTATTTAGAACTTTGATTGAAAAAGGCTCAGTTGAAGCGTATTTGCCTGAAAATTCAGAGGAAGAATATATCATGTTTCCGGATGTCAACAGTCATTATGATGTGGTTGATAAGACCTGGAAGCCTAGAGCTGTAAAGAACTAAATCGGTTTGAACCAAATGTTGACAAGGGTGTTATAACCCATTCCGGGCTTTTTCATTTTTTTAAGCAATTCCCTTAATTTTGCCAACTTTATAATCAATCACATTATTCAATGGGAATATTCAATGACATTCAAAGTGGTGAAAAGTCGATTGCAGTAATCGGTTTAGGTTATGTCGGTCTGCCACTTGCACTGGAATTTGCAAGAAAGTATAAGGTAGTCGGATTCGATATCAATCCTAAAAGGGTAGATATGCTTAACAGACATGAAGACCCTAGTAAGGAAGTACCTGCTTCTGAATTTCAAGGTTGCAATATCAAGTTTTCACATTTGCTGGATGATATCCGTTCCTGCAACTTTTATATAGTAGCTGTGCCTACTCCTATAGATGAAGCCAAAAATCCTGATCTTAAACCTTTGATTGGTGCCTCTAAAACTGTTGGACAGGTGCTGAAAAAAGGTGATTATGTCGTTTTTGAATCAACAGTCTATCCTGGTTGTACCGAGGAAGATTGTATTCCTGTGATGGAAAAGGAAAGTGGATTGAAATTCAACGTCGATTTTAAAGTAGGTTATTCCCCTGAAAGAATTAACCCTGGTGATAAAGTCAATACGCTTACCAAAATTCTAAAAATAGTTTCCGGCAGTGACAGCGAAAGTCTGGAAGAAATTGCCGCTCTTTATGGTTCTATCATAACAGCGGGCATTCATAAAGCACCTACTCTTAAAGTAGCTGAAGCTGCAAAGATTATTGAAAATACTCAGCGCGATTTGAATATCTCCCTGATGAATGAACTGAGTCTGATTTTTGATAAAATGAACATCAATACTTTTGATGTAATTGAAGCGGCAGGTACCAAATGGAATTTCCTTAAATTCAGTCCGGGTTTGGTTGGTGGTCACTGTATTGGTGTCGACCCATATTATCTTACCTATAAAGCAACTGAATTGGGATTGCATCCCCGTGTAATTGCAGCAGGCCGTTTTACCAATGATATGATGGGTGCTCACATTGCAAAAATTGCCATCAAAAAACTCATCAGTAACGATAAGAAAATTAAAGGAGCAAAAATCTTAATACTAGGTGCAACCTTTAAAGAGGATGTGGCAGATATCAGAAACTCTAAAATTGTAGATATCGTTAAAGAACTTCAAAGCTACAGTGTGGATGTTGAAGTGGTAGACCCAAGAGCCGATGCTGAAGAAGTATTTGAAGAATACGGCTTTCATCTTGCCAAATCAATTGGCTCAGGTTACGATGGTGTTATCGTAGCTGTAAGTCATAAAGAATACAAAGATCTGAACGAAGCTTACTTCAGTTCAATTTGTAATACTAAATCTTTTGTGCTCGATCTGAAAGGCTTGTACAGAGGTAGTTTCAAGACTATGGAATACTGGAGTCTTTAATGACTTCTGAATGTTCTTCACGCTAACGACTGCCTGAACCTGAAAAGGTTTAAATCATTTTTTTCTATTCTACTATTGTTACAACAAATGCGATTTTATTGAAGCTAAATCGCTAGATTTGAACCCTTAATTGAAAACACCATTTGTTCGTTTTTTTATTTATGTTTAAATCTAATGTTTAAAAACTATTTTCTCTATTTATTAGCTCTCGCCACTGTAGCAGCCTCTTGCGGAAATAAGTCGGCAAAAAAAGAAGATAAAGGTAAATCATCAGGTCCGGTAGCTGTTGATGTTTCTATCGCTAAGGCTTCCGAACTTTCCAATATCGTTGAAGCTAATGGTACAGTATTAGCCCTCGACTTTGTGGAACTTAAATCGGAAGTGCCCGGAAGAATCGTATTCCTTAATATTAAAGAAGGTGCTCTGGTATCCGAAGGTACTGTTCTGGTAAAACTCAATGATGAAGATCTTCAGGCTCAACTTCGCAAATACAACGCACAACTCGAACTGGCTAAGACAAATGAAAAAAGATTGCGTGCCTTACTGGATGTTAAAGGCTTAAACGTTGCTGAGTATGATCAGGCTGTCAATCAGGTTAATAATATAGAAGCAGATATCGCCTATACAAATGCCTTAATCAGAAAGACTGAAATTAAAGCGCCCTTCACCGGTGTTATTGGTCTCAGAAATGTAAGCAAAGGCGCCTTTGTTTCTTCTCAGGATATCATGGCAACCATGCAATCTGTCAATAGCATGAAGGTTGACTTTGTATTGCCTGAAACTTATTCAGGTAGTATTTACAATGGTTTAAAAGTCGAAGTTGTCAATGATGTTGGTAAAAAATACCCTGCAACTGTTATTGGTATCGAACCTCAGGTCAATACAGCGACAAGAAATATTAAAATCAGAGCAGTTGTTTCAGGTGATAATAAGGGTTTAAATCCAGGTGCTTTTGTACGCGTATTGTTTAATGAAGGTGAAACAAAAAAGCGTATAGTACTGCCAAGCAATTGTATCATTCCTGAAACCAGATTTAAAAAGGTTGCGGTCATTAAAAATGGTAAAGTTAAAATGACCAATGTAGAGACAGGCCTTAGAAAAGAGGCTTTTGTTGAAATTATTTCAGGTATTGAAGAGGGTGATACATTTGCCGTTAATGGACTTTTGTATTTGAAACCGGATGCCGAGGTTATTATCAGAAACATTAAATAGAACTAAATATGAGTATTTCAGAATTTAGTTTAAAACGTCCTGTATTTGCAATCGTATGCAGCATCATTATTCTGGTGTTTGGAGGTGTTGCATATAAATATCTCAGTCTGCGCGAATACCCGGCAATTGATCCGCCTAATATCAGTATACGAACTAACTATACAGGTGCCAATGCCGATATCATAGAAAGCCAGATTACAGAACCAATCGAAAAAGCGGTTAATGGTATTCAGGGTATTCGAACCATCACTTCTTCAAGTAATCAGGGTAGCAGTATTGTTACAGTAGAATTTAATCTGGATGTAGATTTAGATGCCGCAGCCAGTGATGTGAGAGATAAAGTTGCACAGGCTCAGAGACAATTACCTGCCGATATTGATGCTCCTCCTGTTGTTAGCAAAGCCGATGCAAGTGGCGATGTCATTATCATTCTGGCAGTGCAAAGCAGGGATAAAAGTATGCTCGAATTGAGTGACTTTGCTGAAAATGTTTTGCAGGAAAAATTTCAAACCATTCCGGATGTGGCCGGTGTCAATATCTTTGGATTGCGCCGATATGCGATGCGCCTGGATTACAAACCTGACAGAATGAATGCGTATGGCATTACTCTGAATGATATTAAGCAGGCTCTGGACAAAGAAAATATTGAATTGCCGGGTGGTAAAATCTATGGGACCAATACCGAATTGGTAGTTAAAACTCAAGGCAGGTTAACCTCGGAAGAAGATTTCAGACAGTTAATTGTTCGCGAAGACCAGAATGGAATCGTGCGACTGGCCGATATTGCTGATGTCAGATTGGGCAGTGAGTCTGAAGAAATTGGTACCAGACTGAATGGCATCAATAACGTGGCTTGTGGTATTGCTCCTCAACCCGGAGCTAACTTTATTAATATATCCAACGAATTCTACAAACGTCTGGAAGAAATTAAAAAGCAAAAAGGTTTTGAGGATATTGAGTTTACAGTTGTTCTCGACAATACTAAAAATGTTAAGCGTGCTCTTGAAGAAGTCGAGGAAACACTGATAATAGCTTTGATATTGGTTGTACTTGTTGTGTTTCTGTTTTTCAGAAACTGGAGCATTGCTTTTCGTCCGCTAATCGATATTCCGGTGTCTTTGGTTGGAGCCTTCTTTATCATGTATGTCGCGGGTTTCAGTATCAATGTGCTCACCTTGCTGGCAATTGTTCTTGCTACCGGTTTGGTGGTCGACGACGGGATTGTTGTTACAGAAAATATTTTCAGGAAACTGGAAGAAGGGATGGATATAAAACAAGCAGCCAGGGAAGGGTCCAGGGAAATTGTGTTTGCCGTTATAAGTACTTCCATTACCCTAGCTGTTGTATTTCTGCCTATCATTTTCATTCAGGGATTCGTAGGAAGTCTGTTCCGGGAGTTTGGAATTGTGATAGCCGGGGCAGTATTAATATCTGCATTTGTATCGCTTACTCTAACGCCGGTGTTAAATGTCATGCTCAACAGAAGAAACAGTAAACCTTCCTGGTTCTATACTAAAACTGAACCTTTCTTCGAAGGTTTGGAAAATGGTTATAGGAGTATGCTGAGCCGGTTCATGAAGTTGAAATGGACTTCATGGGGCATATTGGCAGTTTGTGCTGTTGCTATTGTGTTTCTGTTTAAAAATATTCAGTCTGAACTGGCGCCTATGGAAGATAAAAGTCAGTTTAGATTCAATGCAACTGCTCCTGAAGGTACTTCATTTGACTATATGGATAATTTCACTCAGGAACTTGGTAAGTTTTTCTATGATAGCATTCCTGAGCGTGATTTTGTTTTTGCTGCTACAAACGTATCATTTGGAAATGGATCCACTAATTCTGCATTTGGTAGAATAGTACTTTCTGATCCTGATACCAGAACATTAACTCAGGAGCAAATTGTTAACGATGCTAATGCTAAACTGATGCGTTTCAATGATAGCAGAGTGTTTTTAGTTCAGGAACAGACCATCAGTGTTGGTTTCGGTTCAAGAGGTTCACTTCCGGTTCAGTTTGTTTTGCAAACTCAAAATTTTGATAAGCTCAAAGAAGTCATGCCTAAATTTTTAGCTGAAGCCCGTAAGGATAAAACTTTTCAAATGGTGGATGCTAATCTGAAATTTAATAAACCTGAACTTGAAGTGAGTATTGATAGAATAAAAGCAAAAGACCTGGGTCTGAGTGTTGAGGATGTCGCTGTTACGCTTCAATCGGCTTTAAGCGGAGGGCGTTTGGGTTACTTTATAATGAATGGTAAACAATATCAGGTTGTTGGTCAGATGGTGCGAAATGACAGGGACGATCCGGGAGATTTGAATGAGTATTATGTCAGAAACAACAGAGGTGAAATGATTCAATTGAGCAATGTGATTAAAATCAACGAGAACAGCAACCCGCCTCAATTGTATCACTACAACCGATTCAAGTCTGCAACAATTTCAGCTTCTCTGGCTCCTGGTATGACAATTGGCGATGGTGTTAAAGCAATGGAGAAAATTGCAGATAAAGTTCTGGACGGAGATTTTCAAACTTCTTTAAGTGGACCTTCGCGTGACTTTGCAGAGTCGTCTTCCAATACTTCCTTTGCATTTGTCCTGGCTTTAGTTCTGATTTACCTGGTGCTTTCTGCACAATTCGAAAGTTTCATAGACCCGCTAACCATTATGATTACAGTACCTCTGGCTTTGACAGGCGCTCTGCTCAGTTTGTGGTTAACAGGAAATACCATCAATATTTTCTCACAAATTGGTATGATTATGCTCGTGGGGCTTGTGACTAAAAACGGGATTCTAATCGTTGAATTTGCCAATCAAAAACGAGAACAGGGTATTGATAAGTACAAGGCTATTATGGATGCTTCAGTTCAAAGGATGCGACCAATCCTGATGACAAGTCTGGCAACTGCTTTAGGCGCTTTGCCAATTGCTCTCTCTCTAGGAGCTGCGGCAACAAGCCGAATTCCTCTGGGTGTTGTAGTTGTTGGTGGAATTATGTTTTCGCTTATTTTAACCTTGTTTGTTATTCCTGCTATTTATATGTTCTTCTCTCGTGATAAAAAATATTCAACCCATCATGAAAATTAAACTATTGTTGCTTTTTATATTGCCCCTGATGTCTGTGAATAGCCAAACACTTGAGCTGGCACAGGCAATTCAACTGGCCTTGTCTAATAATCTCGAATTAAAAGTTTCCGAAAATGAGGCACTCATTGCTCATAACAGCAATAACCCGGGTATGGCAGGAATGTTGCCAAATGTGAGTTTAAATGTATCCGGTACGCCGGCATTGACCAATATCAATCAAAAGTTTACAAATGGTACAACGATTGAAAGAAACAATGTTTTTTCCAATTCCGTCAACGCATCACTATTGGTTGCTTATACTCTGTACGATGGAAGTCGTATGTACGCTGCTAAAAACAGATTGGAGTTTCAGGATGAAGCAGCCAGAAATACTTTTGAAAAAAATGTACAGACAACCATCAGTCAGGTAATTACTGCTTACGGCAATATCATTCGTCAAAAGGAATTGCTGACTGTACTTAATTTTCTTGAATCACTTTCTTCTAAAAGACTCGAGTTAATTCAGGTCAGACAATCCGCAGGTCTGGCTAACAATGCGGATATTTTTACAGCTAAGCTCGATCTGGAATCGCGCCGACAGGCTGTCACTTCTCAAAGTGCTTTGCTCAGCAGTGCCTACATCACTTTGAACAGCCTGATTAATTTCAGTCCTGACTCAACTTATCTTGTTAAGTCAATAGAGTTGACCAAATCGGGTCTGAGTTTAAGTGCGCTGGATTCCATTTTAGCTAAAAATCCTGATTTAATTATTGCCCAGAACCGTTTGGATATAGCCCGACAAACTCAATCTGAAATTGCAGCAGCTAAAATGCCTTTGGTAAGACTGAATGGTGCGTATAACTATAATCTTTCTCAGAGTCAGGCTGGATTTTCACTGTACAATCAGGGCATGGGACCACAAATTGGTTTAGGTATTTCAATCCCATTGTTTACCGGAAATGTCAATAAAGTTAATTATGAAAACGCCAAACTCAATGTGCAGAACAGCGAATTGCAGATGGCAATCATAAGAAGAGATACCCGTTCTCAATTGTACAGAGCATGGAATGATTTTGAATCTGCTCATAAACAAATCCAATCCGACAGTTCTTCTTTATCAATTTCAAAAGAATACATTCAGTTGATGGAGAAGCGATTCTCTGAAGGACAAAGTACCATACTTGAACTCATAGAGGCTCAAAGTGTTTTTGTAGAAACCAATTACAGATACATTAATAACCAATACATAGAAAAACTTGCTGAGACTCAGTTGTTGTTGTTAACAGGACAATTGGTGCAGTAGGAGAGTGGCTTAAACTAAAACTTGATAAGTTATCAGGAAGAATTTCCTATTTGATTTTTACCAATGTAACACCATCGCCTCCCAGTTGCTCAGTTTCGTGTTCAAAAGACACGACAAATGGAGTGGATTTTAAATGCTCTATGATGAGTTTTCTTAAGATACCATGACCTCTGCCATGCACAATTTTCAATGTAAACATACCTAACAAATGGGCATCGTGCAACCAGTTCTCCAATTGCTGAATGGCTTCTTCTCCTCTTATTCCCCGCAAATCTAATTCTGCTCTGAAATTACTCTGTTTTTCAAATAATCTGGCGTTGAAAGTAGCCGTTTTTGGTTGGTGTTTTTTATCCGGAACACTCGAGTATAACTCACTTAAGGGAAGCCACATGGTAACCTGTCCAAATAAAACCTGAGCCTGATCTTTCTTTATTTTCAATATTTCACCACTTACTTTGTGCTGATGGTGCTTCACAGTACTGCCAACTTTTAATACTTGCTCCTGACGTTTTTCCTTTTCAGGTGCTTTTTCCTGTTTCATAGGAATTTGTTCAGGTTCAACCGACTTTTTGAATTTTTCCAAATCCTGTCTTAAAAGTTTGGTCTTGGCTTTTTCTGCTTTGTTCTCCTGAATGCCTTTGATTGTTTGCTCTATCTTCTGATTGGCAGTATCCAATATTCCTGAAGCTTTCTTTTTAGCTTCATTGATGATCTGATTTTTGTTTTCACTCAGAGATTGTTTGAGCGTTTCATAATCCGCAATCATTTTATCCAGCACCTTTTCTCTGTCCTCAACTCTTTTTTTCATATCGGTGAGCTCCAGGCGATTCTTCTCATTTTCTGCAAGCAATTCATCTAAATCAATATGCTGTTTCCATTGATTGATTTTGCGAACTCTTTGAATGATTTTTTCATCTATCCCAACTTTACTCGCCACTTCTATGGCAAATGATGAACCCGGCTTATCCAGTTCAAGCACAAATTTGGGTTCCAGTTTCTGCAAATCGTAAAGCATACGGGCATTTCTCACATGATCCGTCTGTCCTGCCCAGGCTTTTAAATTTCCAAAATGCGTTGTCACAACTCCTATAGCCTCTTTAGACAACATGTGCTCCAGTATGGATTGAGCAATCGAACTCCCGATGGATGGATCCGTTCCATTGCCAAGCTCATCTATCAGATACAGGCAATTTTTATTGGCATGTTCCATGAAAAATTTCATGTTTACCAGGTGACTGCTGTACGAACTCAGATTGTTTTCCAATGATTGATTATCTCCGATATCAATAAAAATAGATTGATAAACCGATAATTTACTGTCCGGATCTAAGGGTATCGGCAATCCGCATTGATACATATATTGCAGCAATCCTACAGTTTTTAAAGCTATACTTTTACCACCCGCATTTGGACCTGAAATAAGGATGAGTCGGTTGCCTTTCTTTAACTGAAGATTGAGCGGAACCAACTCTTTATTGTCTTTAATCAAATGCAAATACAACAATGGATGACGTGCCTTTATCAGGTGAGTTTCGTCATGATGCTGTGTGTATTGAGGCTCACAGGCACGTAGCTTGCTTCCAAATATTGCTTTCGCACGACATGTATCCAGGAAAACACAAAACTGAGCGTGCTTGAATACAGGTTGTTTGTAAGGTGCTAATTGAGCAGTAACATGTTTGAGTATCTGTTCAATTTCTTTCTTTCTCTCAAAATACAATTCCTTTAAGGCATTGTTCTCTTCAAAGCACTCTATAGGTTCAATGTAAAGAAACTTACCGCTTTGACTGTCATCGTGAACAAAACCAGGCATCTTCTTTTTATGCTCTGCAATAATTGGTATAACCAATCGCTCATTTCTGATGGTGATTTCCGTATCACCAGCCCAACCGTTTTTCTTTGCCTGCTCAAATTTACTTTGTAACAGTTTGCGAACCTCTTTCTCTTTTTTGTCTATTTTTTTGCTGATATCCCATAAGGCCGAACTGGCATCGGGTTTTATTTTACCTTCTTTATCCAGTATACCTGAAATTAATTCTGCTGCGGACTTCAGTTCTATTAAATGTGATTGCTGTTCATACAGATGAGGAACACTTGTGCCTTTTTTTCTGATGATGTCGATATTGGTTTGATAACACCTCATTGCCAGCATCACCACAAATAATTCATCTTCCTGAAGCCACATCCCTTCTTTATCGGATTGATGCAGAAGGTCATTCACAAGTTCGGTATCTTCAGGAAATTCAAAAACAAATGACTCAGATAACAATTGATTGAGCTCAGCAATTTGCAGCAATGATTGATGAACCTGTTTGTAGTCTCTGAAGAACCGCATGGATTCTATGGATTTTCGACCTGCTTCAGTATGACATTCAGCTGCTATAAAAGATTTTATCTTGTCGAAACCAAGTTTTTCTTCAATATTGACCGGGTAATTTGAGACGCTCAAAATGCTTATAATTAATTATCCTGATTATCTGCCACCATCTCGTTCAACCTGTCTATCACTTTTTCGTAAATATCTTCAGCTATATCAGGATGACCGGCGTAGTAATCATGACTCTTGCGAAAAATACTGTCGTGTATATGATATTTTTTCATAATGAAAGCCCAGTCTTTTACTTTATCTCTCGGTGGCATATTGCTATTGGCATATACTGCTGCATCGGCAATACGCAAATCAACAATGATGTCTACCATTTTGTTTTCATCCAATACCCAATCAGGTTTTGATGAAGTGTTGTCACTTGGAGCACTTCCACAGGATGAACTCATGATAAGACACATCAGATAAAATGTTAACTTTCTCATTATTTTTGCAAATATAATGCTTGCTGAAAACATAACCCGATTAAGACAAGAATTAGGCCACGCTCAATTAGTGGTTGTCTCTAAATATAGAAGTCTTGATGAAATTCAGGCAGTGTATAATGAAGGCCAGAGAGTATTTGCTGAGAACAGAGTTCAAGCACTTCTCGAAAGATGGGAGGCTCTGCCAAAGGATATACAATGGCACCTCATTGGCCACCTGCAAACCAATAAAGTAAAATATATTTTGCCATTTATTCAGTGTATCCAAAGTATTGACAGTGTTAAATTACTGGATGAAATTGAAAAGCAAGCTCTAAAGCACAATAGGGTAGTGGAGGGGCTGCTGCAGATTTATATTGCAAATGAAGAAACTAAATTTGGGTTAGACTTTGATGAATGTCATAGCCTGATAAAAGAGTATGTCAATGGTCGATGGCCTCATGTAAAAATCAATGGATTAATGGGGATGGCAACCAATACAGAAAATATTGAACAGATAAGAACAGAGTTCAAATCCTTAAAACATTTATTTGATGAATTGAATGAAAATTACCCGCAATTACAATTGAAAACTCTTTCAATGGGTATGAGCAGCGATTATAAAATAGCCATTGAATGTGGCAGCAATTTAGTTAGAATAGGTTCAAAGGTATTTGAATCTAACTAACAAGACTATTCATATCTCAAAGCTTCAATCGGATCAAGTTTGGCAGCTTTTGAAGCTGGATAATAACCGGCAACAATACCAACCACAAAGCAAACAACAACCGCAAGAACTATCCATGCCCAGGGAATGATAAATCCTGAATTCATGAGCAGGGAAATAATATTGCCAAGTATAAGTCCAAGTATAATACCACCAATTCCACCTAACTGGCAAATAACAGCAGCTTCAGTTAAAAATTGAGCTTTAATAGTGCCGGGAGTGGCTCCAAGTGCTTTCCTGGTGCCTATTTCCCTGGTTCTTTCTGTAACACTAACCAGCATAATATTCATTAAACCAATGGCTGCTCCAATAAGAGTAATAACAGCAACAAAACTTGCAAATATTTTTACCGACTTTAAATTGTCTTTTAGTTTTTCGGATATCGATGCACTGGCAACCACACTGAAGTTGGAAGGTGCTCCAATTTCAATTCGCCTGATTCCACGCATTAATCCTTCAGCTTCCGAAATCGCCATATCAAGCTGTTTTATATTGTCTACAGCTACAGCTATCGTAAACGAATTGGTAGAATTTAAATATTGACCCTTGGCTTCAGTATTGGTAATAAATGCCATACGGTCTTCGCCTCCCATGCCCATGCTACTGCCCTTGCTTTTTAAAACACCTATTATAGTGTATTGCGAATTACCCATACTCAGCACTTCTCCAGTCGCATCTTCTTTGTCGAAAAGCAAAAGTGCAATATCCCGACCTACTATGATGTTTTTACTGCCGCTGGATGCTTCATTGGGCGTAAAGTTTCTTCCGTAAGATAATTCAGTACCACTGACTTTGAAATAATGATCATCTATCGAAAGTACTCTGACATTGGGATTGGTTTTCTTTGAACCACTTCTGAGTGTTGAATTAAAATTGATAGATGTTGTAAGAGATATTGTGGCAGGGACATTAAATTCTTTTTGAAACTGACGCGCTTCTGCATAGGTAATAGGAGCATACTCAATCCTTTTTTCACCGTGTCCTCCTCCAAGTCTGATATTGCCATCTCTGTTGCGTATATTAAAGGTGTTACTCCCCATACGCTGAAAAGTTTTTGATAAACCATTTTCAAATCCATCTACAGCTGTCAGCATGCCAACCAATGCCGAAATACCTATAGCAATAATCAGACAGGTTAATATGGTCCTAAGCAAATTGTCTTTGATGGAATCTAAGGCGATACGTATGTTCTGAAGCGTATTCAAGTACAAATGATTTGGCTCGCAATTTAAGTCTTCTCGCGAAATTTAATACTCCGGTTCTACCAATAGCAATTTAATATGGACAAATCTGTTTGTATTGAAAGTCCTGCTTAAAATTTTTTTTTTATTTGGTGCAAAGACGATAAAGTTTATTAAATTTGCATTCCTTATTCAAATTACAGCCGATGGATCCGCTATTACATGATGTTCTAGAAATATTGAAATTCGTTATACCGTCTCTTGTTGTTCTTGCGGTTTGTTATGTAATTATCAATAAGGTAATGGAAGATCATCAGAACAGACTGCAATTGGAATTGAGAAAACAAAATGCCAGTCTGCTTACTCCACTTAAACTTCAGGCTTATGAAAGAATGATTCTGTTTCTCGAAAGAATCAGTCCTCAGATGCTGATAAATAATTATAACGATGGCACCAACACTGCAAGAGGATTGAAACACCTGATGGAGTCTGCAGTTAGCCAGGAGTTCATGCACAACTTGTCTCAACAGATTTACATCAGCAATCAGGCTTGGAACATTATTAAAGTGGTGAAAGAAGAAGTTATTCAACTGGTTCACGAAACATACGAGAACCTCGATCCTAATGCCAGTGGTATTGATTTGTCCAAAGCCATTATCGATAAAATGATTACCGAAAATACAATTCCTACTCATAAGGCAATTGATTTTCTTAAAGCAGAAATCAATCTGTATTTCTAAAATAATTTAAATTTTCCTTAATTACTGCTGGTCTCATAAATAGTATTTAGAGACAAAAGCATTTTTTTTTTTGCAAATGAAATTTGTTTCAAAGGCCATATTTATTGCGGGCAGAACATGAATTATTGAAATGGATTTATATAAAAAACTAAAAGCAATCACAGTTTTATAAGATTTAATTTTGAGATAAAACACATTTTTTAAAACCGTATTTAATCTTTGTTTTTCATCTTAATATTTTAGTTGTGGTCGATCAAATTACAGGCATATTAGTCATAAGTATTTTCAAGCGTTTTCTCAAATTGATAAATTTAAATAGATACTAATACTGCTAAATCAAAACTTCTACTAAAAAACATTTGCTTTTGTTTTCAACATGTCCTTAATATTGCAGTGTAGTGGAAAAGAAGATTATTCAAAACGATAGCGGTATAGAAATACAACAGCATTACAGTTCCGGTAACGCTGAACAACCAGGAAGCTTTCCTTTTACAAGAGGTATAAGAGAAGACATGTACAGAGGTCGTCTCTGGACCATGAGACAGTACGCCGGTTTCTCAACTGCTGAAGAATCTAACAAACGATATCATTATCTTCTGAGTCAAGGTACAATGGGTTTATCTGTTGCCTTCGACTTGCCAACTCAAATCGGATATGATAGCTCACATGAATTTTCAGAAGGTGAAGTAGGGAAGGTGGGTGTCGCTATCGATTCACTGAAAGATTTCGAAACTTTGTTTGATGGAATCAGTCTTGAAAATATTACGACAAGCATGACCATCAATGCTACGGCTTCAACTTTACTCGCCATGTATATTGCTTTGGCTAAAAAGCAGGGAGCCGATCTCAAGAAAATTTCAGGCACAATTCAAAACGATATCTTAAAAGAGTATGCAGCAAGAGGTACATATATATATCCTCCTCAACCCAGCATGCGACTTATTACAGATATTTTCGAATACTGTAGTAAAGAAGTGCCTAAGTGGAATACAATTTCAATTTCTGGTTATCACATCAGAGAAGCAGGAAGTACTGCCGCTCAGGAACTGGCTTTTACACTTGCAAATGGAAAAGCGTATGTGAAAGCTGCTCAGGAAAAAGGTTTAGATATTAATGTATTTGCTAAACGTTTGTCTTTTTTCTTTAATGCTCACAATGATATTTTTGAAGAAGTTGCTAAGTTCAGAGCAGCAAGAAGAATGTGGGCCAATATTACAAAATCACTTGGTGCAGATGACCCGCAAGCACAAATGTTAAGGTTCCATACTCAAACAGGTGGCTCTACTTTAACTGCTCAGCAACCACATAATAATATTATAAGAGTAACTCTTCAGGCACTGTCCGCCGTAATGGGTGGAACGCAAAGTTTACATACCAATGGTTATGATGAAGCATTAAGTTTACCAACTGAAGAAGCTGCACGCATCGCATTGCGCACACAGCAAATCATAGGTTACGAAAGTGGTGTAACAAATACAGTTGATCCTTTGGGTGGTAGTTATTATGTAGAGGCACTGACGGATGAAATGGAAAAACTTGCTCAAAGTTATATCGATGCAATTGATGCTTTGGGTGGAAGTGTTTCTGCAATCGAACAAGGCTACATGCAAAATGAAATTGCTAAAAGTGCATACGCCTATCAAAAAGCCATTGAAGATAACAGTAAAGTAATTGTAGGTGTCAATAAGTTTGTTCAGGAAGAAGCATCTGCGCAGTCGGTTTTGAAAATTGATGATAGCATTCGCAAAGTTCAAATGGATAAAATCAATAAGTTAAAACAGGAAAGAAATTCTGAACTTGTTGAAGCACATTTGAATGCCTTGTCGAATGCAGCGAAAGGCAATGATAACTTAATGCCATACATCATTAATTGTATTGAAGCATACGCTACTCTAGGAGAAATTGCAGATGTATTACGAGATGTTTTTGGAGAATACAGAGGTTAATTTTTGAGAAAATTTTATTTATAAAAAACATAAAATTTTTTTTCGTTAAGCCTTTATTTTTTTATTGTTAATTTCAAGTAGGCTTAATCGTATTTTGACAAGACAGAATCGCCTTAATTTTGGCTAAAAAAAATTAACAAGCAACACAAAAAAATTTTTTTAATAACTTTTTTTAAACGTAATTTCAGAATTGAATTTAAAAGTATACACCTTTAAATAAACATTTGAAAATCAAAGCATTATAATGAGCATGAGTGGACAACAATTTAACGCAGAATCAGTTTGGACGAATTGCCTTAAAATTATCAAGGACAATCTAAATCCTCAAAGTTTTAAAACATGGTTCGAACCCATCCGATCTGTTAAGTTAGAAAACAAAGTGTTAACCATTCAAGTGCCAAGTCAGTTTTTTTATGAATGGTTGGAAGAACACTATGTGACGCTTCTACAAAAAACATTGAAACAAGTACTTGGTGTCGGTGCCAAACTGGAATACAACATCATTGTTGAAAACAGCACACCTACTAACGGTCCTTACACAATTAACGTACCTACAGGCAGTAGCAAGAAACCTGTAACCAATGAAGTCAATCTACCCTTGAATGTTACTAATAACATCAAGAATCCTTTTATCATTCCGGGGTTGAGAAAAATTCCAATCGACTCTCAACTAAATCCTAAATATACTTTCGATAATTTTATTGAAGGTGAATGCAATCGTCTTGCAAGAGGTGCAGGTTGGGCAGTTGCTCATAACCCGGGTGGAACCGCTTACAATCCTTTAATGGTTTTTGGTGGTGTTGGTTTAGGAAAAACGCACCTGGTCCATGCAATAGGAAACCTCATCAAACAGGTTAATAAAAATAAAACAGTCATCTATGTTTCTGCCGAAAGATTCGTCAACCAATATGTCGAATCTGTAAAAGCAAATAACCAAAATGATTTTGTAAATTTTTATCAAAGTCTTGATGTCCTTATTGTTGATGACATACATCAGTTGTCTCAGAAAACACGTACCCAGGAAATATTCTTCACTATATTTAATCAGCTGCACCAATCAGGAAAACAAATTATCCTGACCAGTGATAAAGCACCTAAAGATATCAAAGATGTAGATGAAAGATTATTATCAAGATTCAAATGGGGTTTGTCAGCAGATTTATCTGTTCCGGATTTCGAAACAAGAATCGCTATCCTCGAAAATAAAGCTTACGAAAGTGGTTTAACCCTTCATAGAGAAGTAGTGGAGTATATCGCTCACAATGTAGACAATAACATTCGCGAAATTGAAGGTGCTCTCATTTCACTTCTGGCTCAAAGTTCACTCAACAGAAAAGAAATTGATCTGGATCTGGCAAAGCAAATGATGAAGAATTTTGTCAAAAATGCTACCAGAGAAATCAGCATCGATTACATTCAAAAACTGGTTTGCGATTACTACAATGTCTCTGTCGATTCTGTTAAATCCAAAACAAGAAAACGCGAAATTGTACAAGCAAGACAAATCGCTATGTACTTCGCTAAAGATTTAACAAAAGCATCACTTAAAAATATTGGAACTCACTTCGGAAACCGTGACCACAGTACAGTTATTCACGCTTGCCAGACTGTTAACGATTTGATCGATACAGATAAAAAATTCAGACATGATGTCGAAGAATTGAATAAACGAATTCGCATCAACACGTATTAATTTGTGAATTAATTTTTTTAAAAAAGCACTGTCATCTGATGGTGCTTTTTTTGTGTTATTTCTTGTTCGAAATAGTATAGTTTTTAATGCAAATATGTGGACTCAAATTTATTAAGCTATCATATCATCTGGGCTGCTTCATACAAGCTTTACAATAAATCTCAAAAAAATTTGTTTATATTAATTATATCCCACAACTTTGTAAATCGTACGTACTAAAATCAACCAATGAAAAGAACATTACTTTCTCCACATCTATTACTTGGTGTCGTGGCGTTGATCGGAGCTTCTCGTTTGACAGCTCAGCAAGATCCTTACACCACTCACTATGCGTTCAACAGAATGATGTTTAATCCTGCTACTGCCGGTGCAGGTGATAAATTTTGTCTCTCTGTTCTGTCGCATTACCAGTATTTAGGTTACGAAGACCGTACATTGGAATTCCATCCTGAGAATCCTACAAATCCAAATGGTCCAATGGGAGAAGCTCAGAAAAATGTTGGTCCTAAAACGCAGTACTTTTCATTCTCAGCCCCGGTAACCAAATATGGTGGCTTAGGTATTGCTTTCATGAATGATAAATTAGGTTACGAGTTCAGCACAGCTATAAAAATTGATGGTGCATTCAGATATCCTATTAGTCAGGATGCTACTATTGCCTTGGGTATAGAAGCTAATATTCTTCAAAAAGGATTGGATGGCGCTAAGTTAAAGCCATTGGCTCCAGCTGACCCATCTATCCCTACTACTAAAGTGAGCGATAGTAAAACTATTTTCGGTGCAGGTTTATATTACACCAATGCATTAAGTAATTCAGCTACGTTTAAAAATCTTTGGATTGGCGCATCTATGCTCAATCTCAATCAACCAACCTATATCTACCAGCCACCGGGAACCTTGCCAAGCTTAAACATCTCTACACCTAAACCACATATATATGTAATGGGTGGTGTTGATATGGACAATTTCCTTGGTAATCCTGATTTGGTCTTCCACCCATCGGTTATGATTAAGCAAAACACCATTATTCAGTTTGACTTCACAGCTTTAGCTGAGTATCAAAAGAAACTTTGGGGTGGTGTCGCTTACAGAACCTGGGCTGATGCCTTCTCTTTAATGCTGGGCTATTCAGGCTTTAACGGACCATTAAGAGGTTTAAGAGTAGGTTATTCTTATGACTTAACCATGTCTAAAATTTTGAGTGTTTCAAGTGGTACACATGAACTGCAATTGAACTATTGCTTTACAATCAAACCACCAGAAAGAATTTATATTCCGTTGGTAACACCACCTTTTATGCACAGAGAATCAAACGAATAAGATTTTTTTTCACATTTTTTCCATCACTGTACAATAATTGAGAACTTTTTTTCGTTTCCTTCATGATATTGTTTTTGACAATTGTTCAGAATACACTATCTTTGCATAATTGACCCAAGTTAATAACACACACATAAACAAATATTTCAGAATGACCATGAATAGTAAATTGGATTTAGTTGTCAAGCAGCTTTCAGCGACAACCACCAAGAATGGCAAGTGGAGCAAGGTGTTCAGCGTAGGAAGGCTGGCCATTATCCTCGGCTTGTTTACCTTCGTAGGTTGTGGACCAAGAAGCACAGGTGATCTCATCGGTGTTCAAGGTCGTGGACTTTGGTTCCATCCGCAACCATTCGGTACGGTCTACATCCCATCTGGTACCTACCACTCAGGTCAAAGAGACCAGGATGTTTTCCAGTCTTTTGTTGCACCTAACAAACAGGTGAGTATCGTCGCCTTCTGGATGGACGAAACGGAAATCACCAATAACGAGTACCGTCAATTCGTCAACTTTGTGATCGATTCCATCATGCGCGTCATGTCTGGTGATGAAAAACTCTTCATCCCTTTCCCTGATGATTACGATGGCGACCAGGATGTTAACAACGGCATGGGTTTCATCAACTACGAATTGGATTTCGATCCTAATGAATACAAAGATGAACTCGCTGAGTTGTACTACGGTGCTGAAGAACGTTTCAGAGGTAAAAAACAACTTGACGTTAACCAGTTGGAATACGAATACCAGTGGTTCGACTATCAGTATGCTGCAACCGACAAAGAAAACCAGGATAAATACCAGGAAGGTCGTGTTAAAAACCGCAGAAAATACATCAAAACCAACAAAACTTTAGTTTATCCGGATACACTTTGCTGGGTGAGAGACTTCACTTACGCATACAATGATCCAATGGCTCGTCACTACTACAACCACGTGAAATACGATGATTATCCTGTAGTGGGTGTTAACTGGCACCAGGCCAATGCGTTCTGTGTTTGGAGAACAATCTACAAAAATACTTACTGGGAGTCATTCAATGACCCTATTACAGAAGACTTCCGTCTTCCAACTGAATACGAATGGGAATATGCAGCAGGTGGTGGCCGTGTAGGCAATCCTTACCCTTGGGGTGGTCCTTACACCAGAAACTCTAAAGGTTGTATGTTAGCCAACTTCAAACCATTAAGAGGTAACTACGGTGCTGATGGTGGTATGTATCCGGTACGTGTTGACAGTTATTTCCCTAACGATTTCGGTCTATACAACATGGCCGGTAACGTTGCAGAGTGGACTATCAATGCATGGAGCAATCAATCACATGGTTTCACTCACGATTTGAATCCTGACTACAGAATCAACATCGACGAGTATGCCAATGATGGAAAAGGTAACAGAACTGGTCCTGAGAATTCACCAATTACCATGAAGAGAAAAGTAGTAAAAGGTGGCAGCTGGAAAGACGTTGCTTACTTCATCCAGAATGGCAGCAGAGCATATGAGTACCAGGATACAGCAAAGAGTTACGTAGGTTTCCGTTGCATCCAAAACTACATTGGACGTTCTAACAAGGACAGAAAATAATCCAATAGAAATTAATCAAATTTTAAATACTTAAATAACAATTATCATTAACCTTAAAAACAATTTAAACAATTATGAGCAGTAACAGCATTTTCGAGAGTAAAGGATTTAAAAAAGTAATGGCTTATGTCTACGGATGGGGAGCTTCAATCGTAATCATTGGCGCATTGTTTAAAATTATGCACTGGCCAGGAGCTAACCTAATGCTGATTGCTGGTTTAGGTACAGAAGCGTTGATTTTCTTCGTATCTGTATTTGAGCCGATTCACGCTGAGTATGACTGGACATTGGTTTATCCAGAGTTGGCCGGTATCGAACCAACTGAAAAGAAATCTAAAAACAACCAAGGTTCAATTTCACAACAATTGGATAAAATGTTGGCTGAAGCTAAAATCGGTCCGGAATTGATCGGTAGCTTAGGCAACGGTTTGAAGTCATTGAGCGATAACGTTAAAGACATGTCAAGTCTTAGCAACGCTACTTTGGCAACTTCAGAGTATACTACTAACATCACCAAAGCTTCTAAAGCTATCGAGTCTATCGGTGTCGCTTCAAGCGAAATCAGCAACTCTATGTCTTCATTTGCCGGTGGTCTTTCAACTATGGTGAACAATTTGTCTTCAACTGCTAATGATAGCGCTGAATTCAAAGAAAACATCGTTAAGTTGAACAAAAACCTGGGTTCATTGAACTCTGTATATGGTAACATGTTGAGCGCAATGGGTGGAGCACGTGCCTAATTTTATTATTTAATCTAAAAGAAAGGAGAGAATAAGAAATGGCAAGTGGTAAATTATCCCCTAGGCAGAAAATGATCAACATGATGTACCTCGTGTTGATCGCGCTTCTGGCTTTGAATATATCGAACGAGATCCTCAAAGCTTTTCACCTTATGGAAGTGTCTTTCGTTAAAGCTAATGATGCTTTGACTCAAAAGAACAAATCCATGATGGATGCTTTCCAGGCTGCTGCTGACGATCCTGCTAAAAAAGCAAGGGCCGCTAAGTGGGCTGAAAAAGCAAAACAGGTACAAAAAATTTCAGCTGATTTCGTAGCAGCTATCGAGACCCACAAAAAAGCCATGGAAACCGCTGCTGGTGGTAGAAAGGACTTAGAAGAAGGTCAGGCTAAAGGTACTTTAACTGAAATGAGTAAAGGTGATGATATGGAAGGCCATAAGCATTACCTCGGTACTGATGATGCCGGTAAACGTGGTAAAGGTGAGGACATCAGAGACCTGATCGAAACTACTCGTGAGAAAATGCTGGATGTGTTAAAAGGAATCAAAGATGAAAGTACTTTTATCCCAACTTTAAGAAAAACCACCGCTTTCAAAGTAGAAAAAGACCTGAAAGATGAGAATGGTGCCAAAATAACCTGGGAAAGAGATGTGTTAGGTCACGCTCCAATCGCCGGTGTTATGGCTATGATGACTAAAGTACAAAACGACTGTAAATCACTTGAAACAGATATCCTGACTAAATTGGCTGAGAACATTGATGCTACAACTGCTAAGTTTGATAAAACTGCAGCTTTAATCATCGCTGAATCTACCAACGTTATGTCTGGTTCTCAATTCAAAGCCAATATCGCTTTGATGGCTTATAACTCAACAGCCGCAACTGAAATCATGGTGAATGGTCAAATTTTACCAGCATCTTCAATCGATAACGGTATTGGTATCTTCACTCAAACCGCTTCAGGAGTTGGTTCTCATAAATTAGAGGCTAAAATCAAAACTATTGACCCTGCAACAGGTGAACTGGCTTGGGTTGCTGCTAAACCTGTCGAATGGACTTCATTCCAGCCATCTGCTACTATTGCAGCTGATGCGATGAATGTATTGTACGTCGGTTTAGAAAACCCAATGTCAATTTCAGTTCCAGGTGTTACTCCTGGTAATACCGTAGTAAATGCTTCAGGTATCACACTTAAAAAAGTGAAAGACGGTCAGTATATGGCAACTGTTACTGCAGGTGCTAAGACTGGTAGTATTTCAGTAAGTGCTAAAATGCCGGATGGTTCAACCAAAAAAATGGGCGAACAAACATTCAGGATTAAATTGGTTCCAAAACCAGTTGCTCAATTGGGTAGCTTACAGTCTGGAACATACAACAAAGGTGAAATTGCCGCACAGTCTATCCTATATGCTTACCTTGATGGTTTTGTATTCGACGGTGTGAAATTCACTATCACCAAATACCAGGTTATCTATATGCCTAAAAAAGGTTATATGGAAGAAGCCAGTGTAACAGGTAACAGCGCAGCCGCTATCAGAAACTTTGCCAACAAAGCAAAAACCGGCGACATGATTGTTATTACCAGCATCAGAGCTACTGGTCCAGGCGGTGAAAAACCACTCAACCCGATCACATATACATTCAAATAATATGAAAAGAATAATCTTCATCTTGGCATTATCTCTGGCGTTCGGCGCCAATGCTCAGGTTAACTATGATGATTTCATCACCAGTGGTGAGCATACCAGCTATTACAAAGTGGCTGTCCGCGAAACTCCTGTAGTTGCCTATCCTCACCTCAGAGAAGCTGATGTCAAGTTTTCAAGACGTGTCATCAGATGTATCGATGTGCGTCAGAAGATGAACAAACAGTTGGAATGGCCTCGTCAACCGCTCAACAGATTGCTCTATGAGAATCTGACAAACGGTACCATCAAAGCCTATAAAACCGATTCCTTACTCTCTACTTATAACGTTGAAGAGTTTGGTAAACGTGGAGGTCAGGAAGTAAACGTGTTTATCGCGACCGACCCTGATGACCCTACAATCGGTATAGACTCTGTATACTACGAGATCTACAAATACGAGAACATTAAGAAATACTGGATCATGGAAGACTGGATCTTCGACTTCAAGCACTCTGTGTTTAAGCCGAGAATCATCGCCATTGCTCCAATTTTCAGACCATCTTACGGTGGTGCTGTAGCTGCCGAACAACCTCTCTGCTGGATTGCTATGGACGAAATTCGTCAGTTGCTTGCCAACACTGAAATGTTCAATCGCTACAATGATGCCGCTCGTTTAAATTACGACGATTTCTTCCAAATGAGAATGTTCGATAGCTATATCGTTTACGAATCCAACGTATTTGACAATTACGTCAATCAGTTCCAAGAATACGAAAACGATGCAGTAGGAGCTCTCCTTAAAAGTGATGAAATCAAAAATGATTTGTTCATTTTCGAACACGATCTCTGGCAGTTCTAATTCCAATTAAGATACTTAAAATCCCGGACCAGTTTCCGGGATTTTTTTTGCCCTTTTTTCTTGACTATTGTCTGAAACCTGTGTATTTATAAGGTTTTCAAAGGCAATATCCTCATACATTTAAGCGTTATATATATAGATGGGAATTCAAACTCCCTGTCTTGCATTAACATCAATCAATATCATGAATAACTACGCTTTTACAACCAACAACTTAATTGAATTAACCGGTTCAGGTTAAGGATTTGAATAGCTGAACAAAATACTTTTGTCGGCTCATTCTCACGCTCTGTTCAGTTTTGAAATTACTTTCTATTCAAGAATTTCATGTTTTTCAATCTGACAAGTCTCTCTTCCACATTTTAACTTTACAGCTTTTCCTTTAGTATCATTTAAGCTAATCATTAGCTGGATGATTGTTTATTGCCGATAATCAAATATGGCAATGAACCTGGAATTGATTTGCCCCGTTCAATCACAAACTATTAACAAAACAATTAAAATTAAACAGCAATTACTATGGCCCAACAAAAACTATCACCCAGACAAAAAATGATCAATATGATGTATCTCGTATTGATTGCAATGCTAGCTCTCAACGTCTCAAGAGAGATTCTTAAATCATTTCATCTGTTCGAATTGTCATACATCAATGCCAACGTAAACACGGATAAAAGAAACAACGAACTTTTTAACGCCATCAAACTTATGGCTCAGGACCCAAAGTCGAAAGAGAGGGCAAAAGAATGGTATTCAAGAGCCGTCGAAACCCGAAAACTCTCTAAGGAATTCTGCGCCTATGTTGAATCTATGAAATTGGAAATCGAACAACTCGGAGGTGGACGAGAGGAGCTTGAGACTAAAGGTGAATTAACTGAGTTGAAACGTCCCGATGAAATGGAAGTCAATGCCCGGTATTTTCAAACTGAAGGAAAAGACCAGGGTTCTAAACTTCAAAAACGTATCAATGAAACTCGTGAGAAATTACTTAGTCAGCTAAAAGGTACCAGAAACGATGAAAACAGTATTGCCACATTGCGGACAACCACTCAACTGAAAGCCATTGATCCAAAATCTAATTCAATGGAAAAGAAAACCTGGGTCAATACCTATTTGGTGGAAGCACCTCTTGCCGGAGTGATGACATTGTTAAGTAAGTCACAAAACGACTGCAAACAATTGGAGTCTGATATATTGAGTATTCTCGGTGAAAATGTAAACATCAATACAATTATTCACGATGGTCAATTGGCATTAATTAAACCACAGTCACAAAATGTTTTGAGTGGGGAGTATTTTGAAGCCGAAGTGGCATTGATGACTTATGACACAAAAGTTCAATCGGTCATGAAGATTAATGGAAGAAATATAGAAGTGAAGGATGGAATTGGCAGACTGAGAATACCTGCATTTGGGACCAATTCACAACAACTCATTGCCGAGATTGAAACAATGGATCCAAATACCGGTAAAGCCATCACCGTAAAATCAGAACCATTGGTTTGGAACTCCTATGAAGGTTCTGCAGCAATTTCTGCGGAAAATATGAATGTGCTCTTTTTCGGACTCGAAAATCCCATCATGATATCAGTACCGGGTATAACCCCTGAAAATACCATTGTTAGTTCGACTAATGGCATTTCATTGAGAAAACTAGGAGCAGGAAAATATATGGCAACTGTTTCAGGAAATGCCAGGGAAGGCAAAGTTTTGGTTAGTGCTCGAATGTCAGATGGAAAAATTAAATCTATGGGTGAAATGAAATTCAGATTGCGCACTGTTCCAAAGCCAAAAATCAAATTGGGTAGCCTTGAGTCTGGTACTTATGACAAAGCCACTGTGCTCATGCAGCAGTTTTTATTTGCAGCACTGGAGGATTTTTATTTTCAAGGTGTGGGTTATAAAATAAGCGGCTATTCAGCACATCTGGTCTCTAAGAAAGCCTCTCAGGATGTATCTGTGACTGGCAATTCAACTGATAAAATGAAATCAATGATATCAGGTGCTAAGTCAGGCGATTTGCTTTATATCAACGATATCAAAGTAAGTGGTCCGAATGGCCCTGTGAAGGTGGGTGATTTTTCAATAATGATTAAATAAATATTTAGATATGAAAAGGATAAATTTTGCTTCAATTTTGAAATTATTGTGTCTTTTGATTCTGCCGGAATTGAAAGCTCAGATTGATTACACTGATTTTATAACCAGTGGTGAATTAAACTCTTATTACAAAGTAGCGGTTAGGGAGAGAACTGCGACACCATTTGTGTATCTGCGCGAAGGGGATGTTAAATACACAAAGCGTGTCATTCGTTGTATAGACACCCGCCAAAAGATGAATATGTCCATCAATTGGCCTAAAAGTGCCCTGAATGCCCATATGTTTAATGCTTTGTGGGAAGGGCTGATCACACCTTACAAGAACGATTCGCTGATGACACCATACACAACCACCGATTACCGCAGTCGACTGTCTACTCAGGTGCATATATTTATTCCGACAGATCCGGAGGACCCAACAATTGGATACGACTCCATAATTGATGTGGTAACTGAAGCCCACACTATTAAGAAATTTCTTGTTATGGAAGAATGGAATTTCGACTTCAAACATGGTGTTTTCAAACCCAGAATATTGGCATTAGCCCCAATTTTTCAAAAAGATATTGGTATAGGTCTTAGTCCTGAACAACCACTTTGCTGGATAAAAATGGATCAGGCCACCAGAGATGTGATGAGCAAATGGGAGTTTTTTAACAGACAAAATGATGCTGCCAGGCTGAGTTTCGACGATTTGTTTCAAATGCGCCTGTTCGATAGCTATATTGTTTTTGAGAGCAATGTGTTTGATAATTATATCAGTGATTTCCAGGAGTACGAAAATGATAAAGAGGGTGCATTGCTTAAGTCAGATGAGATAAAAAACGACCTCTTTACATTCGAACACGATCTTTGGCAATTCTAATTTTCCGGCAACTATGAAAAGGTAAAATTGAAAATGTGAGTCGATAAGCGAAAATAGGTGTTCGCAGAAGTGAGTAAATGGGTTCTTCGGGACCCATTTTTTTTTGGTAGGTGGGAAGGGGGCAGTTGGAGTTTATGTTCCCGAGCCAATAAAATTAAAGCTTCCTCTTTAGAGAATTATTCCCTATCTTTGCAAACTTTTTTTAATACATGCAGGCCATAAGAAACATAGCAATTATTGCTCACGTCGACCACGGCAAAACGACTTTGGTAGATAAAATCCTACATCACTGTAATCTTTTTCGTGAAAATGAAGAATCCGGTGAATTAATACTGGATAACAACGACTTAGAACGTGAAAGAGGGATTACAATTTTCTCCAAAAACGTTTCAGTGCAGTACAAAGGTGTCAAGATTAATATCATTGATACACCTGGTCACGCCGATTTCGGTGGTGAAGTTGAACGTGTACTTAAAATGGCTGATGGTGTTGTGTTGCTGGTGGACGCTTTCGAAGGTCCTATGCCTCAAACCCGTTTCGTATTGCAAAAAGCACTTCAGCTCGGACTAAAACCAATCTTGCTTATCAATAAAGTGGATAAGGAAAATTGCCGTCCGGATGAAGTTCACGAAGCAGTATTTGATTTGTTCTTCAATTTGGAAGCATCTGAAGAGCAATTGAGCTTCCCAACTATTTACGGTAGCAGTAAGCAAGGTTGGATGAGCACCGATTATAAGACCAAAACTGAAAATATTGCACCATTGCTGGATTGCATTCTGGATTATGTGCCTGCTCCGACCATTCACGAAGGAACACTTCAGGTGCAGATCACTTCACTTGATTACAGCAACTATCTTGGACGTATTGCGGTAGGTAAAGTGCACAGAGGTATGATAAAAGACAATCAGCCGGTAACGCTTGTCAGAAACGATGGTACCATGTCTAAAATGCGTGTTAAAGAACTTTACACTTTTGAAGGCCTTGGCAAAAAGAAAGTCAATGAACTTCAAAATGGTGATATCTGTGCTATTGTTGGTTTAGAGAATTTCCAGATTGGTGACGTTGTTGCAGATTTCGAAAATCCGGAAGGCATGGAGAAAATTAAAATTGACGAACCAACCATGAGTATGGTTTTCACAATTAACAATTCTCCGTTCTTTGGTAAAGAGGGTAAGTTTGTTACTTCAAGGCACGTGAGAGAAAGATTGGAAAAAGAAACAGAGAAGAATCTTGCCTTAAAAATTGAAGATACAGAAAGCCCTGATAGCATTCTGGTTTATGGAAGAGGTGTATTGCACTTATCCATTTTAATAGAAACGATGAGAAGGGAAGGTTACGAACTTCAGGTTGGTATGCCACGTGTTATCATCAAGGAAATAGATGGTGTTAAATGCGAACCAATAGAGATGCTGGTTGTAGACGTGCCTGAAGAGTTTTCTGGTAAAGTGATAGAACTGGCTACTCAGAAAAAAGGTGAATTGCTGATTATGCAGCCAAAAGGGGATATGCAGCACCTCGAATTCAAAATTCCTTCAAGAGGATTAATGGGTTTAAGAAGTGCTATGTTGACTGCCACTCAGGGTGAGGCTATTATGGCGCACAGATTTGAGGCTTATGAGCCATGGAAAGGCGAGATGATGGGCAGAATCAATGGTTCTTTGGTAAGCATGGAAACTGGCACCAGTACAGCTTATGCAATTGATAAAATGCAGGACAGAGGAATTTTCTTTGTAGAGCCAGGTGAAGAGATCTATGAAGGACAGGTTGTAGGAGAAAATAATCGTCAGGATGATATGGTTTTAAATCTGGTTAGAGCAAAGCAGTTGACCAATTTTAGGGCTGCAGGTAAGGATGATTCTGCTAAAATGGCGCCTAAGAAACAATTTTCTTTAGAAGAAGCATTAGAATATATTCAAAAGGATGAGTACGTTGAAATTACTCCTAAATCATTAAGAATCAGAAAAATATACTTAAAACAAACAGACAGAGAGCGCTTTGCAAAGCAACTCGTGTAATAAAATTTATACAAAATGTTAATATTTTATTGTTTAGGTATTTTTTATGTGATTTTTAGTCTATAAATTTGCACCCAATTTTAATTATAAAATAGAAAAATGAAAAAATTATTAGTTATCGCTATCGCTGCATTCGCTTTCACAGCTTGCAACAACTCTGCTAAACAAGAAGAAACTACTAATGCTGACAGCGCTGCTGCTACAACTACTGAGACTGCTCCAGTTGAAGCTGCTCCAGTTGAAGCTGCTCCAGTTGATTCTGCTGCTGCAACAACTACTCCAGCTGAAACTCCAGCTACTACAGCTCCAGCTACAAAGTAATTGTCAACATTCTTTAAAAATGCAGTCATTTTCGATGACTGCATTTTTTTTTGCCCTGTTTTAATGAAATAATCGTATATTTGCAGCGAATGAGGAAACTTTACGCCTTAATTTTAACCTTTTTAATGGTAATTAGCTCAGTTAGCGCCGAAACTAATCCGGTGGCTTTTAAACTGTATCCTAATCCATTAACCGGAGACGTATTACAGGTCAACTTCGACGTGGAGTTCAAACCTGGTCAGGTTTATAATTTTGTCATCACCAACGTTATTGGTCAGGTGGTTTATACCCACAACCTAACAGACGAAGAAATCAAAAAAGGAAGTTTTACAGTTCGTCTTGACGAAGTGAAACTTGACAAAGGTGTTTACCTGGCTAAAATGGTCAATGGTGATCACTCTTCTGTTCAAAAACTGGTTGTCAGGTAATGGACACCATCGAGTTCCGTCTAAAGGAAGAATTCATCCCCCTTATCCAATTACTTAAATTTACAGGTATTGCCGAATCCGGCGCTCAGGCTTCCGAATTGGTTGAAAGTGGACTGGTATTGTGCAATGGCGAAATAGAAACCCGTAAACGCTATAAGGTCCGCAAAGGGGATACCATCCAAATAGAATCTCAATCCGTATTAGTGCTATGAACTGCGTCATTCGTGCAGCAGAACCTCGTGATGTCAAGACTATTCATAGCCTGATATACGAGCTGGCAGTATTTGAAAAAGCACCTCATGAAATGGTGAATACACCCGATAAGCTTCTGGAGCACGGTTTCGGAGCTCACCCATTCTTCATTTGTTTTGTTGCTGAAGTTGATAATGAAATCGTCGGTATGTCTCTTAATTACATCCGATATTCAACCTGGAAAGGCCCTGTGCTATATCTCGAAGACCTTATCGTCACTGAATCTCAAAGAGGAAAAGGTTATGGCAAAGCTTTGTTCGAACATACCTTGAATTACGCAAAACAAAATGCATTTGCTCGTTTGCAGTGGCAGGTATTGGACTGGAATACACCTGCCATAGATTTTTATAAAGGGTTTGGTGCCGGTTTCGACGCCGAATGGCTCAATGCCTGGGTGGAATTACATAAAGAAATTAATTCGTAATTAGAATTTCATTTTTTGATAGTTGTTCTTTAGTGACTCAAGAATCTTTAGAATTCAATTTATCTTAATCTCCAATTTTTTAAATCAGTATTTCTATAATACTTGCAATCCTTATTTAAAGAAAAATAAATAACACATCATTTGTATTTAAATATCTATGTTACAATTTTAGAAATTTCTACGAAACATTTTTGGAAGAGGATGTGCGGGTTGAGTCCACGAACGCGTAGAATTTAAATCATGGCAGCCACGAGCAGGAAAGGTATGCAGCGGCAAAGCCATGATTGAAATTTTGGTTCGTGGTGGCCTTTTTTTGCTTACTTTTTTTTGCCATAAAAAAAAGTAAGTGCCACGCCTGCGGCATGAGCAGGCAAAATATAATAATTATTAGTTTAATGGATTGTCTATATTGTTTTACTCATTGAACTAACTCTAAAGCTATTAACATAGATAGCTCTTAAGGCAATTCCAAAATTCAAAAAAGAAATTCTTTCAACTTTTATTGAATAACCATTTAAAAATCTGTTTATAACTGGCTTTCTGTCCATAGCTTAATATACCAATTCTGTATATTTTACCAGCTAACCAAACAACCAATATAAAACTTGCAAAAAGTATGGTTGCCGACAATGCTATTTCAGCCCAGCTAACATCAAATGGCAGTCTTACCATCATAACTACCGGTGAAGTCAGTGGAATCATACTGCACCATACAGCTAAGCTCGAATTAGGGTCTTTGATAACTGCTATTTGAGCAATCACCAATCCGAGAATCAATGGCATGGAAACAGGAAACATGAATTGTTGTGTTTCTGTATCGCTGTCAACAGCACTTCCTATGGCTGCAAATAAAGAACTGTAGAGTAGAAATCCTCCGAAGAAGAACACAACAAACCCTACGACAATTTTAGTAAGATTCAGACTTTGAAACTGGAAAAGTTCCATTACCTCTGACATATTGCCTGCCTCTTGTTTAGGGATGTTCTGACTGATTTGTTGCACATCATGCGCATTGATTTGTTCTGCACCAATGGCAACAGTCAATACGGTAACAAAAACTCCCGACAAAATAATCCATGCTAAAAACTGAGTCAGTCCTACCATTGCCACCCCTAAAATTTTACCCATCATGAGTTCAAATGGTTTGACAGCTGAGACGATAATTTCAACTATCCTGTTATTTTTCTCTTCTGTTACACCTCTCATTATCATAACGCCATACATAAAAATGAACAAATAAATAATGAAAGCTCCAATGTAGCCAATTCCTGATTTTAACTCTGTGCCGCTGTTTTGACCGCTCAATAACTGATCTTTCATGTAAATTTTTTGATGCATGCTGTCAATCATGGAAGCACTTAATCCTTTTTGAGATAATCGCGAATTAAAATAGTGATTGGACAATAACTCTTTTAGCTCCTGGCGGTCGGTAATAGATAAACTTTTTTTACCGATTAAGTCCATGCTGTCTCCCTTGAAGTTATTGATTCTTAACAACAAAATATTCTCATCATCTGCAACCTCTTTTTTCGCATCAATGCTGTCGCTGATAAAAGCAAATTTGTAGGCTTTTTTGGTTGCAGGAAGGGCATTGTTTAATGACTGATAAGGGTCGTAAACCAAGACAGTTCGTGACTCTGTTTTGCTTAATTGACTGAAGGAAATGAGAAATATCACCCCATAAAAAGCTGCTATCAGCAAGGGGCCGAGTAAGGTCATTATTATAAAAGACTTCTTGGAGACTCGTGTAATATATTCGTGTTTTAATATGAGTAAAATGTTTTTCATGCTGAAGTTAATTAACTGACGGATTGAATAAAGATATCGTGAATACTTGGCATATAGACATTAAATGCCAATAATTCGGATTGAGGCATTACTTGTTTCAGGAAATCATTATGACTCATATTTTGTAACTTAACCATATATTTGGGATATCCTGCATCTGTCACTGTTTCGCTTAACAGTTCAATACCGGCTTGGTTGAATTGGATTGGTTTTTCGCTCACCAATTCAAATTTATCTGAACGGAAACGCTGTTTAATATCTGAAACTTTACCATCCAGAATGTTTTTTGACTGATGAATCAGTGCCATATAATCACAAAGTTTTTCGACACTTTCCATTCGGTGGGTGGAGAATAAAATTGTAACGCCTTTTTGCTTTAATTCAAGTATGATATCTGTAAGCAACTCAGCATTGACGGGGTCAAAACCACTAAATGGTTCATCTAAAATGAGCAATTCTGGTTCATTGATGACAGCTACAATAAACTGAATTTTTTGTTGCATGCCTTTACTAAACTCTTCGATTTTCTTGTTTCGAATCTCGTATAAGCCCATTTTTTTAAGCCACCAGTGTGCTTTATCCAATGCTTCACGACTGTTGAGTCCCCTGAGTTTTGCAAAGTAAGTCAACTGGTCAATTACCTTGACTTTTTTATACAATCCTCTTTCTTCCGGTAGATAACCTATTCTGCGTATATGTTCCGGGCCTAGTATCTCACCATCAAATAAGACCTGACCTTCATCTGCTTTTGTAATTTGGTTGATGATACGGATTAATGAAGTTTTACCTGCACCATTTGGTCCAAGTAATCCGTAAATACACGATTTAGGTATAGTTAATGTAACCTTGTCGAGCGCCGTTTTTCCTGTATAGAATTTAGAAACGCCCTTAATCTCCAGAATGTGATTCCCCATATCTTTTGCTTTGACTTCAAAACAATGGAAATTTTAATAGCCATTACTGCTTATATCGACAATAAGCTTGAATTTGACGATAGAGAAAATGCCGTAATTATTTTTACATAACATTGAGGAGATAGAGATCTTAGTATTTAGTCTCCGTAATATTCCTATATTTGTCTCTAAACATGAAAAGGATAAGCTTATTAATTTACATTGTTTTTCTTTCAGTTTCAGGGATAAGAGCTCAGTTAAATATAGAGTTCAATAATTATCAATCCCTGACTTGCAGTGGTGAAATACCTGAAGATTTTAAAATAGAACTGGATAAGTATGTTCAGGATGCTCAGAATTCTCAAAATTCTATTAAAAAGGATAAAGCTCAAAATGTTAAATACGCCGAAATATCCAACCATAGTCTTAACAATCTGCTCTACAGTGGTAAAGTACTATATGGAGACCCGCTTTCTCAGTATGTAAACAAAGTTGCAGATGCGGCACTAATTAAGGATAAGGAACTGCGCAAACAATTGAGGTTTTACATCATGAAGAGCTCAGTTCCCAATGCTTACGCAACGCAAAGAGGTGTTATTTTTATTACTATGGGATTGTTGGCTCAACTCGAATCAGAAGCTCAACTGGCTTTTGTAATTTGTCATGAAGCCATTCACTTTAAAAACAACCATAATATTGAAAGCTATAAACGAAATCAAAATAACAGTGGACGAAATAAAAATGATATGCTGGACGATAGACTCGATTACAGCAAGGAAAATGAACTCGAAGCCGATAGAGAGGGCTTTAAATTATTTGTAGCAAGTCCTTATGGTACTAAGGAAATTAATAAATTGTTCGATGTGCTGATGTATTCATATTTGCCCTTCGATGAAATTAAATTTGACTCAAGTTATTTCAATACCAACTTTATGTACAAATTACCTGGGAAGTATTTCCTCAATAAAGTTGCAGATATTACAGCAGAAGAAGATGTAGCAGATAGTCTGAGTACGCATCCAAACATCAAACGCAGAAAGCACGCTATAATTCGTTTGATTGAAGAAAAGGGCAAATCGGATGGTGTTTCTTTCTTTGTTTCTAAAGATGATTTTTTACAGGTTTTACATGCTGCTCGTTGCGAACTGGCCATCATTCATCTTCAGGAAATTGAAACGGAAGATGCTCTGTATACCGCCTATTTACTGGAAAAACACTATGGCATGTCACTATTTATTGAAAAAATTAAATCAGCCGCTCTGTACATGATGGCTGTACAAAAATCAGGTGATTTGGATCGTTTTAAAAACAGTAAACCAATTAAAGTTGGTGGAAAGGTCAATGAAACAACTGAATATTATTACGACAATATAGAAGGTCAGTCACAATCGGTTTATTACTTCTCATACAATATTCCTGCATCTGAACTCATGATTCTGGCAGCTCAGATGAACTATTTCAATTACATTAAATATAAAGATGAGTTTTTTGCAAAACGATTCAATAGTTTACTAAAAAAGCTGATTAAAGTACACAAAATAGATGAAGCCTATTTCAATGATTATTTGCCCTCTGTTGATACTGTTGATATAGCCTCCACTGATTCATTGGACAATGACTTCAACCAAACCGGAAAAGTGAAGAGAATTAAACAAAGTCGTTCAGTCAACTCAAATTCCGGTTCTGATTACTACTATAAATATGCTTTTGCTGAACATACCAATGATAGTATGTATACCGCATCAATGGATGCTTGTATTAATTATGTTAAAAAACAGGAAAGTCAGGAAAAGGATCCCAACCATAAAAAATATGTATATCAGAAAAATAAGCTGATTATGAAGAATGGATTTGCATTTAACAGTTCTAAACTGGCTATGATTAATCCCTTTTATACCAAATACAATATCACTTATTATTACGGTACATACAGAATATTTCCAATTAAGGTCAAAGACCCTGATTTTTCGCCTCTCAAAGAAGTTCAAATTGAAAAGCAATTACGTCAGGCACTCATTGATCAGGCTAAGTTGCTCAATCTGGATTTAACCATTTTGGGTAATGCTGACATGAACTCTATGAATACAAATTTATTCAACGATTATCAGCAATTGATGACATGGCTGAGTGAAAGATTGTCGATTGGTACCATCGATGCAATTGGATTCAATGATGATATGATGAAGTCTTATGCCGATCAATTTGCCTATCTGGGTACATGCTTCGTTTATAATGCAGATAAAAAACTCAATCTGACTTTTATACTACTTGATTTATATACCGGTGAAATTGTGATGATTTACGAGATTGAAAAGAAGAGCGGTAAACCTAACAGTGGCTTTGTTAAAAGTCAACTGAGCAAGTATCTCAAACAAGTGCGAACTAGTTCAGAAAAACTCGAAAAATTAAAAGCAAAATATCAGGTTGAGTAAGCAATTTTTTACTTCAATTTTGTGCCTGAATGCTGTGTAATTTTAATATAGTTATTTTTCGGTAAACTGAGCAAAGCCTAGAAATTAACTCTATAGTTAAAATTCGGAAACAAGCCAAGTTGGTACTGTGTTACAATGTCTTTTCTCAATGGGTCAAAGGTCTGAATAAAGACATTCTTTCTGTTTGTGATATTTTGAATATCTATAAACCATTCTTGTGTGATTTTTTTGCCACTCCTTCTGTATGTTAGCTTAAAATCTAGTCTGAAATAAGTGTCAAATTGTTTGTCAAAAGCCTGGTCTTCGAATACAATCTGTTTGTTGTATAACTTCGAATTGACCAAATCTATTGGGGTATAACGACGACCACCAGCTACAGAAATTTTAGTGTCAAAGGCCAGTGTGTTTTTCTTGTCGAGTTTCACTTCTTTTCCAAGCAACATATTGTAAATAAATTTACCGTTAAACGCAGTGTTTTTCTCAACTCCATTGCTACCTTTGTAACGCGATTCATATAAGGACAATGCATTCAGCATATATAAGCCTTTTGAGAAAGATTTTTCGAGTGTGAGTTCCAAACCATAGTTTGTGCCGGTGCCATCATTTATTAAACTATCTGTACCAGGTGTATTGAAGTCGGTGCCTTCGTTGATTGCCGAATAATAAGATGAATACAAAGTAACAGGCACCTTGTAAACATATTGATAATAGACTTCAGTTTTAATGTTCCAGTTTCTGTTGATTTTATACTCGTAACCGGCAACTGAATGTATACTTTTTGTAAATCCTAATTGTTTATTGGTGTAAAGTATATCACTGCCAGAATGCGTTTGCAGGAAATACATCTGCATGTTTTGTATCTGACTGTGCATACCACTTCCGAAACTTATTTTCTTTTTCTTGCTAAGCAGTTTCACTAATCCAATTCGAGGTTCAACGGCATTGGATGAGTTTAAAGTTAATTGCTGGTAATGTAAACCGATATTAAGTGTAGTAGTACTTGAGAATCTGAATTTCATATTGGCATAGGCCTGCAATAAATTTGTTGAACCTTCATTGCTTCTCAAAGATCTGAAACTGTTTTCGAATCGCACACTGTCGTTAAAATTGAAGAACAGATTCTGTGCAATTATGCCTGCTGTAAATTGTTGGGAAGGACTTATTTTATAATTGTAAGATGAATTGATGACCCATCGGCCCGCTATGGATTTATCTCTGTAAACAGGTACTCTTAAATTGCCTCCAACTGAATCAGCAATAGTTTGAACACCTGTGTGCGTAACACCTACCGAAGTTTTAATGGACATGCTGGCATTGAGAAAATAGGTGTATGAAGCGCCAACAACAGCCATAGATGTTCTGTATTTTAAATCCTGATTGCCCGAACTGTAGAAGTTGGTAGAATCGGTATTGTCGGCACTCTCAAAATGGATATTGCTGATGCCTCCAATACCAAAAATATTCAATTCATTTTTGCCAAGAGGAATATGTACTTTAAAACTTAAATCCTGATAATAAGGTATAGCAGTGCCTGTTCCAAAATTCAAGCCCATTTTTTGTAAGACGGCTAATGTGGAGTATCTGTAATTTATCAGATAAGAGGATTTGTTCTTTATACTTAATGGCCCTTCAGCACCAGCTTCAAATCCGTTAAAACCTATCTGGCCGGTGAACTCATGTTTGTTGCGATTGCCATTCCGCATCTGTAAATCGAATACCCCCGAAATTGCATTGCCATACATAGAAGGAAATGCACTGGTAAGAAAATCAGACTTAGCCAATACATTGTTGTTGAGTATCGTTACAGGGCCACCCGAAGCGCCCATAGCTCCAAAATGGTTGGGATTGGGGATATCAATCCCATCCATACGCCATAATAATCCCTGTGGTGAGTTCCCTCTGATGATGATATCGTTTCGTGAGTCGTTGTTGCCAACAACACCAGCAAAATTACTAGCCATTCTGGCCGGGTCATTTCTGCTGCCGGCAAATCTTCTCGTATCTTCTACGTCAAAAGCTTTGGCACTGATGCTGATATTGGAGTTGTTTAAGCTGCCTCTCGATTTCCCTTTAATGGTTGCACCTTTCATATCGGTTACGTTTTCAAACAATTCGATATCCAAAACTGTCTCCTTTCCTGACTGGTGCATGATACCCGAAGCCTGAAACATTTGATAACCGGATAAGCTTGCTTTTATTGAAATCCTGCCGGTAGGAACTTTAGAGATAGCATAGTAACCATTAATATCTGATGTATCTGAATAGACACCTGTTAAACTGTCTTCAACATCCACTTTAACATTAGAGAGCGGACTTAATGATTGAGCATCAATAACTCGACCTCTTATTGTTTGAGTAAATGTTTGTCCGAAAATATTCAGACTAAAAAAGGCTAATGCAAGCAGAAGGGTTTTCATACTGCAAAACAAAGTCAGCCGTGTGATACTACAATTAACAAATGTTAAGAATTGCGCAATCCGTTTCTTATTCTGCTGAGACTTTGTGGCGTTATACCCAGATAAGTCGCGATATGTTCGAGTTTTACCAGATGTAAAAGTTTAGGATGTTTTTCGATTAAATGCAGATATCTGTCTTTGGCCGATAAGGTGAGGAGTAAAATTTCCCTCTCTTCCTTAAATGCAAGATAAAGTTCAGCATTGATACGTCCCAATCGCTCTCCGGTATGTGAAATGCTATACAAATCCTGAAGATTCTGATACGACATGCGGTATGAAAATATGGGCTCCAATGCTTCCACACTCACCAAAGAAGGTTTCTGAGAAATAAAGGATGCATAACTGCTGCAAAAGGTATTTTCTGAAGAGAATGAAACGGAATAATCGTTCATGTCTTTATCACAGGTGTACATACGCGCAGTACCTTTGACTATAAATGTTAGATATCTCTCTATCTCACCTTGTCTTAATATCAATTCACCTTTATCGTATTGTCTCTCTTCAAGTTTGCTGCTAAATAATTCCCATTCCTCATCTTTCAATACAGCTTGTCTGTCGAATACCTGTCGGATGAACGTCTTCATACACTTCAAACTTAGTACTTTCTATTGGAATTTAAATTTCGATTAGTCGAATTAAATGGCGAATTCACACCCTTACTTTTTCAATTTGTTGTTTAACAAACCATTGATATAAATCTGGTATTTAGCTTGAAGAATTGTGTCCAGTTGTTGTTTGTGTTTGTATTCTTCAGGACTTAACTTAAAAATAATCTTAGAGTTGGGCGTGTATTTAGGTTGTATATGCATTACCGAACTGCCATTGGGATATCGTCGTATACATCTCGGATAATCGATTAACTGAACCAGTCCATTGTCATAATTAATGGCAGTCCTGTGTTCGCCGGAAAACAAACTTCTTCCGAAGGAAAAGAAAGATTCTTTGATGCCTGCCATACTTAACACTGTTGGCATTATATCTGGATGAGATGCTGTAATGGAATCATTGATGCCAGCTTTAATTAGCCCCGGTGCATATATCATTAGTGGAATTTCATATTTGCCCGTTGGCGTATAAAAATATTCGTTTCGACTATGAGAAGGATGATCGGCAGTGATTATAAAGATAGTGTTTTGTGGTAGTTTGCTTTTCCAGATAGTTTGAAAAAAACGTCTTAAAGCATAATCGGTGTATTGAACTGATTTATGAATTGGCAGTTCTGAAGCAGTAAAAATTGATTTGTAACGATCAGGTATCTGATAAGGATCGTGGGAAGTAAGGGTAAATACTGAACTGAAAAACGGACCTTTCTTTTTTAGAAGTTCTCCGGCATAGTATTGAAGATATTCTTCATCCCAAATACCCCAGTGCCCGTCAAAATCTTTTTTAGAGGCAGGATATTCGTTCATACCATAATAGCTGATTGGTCCTGAAATTTTAAGAAAATTATCAAATCCCATTGAACCATTCCTTGCACCATAGTAAAACGAACAATCATAACCCTGCTTTGAAAGATAATAATGTATACCATGGATGGTGTTGCTTTGGAAGGTGCTGTTTATATAAGGCACTTCGAGCAGAGAAGGAATTGAAGCAAAAATGGCAGGAATACTTTCCATTGAAGTCGTGCCGCTGCTGTATGTATTTGGGAAAACCAGAGAGAGACCGGCCAGACTATCGAGGAAAGGGGTAAATCTTTTTTCTTTATTCAGGAAACCACAATAGTCGCGACCAAAACTCTCGAGAATAATGAGTACAATATTAGGTTGACTTTTAAAAGAGGGAGAGACAGTTTGAACCGGGTTAAAAACAGAAAGTGCTTTTTCATCCGTTAACCAATCAATTTGTTTGGGCGTTCGGGTGCTGTAGGACGTAATTATTTGCGTTGGAGAATTGATACAGGCTGATACCCATCTGGAATCGACGAATGAGGCAGCATCAAAACTTCTGAGAGGTTTAACAGATACACTGCCTCTGGCACCCAGGAAAAGGAGAGCTGCAACAATAACAAATGCAGAAATAGAAGAGGGGAGGCTGACGGAAACGTACCCTTCAGGGCCTTTTGGATAAATTTTATATATTAGGAAGACAAAAGCCAGGAGAATCAGAAGTAACCACCAGTAATTAAGTATATAGGAAGAGATGGGGTTGGAGGGGTCAGACATCAGTTCAAAGAGTTCGATACCACTTCTTCGGGTTTTAATTTTGAAGAACTCCATATCAATCAGATTGAGCAGAACTATGAGCGAGAGACCTAGAGTAAATAGGATTCGCATTATTAATTGTCTGGATTTCAGATTGATTTTAAAAGGAACCAGACTTAAAAGGTGAAAAGGGGCGAGGAAATAGACCAGAGCTTGTACATCAAATAGGACACCCCAAAACAGCACAAGAGGTATTTGGTCCATTGGAGCACCATTAAAGTAGGGAAAAAGGTATGAAATGAACAGAATGCGACAAACAGAGAGAACGAGGAGGGCAAAAAGGGATCTTTTGAGCCAGACAAAAAGGTAATTTGCTTTCGTAAATTTCATTATCAACACTGCAAAAATGCAGAACAGATGTGGTAATTCTAAATATTTTAGAAAATTTTCCATATTATCTTTGTGGATTTAAAAAAAACGACTACTTTTGCAGTCCTTTTTACAAAAAAAGAATTAGTTTATTAAGAATTATGCCAACCATACAACAATTGGTGAGAAAGGGGCGACAAACCTTGAAATTTAAGAGCAAATCTCCAGCTCTTGATTCTTGTCCGCAAAGGCGCGGTGTTTGCACTCGTGTATACACTACCACCCCTAAGAAGCCAAATTCAGCAATGCGTAAAGTAGCGCGTGTCCGTTTGACTAACACAAAAGAAGTGAATGCTTATATCCCAGGTGAAGGCCACAACCTTCAGGAGCACTCTATCGTACTCGTAAGAGGAGGTAGGGTTAAAGACCTTCCGGGAGTACGTTATCACATCGTACGTGGAGCACTCGACACTGCAGGTGTGGAAGGTAGAAACCAAAGAAGAAGTAAATACGGCACCAAGAGACCTAAAGCAAAAGCAGGCGCTGATGCTAAAGGCAAAAAATAAGGATAAGTATCAATGAGAAAAGCAAAAGCAAAACGCAGAATTTTATTACCTGACCCAAAGTTTAATGACGTAATGGTAACCCGTTTCGTTAACAACATGATGTACGATGGTAAAAAAAGTGTAGCATTCAACATTTTCTACGACGCTATTGATCTAGTTGAAAAGAAAATTACCGAAGAACCTGGTATCGAGACTTGGAAAAAAGCCTTGAACAATGTAATGCCAATGGTTGAGGTAAAAGCAAGAAGAGTAGGTGGAGCAACATTCCAAATCCCAACTGAAATCGCTCCTGAAAGAAGAGCAGCAATGGGTATCAAATGGATCATCTCCTATTCTCGCAAAAGAAACGAAAAATCAATGGCAGAAAAACTTGCAGCTGAGTTCATCGCCGCTTCTAAAGGTGAAGGTGCAACTGTAAAGAAAAAGGATGATACGCACAAAATGGCTGAAGCCAATAAAGCGTTTGCACACTTTAAAGCATAAGGAGATTTAAATGTCAAGAGATTTAAAATTCACGAGAAATATAGGTATTGCCGCGCACATCGATGCAGGTAAAACTACTACCACCGAGCGTATTCTCTATTACGCCGGGGTTAACCATAAAATCGGTGAGGTTCACGATGGTGCCGCTACTATGGACTGGATGGCACAGGAGCAGGAAAGAGGTATCACTATCACTTCAGCTGCTACTACAGTTTTCTGGAACTACAGAGGCAACTCTTACCACATCAACATCATCGATACCCCTGGTCACGTTGACTTTACCGTAGAGGTTAACCGCTCTCTTCGTGTATTGGACGGTCTGGTGTTCCTTTTTAGCGCAGTTGACGGTGTTGAACCTCAATCTGAAACTAACTGGAGACTGGCCAACAATTATAATGTTCCAAGAATCGGTTTCGTAAATAAAATGGACCGCTCTGGTGCCGACTTCCTTAACGTTGTTAAACAAGTTAAAGAAATGCTGGGCTCTAACGCTGTGCCTCTTCAATTGCCAATCGGCGCCGAAGATAACTTCAAAGGTGTGGTTGACCTGATTAACTTCAGAGGTATGGTGTGGAACGAGGAAGATAAAGGAATGACTTATAAAGAAGTTCCAATTCCTGACGATATGAAAGAAGAAGCTGAAATGTGGAGAGAAAAACTCCTTGAAGCTGTTTCTGAATACGACGACAAATTAATGGAGAAGTTCTTCGAAGATCCTAACTCTATCACTGAAAGAGAAATTCTGGATGCTTTGAGAGCTGCCTGTTTGGATATGAGCATCGTACCTATGGTATGTGGTTCTTCATTCAAAAATAAAGGTGTACAAACCATGCTCGACCTGGTAATGGAATTGATGCCTAGCCCTCTTGACAAACAAGAGACTACCGGTACAAATCCTAATACTGATGAGCCTGTAACACGTAAACCTGATTACAACGAGCCTTTCACTGCTCTTGCATTTAAGATCGCTACTGACCCTTATGTTGGTCGTCTGGCTTTCATGAGAGCATACTCTGGTAAATTGGATGCAGGTTCTTATGTATTGAACACCAGAAGCGGAAATAAAGAGAGAATTTCTCGTATTTTCCAAATGCACGCTAACAAACAAAATCCAATCGAATTCTTAGGTGCCGGTGATATCGGTGCAGCGGTTGGTTTTAAAGATATCAAAACCGGTGATACTTTGTGCGATGAGAAACACCCAATAGTTCTTGAATCTATGGTGTTCCCTGAGCCAGTTATCGGTTTGGCCATCGAACCAAAAACTCAGGCTGACGTCGACAGACTCGGTGTAGGTTTAGGTAAACTGGCTGAAGAAGATCCGACTTTCAGAGTAAAAACGGACGAAGAAACCGGTCAGACTGTAATCTCCGGTATGGGTGAGCTTCACTTGGAAATCATCGTGGACAGATTGAAACGTGAATTCAAAGTAGAAGTTAACCAGGGTGCTCCTCAGGTAGCTTATAAAGAAGCCATCAAAGGTAAATGCACTCACAGAGAAACCTTCAAAAAACAAACAGGTGGTAGAGGTAAATTCGCTGATATCCAGTTTGAAATCAGTGCAGTTGACGCAGACTTCACAGGTGAAGGCCTTCAGTTTGTAAACGAAGTAGTGGGTGGTGCAATTCCGCGTGAATTCATCCCTTCTGTTCAGAAAGGTTTTGCTGAAGCAATGAAGAACGGTGTATTGGCAGGTTACCCAATCGATAAGATGAAGGTGAGATTGTTCGATGGATCGTTCCACGCAGTTGACTCTGACTCATTGTCATTCGAAATTTGTGCTAAGTCAGGTTTCAGAGAGGCAGCTCCAAAAGCTACTCCAATCCTGATGGAACCAATCATGAAGCTTGAAGTATTGACTCCGGCAGATTATATGGGAGATGTTCAGGGTGACTTGAACAGAAGAAGAGGTATGCTGGAAGGTATAGATGAAAGAGCAGGTTCACAGGTTATCAAAGCCAAAGTGCCACTTTCAGAAATGTTTGGATACGTTACTTCATTACGTACCATCACTTCAGGTAGAGCATCATCAACAATGGAGTTCGACCACTACGAGGAAGTTCCTCGCGCAATGGCCGAAGAAGTAATTAAAAAAGTAAAGGGACAAAAAGCTAACGCATAAAAAGCAATGGTAACTCAGAAAATAAGAATTAAGTTGCGTTCACACGATCACAACCTGATTGACAAATCAGCAGAGAAGATCGTCAAGTCTGTAAAAGCGACTGGCGCGGTAGTCAGCGGACCAATTCCACTGCCAACCAACAAGAAGATCTTCACAGTATTGAGATCACCACACGTTAACAAGAAGGCCAGAGAGCAGTTCCAACTGTGCTCATACAAGCGTCTTCTGGATATTCACAGCTCAACTGCAAAAACAGTAGAAGCATTAATGAAATTGGAACTTCCAAGTGGAGTGGACGTTGAAATTAAAGTATAACAGACATGGTAGGATTAATCGGAAAAAAAATCGGAATGACTAGCATCATTGATGCTAACGGCGCAAAAATTGGTTGTACCATTGTACAAGCTGAGCCAAACGTTATATCTCAGATCAAAACTCAGGATAAAGAAGGCTATAATGCGCTTCAGATATCTGCTATAGAAGTGAAAGAAAAGCACAGCAATGCTGCAGCTAAAGGTCACTTCAAAAAAGCCGGTTCTAATGCCATGAAAGTATCTCATGAGTTCAAAGTTGAATCAATCGTTGGTAACCTGGGCGATAAGGTAGATGTAACTATCTTCGCTGACGGCGACTTCGTTGATATCATCGGAACGTCTAAAGGTAAAGGTTTCCAGGGTGTTGTTAAAAGACACAACTTTAATGGTGTAGGTCCTTCAACCCACGGTCAGCACGACAGACAAAGAGCTCCGGGTTCTGTTGGTTCATCTTCATATCCTTCTAAAGTATTTAAAGGTTTGAGAATGGCCGGTAGAATGGGTGGCAAAAGAGTGAAAAACATCAACAGCCAGATATTGAGAGTAATTCCTGAACAGAATCTTTTGGTTATCAAAGGTTCAATCACAGGTCATAATGGTTCAATCGTAGTTATAGAAAAATAAGAAATGGAACTGAAAGTATTATCAAGCAATGGTAGCGAGACAGGTAAGACTGTTAAATTGCCAAGTGAAATATTCGGAGTGACTCCAAATGATCACGCCATCTACTTGGATGTGAAGCAATATCTTGCCAATCAAAGACAAGGTACTCACAAGACTAAAGATAAGTCTGAGGTTTCATACAGTACCAAGAAAATCAAACGTCAGAAAGGTACAGGCGGTGCTCGTGCCGGTAGTATCAAGTCTGGTGTGTTCGTTGGTGGTGGTAGAATCCATGGTCCACGTCCTAAAGACTACGGTTTTAAATTGAATAAGAAGTTGAAGCGTCTTGCCAGGATTTCAGCCCTGTCACACAAGGCAGCCAATAACAATATCATCGTTTTGGATAGTTTGAATTTTGACAAGCCAAATACAAAATCATTTGTCAATGTATTAAACAGTCTTAAACTGAACGACCAAAGAGTATTGGTAGTAACACCTGAGCAAAACAATAACGTTTATTTGAGCGGTAGAAATCTGGAAAAGGCACATACCATGCCAGCTTCAGAAATCAATACCTACCAGATACTGAAGGCTAAGACTTTAGTGTTGATGAACGACTCAATTGAAGTAATAAAGCAAACATTGAATTAAGAGATTATGTCAGTATTAGTAAGACCGCTGATTACAGAAAAAATGACCATGTTGACAGACAAGAGAAAGCAATACGGATTCGTATGCCTTCGCTCTGCCAGCAAGGACGAAATAAAGGCCGAGATTGAAAAAGTATACAATGTCGAGGTCGAATGGATCAACACCATCGTGAGTACACCAAAACGTAAAAGAAACAGACGTACTGGTCAAACCACAGGTAGAACCAACATTTATAAAAAAGCAATTTGTAAGTTGAAAGAAGGTCAAGAAATTGACTTTTACGAAAATATTTAAAGAAAATGCCAGTTAAAAGACTTAGACCGACAACACCGGGAACAAGATTCAGAATTGCAAATACGTTTGCAGAATTGACAGCTTCAGAGCCTGAAAAGAGTCTGACTGTATCTATATCAAAATCCGGAGGTAGAAATAACCAAGGTAAGATGACCATGCGCTACATTGGTGGTGGTCACAAAAGAAAATACCGTATCATCGACTTCAAACGTGATAAGCATGGTGTTTTAGCCGAGGTAAAGACCGTTGAGTACGATCCAAACCGTTCAGCTTTCATCGCCCTGGTAGAATACACAGACGGTGAGAAGAGATACAGTCTCTGCCCTCATGGCCTGAAAGTCGGTCAGAAACTGAACTCGGGTAGTGGTGTTACACCTGACTTAGGCAATACATTGCCATTGTCAGAAATTCCACTGGGTTCTATTATCCATAATATAGAAATGGCCCCTGGTCAAGGTGGTAAAGTTTGCAGAAGTGCAGGTTCTTACGCACAATTGACAGCAAGGGACGGTAAATATGTAGTTGTTAAGTTGCCAAGCGGTGAAACCCGTATGATTCTGAGCACTTGCTCAGCAACCATAGGTTCGGTTTCTAACCCTGACCACAACCTCGAGAACTACGGTAAAGCCGGTAGAAGCAGATGGTTGGGAAGACGTCCAAGAACACGTCCAGCAGCAATGAACCCTGTCGATCACCCTCAAGGTGGTGGTGAAGGTAGATCAAAAGGTGGTCAGCCTAAATCACGCACAGGTATCTATGCTCAAGGTCAAAAGACCCGCAACCCTAAGAAGAGCTCAAACAAACATATCATAGAACGTAGAAAAGGTAAAAGAAATAAATAATGGCTAGGTCACTTAAAAAAGGTCCTTTCATCGACTGGAAACTGGATGCGAAAGTTGCCAAGATGAACGAGAACAAAAAGAAAGCAGTTATCAAAACATGGAGTAGAAAATCCATGATAGCTCCGGAATTTGTCGGGCATACTTTTGCCGTACACAATGGAAACAAATTCATCCCGGTTTATGTAACCGAAAACATGGTAGGTCATAAATTTGGTGAATTCGCTCCAACAAGAACATTTAAAGGTCACGGAGGTAACAACAAATAAACAGTATGGAATCAGTAGCAGTATTAAAAAATTGTCCATTGTCTCCACGTAAGATGCGTCTGGTTGTAGACCAGATTAGAGGTCAACAAGTAGACAAAGCCCTCAATATCCTGCAATTCTCTCAGAGAAGATATTACGCAGTATACGTTGAGAAGCTTCTTAAGTCGGCCATCAGCAACTGGCAGAACAAAAACAAGGACAGCAAAGTGGAAGACAGTAAAATCTACGTTTCTTCTGTTTTCGTTGACGGTGCAGTGGTTGCCAAAAGAATGAGAACCGCTCCACAAGGCCGCGCATACAGAATCCGTAAGCGTTACAGCCACGTTACCATCAAGGTAGATAGTTTAAATAACAAAGAAAACCAATTAGCAGAAGCATAATTTAATGGGACAAAAAATAAATCCAATAGCGCTTAGATTAGGTATCATCAGAGGATGGGAAAGCAACTGGTACGGTGGAAAGAATTTCGCCGATAAGTTGGCCGAAGATGAAAAGATCCGCAAATACCTCTTCGTTCGTATTCCAAGAGGTGGTATGTCTAAAATCGTTATCGAAAGAACGATCAAAAGGATCATTATCACTATTCATACAGCTAAACCTGGTATCGTCATCGGTAAAGGTGGTGCTGAAGTTGATAAAATCAAAGAAGAATTGAAGAAAATCACTAAAAAAGATGTTCAAATCAATATCTTCGAAATCAAGCGCCCTGAACTCGATGCTAAATTGGTAGCAGATACAATCTGTCAGCAAATTGAAGGTCGTGTAAGCTACAAGAGAGCTGTTAAACAAGCCCTTGGTAACACCATGAGAATGGGTGCCGATGGTATCAAAATCAGCGTATCTGGTCGTTTAAATGGTGCTGAGATTGCACGTGCTGAAAAGTATAAGGAAGGAAGAACTCCATTGCACACCTTGCGTTCTGATATTGATTATGCATTAGGTGAAGCTCTGACAGTTTACGGTAAGATTGGTGTTAAAGTATGGATTTGCAGAGGCGAAATTTACGGTAAACGTGATTTGTCTTTGAATGCAGGTTCAGACAGAGCTCCAAAGAGAGAAGAAGCACCACGCAATGACAACAGAAGAGGCGGCAGAAGAGATGGTGACAGAAGAAACGACCGCAGAAGAAATAACTAATAAGAGAGAGGGGAAGGATTAATAATTTAAAATAGGAAGTAATTGACATGTTAAGTCCAAAAAGAACCAAATTCAGAAAACAGCACAAAGGCAAAATTAAAGGGATTGCCACTAGAGGTCACCGTTTGAGCTTCGGCACTTTCGGTCTGAAAAGTATGCAACAATCCTGGATTACTGCCAGACAAATAGAAGCAGCCAGGGTAGCTTTAACAAGGTTCATGAAAAGAGAAGGTCAGGTCTGGATCAGAATATTCCCGGACAAGCCAATCACCAAGAAACCAGCTGAAGTGCGTATGGGTAAAGGTAAAGGAGCTCCTGAGTATTGGGTAGCTATCGTAAAACCAGGCACCATTATGTTTGAAGTAACCGGTGTACCACAAGCTGTAGCTGAAAGAGGTATGTACCTTGCTGCTCAGAAACTTCCGGTAGCAACCAAATTTGTAGTTAAACCTGATTACACTGAAGAATAATGAAAAACAGGGAATTAAAAGAACTTCCTACCAAAGAGCTGGTAGAAAGATACAAAGAAGAAAAAGTTAGACTTACCAAAGTGAAGTTTAACAACGCAGTTGCCCGTATCGAGCAGCCGCACAAGCTCAAGGAATCTAGAAAAACAGTTGCTAGACTCCTGACCGAGATCAACTCTCGCAGAATAGAAAACGAATTTAAAGCCGCTGAAAAAGGGGAATAATAACAAATGGAACAAACCAGAAATTCAAGAAAGGAAATCATTGGTAAAGTAACCAGTAACAAGATGGATAAATCTATCGTTGTAGCACTGGAGACTAAAGTGAAGCACCCAAAATACGGTAAGTACTTCAAGAAAACCAAGAAGTTCTATGCTCATGATGAAAAGAATGAGTGTAACATCAATGACATTGTAAAAATCATGGAAACCAGACCACTTAGCAAATTGAAATGCTGGAGACTGGTTGAAATAGTAGAAAGGGCAAAATAATGATACAAACAGAAAGTCGTTTAAAAGTAGCTGATAACAGCGGAGCAAAAGAAGTACTTTGCATAAGAGTACTGGGTGGCACCAAAAGACGTTACGCCTCAGTAGGTGATAAAATCGTGGTTGCTATTAAAACAGCTCTACCTTCCGGTGGTGTTAAAGCCGGTTCAGTTTCCAAAGCCGTCATCGTGAGAGTAAAAAAAGAAATCAAACGTCCTGATGGATCTTACATCAGATTCGATGAGAATTCTTGTGTATTGCTCAATAACTCTGACGAGCCAAGAGGTACCCGTATCTTCGGCCCGGTAGCAAGAGAATTGCGTGAAAAACAATTCATGAAAATTATATCATTGGCCCCAGAAGTATTATAAGCGTAATCAAGAGAATGAAGAACATCAATACATCACATCAAACTGGTAAAATCCACATTAAGAAGGGTGATACCGTGATGCAAATCGCAGGTAAGATTGTAGACGGTCAGAACACCGGTAAGGTAATCCGCGTCTATCCTAAGACCTACAGGGCTCTGGTAGAAGGCTTGAATATTATATCTCGCCATACCAAACCAAATGCTACTCATCCAAACGGTGGTATCATCAAGAAAGAGGCTCCAATTCATATCTCTAACCTGATGCTCATCGTAGACGGTAAGCCAAGCAGAGTAGGAAGAAAAGAAAATGATAAAGGTAAACTTCAGAGATATTCTGTGAAAACAGGAGATTTCATCAAATAATAGAGAAACTACATGTCGTATACTCCAAATTTAAAAAGCAAATATACTGAGGTAGTGGTACCTCACATGCAACAGAAGTTCGGTTACCAGAACGTCATGGAAATGCCTAAACTCGTTAAGATTTGTCTTAACCAGGGTGTGGGTGATGCCGTGAACGATAAAAAGCTCATCGACGCTGCAGTGGATGAAATGACCCGCATCAGCGGTCAGAAAGCTCAAGCTACCGTTTCTAAAAAAGATATCAGTAACTTTAAACTGAGATCTAAAATGCCAATCGGTGCTCGTGTGACTCTGCGTCAAAATACAATGTATGAGTTCCTCGAACGTTTGATCTCTATCGCTCTTCCAAGGGTGAGAGACTTCCAGGGTTTGGAAGTGAGAGGATTTGATGGCAGAGGTAACTTTACAATGGGTATCACCGAACAAATTATCTTCCCGGAAATCGATATCGATAAAACCAATCGTATCACCGGTATGGATATCACGTTCGTGACCACCGCAAAGACCGATGAAGAGTGTTTAGAAATGTTGAGAGCATTTGGTTTACCATTCAAAAAATAAAAAGATAACATGGCAAGAGAAGCAATAAAAGCAAGAGAACTTAAAAAAGAACGTCTGGTAGCAAAATACGCAGAAAGACGTCAACAGTTGAAAGAAGCCGGCGATTTCATCGGTCTTCAAAAACTGCCTAGAAGTTCTTCAAAAGTCCGTCTTCGCAACAGATGCAAACTGACCGGAAAGCCAAGAGGCTATATCAGAGTGTTCGGTTTGTGCAGAAACCAGTTCCGTGAATTGGCATCTGCCGGAAAAATCCCTGGAGTAACTAAATCAAGTTGGTAATATTAAAATAGAATAAAATGACTGATCCAATAGCAGACTACTTAACTAGATTAAGAAACGCCCTGCAAGCAAAGCATAGAATCGTTGAGATTCCGGCATCTAACATCAAAATGGCGATGACTAAAGTGCTGTTTGAAAAAGGTTATATCCTTAACTACAAGTTCGAGGAAACTGAAAACAAACAGGGCGTAATTAAAGTCGCTCTTAAATATGATGGCATGACCAGACAGCCAGCCATCAGACAGATTGTTAGAGTATCTAAACCTGGTTTGAGAAAATATGCACCAGCCAATAACTTGCCAAGAGTAATTAATGGTTTGGGTATTGCCATAATTTCTACTTCTAAGGGTGTAATCTCTGATAAAGAAGCAAGAACAATGAACGTAGGCGGTGAAGTATTGTGCTACGTATCGTAAACATTAAAGAATAAGAACATGTCAAGAATAGGTAAAGCACCAATCAATATTCCTGCAGGCGTAGAAATCAAAGTTTCTGCAGATAATACCGTTTCGGTCAAAGGACCTAAAGGTGAATTGACCCAGAAACTTAATGAAGGTTTCAAGGTGAACATCGACAACGGTGTCCTGACAATCGAACGTCCTAACGACGAAAAGGGCAACAGAGCTCTTCACGGTTTGTATCGCTCGCTACTCAATAACAACGTTAAAGGTGTTAAAGATGGTCACACAACCAAACAGGAATTGGTTGGGGTAGGTTACAAAGCGTCTAACGTTGGCCAGGTTCTGGATCTTTCAGTTGGATACTCCCACAGAATTATGCTGGAAGTACCTAAGGAAATCAAATTGACTACCGTAACTGAAAAAGGTCAAAACCCTACCATCATCATGGAAAGTGCCGATAAGCAACTCCTTGGTCAGGTAGCAGCTAAAATTCGTTCTTTCCGCAAACCTGAGCCATACAAAGGAAAAGGTATCAAGTTCAGCGGCGAACAGTTGAGAAGAAAAGCAGGTAAGTCAGCATCTAAAAAATAAGTAAGACAATGAGCAATTCAAAGATAAAGAGAAGACTTAAAATCAAACGTAGGGTTTCCGGTAGTATCCAGGTAAGCGCCGACCGTCCAAGATTGGTGGTTTTCCGCAGTAATTCAGAAATCTATGCCCAGATCGTAGATGTTAACAACAAAACTATCTGCGCTTCCTCTTCGCTTGAGAAAGATATCAATGGCATGAAGGAAAACAATATAGCCAAAGCTGCTATTGTTGGCAAAAGAATAGCCGATAAAGCTAAAGGCCTTGGTGTTGAGAAAGTAGTTTTCGACCGCAACGGTTTCCTCTATCACGGTAGAGTAAAAAGTTTGGCAGAAGCAGCTAGGGAGGCTGGTCTGCAGTTTTAATCATTAAGTAATCAAACATGTCAAATAGCAACATAAAACGCGTAAGACAATCTGAACTGGAACTGAAAGAAAAAGTAGTTGCAGTTAATCGTGTGGCAAAAGTGACCAAAGGTGGTAGAACCTTCACTTTCACTGCCATCGTGGTAGTAGGTGATGGCAATGGTATCGTTGGTAATGGTTTGGGTAAAGCCGGTGAAGTAACCGACGCTATCCAGAAAGCTATCGAGGATGCAAAGAAAAACCTGATCAAAGTTCCATTAATCAAAGGAACTGTTCCACACGAACAAATAGGTAAGTTTGGTGGTGGCAATGTGTTCATCAAACCAGCTTCTCACGGTACAGGTGTAATCGCAGGTGGTGCGATGCGTGCTGTATTGGAAAGCGCAGGTGTACACGACGTACTGGCCAAATCTAAAGGTTCATCCAACCCACACAACGTGGTAAAAGCAACTCTTGATGCACTTGCTAAATTAAGAGACCCTTTCACCATCGCTAAACAAAGAAACATTAACCTTAAGCAAGTATTTAACGGATAATTATTATGTCAAAAATCAGAGTAACCAAAACCCACAGCACCATAGGTCAGCCTGAAAGAGTTGAAAAGAACATGCAGGCTTTGGGATTGAGCAAAATGAACAGTTCAAACGAACTGAACGTAACGCCTCAGATCGAAGGCATAATCAGAAAAGTTAAACACCTTATCAAAATAGAAAATATTTAAAATGGATTTAAGCTCACTAAAGCCTGCAGAAGGTTCAGTTAAAAACGGTAAACGTATTGGTAGAGGTCAGGGTTCTGGAAGAGGCGGTACATCTACCAAAGGTCATAAAGGTGCGCAAAGCCGTAGCGGATACTCCCGTAAAAAAGGTTTTGAAGGCGGTCAGATGCCACTTCAAAGACGTATCCCTAAAGGTGGTTTCAAAAACATTAATCGCGTCGAACTCGCAAGCATCAACTTAGATGTGTTGCAAAGACTCTCTGAAACAAAAGGTCTTTCTGTTATCAGTCACGAAACATTGGTAGCAAACCACCTGGTAGGTAAGAGAGAATACTATAAGATCCTTGGTCGTGGTGTACTCAATGCTAAATTGGAAGTACATGCCCACGGATTCTCCGAATCAGCTAAAAAAGCTATCGAAGATAAAGGTGGCTCTATCAACCTAATCACCATTTACTAGGCATGAAGAAATTTGTCCAAAAATTAAAGGAAATCTGGAGCATCGAGGAACTCAGGGCTAAAATCAAAGCAACCCTGCTTTTTCTCTTGGTTTACCGTATCGGTACTTTCATCATCCTGCCTGGTATTGATGGCAATGTGTTGATGGGTGCCCTTAAAAGCCAAACCGAAGGTATCCTTGGATTGGTCAATATTTTCGCAGGTGGTGCTTTCGGAAGAGGTGCCATTTTCGCCTTGGGTATAATGCCTTATATCTCCGCTTCTATCGTTATTCAATTGCTCACTATTGCAGTTCCGGCTTTCCAGAAAATGCAAAAAGAAGGTGAGGACGGCAGAAGAAAAATCAATCAGTACACTCGTCTCCTGACTATTGCCATTACAGCGGTTCAGGCAGTTGCTTACCTCTATAACATCACATCAAAAAGTGACAACTGGGGTGCATTGCTTTTCAAAACCAATCAAGCTGAAATGTCTGAGTCGTTCTTTATGATTGTAAACGTTACACTCCTTGTCGCCGGTACAATGTTTACCATGTGGCTGGGTGAACGTATCACTGATAAAGGATTAGGTAATGGTATCTCCCTCATCATTATGGTGGGTATCATCGACAGATTGCCTGAAGCATTGGGATTTGAGTTGGATCAACGTATCACTAAAGGTGGTTTGCCACTTTTCATCATCGAGTTGATCTTCTGGCTAATTGTCATCGTAACTACAATCCTGTTGATTCAGGGTACAAGAAAAATAACAGTCAACTATGCTAAACGTGTAGAAGGTAGCCGTGTATTGGGTGGCGCTCGTCAGTATATTCCTTTAAAAGTGAATGCTGCCGGTGTAATGCCAATCATATTTGCTCAGGCTATCATGTTTATACCGCCAACCATTTCTCAAAGTATGGATGCACCAAGTTCTGTGCTGAGAGCTTTGAGCGATTACGGTTCCTTGTGGTACAATCTGGTGTTTGCCATATTGATTATAGCTTTCACCTATTTCTACACAGCTATCACGGTTAATCCTAACCAGATGGCAGATGAAATGAAGAAGAGTGGTGGTTTTATTCCTGGAATCAAGCCGGGTAAGAGCACCAGTGATTATATTGATGAAGTGTTGTCACGCATTACCATGCCTGGCGCATTATTCCTGGCAGGCATAGCGGTTTTACCGTCAGTTGCGATGTTATTTGGCATCAGTCAGAGTTTTGCCCAGTTCTTTGGAGGCACCTCCCTATTGATTATGGTGGGTGTAGTACTCGACACCTTGCAGCAGATAGAGAGCCACTTGTTAATGCGTCACTATGACGGCTTAATGAAGTCGGGCAGAATCAAAGGCAGAACAGGAGTCACCACACAATCAATTTGATAAATTAAAAAGAAAGTATTAAATTTGCACCCCTTCAAAAAATGGCAAAGCAAGACTCAATAAAACAGGACGGCACGATAGTGGAAGCGTTGTCAAATGCAATGTTCCGCGTAAAGCTGGCCAATGGACACGAGATAATTGCTACCATTTCAGGGAAGATGAGAATGAAATATATCAGAGTTTTGCCAGGCGACAGAGTACAGGTGGAGATGAGTCCATACGATTTGTCAAGAGGCAGGATTTCGTACAGATACAAATAAAAGGCAATATGAAAGTAAGAACTTCAGTTAAAAAACGCAGTGCAGACTGCAAGCTGGTTAAACGTAAAGGCAAACTTTTTGTTATTAACAAGAAGAATCCAAAATTTAAACAAAGACAAGGATAATATTATAACATGGCAAGGATAGCTGGTATAGATTTACCTAAAAACAAAAGAGGTGTCATAGGTTTAACCTATGTATACGGAATAGGATCAAGCAGAGCCACAATGATCTTGGATCAGGCTGGTGTTGACCACGATAAGAAAGTGGGAGAGTGGAATGATGATGAGCTTACAAGCATCAGAAACATCATTTCAAGCTCATTCAAAACCGAAGGAGAGCTGCGTTCAGAAACACAATTGAACATCAAACGTTTGATGGACATTGGTTGCTACCGCGGTACCCGTCACCGTAAAGGATTGCCTTTGAGAGGTCAGAGCACCAAAAACAACGCTCGTACCAGAAAAGGTAAACGTAAGACAGTTGCCAACAAGAAAAAAGTTACTAAATAATAGATAATGAGTACCGTTAAAAATAAAAAGAAGGTAAAAGTTGACCCTGTAGGTCAGGTGCACGTAAAGGCCTCTTTCAATAATGTCATCATTTCCATTACCAATGCCAATGGTGATGTAATTTCATGGTCTTCTGCCGGTAAAATGGGTTTCAGAGGTTCAAAGAAAAACACACCTTATGCTGCTCAGTTAGCTAGTCAGGATTGCGGTAAAGTGGCTTACGATTTAGGTCTGAGAAAAGTAGACGTATTCGTTAAAGGTCCGGGTTCAGGAAGAGACTCAGCTATCAGAAACCTTGCTGCAGTAGGTCTTGAAGTAATGTCTATCAAAGATACTACTCCACTACCACACAACGGTTGCCGTCCTCCAAAACGCAGACGTATCTAACAGTATTAATTAAGAGAAAAAACAATGGCAAGATATACAGGTCCTAAAACAAAAATAGCCCGTAGGTTCAGAGAGGCAATCTTTGGCCCGGATAAAACCCTTGAAAAGAAAAACTACCCTCCTGGAATGCATGGTAATTCCAGAAGAAGAGGTAAACAGTCTGAATACGCTATTCAGTTGGCTGAAAAACAAAAAGCCAAATATACTTATGGTATCCTCGAGCGTCAGTTTGCAAGAACTTTCCACCTGGCTGCTAAAAAACGTGGTATCACTGGTGAAAACTTATTGAAATTGCTCGAATCAAGACTCGATAATACCGTGTTCAGATTGGGGATTGCTCCTTCAAGAAGTGCAGCCAGACAGTTTGTAACTCACAAACACATTCTGGTAAACGGTGAAGTTGTTAACGTACCTTCTATGCTCCTCAAAGCTGGTGATAAAATCGCAGTTCGCGAAAAATCTAAATCTTTGGAAGCTATCACTACTTCCCTGAGCACCGGTAAAAAACGTTTCTCATGGTTGGATTGGGACGACAAATCAATGTCCGGTACTTTCGTTAACTTACCTGAAAGAACCGAAATCCCTGAAAATATTAAAGAGCAGTTAATCGTAGAGTTGTACTCTAAATAATCATTAATCAAAACAAATTAAAAGATGCCAATATTAGCATTCCAAAAACCCGAAAGAGTAATCATGCACAAGGACACAGACTTCTTTGGTCTGTTTGAGTTCTCTCCGCTTGAGAAAGGATACGGCGTTACAATTGGAAATTCACTGCGCAGAATATTGCTTTCATCTCTTGAAGGTCATGCTATCACCACCATCAGAATCCAGGGTGTTGAGCACGAATTTACAACCATCAAGGGTGTTTCTGAAGACATAACAGAAATTGTCCTCAATCTGAAACAAGTGCGCTTCAAGAAAGTCAGCAACGGCGACGACCACGAGAAGGTGTTCATCTCCATCAAAGGAAAAGAACAGTTTACCGCTGGTGATATAGCCAGATATACCAATACTTTTGAGGTATTGAATCCTGAATTGGTTATCTGCAATATGGAGCCTTTCGTTAACCTCGAAATGGAAATCTCTATCGACAAAGGTCGTGGATATGTGCCTGCTGAGGAAAACAAACCAAAAGATGCTCAAATCGGTCTGATTCCTATCGACTCAATCTTCACTCCAATTAAGAATGTAAAATATTCAGTTGAAGATTTCAGGGTTGAACAAAAAACCGACTACGAAAAGCTGATCATCGAGCTTACTACTGATGGTTCTATCCATCCGGAAAATGCTCTTAAAGAAGCTGCCAATATCCTGATCCAACACTTCATTCTGTTCAGCGATGAGAATATTCTCCTCGATTCTCAAGTGAAGAAACCTGCTCAGGAAGTGGATGAGAATTTCTTGCACATGCGCAAAATTCTTAAAACCAACCTGGCCGACCTCGACTTGTCAGTTAGAGCTTACAATTGCTTAAAAGCTGCTGAAATCCGCACTCTGGGCGAATTAGTGAGCTACGATATAGACGACCTTTTGAAATTCAGAAACTTTGGTAAAAAGTCTTTGTCTGAATTGGAAGAATTCGTAAGAGAAAAAGGCCTTAACTTCGGAATGGACGTATCCAAATACAATTTAGGAGAAGATTAATCAATAGTTTAGAATGAGACACGGAAATAAAGTTAATAAATTAGGCAGAACAGCTTCGCACAGAAGAGCATTGATGGCTAACCTGACCATCTCCCTGATAAAGAATAAAAGAATTACCACTACTCTGGCTAAGGCTAAAGCCTTGAGAGTATACGCTGAGCCTCTTATCACAAAGGCTAAGAATGATACAACTCACTCCAGAAGAACCGTTTTCAGTTACCTGAGAGACAAAGATTCTATCCAGGAATTGTTCGGTCCTATCGCCGAAAAAGTAGCTAGCAGACCAGGTGGTTACACCAGAATTCTGAAACTTGGAAACAGAATAGGTGATAACTCTGAAATGGCGATGATCGAATTGGTAGACTTCAACGAATACACCGACAAAATCGGCAAAAAACAAGAAGCTAAAACCAAAACAAGAAGATCAAGAGCTAAAGCAAAACCAGTTGAATCTAAAGTGGAAGAAGCTCCAGCAGCTGAAACCAACGAAGAATCTGCTGAATAATCAAGAAATACAATTCTATCGAAATATTAAGCCGTTCCCTGGAACGGCTTTTTTTATACCTCTAAAATTGAACCTTAGAAAGAGTCTGCCAAATTCTTATTACAAGAGCGTTATCTAAATCCAAAATATGAAATAGACTAAAGATGACCTAAAACAAATTTAGGCGTCTGTTAAACGCCTAAAATCATTAAAAAATACTTGTTATTGGTTCTAAATCTTATTTTTGAGACCTGCTCTAGTAATCCCAGTCTGAAAAGGAACTACTGCCATAGCGATAAGAATATGAATCATAATAACCGCCATTGCCCTCTCTGGTACGCATCAGTAACTGCTCGAAAAAGAAATCTGAAATCTGTCTCTCCTCAGTCATGTCTTCACTAATCTCTAAAGTCTGATCCGTTTGAATTCTCGCTTTGTCGGGTGAATTAAATGTATTGGTATCCATTGGTAATGACTCCGAAATGTATATGTACCACTCATCTTCCTCTTCAAGTCTGAATTTACAGATATAAACTATACCGGAATCTTTAGAGGAATAAACCTTCTTCGTTCCTATATACTGCACAGAATCCAGTTTATCGTCCTCCGACATCATTCCATAAATCGATGATTCCACCCAGTCTTTGTGATGCATGTATTGAGCAGGAAATTTCTTTGTCTGTTTAGCCTCAGCTAGTATATTGTAAAATTTGGTGCGTGTCTGTGGTGTTTTTGCCAAACTCATATACACAGTGTCATGAAAATCGATATTGTATTTTAAAAGTACCGGTAACAAATCCAGTCGGGTTTCATTATCTGTAATCTTTAATATCTTGTCCACCAGTTCCTGCATGGTTTTGTTTTTTGCTCTCAAAGGTAAAGTGAGATCCAGAATGTCAACTAAGACCGGTGATTCTCTGTAGTAAAATCCAGTGTTGAAATTCCTTCTCATACTTGGTAAAAGTATATATTGAGAAGATATATCACGACTTAAATAATCATAAATATTATAACTGCTCGATTTCTCATCTTTGGTTAACTGAGCCATCAAGCGTTTGTATTCTATTTTAGTTTCATTGACCAGCTTATCATGAATACTGGCATAATCATTTTCATTGATAATGCCGCTGTCTTTCATCTTGCTGATCATACCATAAGCAGTATTTCGATATTCAGTCAGACTGGTTAAAGTAATTAACTCAGGAAGTATCAATTTAGTCAGTTTAAGCGAATCCCCAAATCCACTCAACATATTGCGCATTTCATAGGAATTGTCTGATATAGGAATATCATTGGATAAGATAGGTTTTATGGCGTTAAATGATTGGTCGTTTTTCTGCGCAGACATAGCGTTTAAAAGCACTATTTGCATATAAGCGGTATCAGTAAAACGCAAGTACAATTTCTGTAGATAAGGCACAATGATTTCAGAAGCACTGTCAATTTCTGAAAGGGCCATAATTAATTGCATTCTTAATTCAGCTGCATCTCCTTTCATACTGATGGTATCGATGGTATTGCAGATATTGACAATGTCTTTTTTGCCAAATTGAACATCATCAAAATTTTTAATAGAAGCTTTTCTTCTGATGGAATCTTTGCTGGTAAAGTCCTCAAAAAAGCGATAGCCTTTTGATGCAAAAATATTGTCGTCCATCAATGTGTCACTCACGTCAAATGTGTTAAAAAAGGTTTCAATAAAATTGCTTTTTCCGGCAACAGTATCGAGGTAAGCTTCCACTGTGTATTTCATCATCCCATGGAGGGCATGTAATACCATAATCTGTCGGGTAGTATTCGTATCGGTGTAAGTGAATACCTGATATTCTATGCCTTTTCTGATGTGGCTTTTACTGGATAATAATTTCAGGGAACTGCTTTTCTTTTCCCAATCAGAGTAGTATGATTTTTTATCCTTTTTTTGACTCTCGTAATACCCGTATTTATATGCACCCACAACTACAAATTCGTTGCTGTTGTTTGGTGAAAAGTACATTTCTTTATAGGTGCCTTTGTATTTGTTTTCCTTTTCATCTTCATCATCATCATCACTGAAATAGGAATAACTTGGGTATTGCTTGGTAAGTACAGGCAAAACCGGTGTACTGACTTTGAAGAACAATGTCGTATCCTGATAGTCGAAGAACTGATAGGAAGGTTTCTTATTGAACTGAATGGAAGTAAAGAAGCGGTCATTAAAACTTCCACCATGTCCATTGGGTTTCAGCAGAAACATGATGTATCTGGTACCGCAAATAACAAATCGGGCTAATAGCTGATCATCGTTTTTGTTGGTAAAGATGGCATCCATAGCATTGTATCCCATCCAGTTAAAATGTCTTTTGGACTGAATACTGAAGTTGTCAGTTTTGGAAAAGCTTTCGGCCATCACATTCAATTCAAAGCTATCCTGTTCGAGGTAATATTGATTGAGGATGTCCATTTGTTTTATCAGGTAGGTATTGCCTGATGTTTTCTCATATACCAAATGCTCAAAGGACGGGTCAATTTTATAAGACATTGGTAGTTTTGATGTCGATTCATTACTTGGAAGCTCAAGGCTGTAGATGCTGTCTGGGCTATTGATTTTTCGCCATTCACTGGCATTGCCTTCATTGATTTTTATCGATTTGAAAAAATTATTTGCTTCAGAAGAAATGGCAAAGTTTTTCTTACCGGACATCCTGATGATGTAGACATTAAAAGGAGAGGCCAGTATTTGAAAGCGATTGAGGTCGCCGGTCTTAAGCATAGTGACGACTTCCATGCCTTTGAAACCATTGGAAACAATGTTCTTTTTAGAGGTTATTTCACCGGGGATATTTTCAAAAATCAAGGTATCGATGACCAGTAATATATCATCCGGTGTTTTACCTGAAAAGACAGAATTACAGGTAATCTTTTCGATCTGATAATAGTATCCGTTCGCTAAATCTGGACTCAGATAGGAAGAGTAGAAACTATTGTCATTCACTTTAGTCAGACGAGTTGGCAAAGTTGCTGAAATCAGACCATCATCAGAGGTTTGAGTTGAATAAGTATGTTTCAGCTTCATGTTCTCGTATTTCTTGGCCATTTTACTTTTCTCAAGCGCGATACTTTGTACTGGTCTGACCTGATATCCCATATCAATGAGCATTTGTAGCACCCCTTTTGTACCGGGTAAATGCGAACAACCGACACCAGTGAAAAGAGTTTTACCAAGGCGCATGATAGAATCCATTCGGCGCACCATATTGGCATTGCGTTTATATAACATGTACTCCAGATAGTGGTCGCTTTCGGTCATTCTGTCTATAGAGTCAATCATAAAGATATCACCTTTTCTATAGGCTTCAGCAATCTGTTGTCTGAGTTTATAGTTATAGCGTTTAGGCTTTTTCTTTTTACTGTCTTTAGGTTCTTTCGACGCTTTTTTAACCAGGTCGCGGCTTTCTTCGTAACCTTCAACACCTGTAAACCCTTTACCCAGTTTTTTAGCAATCTGATAGATGTAAAGGTCGAGCCAGGCATCTTCTTCAAAGTCGTCCTGATCACCTCTTTGCAGGAGATAATTCACTTCTCTGACCTGAGCACTGAGTTTTCTTTTGAGCAGGTTTTTATCGTAACTGCTCAGAGTGAAATAGTAGAGATTTAAGAAATTGTATGAACTGCGGGGATAGACTTTCTCGGCATCTTCAGGACTATCAAAAAGAGATTCGGTAATCCATCTGTGAATAACGCTGTCGAGGTCTTGTTCGAGAGCCACCACATCACATTTCGAGAGAGCGATATAGAAAGAGTCGCCAAGGTGAAAGGCGATTTTCTGGCTGACGTGCATGGTGCCATAGACGTAACTCGGTTTTTTAAGACCATTACCGGTAATTTGCCACAACAGGCCTTTTTGTTTGTTTTGAGACCATCCAAGAGTAGAGGACAGAATAAAAATGGAGAATACAATGGATTTAGCGAATGCCTTGATCATATTAAAGATAAAATACGAAGATATTCAATAGAATGAAAAAAGGGATGAATTATTTCATCCCTTTTTAAAAAAAGTGCATCTGGTGAAGCTTATTCAGCTACAACTTCGATGTTGATGTCTTTAGAGACCTCTTTGTGGAGGTTGATAGTGGCTTTGTAAGAGCCCAGTACTTTAGGTTCTTCAGACAAAACAATCTTTCTTCTGTCAACTTCGATACCTTGATCTTTAAGCGCGTTAGCTACCTGAAGGGAAGTAACAGCACCAAAGATTTTACCGGAAGTACCTGTTTTAGCTTTCAATACAACAGTAACATCTTCCAGACGTCCAGCCAAAGTTTCGGCATCTTTTCTGATTTTGTCTTGTTTGAAAGCTCTTTGTTTGATGTCTTCTGCAAGCATTTTAAGAGCAGATTCGGTTGCCATCTTAGCCATACCTTTAGGGATAAGGAAGTTGCGACCATAACCTGGGCGAACGCTTACTACATCGTCTTTATGACCCAAGTTTCTAACATCCTGGGTAAGAATTAATTTCATGTTTGACATTTAAATTTCCTCCTTCTTTAATTATTTTAAACCGTCCGCTACATAAGGCAATATGGCCATGAAACGAGCACGTTTAACTGCTGTAGCCACTTTGCGTTGATATTTATCAGATGTTCCAGTTATTCTGCCTGGAAGGATTTTACCTTGTTCGTTCATGAACTTCAAAAGGAAGTTAGCGTCTTTGTAGTCAACATATTTAATGTTGTGCTTTTTGAAACGGCAATACTTCTTTTTTATCACAGTCTGATTAGCCTGTGAATTGAAGTTGAAACTTTCCTGTGATGCTGGTTTACTCATACTTTAGCGTCCTCCTTTACGATTTTTGCTGCTGGTGCAATTTCACCTTTCTTCTTTCTTTCGTTGAAGATGACAGCGTGTTTGTCTAATTTGGTGTTCAAGAATCTCAAGATACGCTCATCCCTGCGGTAGAGTGTCTCAAGCTGTGAGATGAATTCAGGTTTTGCCTGGAATTCAAAGAAGTGGTAGAAGCCGGTAGATTTTTTCTTAATCGGATATGCTAGTTTGGTGAGACCCCAATTGTTCTCAGCCACCATAACACCACCGTGCTCTGCAACCAACTGTCTGTAGCTTTTTACGGCTTCTTGCATTTGAGCCTCAGACAGTACGGGTGTAAGTATGATTGCAGATTCATAGTTAACTAAACTCATACTATTTATTTACTTTTTTGTTTAAAAGGGCTGCAAAGATAAGGTTTTTTCTTTATTTTTAAAAGAAATTATTGAATTACCCTTTTCCGTGGTTTTGTCTGCAGAAAACCACGACTTCTCCCCTCAGAAATGTTTGGCAATGCCAGGAACTTCTGAACCAAACACTTTGGTATTTTTTTTGTTACTACTCATATCATGTTAACCGTTAGGATTGGAGGCGTTCCGGAACACTTTAACCTCCCTTGGAAGCTCGCTAAAGACTTCGGGCTTTTTGAACGTAAAGGAATTGATCTGCAATGGTCGTATTACGGAGCCGGCACAGGAGCTATGGTAGCCGATCTGAAAGCAGGCAAACTCGATATGGCTGTATTGCTCACCGAAGGCGCCGTATCAGCCATTATCAACGGTCTGGACGCTAAAATCGTCAAGCAGTACATCACTTCTCCCCTGATCTGGGGTATTCATACCGGAGCAGATTCTCATCTCGAAAATATTGGACAATGTGAAGGTCGGAAATACGCTATCAGTCGCTTTGGCAGTGGCAGTCACTTAATGGCATTGATTGATGCTGAAGTCAGAGGTAAAAAAATTGAACAGGTGGATTTTGTTCCAATAGAAAATATGTCGGGCGCCATTCCTTCCTTGCAAAAAAAGGAAACGGATGTGTTTTTTTGGGAAAAGTATACAACCAAACCACATGTTGACAGGCATGAAATCAAGAAAATAGGAGAGTTTGTTACGCCATGGCCTTGTTTTCAAATAGTCAGCAATTCAGAGTTTCTTAAGGAACACAAGAGTGGGGTAGTGGATTTGCTTTCTGTCATTAGTTTTGCTTCCAAACAATTTATGAAAGCGGATAACAGCATAGATATGGTGCTGGAGAATTTCGAAATTAAACCAGAGGATGCCCATTCATGGTTTTACAGCACCGAATGGAATACTGACTTTCAGGTGAGTGATAAAATGCTTGAAAATGTCATGTTCTCTCTCAAAAAAATCGGCAATATCAAAGAAGAAAGACCAAGTACGGAATTAGTAGCCGACTTTGTGGAATTGATTTAGGTTTTCAAATTTCAAACCACTTGATTCCAATAAAAAAAGGCCCGATATGACGGGCCTTCTTGTTATAAGTTTGGGAATGATTAGCAGTGTTGATCGTAAGCTTTTCTTAATTGGTCGGCAACTTGCTCAGCTGTATGACCTTCAATATTCATTCGCTCTACAAAGTGCACCAGTTGTCCGTTTTTAAACAAAGCTACACTTGGAGAAGAAGGTGGAAAAGGCATCATGAATTCGCGTGCTTTTGCAACAGCTTCTAAATCCTGACCAGCAAAAACAGTGTATAGATTATCTGGTTTTTTATCGTTGGTCAATGAACGGATAATTCCCGGGCGAGCCGCACCTGCAGCACAACCGCAAACAGAGTTTACAACAACCAGACTCAAGCCTTCCGACTGGCTCATGGTTTGCTCAACTTCTTCTGCTGTCTTTAATTCTTTAAAACCTACATTGGTCAACTCTGCCCTCATCGGACTAACTAACATTTCTGGATATGGCATATTCGGTACTTATTTTTTCTGCAAATTTAAGATTTTTTATCATCCTAAACTTATAGGCTGTATTTATAATGAAAGTGAAGGCCCTTATAATGGATGTATTCTGATAAATGTCATAAATTCAGGCACCTATACTTTGCCTTTTCACAATTATATAATTATAAAGTCCATACCACTAAGTTGTGTATTTAAATTATTTGTTGCAACGAATAAATGACGTATCTTTGTAAAAAAAAGCTGTATGGAAAGAAAGCAATTTTTGAAGTACCTTGCAGCCACAAGCGGATTATTAGCCATGACATCATTTGATAAATTAGGAGAGTTATTTGAGGAGCAAGATAGTATCATGCCGGTTTTGTTTATGGGACATGGTTCGCCAATGAATGCAATTGAGAGCAATATTTTCAGTCAGAAATGGGCTGCATTGGGCAAAGAAATCGGTCAGCCAAAAGCAGTATTGTGTATTTCGGCGCACTGGCTGAGTTCAGGAACTCACGTGACAGCCATGGAGAATCCCAAAACTATTCACGATTTCGGCGGATTTCCTAAGGCATTGTTTGATGTTCAGTATCCTGCTCCGGGCGACCCAGTCTTAGCATCTGAACTGGTGAAAATGGTGAAGAAGACCCAGGTTGGACTTAACCACGATTGGGGTTTGGATCACGGTACCTGGTCAGTTGTGAGGCAAATGTACCCGGATGCTAAAGTACCGGTTTTGCAAATGAGCATCGATTACAGTCAGCCAATGCAATATCATTACGATTTGGCAAAAGAACTGGCAGGTTTAAGAAAGAAAGGCGTATTGATAATAGGCAGCGGAAATATGATTCACAATTTAGGTATGGTAGCCTGGGATAAACTGAATGATGACAATTATGGATACGATTGGGCCATTGAGTTCAACGAACTGTTAAAGAAAAACATCACCGATAAAAACCATGCTGCACTGATAAACTATCCTGCACTGGGTAAAGCTGCATTTCTGGCCATCCCTTCACCCGACCATTACATCCCTATGCTCTATGCCCTGGCCTTACAGGACAGTCAGGACCAGATCAGTCTGTTTAACGACAAGCTGGTGGCTGGCTCACTTAATATGACCTCATTCAGTATATCCAGAAATACTATCAGTCATAACACGCCGGATGTTCCCGGTAAAGATACTGCAAATGCAATGGATTCTCTTTAATCTCAGTCCAGGGATTTTCTCATTTATCGGTTCATTGTAATAAATTTAATACTGAAAGTCAGCAGTTAGACTTTACTTGTCAATTTATTTTTTAAATGTATGAATCAGAACTGAATTTATATTCTAATTTTGTCTGAATTATTATTAAATTTATGAAAAATTCATTATTAATTTCAATTATCATTTTTACTTTTTTCAGTTGTAAAAGGGAAAAAGTTAACACCAATTTAAAAGGAGGGGCGGAAGATTATTTTATTACAAAAGAATGTGCAGTTGCAATTGCACAGCACTTTGACATCGGACAGTTAGATGGTGGTCTGAGGTCTAACTCATTTGATTCTGATACATTTGGTAATGTAATTTCCAGAACAATTGACTCAATTTATGTTGTTACTGATACTAATAACATTGCTGCTTTTTATGTTATTTCTTATTCGAATAACGGTGGTTGGTTAATTTTAAGTGCCGATGTAAGACATGAACCAATTATAGCTTTTAATACTGAAGGCAATTTTCTGAGATGTGATAATATTCCTATAGGATTGGCACTTTGGTTTGATCGAACTATAGATGATATAGAAATTTTAAGAAGTAATCAGTACGATAATACATCAAATGGAATCCAGGCTTGGTACGAATTTATTCATGATTACAATTTACAAGCAGCAATTCAGGGACTGGTGCCAGGGTCTTTAAATAGTCCCAATGCAGTAGTTTATTGTCCTAATGGATATTATCAGAAAGGACCATTACTGCCATGTACCTGGGGACAGGGATGTACATATAATAATCAACTTAATAACTGTACATCAAGTTTTAACTGCAATAAGGAAGTTACTGGCTGTGTGGCCACTGCCACAGCACAGATTATGAAATACTGGGGGCAGCCAAGTTCTTTATGGAATTTTAGCCTGATGCCAAATAAAAATGGTAATATTGGTGTTCAGGCTCTTATGCGTGATGTTGGAATAAATGTAAATATGAGTTATGGATGTAATTCTTCCTCAGCCTCTATGAGTGATAGTAAAAAAGCGTTGAAGAATACATACAGTTATTCAACAGCAGTCTATCAGAATTACTCAAAAAGTGATATGTTTGCTGATATAATTTCAAATCGTCCTGGAATGTTGGATGGTTGTATGACACAAACTAATAATAGAAAACACTGGTGGCAGTTCTGGAAAGCGAAATATGTTTATTCAAATTGTCATCAATGGTGTTATGACGGAATAGCTTACTGGAATAACTGTGGACAGATTACTTACGATCTTGTTCACCTTAACTGGGGATGGCATGAGGTTGATCCTAATAATTTACAACCAACAGTTAATGATTTTAACGGTTGGTACAGTTATACTAACTGGAATATTCCTGGAATTGGACGTAACTATCAATACGCAAATGATATGGTAGGAAATATTCACCCATAAATGTTTATATAATGAGATATGTTTTTATTGTTTTTATTTTTTTTGTCTTTTTTGCTCAGTGCAAAGAGAAAACAAAATCCAGTAAGTATGGCTGCGAGAAAAGTATATATGATGAACCTCCCGGTCCGCCTATGACTTTTTCTTTTAACAGCAATCAGAAGTTCTATTTGAAAATGGGCGTGGACAGTACAAAGGATACCCTGGCTTTAACAACATATAATAATCTCATTTACTACCGAAACAATAGCAATAAAGTATTCATAGATTATGTTAGTGTAACCAGATATAGTAAGTATAAACATTCAAAGCCATTTATTTTGAGTGGGGAAGTACTTTTAAAAAGTTACTTTAATGGTATTAAACAGTTTTATATTGATTGGCCCGACGGTTCAACCGACTCATTATATGCCGATTTTATACTAGATAATTCTAAAGATAACAGTTGTTGCTGTCAGTATCCTTTAAAAAGTCTGAAATTGAACTCCATGACATATACTGAAAAGCTTGAGTTTGATAAATATGGCATTTATCTTTTTGATTAATCACTCTTTGTTGTTCACGATGAATGACCATATGTTAAAATTGTCATTCATCGTGAATTAATTTCTCTGATTATACTTTTTATTGAATAGAATCAGCTGGTCAATATCACTACATCAAATTATTTAAATGCCTTGTTGCAGATAATCTTCAAAATGTTACAATACACTTCTGTTAAATGAATTTTCATTTCACCAGAAAATAATTTTAAATTCCCGGTTTACCTTTTCCATCTGAATGGTATTGAACTCTCAAAATACCATTCACCATGAAAAAATTAAATTTAATATTCATTCTGTTTTTCTCACTTTCTATGCAAGCTGAGGTGAGCAAAAGCATTAAGTCGAAACCAAACAAAGCAACGGTGTTTCTCTATGGCGCCGAATTAACCCACACCGAATCTATTGCATTAATTGCTGGAACTAATGAAGTTGTTATTGAAGGCATTTCGCCTCTGGCAGATGAAACTTCCATCTCTGCCTATTTCAAAGGGGCATTGGTGATAGATACCAGAAAAGAACAGCGGTATCCTGAATCACCTAAAACGATGGAACTGGATGCTAAATACAATACCTTCATTCACGATATAGAAGATTCTTTGCAATGGCTGGCTTTTGATATGAAGGATGTTGAGAACAAAACCATAGCTCTGGAAAAAGAAAAGTATTTATTATTAAACAACAGACTGATGCGAGGTGAATTCCTCCGCGATTCTATTCCATTGCTCAAGGCATCTCTTGAACTCATGCGCTCGAAACTGATTAACATTGATGAAGAGTTACTGGCTTTAGAAAAGAAACAATACAAGTATCAAAAGTTGCAAACCAAATTGGAAGAGAGATTGAATTATTATCAATTGTTGGTCAGCCAGAATATGAATGGTTTTACAATCAATCAATACAAACCAATCAATCAGATTGTAGTGACTATTGAAGCTGAAACACCAATTGCAGGTAGTTTAGTTTTAAAGTATTTTATCAATGCTGCTGGATGGATTCCTAAATATGATATCAATGCCGGTTCTAATAGCGAAAAACTCGAATTGATATACAGGGGTCAGGTGTACCAGAACTCACAGCTCGACTGGAGCAATATCAGCTTAACATTGTCGACCAGCAATCCAACACAAGGCAATACAAAACCAATTTTGAGTACCTGGAATTTGTTTTTTGGTTATCCTAATTCTTATCCTTCATATCAATATGATTATAAAAAACAGCCGGCTCAAAACTACAATCTGATTCAAAGACCGCAGATTCAATCCAAGAGTATACAGGAAGACAATAGTGGAGATATGGCTGAAGTAAAATCACTGGAGCCTGTTTTCACAATGAGTGAGAATATGATGAGAGTGGAGTATGTAATTAAAACCAAGTACAGTATTGCTTCAGATAACAAAGCACACAATGTCATTATCAATAAAGAAGAGATACCGGTTACTTATGCTTTCATGGCAGTTCCTAAGCTCGACAACAACGCTTTTTTAATGGGTAAAATCACCAATTGGGAAGATTTAAATTTATTGCCTGCTGCTGCAAGAATCTATTTTGACGATTCGTATATAGGCGTTACAACTGTCGACCCTAATACAGTTAAAGATACGCTTTATCTTGACTTAGGGCGCGATAAATCCATCACAATTAAACGTCAGAATTTAAAAGAGAAATGCAAAGAGCAAGTGATAGGTGATGACAAAATTGTCACTAAAACCATTGAGATTACCATTCGCAATACAAAAGCTATTGACATTGCATTTGAACTGGAAGATCAGATACCGATTACTTCTGATCCCTCCATTAAAATAGAACTTATAAAAAGTGATGGTGCCATATTAAATGAATTAACAGGTAAACTAACCTGGAAACTCAGGCTGAAATCTAAGGAAACCAAGCGCATTGTGTTTTCATTTGAAGTTAAGTATCCCAAAGATAAAGTGATAGGCGCTTTGTAATTGATATATATTAAAATAAAAAAGGTCAGATACACTTGGTCTGACCTTTTTTTATTCAATTATAAATTATTATTTATCCTAAGGATTGAAGTTTTGCAACAGATCTTGCGTGAATGGTAAAGACCGGAATAGGAGACTTACTAACGAGTTGCTGGGCGTAAGTACCCATGTAAAAACTGTTGGTATGCTCCGTTTCGGTCATTATGGTAATGAGGTCGCAATTGTGCAGTTGGGCAAACTTGATGCAATCTTCAGCAATGTTGTTGCCATAACTTTCATCAAAACTGGTTTTAATACCTTCTTTCAGCAATATGCCTTCTATTTGAGTAGCATACTGTGCCAGCTTAAGTCGGGTTTCATCCCCTTTTACTTTTGTTGTGTTGAATATTAAAACTTCAGCATCAAATCCTTTAGCCAGTTTGGCAACCCAGTTGACTTTTTGTCTCGATTCATCACTGTCATCCAGCGGCAACATAATTTTGTTAAATCCATTGAATGTGCCTAAATCATTTTGAAGCGTAAGTACCGGACAATGAGAAGTGCTAATAACTTTAAATGCATTACTTCCAACCCAGAATTGTTGCCAGCCAGATTTGCCATAAGCGCCCATTACAATTAAATCTACCCCTATCTCTTTTTCTGCTTTTGTAATCTCTTTGTGAATGTTTCCACTGCGCTCAATAAATGTAAATACAGCATTTTCTTTTGTACAGACTTCTTTAATCCTGTCAAGGACATTTTCGTTGGATTTTTCAGTTAGTACATGAATGACATGGAGTTTAGCACTGTGTATCGTGCAAAGCTTTGCGGCTGTCTTAAGTGCCCCTATCGCCGAAGGAGAATCAACGAATGGAACCAGAATGTTGTTAATTGATATCATAAGTTTGTTCGAATTTCCCTAAGTCAAATTAAAACAAAATTCCTGAAAAAACAAAATGATTTTTGAAAAAGTAAGTGGAAGTTAAATATTTTTTCATTGTTCTATTTGTATTAATATTAGTAATTTGCATGCTAATTTATTTCATACTTAATATTGTCAGGCCTTTATATTCATATTCCTTTTTGTCGGCAATCCTGCATTTACTGCAACTTTTACTTCAAAAATGGCAGAAAGCATGTGGCTGAATATGTAGATGCATTGTTAAAAGAAATAGAACTAAAGTTAAACAAAAATTCAGAAGCAATTCAAACCCTTTATTTTGGTGGAGGAACTCCTTCTTTTCTGGGAAATTCTGAATTGAAAACTATCTTTAACGCCATTTCAGAATATGTCCATCCGAATGATTTAAAAGAAGTAACTCTGGAAGCTAATCCCGACGATATGACTGCCTCTAATCTAGCCGAATGGAAAGAAATGGGTATTGGTCGTTTAAGTGTGGGCATTCAGAGTTTCTTTGATGAACATCTCAAGTGGATGAACAGAGCTCATACTGCCGAAGAAGCTGAACAGGCGCTGACTTTTGCTCAGGATTTGGGTTTCGACTTAAGTCTGGACCTGATTTTTGGAATTCCCGGTTCCAGTCTCGAGCAGCATCAGTTTAATATGGAAAAAGCGCTTAGTTTCAATATTCAGCATTTGTCCTGCTACGGCTTGACGCTTGAAGATAAGACGCCCTGGAAAAAGCTGATTAAAACAAAAGGCTATGCAAAACCAGATGACGAGCAAGGGGCAGAGCAATTTAAACTAACGATGCAATACCTCAAAAGCAGAGGATGGGAGCAATACGAAATCAGTAATTACTGTTTGCCCGGGAAACAGGCTATTCACAATAGTTCTTACTGGAAAAATACTCAATATATTGGTTTAGGTCCATCAGCGCATTCTTATGATGGCGTAAACAGATGCTGGAATGTAGCTGATTTAAATGCTTATGTGGAAGCACTGAATAAGGGAATTTTGCCGCAAGAGTGTGAATTACTCTCGGATGCCGATAAATTTAATGAGTATGTAATGACTGCTTTAAGAACTATTTGGGGTATTCAGATAGAAGAGATGAAGAAGCGAATAGATGATATTACTCCAACTATTGAGCGATTGGAGCACTATGTTTCAAAAGGGATGCTTATAAAAAATGAGCAATCCTATGTGTTAACAGATCGGGGTAAATTTTATGCAGATGCTTTGGCTTCCGACTTGTTTATTGCTTAAACCAGAGAACCAACTTCAGTTACTATACTTTCGAAAATAGCTTTGCCATCGGTGTTGTGCAGGTAATCGGCAAAACATCTTTCAGGGTGAGGCATCATACCGAATACATTTCTTCCATCGTTGCAAATACCGGCTATATTATTGGCTGAACCATTTGGATTGGCTGCGTCATTAATCTGGCCATCTTTGTCGCAATATCTGAACAGCACCTGATTGTTGTCTTCGATAGACTTCAAAGTTGCAGCGTCAGCGTAATAATTGCCTTCACCATGAGCGATAGGAATACTCAGAACCTGTTCTGGTTTCAATCGGTTGGTGATTTTAAGGTCGAGAGCAACAGGTTTTAAATACACATTTTTGCAGATGAATTGTCTGCTGGTGTTGTGCAAAAGAGCACCCGGCAACAGACCACTCTCACAAAGAATTTGAAAACCATTGCAAATCCCCATGACATAACCGCCCTTTGCAGCGTGTTCTTTAACGCTTTGCATGATAGGACTGAGTTTGGCGATTGCTCCACTTCTCAAATAATCACCATAGCTAAAGCCTCCCGGAAGGAAAACAAAATCTACGCCTTTTAGGTCGGTATCCTTGTGCCATAGTTCAACAACCGGCTCTTTCGAAATGTTGCTTAAGGTTTCAATCAGGTCCCTGTCGCAATTAGACCCTGGGAATATTACTACACCGAATTTCATTTGCTGCAAAATTAGTGAAAAATGAGCGGTGTTCATATCAGAATCATGAACATTTTATAACCTGAATTTCCGTTCTGGTTTCCGGTGAATTTAAAAAACTTGATTTCAGGCTCAAATGAATTACATTCGCATTGGTATATGAAGCCATTAGCCCTGATTTTATCCTTTGTGTTTTGCCTGAATTCTTCAGCACAGAAATATGGAATTAGCATTGAGTCTGGTCCTTCTATTGGGATATTTCCTAAAAATCTGACAGATGCCGCTTTTAAAAGTGAAACATCTTATTCTTTAGGTCATGGTATGACAAATACACTGGGATTTCAAGTATTTCCGGATAGTTCATCCTGGTATTTCAGTGCAGGATTACAATTGTTTCAAGGTAGTCAGGTGACAACAGCCTATGCCGGAGATGATTCGGGAAATTACAATGCCAACAGCCTCTCTGTTAATTCTCTTCGTTTTCAGGCTCAATTGGCTTATTCATTTAAAATTGGTAAACTTAAACTCGATTTAAGAGCAGGTTTCTTATTGCCGGTGTATAGCAGAACCAAGGAATTTCAATACAGAAAAGATACTTCATTTAACGCCATGACTACTGTTCAAATTCAACAATATCCTTCTCTGGGGTTTATTGGGGGACTTAATCTCAATGGCAGTTTAATTAAAAATAATAAGCTAAGGTGGTTTCTCAATATCGATCTGAGTGTTTTAAATTCTAGTGTCAAGAGAGCTGAAGTTGTCTATTACAAGGATTCTAAAAATGCCAGTCTTGACGAGGTGTTTTCAAGTACGTCTTCTAAAATAACTGAATACAGAAGAGACCCTACTGAAATTAGAAATAATGAAGCTGTTTTGCCCAACCGTTTTGATAGAAATCAGGCAACAGATAAACTCACTTACATGCAATCTATGAACGCATTTAACATCAGGTTCGGTTTCCAATTTCTGTTTTAATTTTGAATAGTAAAAAGCTCATTAGTTATGTCTGGCCCTCTGTTATTGAAAAGGGAATAACTGCATTAGGTCAGAGTTATGAAGTTAATTTTGAGAACGGAGTTAAAGTTCTTAATTCTGAAAATACCAATTACAGCTTTGGTTCATTGCATCAAATTATGCTGAAGGGTATTGATGAGGTGTTGCGAACACTTCAGCCTAAGTCGGTTTTGATGCTGGGACTTGGTGCCGGATCTGCCATCAGTATTTTAAAGCAAAAATGTCCTTATGATTTTAAGCTCAAAGCCATTGAAATAGATGATGAATTAATTGCATTGGCGCGTAAACATTTTAATCTCGATGTGATGAATGCCGAGGTGGTTAATATGGATGCACGACTGGCCATTAAAGACATGCCATCAGCAAGTTTTGATTTGATAATAGATGATGTTTTTTGGGATAATCAGGTGCCGGCTTTTTGTAAAGAGGAAACCTATCTGAAAGACAATGCCAGGCTATTGACAGCGAATGGCGTTTATATGAGAAATATCATGGCTGAAAGTCGCATCGATTCTAAGTTTTACGAAGAAAATTTATCTAAAGTATTTAAAGATTTTTATTCGCTTAAACACAAAACATACGGCAACAAAATATACTTTTGCAAACAGTGAAAAACGATAAAAAAGTCACCAATGCCTGGGCAATGTACGATTGGGCTAACAGTGTATATCCACTGACCATCACTTCTGCTCTGTTTCCTATTTACTGGAACAATCAAACCAAAGATGGTATTGAAATATTTGGCATGCATCTTACAGATTCCATTCTGTTCAGTTACTGTCTGAGTGTGGCCTTCCTGATTATTGCTCTTATTAATCCCATTTTAAGTGGTATTGCAGATAGCGCAGGCAACAAGAAATCTTTTATGAAGGCATTTGTTTACATAGGGGTTTTGAGTTGTTTTGGTATGTACTTCTTCGACAGTCAGCACATTTATATTGGTATTATTACGTTTATCATGGGTACTATAGGTTATGCCGGTAGTATCGTATTCTATAATGCCTATTTGCCTGAAATAGCAACTGAGGAGCACTACGACAGACTGAGTGCCAAAGGATTTTCACTTGGTTATATAGGGGCTGTGATTTTATTGTTGTTTAACTTACTGATAGTTTTAAAGCCGGATATTCTCTTTGATATCAATCACCGAACTCTGGAGTATTTAAAATTTCACGAAAATATTGAACCTGCAGAAGCTCATAAAATTGTAATAGGTCAATGTAAAGGTGAAGCCTCCCGAATTGCTTTTGTCACTGTTGGAGTCTGGTGGTTTTTGTTTTCTCTCATACCATTTTATTATTTGCCAAATAATATCAAAGCTAAAGCAGAGATTTCACTGACCAAAGGATATAGGGAATTGAAGAAAGTGTACGCTGCTATCCGACAGTCATCATTGATTAAACGCTACCTTTCAGCATTTTTCTTTTTCAGTATGGGTGTACAAACGGTCATGTATGTAGCTGCGACTTTTGCAGATAAAGAACTTAAAATGCCAACGGAGAAACTCATACCTACAATATTACTGATTCAATTAATAGCAATTGCCGGAGCTTATTTGTTCTCTTATGTTTCAAAGAAAATTGGCAACATCAATGCCATGTTGATTTTAACAGCAATATGGACTTTCATTTGTATTGGAGCGTATTTTATTTATAGCGTGACAGCGTTCTACGTGCTGGCAGCTTTGGTTGGTTCGGTGATGGGCGGCATACAAAGTTTATCCAGGTCGACCTACGCTAAAATGATTCCTCAGAATTCGGATGACAACGCATCGTATTTCAGCTTTTATGAATTTTCGGAAAAAGTAGCCATTGCAATAGGAACTTTTTTCTTCGGTTTTATCGAGCATTTTACAAGAGCCTACAACAACGAAATCAGCATGAGAAACTCGGTGTTATCACTGGTGATTTTCTTCATTATTGGATTTATACTTTTGTACAGAATCAGACATGTAAAGATTGAAGACGCTGATGTCTAGCTTAATTATCATCAGAGGTTTGCCTGGGTCAGGGAAAACAACGCTGGCAAAATTATTATCAGAAAACGGACTTTATCCTGTCATCAGCATTGACGATTATTTTACCGACTCTGAGGGTCATTACAAGTTTCGTCATGATGAGAATTTTAAAGCGTATGAGTATGCCTTAACACGCACAGAAGCTGCCATGAAGCAAGGCATAGGAAAGATTTTCCTTCACAATGTATTTAGTATGGAATGGGAGATGGAGCCATATTTTAAACTGGCTTCTGAATTCGGCTATAAAGTATTTGTAATGACATTAGAAAACAGGCATGGCGGTAAAAACACGCACGAAATAAGTGAAGAGCAAGTGGCCAAAATGGCTATAAAGTTCAATGTTAAGTTGAACGGCTGATAGTATTCAAGTACCTATCACGGCTTGATAACCCTGTCGTAATAAAGTTTGTTGATATAGGCAATTGCATTTTCAGTGCCATCTCCAGTCAGATAAGAGTTGTTCACCAACACAGAAATACAATAGAATCTACCGTCTGGCAGATACACAATTCCAACATCGTTTAATGCATTGACAAATGAATCGTTTTCGTAATATGTGCCAGTTTTATGAGCAATAACTACATCATTTGGAACCATACCTTTGAGACGTTTAAGGCCGGTTTGAGTAGCTTTCATAACATCCAGTAAAACCTTGAGGCTATTATCACTTAAGATTTTTCCTTCGGCAATCATCTTGAGTAATTGATTCATAGCATTGGCTGAAGTAAAGTTGACATCAAGATGATTTACATCCAGATTCTTATAGTTGGTCGCAATGCCAAAATCTTTAATTCCCAACGACTGTATATAAGAGGTTACATCTTTCCAATTGAGCAGTTCGTACAGCCTGTCGCAAACAATATTATCACTTTGTCCTACCGAATAATTAAAGCATTCTCTTAAAGTCATTTTAACGTCTCCATACGGATGGTCTTTTGCAAGAGGACTCCAGGTATCGCGTTTAAGTGTCAAGCTGTCAAAAGTGATAACGGAGTCTAAAGATAATTTGCCCTGATCTACGAGGTTAAGCAGAGCCACAGCCTGAGGAAACTTAACAACACTCATCATAATCATTCTTTTATCAGCCTGATGGAAGTAGCTTAAGCCGGAATCCGGGCCCACAATGGCGATAGAGAAGTCGGCTTTTTGAGCCTTCACAAAACTGTCGAGAACATTTTTGATTTGGGCACTTTTGCTGTCTGTATGGTTGGAGCAGGCCACAAAAAGTGATAATATAAATGTTGAGATGAAGAGGTGTTTCATAAAGCAAATATAAGAAAATAATGAAGTTGGAAAATTTAATTGAACAGACTTTTTATCCATTAGGCAATGTTGAATTTATGTATTCAAAAATCTTTTTATTATTTGAAAGATGATTGCTCAGACAAACTTTATCGACGGATTTCAAAGCTTAGTCCGATTTTATAAAATTATAGTCATCTAATTTGAACTTTTTTTCATCTTAGGGTTATAATGTCATATAAACTTGGAAAAATCTTCAGACATAGCACAGACACTCCATGACGAATCGCTCATGAAACTTGCCATAAAAGGCGAATCCTGGGCGTTTGAACAATTGTACGATCGTTATGCCCCAAAGTTGTTGAAGTATGTTTACAGGTTTACAGATGAAAAATCGCAGGCAGAAGACTTTATTCAGGAGACGTTTTTAAAATTATTAGAGAAGCCTCAGGCGTTTGATACAGAAAGGAAATTCTCTACCTGGATTTATACTGTTGCGGGAAATGTTTGCCGTAACCAGTTGAGGAATGCAGGTAGACGCAAATTGTTAAATGAACAAATACTGTTTGAAACCAATCATGGTGAAATGCAGAGTCGTATTGATGTTAAGCAACTAAAGGAAAAATTACAGACAGCATTTAATACTTTAAATCAAAAGGAACAGGAAGTTTTTGTTTTGCGTTTTGAACTGGAATTAAGTATGAAGGAAATAAGCGAAATTGTTGGTATACCAGAAGGTTCTGTCAAATCTTGTTTGTTTTACCTGCTTAAAAAATTAGCCCCACACTTGAAAGAATTTAGATATGAATAATACAGATAAGGAATTATCAGAAGAGTTTTTGGATCGTTTGTTCAGCAATACTTATCATGAGTTGAGTGATAAAGAACTGGCAAATAATTCGGTCAGCAGAGATGAAGTGGCAGCCATCCACAACAGCATGGCATTGATAGGCCTCTCAAAATCTGAATTAAAACTTGATACAGATTTGAAACATCGATTGATGAGGCAATATGACAAACTGGATTTGAAAAAGTCACATAAGGTATCAACATTCTGGTTGAAAGCTGCAGCCATTGTATTATTGATCATTTCAAATGTGGTGCTTATCAATTATTATTTAGGCAATGGCCCGGCGATTACACCTAATGTTAGTGGGGCAGATACAGGGATTCATTCAAGACAGAAAGATACTGTCAGAGTAAAAACCGATGATTCCATACAGGCATCAGATAAGGATACTGTAATGGCAGCTTTGCCTGTGGCACAAGATTTAATATCTGAATGTGAGAAGTATTTTCTCAATTCGTTTATACTGTTTCAGAGAGTGAAAAACAGAGAATTTCAGGCCGCTCTTTATATTAGAACCAACTACTTTATTTAATTGATATGACGTTGAAATTTTGGACTGCTGTCTTCGGATGGCTGGTAACCCTATTGCCTTTTTTTTGCTATTGCTTATGTCTCGAGCCGAGCGTAAGCTTATGGGATTGCGGTGAATTTTTAGCAGCTGCCAATAAACTGCAGGTTGTGCATCCTCCAGGAGCGCCCTTGTATTTATTGATTGGAAGAGTGGCTGCACTATTGGCACCTGATGCAGAAAAAGTAGCATTGTTTGTTAATGGACTAAGTGCTTTGAGCAGTGCGATGACGGTCTATTTCACTTATCACAGTGTGATTTTATTGCTCAGAGATTTTGAAAATTCAAGTCAGCTTTCTAAGCGATTGCCAAAAGGTGCATCAATTATTGCAGCGAGTGTTTCTGCCCTGGCATTGGCATTTAGTGATACATTCTGGTTCAGTGCAGTTGAAACGGAAGTGTATGCATTGTCCTCATTCTTTACTGCATTAACTTTTTGGGCGGCACTAAAATGGTATTACGACAACTCTCTTTATGCAAACAAAAAACTGATTCTGATAGCCTATCTCCTGGGTTTGGCAATAGGAGCACATTTGTTGAGTTTACTGGTGATTCCATCGGTTTCATTTTTATATTTCTTTAAGATGAAGAAACAAGGCTTAAAAAATATGTCCTATGCTTTCTTAGCCGGATTAGCAGTTTTGTTTTTTATACAGAACGGAATTATACCGGGTCTGCCAAAACTATTTGCTGAATCGGAATTGTTTTTTGTAAATACACTGGGTTTAGGATTTGATTCAGGTATTTTGAGTGCCATAGTGGTAATTTTTGCTGCGCTGGCTTACGGGATTTATTACTTCGGTAAAGTAAAGAAAAACGCCATGGCTCAGTTGTCTTTGTTATGTCTTTGCTATCTCTTGCTGGGTTTTGGAAGTTATACAATGGTTGTTGTGCGTTCGAGGGAAGAACTACCTGTTGATATGAATAATCCGGAAGAGCCTTTTAATCTTAAATATTACATCAACAGAGAGCAATATGAAGAAAGACCACTATTGAAAGGTCCTTATTTCAATGCTGAAGCAATAGATGTCAAAGAAGGTGCTTCTGAATACCGGAAAGATAAAAATGCTTACACCTTTACAGGCAATAAACAATCCTACGTATTCGATCCTGCCTACAGTGTTATGTTTCCTCGTATGAGTGACATGCAGAAGAGTTCAAGTCCAAGCGGATATCGCAGTTGGAGTGGCATGACTGAAATTGAAAATGAAATTCAGTATTTGGAACAGAATCTTTCAGGATTGTCAAATGAAAAACTCTCTGAAGCGAAAGAAAGAATTAAAGAGTTAAAGGCTGAAAAACCTGCCATGGCCAATAATCTCAGATACTTTTTCGATTACCAGCTTAACCACATGTATTTCCGTTATTTTATGTGGAATTTTGCAGGAAGACAAAACGATATTCAGGGTCATTCTTATAACAGGTTATTAGATGGTAACTGGATGAGCGGTATTCCTTTTCTGGATAGAATGAGATTGGGGCCACAAGATAGTATGCCTGCTGAAATGAGTCAGAACAAAGGGCGAAATGTTTATTTTTTAATTCCACTTTTGCTAGGTATTGCCGGAATTTACTGGCATTTCAAAAATGATAGAAAACTGTTTACTGTTACTGGTATTTTATTTCTGTTTACAGGTGTTTTAATCATTGTTTTTCTGAATCAACCTCCCTATGAACCAAGAGAAAGAGATTATGTTCACGTAGGTTCATTTCAGGTGTTTTGTATTTGGATTGGAATTGGATGTATACAGTTGTTTACATGGATGAAAAAACGAATGCGAAGTGGATTGGCTTTATTGGTTTCGGGATGTATTTCTTTATCGGCACCTGTTCTTATGATGTCTCAGGGTTGGGACGATCACGATAGAAGTGGCCGTTATATTGCTCTGGATCTTGCTAAGGATATTCTCGATTCTTGTCCTGAAAATGCTATTTTTCTCGGCAATGCGGATAACGACACCTATCCAGTTTGGTATGCACAAAATGTTTTAGGTTACAGAACGGATGTAAGAGTAATTAATCAGAATTTATTGCCTTCTGACTGGTATTCGAAGCAGTTGTTAAGCAAAGTATACAAGAGTGAACCATTTAAAATGCAGTTAACGCCAAAGGATTTGGATAAAGGTGTCAATGATTATTATCAATGGCGACCAGCAGCCGACTCTGAACAACCTGTTGAACTGAATGAATTTATTCAATCATTAATATCTAATAACACAGGTTATTTCTCCAAACACCGCTTGTATGTCAAAGTCAATAAATCTAAAGACTTAAAGGAAAATTTGGTCAAATGGCCTAACGAAGATATTCAGGACACCATGAACATCAATTTACCTCAAAGAGGCTTGCACAAAGGGGATCTGGTCTTGCTGGCTTTGGTTGCAGAATGGGCAAAATCAGGATTCGAAAGGCCAATCTGTTTTTCTACAATTGCCGGAGATGATGGCTATGAAGCTTATGTGAACTATATCAGAAAGAGAGGCATGGTCTATGAATTGTATCCTTTATTCAACCGCCAGTCTGGAAGGGATATCAGAGCACAGGATATTGAAACGACATACGCACTTTTAATGGAGAAATTTAGTTATGGAGGCATAAAGAACAATCCGGATTTTTATATCGACGATAAGTCTCAAATATTTCCTCAAACACTCAGAAACATGTTTATAGAACTGGCAGGACATTACCTTGGAAAGAAGCTAGAACTTGAAAATGCCGGCGATACAACAAACCCAGAAATAGCACAGTTGAAAGGGAAAGTGAATGCACTTCTGCAAAAATGTGAACTTGAATTACCTGAAAAAATTTGTCAGCCTCAAGCTTCAGAGTATTTGAATCTGGCCAATATCTGGTGGTACATGAATGATAGAGAGAAAGCCACTTCGTATTTGGAAAAAGCCAATAAGTTAGCTTCGGAAAAACTGAATTATTACAGAAAATTTATTTCAACGCAGTATGGTTCAGATTATATAGCCTCGCTTGTGGGTGAATCGATGAATATTATGGAGAAGAGTCGCGAGTGCAATAAAAACTGGAATTTGAACAGCCAATCATTGAAGTTTGACAAGGCCTTTGAACAACTGAAAAAAGACGTCAATTTGCAGTTGAGCTATTGAATGGTTGTTTTTGGCAGATGAAATAGTACTTTTTTTTATTATTCAACCTGGAAGGTTGAATAAGCTCCGAATAACACTTTATTGAAAGTGCAATTTTGGCAGATGAAACAGTACTTTTTTTTATTATTCAACCTGCCAGGTTGATTAATCTCCAAACAGCACTTTATTGAAAGTTCAATTTAGGCAGATGAAACAGTACTTTTTTTTATTATTCAACCTGCCAGGTTGAATAAGGACAGCGTTTTTTTTAACCCCCAACCTTACTCACTATTGCGCTGTAAAGCACATCTCCATTCCTTATAAGTACTGTATAAATGCCCTGACTTAATCCAGAAATATCAATGGAATTCTCTTCTAATTCACCTTTAAGTACAATTGAACCATTTATATCTACAATTATAAGTTCTGAACCCATTAAGTCAACAGAGTTGTCTATTGTTAGTTTGTCGGTACCCGATACCGGATTTGGATAAATAGCGAGAGCTTGTGCTTTTAATCGATTAACAGAATATAAAATATCAATCATCGTGTCGGTCCTATCCGACCAGCAAATGCCTTCTCTGACGCGTAAGCTGAATTTACCACTTAAATGATTGTTCTTTAAACTGAAAATTCTTAAGGTGTCTGTAAGTGCAACACCCTTGTGCTTCCACTCGTAATAATCCCCTATAGTTGAACTTACCAGAAACAAACTATCCGCATGGAATTCAATGATCGGTTTGATAGGTTTTGGATGAAATGTCAATTCAATGGTGTCCTGGAGATAACTGTTGCAACCATTGTCATTGCTGGCACTCACAATATATTGGCCGCTATTCGCAATCCAGATTGTGGTGCTGTCTTCGGTGTTCGACCAAAGTACATTGTCAGCATTTGTCTGGCAGACAACTTTAACGCTTTCTCCATTGCAATAATCAGTAACGATTGGCTCGCTTATTACCGGATCGGATGGTCTTTCTAAAACTTTTGTACTGACAATTCCCGACCATTGGCTTTTACAATCGTTAAAATCTGTGACAATCACTTGAAATTGGTTGCTGTTTTTAACCTGTCTGGCGGGTTTGTCATAGCCATCCTGCCATTTTACTGCTTTATAAGTTTGGGAAAGATACAGCAAGATGCTGTCTCCATCGCAGAAAACAGTATCAGGAGAGTATTGAATTTGTGGTGTTGCCGGGAGTGCATTTATTTTAAAATCCAGACTATCCGACCAGGGGCTCACACATCCAAATTGAGATTTAACCCGTAGTCTTGTTCCAAAACCACTGGTTGATTGGAAACTTTCTGTATAATAACCAGCAGACCATTCGTAAACAGCATAATTGGCAGGGCCATTCACTTTAAAAGTATCACCATCGCATAGTTCGAGCGCATTGTATACGATAGTGGGTTTGGCCGGAATCGGATGAATGGTGATGAGCACGGAATCATAAGCTGAACAAGCATTTGCATTGGTCATTTTAACAGTGTACAATCCCGAACTATCCGTGGTCATAGAATTGATTTTAGAGACGATGTTTCCCGATGGTAAATGACGCCATTCGAAAGTGTTGCCAGTTGCCGGTCCTGCAACCAGTCTGTAACTCGGTCCTTTACAAAATGCGGTGTCTTTGCCTAAGTTGACAGTAGGGCTGGTGAAAATACTTAGATTAAACGTATCCCTTTTAACGCAACTGTTGATGTCTTTCATTTCAACCCAGATACTTTTACTTCCCAGCCCCATTTTGCTTACATTGAAAGTCAATGAATAACCAGTATCACCAGTTGACCATTTATAACTGTAACCTTGTTTAAGAGATTTTGTCAGTCCTGCATTACCGCATAATGAAGTATCAACTCCAAGCGATAAACTCATGGGATGAAGTAAACAAGGATCAACAGTTCCTAATGCTGCCACTTGATTGGAATTAAGACATGTGTCAAATATTGCAACAGATGCGATGTCGATCGTATCATCTTCCAGATCATTGTCTGCGAACAAAAGGAAATAAGGGTTCAAGGCAAATCTGTCATCGGTATCCTGATTGTTGCCTTCAAGTATCAACTGACCATTGAGATAGTAGCGATAGTAAGAGCCTAGATTGACTGAAACTACCAATCTGTACCATTGTTTGGTGTTGATGGCAACAGGTGTATAGCCGGTTGTTGCAGTGCCAATTCTCCCCGGATTGGATTGTGAATTTGGTCGAATGAAACACTCACCATCATTCAGATTATTGGTGTCAGTCTGAAAAAAAGTATGCCATCTGTCCAGGTTCTCAACTTTAAAATCGAACATTAAAGTGTAACGGTTCACCGAATCACCGCCGTTTGGCGAAACACCATGAATACATTTGTAATATGAGCCCGGCCCAATTCTTACTGCCGTATCTTTTTGTTCCGGTCCCTTAATCCATTGATGCGTTCCAATAAGTTTTAGATCTTTCCCTACTGTTCCGCGCGTTAGATTGTTTGGGTCCTGAAATTTCCAGTAACCACTCAGATGCGGTTGTTGGGATGGAATTAAATCCTGGGCATTAAGGTTGTGAAAGGTACTTACAGCGCCAAAAGCTATTGTCAAAAGGTAATATAATTGCCTCATAATTAGTAGATTTTATGAGGCAATTAAGTTAAAAATATTGGATAAAGCAAATATGTGATTAAGCAGTTGAATTATTGCAAACAGATTCAGTTGCTTACTAAATTACAATTGTCAGAAGAATTCCTGAGAACCACTGGCGGTGTAGCATTTTATCTGAATCTTGCCGTTTTTAATAATCAGTCTGCTGTCTTCGGAAGTGTTGTTGACATCCCCTTTTGACACTTTGAGTTTACCTGAAGGTGCAAACAGTTCAAAACTCAAATCTTTAACATTGTTCTCTAATTGAATTTTGACATTGCCGTATTTGGAATAAATATCCAAAGCATCCACTAATTCCAGTTTCCAGGCATTTAAATTACCGGATGTCATGGTGATTTTTACCTTGCCTTTACAATCGTTCAGACTCACATTGCCATAAGAAGATTCCAGTTCAAGATCGCCTTCCAGTTGTGTGATGCTTATGTCACCTGAACGACTGAATGTAACTACTTTTCCAATGATATGACTTAAGTTTTGTCTGCCGTAGGTTCCATCAATTTTAATGTCTCCAATGATGTCAGTGAGTTTAACATTGCCTGAAGAAGATTCAATAGTAACTTTAGCTGAAATGGTATTTAAATCAATATGTCCATAGCGACTGACTACATTGCAATGTTGCCCAGTTATGTTCTTTGCATCTATATTTCCTGAAGTAGAGCTGATTATTACTACACCTTTCACATCATTTAGGGTTATATGGCCATATCTGGCTTCAAGACGACATTCTCCTTCAATATCAGCAGCGTTGATTTGGCCCGACCCGGATAATACATTTAAAGCACCATGAATTTCCTTGACCAGTACATTGCCATAGCTAGCCTGGATGTTCACATTTCCTTTTACATTTTTCACAGACACCTGTCCTGAACGGTCAACTATGTTGACATTTGATTCCATGTCTTCAACGACTACATGACCATAGCTGCATTCAACAGAATTGGATTTTGAATTCAAACCTTTGAGTGCTATGTTGCCACTTGAGTTTTTAAGGCTGACCATAGTGCCGGGAGGTGTTGTGATTTGAACCTCGCCGGTTAAATTAACTGTTCGACCAACAATATTGACATTACTTCCCGGACGAAATGAAATCTTTAAATGGGGGCCATTTTTTTCGTATGTGAAAAGATAATGGCCTTTGTGTTTTCTTAATTTACCATCAATGGTTATAGCACTTTTCAAAACTGTTTTGTTATCGCTGCCGGGATTGACAGATATGTTTCCAAACGCCATATCCACTTCAATTTTAGTAACACCATTGAATATAGTATCCAAGCTGTACTGACCAATTTCAGCCGGGATTTTCCTTGAACCTTTGCAATATGAATTGTCAATTTCAGGACTATCGGTTGCTGGAATTATTGGAGTGTAGGGGAATGCAGGTGGTAATGATGATCCAAAATCCGGAATGTCAAAAATCGAAACCTCAGGTTTTACAGGGATTATTGGTAAGGAAGAGAATAAAGGCAATTGTGGAATAGATGATGAGTTAACGACAGGAGAGTCTGAAACAGTAACTTCACTATCGTTAACAGACATGACCGGTGTTAGGGCCAGTTTGTTTTGAGTTTCAGGTTGAGGATTATTAAGGCCAAGATACAATCCGGCACCGACGCTTGCAGCTATTAGACCGGAGAAAAGCCATTTTAATTTTAAACTTTTTCCCAGACCCATTTTGATTTTGTTGAGCAATAGTTGCTCTCCCGGAATTACAGGGATTAAAAAGGCGTCAGAGCCTAATGCGAATGATGTTTCCATATTAATAATTTGTTGTGTTATTACGTCATTATCATCTCCTTCAAGAATGCACAGTTGAAGAAGTTGTCTTAGAGACTCGTCACTAATCCTATCATTTTTGAATTCTTTCATGGATTTTTTTACTAATGGTTTCCTTTAATCTTTGATAATACACTTTCAGCTGTTCTTCAGGCCTGTCTACAAATTTTGCAATTTCAGAGTAAGGGCGACCTTCGCTTCTCATCAGTAGCAGCATGCGTTGCCAGTCTTCAAGTCCTTGCAGAACCTCCTTCAAAGCACTCATGTGTCTGTTGTCTGCCGACTGAATTTCATCTTTCTCTGCAAAATCTTCAAATTCCCCATCTTCCATTCTGATTAAATGGAGTCGTTCAGATAATTTTTTATTATCCCGATAATGATTTCTAAGATAATTAATAAATACCCTAAAAACGAAAGCTGCCAGTTTGTTTTCATGTTCAAAATGATATTGTTCGTGCGTTTCAATCACTTTGTAAAGCGTCTTGTAAATTAAATCCCAGCAGACATCCTCATCTAATTTCCAGCTTTTTGAAGCATATCCGTACAGCTTTTTGCCATACCTTTGGTACAGTTCCTCCAGAAGCATTTTGTTTGTTTTGCCTTCTGATGTGAATGTCAGACTGTCTTCAATTTTCAAGTTCAGTTGCTTTAAAGTTGATTTCTGTTTTTAGAGAGTTAAAAATGGAATTTTATGCCCTCTATCTGTAATAACACAATCTGGTAACAGAAGCAGTAAATTTAGAGTAAAATATGGAATTGCAGAAGCTATTCAGACTATATTTCTAATCATGTTTGTTACCGTATTATCTTTGCGTCGTGCACAATTTACTGCCCAAAGATGGCGAAGTGTTCTATTGGTCTGAATTTTTAAATTCGGATATGGCGGATAGTTTATTCCGTCAATTGTTGGAAAACATTGATTGGTCGAAGGACAAAGTAAAATTGTTTGGGAAAATTTATATCACAGAAAGGGAAGTCGCCTGGTATGCCGATGACGATTTAAGCTATACCTATTCGGGCGAAAAAAAAGTACCCAAAGCATGGAGTGCTGAATTGCTAAATTTGAAACACACAATTGAAGAGGCAACAGGTGAAACATTTAATGCCTGCCTGCTGAATCTGTATCATTCAGGAAATGAAGGTATGGGTTGGCACAGTGATGATGAACCTGAACTGGGATATGAGCCAGTAATCGCATCTTTAAGTCTGGGAGCTAAAAGGAAGTTTGCATTTAAGCACAAACATGATCAGTTAAAATACAGTCTGGAACTGGAGCATGGTTCACTGTTGTTGATGAAAGGACGAACACAGCACGACTGGAAACACGCTTTGCCCAAAAGTAAAAAAGTTGGATTGCCCAGAATTAATCTGACCTTCAGAAAAATTTTAGTTTTGAAAGCTCCCTTTAAAAAGAGCCAGAGTTGAGGATTTAGAATGGAATAGACAGTTGATTAATCCAAATCCTCTACATATTGTTTTGGTGTTTTACCTGTAAAGCTTTTGAAGACTCTGAAGAAGCTCGAACGAGAGCTAAATCCGGCTTTAATGCCCAGAGATTCGATGGTGTGGTGTTCATGAAATCCCGACCCCAGGTCTCTTAAAACATGTTTAACACGCAAAAGGTTGCGATACTCATTGAAATTGTACTTGTTGTAATAACGGAAAATGTACTCAATGTGGTAGTGAGGAATCTGTAAATTACTGCTGATGTACTTCATGTCGAAATCAGGATTGACGAATGGTTCGGATTCCATCAATTTGTTGATCTGTTCGATGTAGAAATTCACCTTGTCTTGCTCGATGTTTAATGACCCTTCACCGGGTGTTTCCAACTCGAGTTTTTTAACCCAGCCCATATCATCTATGTAAACTGTGTTGTTTTTTTCTTGGTAGTTTCTTCCAGGTTGTGCCTGTACTTGATTGTTGTTAACCACTGCTGTTGTTTTTGATGTGATAGATGTGTCAGTTAATGTATGGCCAATAAGTTCGATATCCGGAAGTTTAGTGTTAATGCTCGGCATACCGAATAGAAGGTCGCGTTTTATGATTACCCTTGTGAAAAAGAATATGAGAACAATGCTGCGAAGTAGATTTAATCGCGGAATGTCCAGATTTAAAATTGTTTTATTGGAAACCCAGTTGATTATAACGGCTATAAATAGAATAGTACTTAAGATTGTGCTTGTTATAAGCAATGAGTCAATCCAGTTTCTTACAACCTTTCTCTGAGTATGTTCTGCCTGCTGTTTTTTGAGGTATTTAATGCGCAGCGACCAGGACATAATGAGGTAAACGATGGTGATACAGGTAATGATGATTGCGTGTTGCCCCATTTGTATATAAAAAGGGAACGGAACCGGGTCATTGAACTTGGTATTGAATATTGGTAAACGCCAAACACCTGTTTGTATAAATCCTGCAAAATAATAATAGATAAGCAATGCAAATGCCAGAATTGGAATGAGCAAATGCCACATGTCATTTCTGGAAAAATCCTGTTCATCTTTAACAACACGTTTGATATATAAATAATAAGCCGGCGGTATCAGGTAATAAATAAAGGAAACCGATCCAGCGAGGAAATTATTTTGCAACAGATGGTTCTGGATGAGAAACATGCCCATCGAACGATAAGAGATGATAGAGAAGCATAATCCTAAATAGAAATTTGTCCTCCAGTTCCTCTCAGGAGAGAAAAATAATACTGCGGAAACAGCAAATCCTAATATAGCTGTAAGCAGGCTGAATAGACTAAAGTCGCTCATTTTAATAACCGTATAAAGGGGGAAAAGCTGTTTTAAGGCCTTTCAGGTAGTTCTTTTTCAAAGGCGAAATTAAACATAAATGAAATAGGATGATTCTCATGCAATTGTGGAACATACACCAACATTTGTTCAATTAATTCAGTTTATTTCATTGTTCATTGATAATTAGATAATTATATGTGTGGAGAACTTGTTTCATATACTGGACACTTAAAACGGGAGTTCGCGTAAGTGTCAGATAATCAGGCAATAAAATTCTCTATGTAATGAAAATGTAAAATTGAATGTTTTGTAACTGAGTATTTGTAACATTTGTGCTGTGTCAATCCAGGGATATTGTTAACTTTTTTTTCTGAAATGCAGTATGGATAATGCTTTTGAGGGGATATCCTATCGAAGTCATTTTTCGAGTGAATTCTGACTAGGTATTTTTACATTTTTTGCTGAAAAAGGAAATTTCGCGAAGAAAACGTCATAAAACTCTGTATATCAACTAAGTAAAAACACTTATTGTAGCATATCTTATGGTATCAAAATGTGCAAAAAGTGCAATTTTAATCTTCAGAAAATCAATCATATAAGAAATAGTTTGTATTGATTTACCAAAAATGGTATAATGTTAAATAAAATATTGTTTTTCGCTGTATATTTGTAACCGTTTCTGATAAGTATTTATACCTAAAAAAAAGAAATAAGTATTTAGACGAAATCCCCCAAAAAGTACACACACAAATAACACAAATAAAATGAACTCAAATTTTAACTCCCCAAGTATCCTTAAAGTAGCCATTTTGGCTGTAGTATCCGTATTGTCTTTCAACAAAGCCAATGCACAAGCCAACACCATTGTAAAATCAAGCAATGGTTACAATGTATTAATCACATTAGATGTTGTAAGAATTATTTCTCCAAACTCATGTAAATGGGGTTATAACTACAACACTCGCATCAGTTACGATATTCAGTTTGCAGGTAATAATATTCCTAAAAACCTTTACACATTGCAAACAACACTAGAATGTGGTTCTGATGATAATTTTACATCATTGCCATTGAAAGGTGGTAAAGGTGAAAAGAACACCCACTCAAATCCATGGAATCCTAATTCAGATTGTTCAACAGTAACTCCGGCATCTTTAAACTGTAACACTTTTGAATTGGAAATTGAAGGTCCTGGTATTGCCCGTCAGACACTTAGATTAAGCATACAGAATGCCTTACCGGTGAGTATGATCAGCTACACTGCAGAAACTGTTGCTTCAAATGTTGTATTGAACTGGAAAACATCTTCTGAATTGAACAATTCACATTTTGTAATTGAGCGTTCAAGTGATGCAAACAACTGGACTGAAATTGGCAAAGTAGATGCAGTTAAAGAACAAAATTCAGTTAACGAATATATGTTCACAGACCGCACAGCTTTAGAAGGTACCAGCTATTACAGATTGACTCAGGTGGATGTTGATGGTAAGACCACTGTTTACAACAACATCTTAATGGTGAACCATGCACCGGAAATCAAGTTTGAAGTATATCCTAATCCAGCAAGTACACAATTTACAGTTACAGGTGACAACATTGAAATGTCGGAAATTACCATATTGGATGCTATGGGTGCTGTTATGAATATTCAAGGTGAAGTGAATGGTAGTTCAGTAGCTTTCAGCACAGAAAATCTGAACGTCGGAATTTACTTTGTCAACGTAACTTCAGGTAATCAACAGAAATCATACAAAATCACTGTAGCAAAATAATCTGATAAAAGAGAGCCACCCTGCAATTAGAAAATTTGGATTCAGACAGGCGATTCCGTGTTATGAATTACCTGTTGGAAGGTTAACTCCTCCAATTGAAAGGGATAAATTAAACCCGGTCTTCGAGAGTTCATGAAGATCGGGTTTTTGTTTTTTTCATATAATTGTAAAATGAAACTAAATCAAATTCTAATTCTGGGACTGTTAATTTTAACATTCAAAAGCTCAAAACTAAATGCAAAAATCATTCACGTCGATCCTTATGACATTCGAAGAACTTCGGTCAATGCCGGATTTTTATTTTCAGGGCCGCGTGGATTTGGTGCTTTTTTCAATGCCTCTTACTATGTAAAACCCAACATGCAGTTGCTTTATTCAGGTAATTTTTTCCCACTTGTTTTCATGGATGATAAATTTCATGACGCTGAACCTAGTAGGGCGCTTGTGAATGACAATCACAAAAGTATGTTAATGTATAATTCGTTTGGTGTGGATTTTCATTTTTACGACAAAAAGCGACCAAAAACGACTCAGGTAGTTTTACATTCCAGCTCAACAACCATTGGGGAAAAAACAAAAGTCACAAATACTGTTGAAGAAGTGCATAGTTTTAAACGACATGTATGGTCATTGTACACAGGTGTAATGACGATGACTGGCAGAGAAGGATTTTATAAGGAAGATACTAAAAAAGTCGACCGATACGAAATGGTCAATATATCCAATAATCAAACAGTTAATGTAGCAAATAATAGTGGACCGGATTATATGCGCTCTGTTTTCACAACAACAGCTATTTACAATCTCGAAATAGGGATAAAAAACAAAGGCATTTTTGCAACAGCAGTCGAACATGAAGATTACGGAAGAAAATGGCAGGATGCTTATGCTGAATGGTATTTGACTGGTTTATTACCTTTAACCAGTTCTTTTGAAGAAGTTGTGCGGAGAAACGGAACTCCCAATACGGCATACAAAATCATCAGTGATATTAAGCCAAAGCCAGGGTTTAAGTTGGGATTCAATTTTAGAACAAGTGTCAAGAGTAATATTTATATGGGCGGTGACTTTGGTTTTCTGCCTTCAATTACTCAAAAAAGTGGCAATGTTCTTCATTTTTCATTCAGATTGGGATACAATCTTAATTTCGGGAAAATTAAGTTGGAAGAGATTACCAAATAAGTTTTCAAACAAGAAGTAAAATCATCAGTAATTTGGCATTTAGAGCTTAACCCAGGCTAAGACGCCGAGGTTAAACATAGTTCCGCAAAGAGCTTCTATGTATTTGCGATTTTTCTTTTGTTTCAGTTCGGTTTCACGCAGTTTTAAATCTGTTTTTGATTCGTAAGTTTCGAAGTAACGCAATTGCCAGTCTTTAGCACCCTGGGTATTTTTTTTATTTAAGTGAAGTATTTTCTCTTTGATGTTTGAGGTCGACCCGATGTAATACAGATTCATTTCTACAGAATAGAGAACGATCAGGTAAAACATGCTCAAATTTCAGCTTATAATAAATTAAAGTAAAGAGGAAAATTTGAATTGGGAGTTGAATTTGTTGAGGGTTGGTGTTAATGAAAAAATTGAACCTGTCAGGTTAATTTTTACGTGCGCAAAATGCAGAAATTTAGCGATATGTGAAAAAAAACCGGGACCTGACAGGTTGTTTTATTTTACCGTTTACACAAAAAAGTACCAGTTCATTCACCAAAATGAGCATTTCGAAAAATTACATTATTGAATCAATTTTTTGATAAGTTGATTTTGATACAGAGTATAAAGCTGAAGTTTACTCGTCAATTTTTTAAATTGTTTTAGAAAAATAATGACAGAGTGATTTCAATTTTTATTAAAGAATATTCTATATCCGGCTTGCAGATTTAAACTCAATAAGGGTGAAGATATACCACTAAAATCATATACTCTAAAAGGTTGAAAAGAGAATGTAGTTTGTATGCCAAATACAAAGTTGCCATTTGTGGAAATCGGTCGTAGATACTGGTAATTAATTCCAAACATTAATTGACCTAAACTTTGATCTGTTATTGTCTTTTTTACGGCCGAACTATCGTCTTTTATGTGGATTTTTTCTGTCAGAAAATTGATGCCGATATTATGGCCCAGGAAATGCTCTCCCTTCTGTTTTTTTGAAATGGAATGGAAGTTTTTATAACTCACATTGAAATAGGTATAGGAGAGTCTTCCAATGAAAGATTTATATATTAATGAGGAATCAATCGGAGAATTGTAATCGGAGAAATAGATAAAATTATATTGTGCATCTTGTTCATGTCTTCCTAGCAAATAAGCATCTTTTTTTAAAACTTTGCTGCTATTTATACAGATTTCAATTCCGTAATAGTGGTTTTTTTTAGATTTATACATGAAGTCAGCATTAAATCCACTTATCAATTGTGCTCCGTAATAGGCAATGGAACGATTACTATAACTGAGGCTAGAATTAAGCTGTGCTTTTACAAATTGATTTACAAAAAGTAAACTCAAAAGGATGATATTTCTAATAAGTTGTAACATAACACTAGTTTTCGTATAGGTCATTTAATGTTTTCAATTATATCGAATTTTTCGTAAAGCAATTTTAATTAATGCTTTTTTAATCGTGATCTTTAACCTGACAGGTTCAATTTTTATTAATTAAAGTGCAGAAAATAAGAAACATGTGAGAGGAAAATGGGACCTGACAGGTTGTTTTATTTTACCGTTTACACAAAAAAGTACCTGTTCATTCACCAAAATGAGCATTTCGAAAAATTACATTATTGAATCAAATATTCATCCAGTTGCATTATTTGTGTGAAAGAGATTATTATTGCAGCATGAAATTAAATAAACTAATACTCGTGGCATTTCTTTTTGCTGCATCATTTGTTAAAGCTCAAAACTATAAAGTAACACACGTCTTCATGGTAAAAAATGGTTCACCTAAACCATTTAATGCAAAAATCGAAATTAAAGACTCAATGTACACCATGTATATGTATGGTACTGATACAACCAAATCTCAATACAAAGTAACCAAAATTGAAGGAAATGAATATTTTCTGAGCAATGGAAGTGTGCTCATTTTTAGTGAATCTACCAATAGAGGAGAGCGCAAAGAAGGTGTTTTTTATATGGAAATGGCGACAGACTACAAAAATCCCAACAGAAAATCTTTACATTTCAGAGTTGTGAAGCAATAGTTACTCTCTTGACTTTTCTGAACGAATTTTAACATTTACATTTTATTAAAATGAAAATTGACGGCAATCTACAGGGTTGCCGTTTTTATTGAGAGATAATGAGCTTGTTTATATAAACATGCCCATCATCGGTGCTGATTCGCAAAATATACAAACCATTACTAAAGTCTGATAAGTTGAGCTTTAAAATTTGGCCTTCTGTAGTACTATTTAAATTATGGATGATTTTGCCATCAATCGTTGTCAGTTGAATGCTGTTTATTGATAAGTCAACAATATTGACTTTAAAAATTCCTTCTCCCGGATTTGGGGTAATGGATAGTTGTTGATTCGTAAGAGAATTGATTTCTGAGTTCCACATTTCAGTTTCAAGTACATTGCTGTAAAAAGTATCGCCAACTTCGGTAATACTCATTATTTTGTAATACAGCTTGGTTTTAAAAGGTAAATTAGAATCTAAAGCAGTTAAAGTAGTAGCTGCCAAATCATAAATTGAAGCGAAGTTGTCCGGAGAGCCTATGCTTTTAAGAACTACATTTTTTACAATAGGTTGCTCCATGCAATCAGGTACCCAAGACAGATTTAAAGTAGTCGGATTTTTCTTATAACCATCTAAGGTGATAACAGGAGGCAATTGAGATATCATAACATTGTATACCATTTCAGTATTATAACTGTAGATGAGTTCAGAGTTCTTGAATAATTGCGTTTGAATGGTGAAATAGTAAAAGCCAGCATGACTGGCTTTTAATGTCAGGATAGAATCCACACTGTTGTAGGAAATAAGGCCGTTGGGGCCCAATAGGTTTGAAGCGCTGTAACCAGAACTCAATTCAGTTTTGACCCCAGCTATATATCGAACAGTACAACCTGGATAATTGTTTTGAATAGAGGCTCCTTTTAATGGTTGTTCTATAGTTGTGGCAATTGAGTCATACAACATGCCTTTTGGAAACAATTTAATTTTATATGTATTGTCAACGAACGAACTTAAAATTCCTATATTATTACCGTATTTCGGATTGAATAACTCAGGAGGTGTAACTAATTGTTCAGGTTTGAGAAAACATTCAAATGTATAACCCTGATATGGTGTTCCGGTTTGGTCATTTAGTAAATTTAAAGCTTCAGCTCTGCAACAAATTTCAGTCTTAATAGAATAACCATTGATATTGGCATTGAGTTTAATTTGAGATGTATAAACAGCTCTTTCTATGCATACTCCATAACAACCATAAACATAGTTTTTTTTAAATAAGTTAGCATCAGCATTTATAGTTTTCGAAATATTATCGCGATCGTAAACGCAAAATTCCAAGGAAGATGGGAGTGCTATTTGGTTTGTTCCGCAGTTTCTGTATAATTCTATGTTGACAGCATAGACATATTGCCCGGAATCTGTTTTTAAGTAATGGCATTGTAAATTACCGGACAGAATGTGTGAAGCAAATAAATTTGAGTTTAATGTTAAGAAAAACAGGATGCCCAGAATGGATTTTAGTTTTATCATATCACAATTTTACACAAATTTAAGAGAATTTATGTAAGAGTGAAAGGCTTTAAGGCTAAATTGCTTTAGAACTGAAGTGCTGAGAAGCTGAATAGGGAAGTCTTTTATTTATAAAAAGACTAAAAAGTTAATGGCAATATTAGTCGTGCAGAGTTCAGGCAGCAGTGCTAAGTTTATTATCTACCCTTCTTTCGTTTCTTCAACACCATCCGCATGTTTGGCAAATCTGCCTTTTGTTTTGTCATGCACCTGGTCGTAGCGACTCCATGGCCAACCGCCAAACTGAGTTTTGTGATAGTCTTCGAAAGCCTGTTGAATTTCCTCTTTTGTATTCATAACAAAAGGGCCATATTGAATAACCGGCTCGTTAATAGGTTTGCCTTGAAGCATTAAAATACTGACAGGGTCTTTGTCACATTTGATTTTTAAATCGTGCTCAGATAAGACTTTTACAGCGCTGTATTTTGGAATAGTTTTACCGGCCATGGTAACAGATTCTCCTTCGTAAAAATAAAGTGTACGATTGATATTGGCACTGGCTTTTGGTAATGTCCATTCTGCATTAGCATCCATTTTGATGTTCCATATTGCAACCTCATTGTTAACATCAGCTGCCCATGAATCCGGCGGGCAATCGGGTGCTTTGAGTTCGCCTATTTTTCCTGCAATAATTTCAACATTAGTTTTGAGTTTATTACTGTCTTCGTGCTCGTATTTAGAAATGTTTTCACTCCATAACATCTTAAAATGCGGCTCCACCATTTTGTTTTTCTTTGGCAGATTTAACCAAATCTGAAAGAGCTCCATCGGATTTTCCTTATCAGAATTAATCAATGGAAACATTTCAGAATGCTGAACACCTTTACCGGCAGTCATCCATTGAACATCACCATTGCCATATCTGCCTGCGGCGCCCATCGAATCGGCGTGATCCACAATGCCTTTTCTAACCACTGTAACGGTCTCAAATCCTCTGTGCGGGTGCCCTGGGAAGCCAGGAACAGTTTTGCCATGGTACATTCTGAAACCATCTTTGACAATGAAATCGTCACCCATACTTCTGCCTGAGAAGTGTTTGGGATCCGGTCCAAGTTTTTCATTTCCTTTTGGAAAATTGTCTTCGTGGTGAACACAAAAAAGAAATGGGTCGGATGTTTCCCATTGGAATCCAAGTGCCTGTATAGATAATATTGGATCCGTTGTATCCATGTCTTGATTCATTTTTTTTAAAGCTTTCGAAAAATTGTCTAAAGGTAAAATCAATGAGGAAGATACGGCTAATGTCAACCTGTTTAAGAAGCTGCGGCGTTTTAATGGTTCTGTCATGATTTTAAAAGTTTAAACAAATATAGACTTTTCGGGATTGTTTGTTGCAACAATTTATTTATAGCTCTATCAGCACTGCTTATAGAACAAAATGGACGGGAGCGATTTGAGTTGATTTTGAAAGTATCTCGATTTAATAGGAAAAAATCAATAGCACCACATTGAAAATACATCTATTTTTATCTAAGCAAGCATAAAACTTTTTAAACGGAAGGAGGGGAATTAGAGTTTTTTTAATCTCCGACACCCTAGCAGAGTGTTGAAGATTAAAATAATTCCCAGCCTCAATTATCATATCCGGTTTTTAAAAGAAAAAAGCAATAGCATTCTATTGAAAGTGCACTAATTTTTTTCAGGGAGGGTGTAAAACTTTTTAAACGGAAGGAGGGTGATATGAGTTTTTTTAATTTCCGACACCCTGGCAGAGTGTTGAAGATTAAAATAATTCCCGTCCTCAATTATCTTATCCGGTTTTTAAAAGAAAAAAGCAATAGCATTCTATTGAAAGTGCACTAATTTTTTTCAGGGAAGTTATAAAACTTTTTAAACGGGAGGAGGTTGTTATGCGTTTTTTTAATTCCTGACACCCTAGCAGAGTGTTGAAGATTAAAATAATTCCCACCAAAAAATTTCACATTATTCCCAAAATAAATTTGCGTAGCCAAATGTCTACACATATATTTGTAGCCATATAGCTACACAATGAATCTTAGACGTGATGTTTTTCAGGCTGTCGCCGACCCTACAAGACGGGCAATCCTAGCCTTGCTGGCTACTCAGTCTCTTACCGCTGGTGCAATTGCTGCCAATTTTGAAACCGCCCGACCAACTGTTTCAAAGCATTTGTTAATACTGACTGAGTGCGGACTCCTGAAATCCAAACAGGATGGTCGCGAAATCTACTATCAGCTCAATCCAAGAAAAATGAAACCAATCGCCGATTTTATAGAACCATTCCGATTGCTCTGGGAACAAAGATTCGATAAACTGGAGCAAATTATGAAGCAATACAAAAAGTAATTATGGAACTAAAAACAAAAATTCTTGCAGAAGAAAATAAACAGGAAATTGTAATCACCCGCGATTTCGAATTGCCGGTTGAACTTCTTTACAAAGCGTATGTCGAGCCCGAAATCGTCGAACAATGGATGGGAACCAAAGTTGTGAAAATGGAATGCATAAAACATGGTTCTTACCATTTTGTAACAACAGATCCAATGGGTAACCAACACCATTTCAGCGGAACAATACACGATTGCGAAACCAATGTTAGAATTATACGTACATTTGAAATGGAACAAACACCGTTTGCCCCACAATTGGAGTATCTTGAATTTATTCCCGTGGACGCATCAAACAGCCAACTTCGAATGCAAATTGTTTTTAAATCGGTAGAAATGCGTAATAATTTATTGAAAATGCCTTTTGCTGCTGGATTAAATATGGCCCACAACCGTCTCGAACAAGTCAGTTTAAAATAACATTAATATGAATCCAAAAGTGAATTTTTTCTTTGAAAAAGCTAAAAGCTGGAAAGACGAATATATTAAACTAAGAAGTATCATGCTCGATCACGATATGGAGGAGGAATTGAAATGGGGCGTGCCTTGTTATACGGTCAACAAAACTAATGTAGTACTCATTCATGGGTTTAAAAATTATTGTGCAATTTTGTTTCACAAAGGTGTCTTGTTAAAGGATCCGGCTCAGCTTTTGATTCAACAAACCGAAAATGTGCAATCCGCCAGGCAAATGCGCTTTACCGGTTTACACGATATTCTGGATAAGGAACACCTCATTAATGCCTATATCTTAGAAGCTATAGCCAATGAAAAAGCTGGCAAGAAAGTAGAATTGAAAAAGACCAACGAGTACAATGTACCTTCAGAGTTTAAAGCAAAGTTAGACGCTATTCCGGCTTTGAAATCAGCATTTGAACAGTTGACTCCCGGTCGTCAGCGCGGTTATTTGTTGTATTTTTCTTCAGCTAAAATGGCCAAAACAAGAGAAGAAAGGGTAGAGAAGTATATAGACAAAATACTTTCCGGTAAAGGACTTGAAGATGAATAATTATCCTAATAAATAAAACCAACATCATTATGAATTCAAATGAAAAAAAATGGCCAAAAATCGTGTACTGGATCAGTACGGTTTGGCTGGCGCTTGGAATGGTATCTACAGGAATCATTCAGCTGATGCAACATCCCGAAGAACTGAAATTAATGGATAGCCTCGATTTTCCTTATTATCTCCTTACCATTATCGGTTTTTGGAAATTACTGGGAGCAATCGCTGTATTAATGCCTAAATTTGTGGTACTGAAAGAATGGGCTTATGCTGGTTTCTTTTTTACTATGTCTGGAGCTATAGTTGCTCACATGGTTAAAGAACATGGCGCCGCTGAAATTCTTCCGGCCCTTTTATTGTTGGTCTTAACCCTTGTGTCCTGGTATTTCAGACCAGTCAACAGGAGAGTCACTGTAGAAACAAACTAAATAAATATGGACAAACGAGTTGACGAATATTTGATTGATGGTTGTGGCAGATGTGATTACTACGCAACGCCTCAATGTAAAGTCAATTTTTGGCGCGATGAACTTAAATTGTTGCGCAACATTGTTAACAACAGTGGACTAGAGGAGGAGATAAAATGGAGTATGCCTTGTTATACCTACAAGGGTGCTAATGTAGCCATGATAGCGGCTTTTAAGGATTATTGTTCTCTGAGTTTTTTTAAAGGAGTTTTAATTAAGGACACCGCAAAATTACTCCATAAACAGGGCGAAAGTTCTCAATCAGCCCGTTTGTTTAAATTCACGAATAAAGCGCAAATCGAATCACTTGAGCCTATGATTATGGCTTATCTCCAAGAAGCAATTGACATTGAAATCAAAGGTCTTAAAGTCGAATTCGCTAAGCAACCTGAACCAATACCAACCGAACTGGAGGACATGTTTGTGAAAATGCCTGAACTTAAATCGGCATTCTTTGCTTTGACACCGGGTAAACAACGCGGGTATCTGATCCATTTCAATCAGCCTAAACAAAGTGCAACACGCTTGTCCAGAATTGAGAAGAACATTCAGAAAATACTCAACGGAGAAGCCTTTTACTAAAGAGCTGATACTGGTAATAGAATGTCCTCTGACTGAAATTGAACTTTGATTTTATTGTAGGAAAGTCAGACATAAATTGTCAAAAAAAAGCCGGATAACATTTATTATCCGGCTTAATTTTTTAGTAAATCTATTAGTTTTGTTTAATCAGTTTTGCGCTGCTGCTGCCTGTTCGGATAATGTATATACCTTCACTCAGGCTTGAAATATCTACCAGTACATATCCATCCTGTGTTTGAATCTCCATCACCAGTTCTCCAAGCAAATTGTAAATGTAAACTGGAGCATTTGTTTGACTGATGATATTTAGACTTTGATTAGCAGGATTTGGATAAACCTTTAATTGATTGCCTATTTCAATCTGAGGCTCGTCAATACTAACCACATTGTCTATTTTAACAACCGACATGTTTGTAATGATAGGCGCATTTAAGTCAAAATAAATATAGGCATTGTTTTGAATCGAGTCGCCTTTTTGAAGTCCTGCAACTGTTGAAATTGAAAATTGTATAAATCCTTTACTAAGCGCTTCGTTTTCTTTCTTAGGTTTCAGATTGATGTTTTTAAAAGTAAACTTTAACTGACCTTCGCTGAATTCAACCGTATATGGATGGCTGACTGCAGTGATTTGAAGAGTCTTCCAATTGAGTTTAGTCGACAAAGCATCAGTCACAATAACATCAATTGCATCACCATTACCTTCATTTTGGAATTCAATAAAGTAATCCAATTTGGTGACTACATTTGGCAGAATTTTTTTCTTATCACATTCTTTGTGGTTAGGGTCGTAACTGTACACTACTTTTTGACAGCCACTATCACGGTTATTGGCATAGTCAGATTCGGTATGAGAGGTTGAGGCGAAAAATTTATGACAAAGAATACTATCTGGTTTATTGGCTACAGTATCAATCCAGGCACTTGCGTACAACCAGCGTTTTTCAAAAAATTCCAAATTGTAGATTCTACCTTTTGCCTGATTGTTATTAATGGAGTAGAAGTTGTTGTCTGCCGATTGAAGATCTGCTTTAGGGTCTGCTACAAAGGTGAAATCAACTGAGTCTAGAGGATAGCCTTTGTTTTCAATCATCATACAATATAAACCATTGTCATTCCAGCGAACGATAGGTGCTAATAATAAATCAGCTTTTAAATCATAAGACCCTGGATTTTTTATTGGAATATTCTTGGTGTAAGAATTGAGAGATTGAGTTATTAAAGTGTTATTCCCTGCACAATTGGATAAATTGCCCTCTCCATAAATTTTCATTGTATCTGCAATTACAAATAAGTCGAAATGACCGGTATCGTCTGTAAATGTGGATGCGATGAAACTTGAAGATTCGGCATAAACCTGATAATTTTTCAGTTTATGATCACCTGAGTCTACATTGCAATTGGTGTCATTGTCAATAAATGCGGTGCCTTCCAGAAGTGAACCATTATCTAGTTTAACGGCTTTTCCAATGCCATTTTTATTCATATAACAATAGGTGCCATTAACAGCACAGTATGGATTGGTTAATGAAATTCCAGAATGTGAAGGATTTTGAATAATCTTCCAGATACTGTCACCGTCGCATAATATATTGTAAGAATAGTTGGTAGAAAGGCCTCTGTAGGACATGAAAATCAACTGACTATTGTATACATGTAAGGGACTATATGCATTACCAATACTAAGAGTTGTTTTTCTCGGGGTTGATGCAGAATTGCTGTACTTATAAATTGTAGGATTGTTTTTGAGTTCCATAGCATAGATATAGTCAGTTGCTTTATCAATAGCATAAGAATAGTAGGAATTAAATCCGCTACCAGTATAAGTGGTGACAGACCCATTTTCGATATAAGCAAATCCACTTACTGCTGAACCATTTATTTTATTTACTTGAACGAGTGCAATTCTGTTTGTTCCTGCCAGTAAAATATTGTAATAAGGACTGCTGGTTTCGTAATCCAGAAGTTTGGAGAATGAATTAGTAGATGTATCATATCTATAAACCGAGCCTGCATACATGTTGCTTTTGTTTTGGATTTTGACTAATAAGTCGTTTGAACTTGCACATACTTCAATGTTATCAAGTGAATCGAATGTGCAACCTGGAATGGTATCCCAAATGCCAGATTTACATTCGATTATACCAAAGTATTTTTGTGAAGGCGCTTGAATACCGTTGATTCGTCTGACCCTGCCCCCGCCTATAATTTTATTTTTCCATTTCAGTAAATACATAGCTTGCCCCACCATAACCTGAGGATTAATTTTAATCCAGTCGGTGCCGTTGTAGTAGCCATAATTGACTGTAAAAGAATCGGTGTTTTTAAATTGATTGGTGTTGATTCTGTGGAAATAGGGAAAATTCCGAACGTAAGCTTCGCTGCTGTAAAACTGTGGGTGTTTGTCTAAATATCTGAAAACAGGAAAACACTGAGAGTAAAGAGAAGCAAAAAATACAAATGCGCTGAGTAGAAATAAGGTTTTTTTCATAGTAGCTTTTTTAAATAAAGAGTTTAGGTTCATCAAATTTATAGATTATATTGGATTAGACGCATACTAATTTGAAAATGTGTCAATATTCTGATTAAATTTTTCAGATTTATTTGAAGCGACTAAAAAAGACAGTTCAAATTGCCCGTGTTTTCTCATTTTAAAGAAAAGTGTATTTTTTCATTTGAAATGGTACTTTTTTGCAATAAGCTGTAGTTTAAACCAACCTGTCAGGTCCTCGAATTGTTGCATAAGCGACAATAATTCAAAGTGTTATGATTTGAATTGTCAACCTGACAGGTTCAATTTATCTCAAAATCCCCCAATCAAAATAATTCTCTAAAAACCAATATTTTATCGTACCTTTGCAGCACTTTAGCAGATATTCATTCTGTAGTGTTTACCTCTTCTGAGGTTTCTCTTCGAGCTGTTTGAGCTATGGTCCGGTAAAATTTTACTTCGAGGAATGTGAAGAAAATGGTGGTTCCGCGACCAAAAGTGATTTATAATGTATTATACCAAAAAGAAAAAAAGGGCCGCCGCCAATAGAGCTGCTGCACCTAACGCAAGCGCCAATGCGCCCAAGAAAAAAAAGGACATTAGCAGAGAACTCGATTCTCTTATGAGTGCTCCTAAAGAAGCTGTCGCTGAGTTTGTCGCCGACTACAATCCTGTCAATGCCATCGAAACCCTGCCTTTGCACCCGCAATTGCTCGCTAATATCCGCAAAAGACAATACAAACAACTCACCGAGATTCAAGACAAATGCCTTTTACCTCTGCTGGATGGACAAAACTTAATGGGTATTGCTCAAACCGGTACCGGTAAAACCGCGGCATTCCTTATGCCTATCATTCATCAATTGATTGGTCAAAAAGCTAATTCGCAAGTCAGTATTATTGTGCCTACCCGCGAACTCGCTGTGCAGGTCAACGATGAATTCGTTTCTCTGGCTGCCGGTACAGGACTTAGTTCTATCTGTCTGATTGGTGGCACCAGTGTCAACAAAAACATCAGCGACCTTAAACGCCAATACCATTTGGTGATTGGCACCCCGGGCCGATTGAAAGACCTAAGAAATTCGAGAGTACTCGATTTCTCCAAATTTAAAATCTCTGTGCTCGATGAGTTCGATCGCTTGCTGGATATGGGATTTCAAAAAGACATCATCGATCTGGTTAATTCTATGCACCAGCGCAAACAAACCATTTTGCTGTCGGCTACTGAAGAAGCAGGTCAGAGACAACTCATTAATCAGTTGTTGAAACATCCGATTGAAGTACGCGTCAGCAATGGCGTTAGCTCCAGTACCAATGTCGAGCAAACTGCTATCAAAATCAAGGAAGGACAAGATAAATTTGTTGTACTTACTGAACTTTTGAGAAAAAAGGAACTTGAAAAAGTACTGGTCTTCATCGAAACCAAACACAATGTCAAAAAGATCTGGAAGAAATTACAGGCAACCGGTATCAATGCATTGCAAATCCATGGTAATGTTGCTCAGAATAAGCGTTTAAGCGCTATTCAGGAGTTTAAGGAAGGCAAAGTTAAAGTGTTACTGGCAACTGATATTGCCGCTCGCGGATTAGATATCAGCGATGTTACACACGTTATCAATTACGAAGTGCCTCGCACAAAAGACTCCTATATTCACCGCGTTGGTCGAACAGGAAGAGCCGGAAAATTAGGTAAAGCCTACACCTTGGTGAGCGCTTAATCCTTTCCAACATTTATTTTATATTAGGCAACTAAGCTGACCATTGGACGTTTAGTCAAATTTAAGAGTGATTTTAGTTTAATTTTAAAACTGAAATCACTCTTTTTGTATTTTTACAGTAATTGTACCCTGGTTGGTATGAACGTAAACCACATAAATGCCTGTGCTCAGTATATCCAGAATCTGCACCTGATACTTGTCTTCTTTCATTTCCCATGAAATCTTCAATTCCTGTCCAAGGACATCATAAAGTTTTATTTCGTAGACTTCGGCATCCATTAAACCATTAATGGACAGTTCATTTTTTACAGGATTAGGGTAGACTGTAACTGATTTAGTAAATGCAGAAGAATGAATTCCGGATTTACCTCCATTGATAAGGAATGGGACATTATCCAATGAATCGATAGGAATATAAACATAAGTGGTGTCCGTGCAATTTTTTATGGTGTCATAAGCAACATATATCATGTATTTTGATCCTTTTTGATAATAGGTGTAAACCGGGTTGACATCAAAAGAAACTTCGTTCCATTTGTAAATCCATTGGTGTTTGTGGACAGGGCCTTTGGGCTTTCTTATGTATGAGAAATTTTCAATACTTGCTGAAGAACTGGAGGTCTTGTTTACTACAATAGAGTCTTGTATGTTGCAGCAATAATTATAGATTTTATAACTTACAGAATCTTTACAACCATGAATGGAATCTGTTGCAATAACTTTTATATTGTAGATAGTGTCCTGTACATAAGTATGCTCTGGTGCTTTGTCATTTGAAAAAGAATTGTCCCCAAAATCCCAGTAAAATTTTAGGTAATCAGTATTCGAGTTGGCAAAGCTGTAAGTTGAACAATCATTTGATTTGTGAGTCCAGGTAGGAGGGTTCTTAGATAATGGTTCACATTTAAAAACTGTTATGGTACTGCAGGCTTCCGCTTTGCAATTATCAAGACCAGTAGACTTAAGACAAACAGTATAGGTCCCATTCATTGGGAATGTATATTTATTGTTAATCAGCTGTATGACTTTACCATCTACATACCAGGCAAAATTTCCTGAGGCTTTGTATGTAAATGTGACTTCACGCAAATTGACAGTATATGAAAATTGCGTGTAGGCATTGCACGAATCTACTTCAATGATTTTGCAAACAGAATCTTTGCATTGTAGTGAATCTTCATAAACATGACAAATATTATAGAGACCACTGCTGGCATAAAAATGCGTGTCTTTATCCATCTCTATGGAGTTTTGAGTCGTGCTAGTATTGTCGCCCCAATACCAGGTTTCACGGCCATTTTGCTTCTTTTTAGTATCTATAAAGGGCGCTGAGCTAACAATGGCTTTTAATCTCAATGGAAACTGACTCATGTATTTCTCATTGTAGAAATCTGCAATGAAACCACATTTGCTAAAATCCATATACTCGTATTTAGATGGGTAATTGTAATAACAACCGCTTGGTGTATCAATAACGAGTATTAACTGGTTGTAATAATATCCTGGTTTAGAATAAACATGCCATGATTTACAATTTTTGCCATAAGAGTTGTCGCCATACGACCAGCGATAAAATGCATGAGGCAGGCAAGGAGCCGCAGTATAAACTGTGTCATTGGATTTAACAAAACTAATGCTGTCTGCAAGTTTAAAGAAACAGATTTGTTGTACAGAAGTGTCTTTACAGTATTGAATCGTATCGTTGTAATACATGGTCACTTTATAGTAGCCATTCTGAGCGTATTTGTGAAAGATACCGTTCTTAGGTCTTACACCATAAAACGTTTGTCCATCTCCAAAGTCAAATTTAACAGGTAAGTCAACCTTGCCTGAATTATAAAATATATAACCGCTATCAGCATAATAAGCACTGAAGGTAACCGGACTGTAAGGGCATTTGGCATTGGCATTTGGTAGGTAAATGTTGACCATTAAAGCAGTCAGGATGAATTGGTAATGTCTTAGGTTCAGTTGAAATTTCATACGGTGTAGCATTGAATTTATATAGACGAAATTTTTTTTAGAAACGTGTCATTGTGTTTTGAAAATATTGTTTTTGGCATTTTGGATGATAAGATGTCTGTTTCGAAATTGTGTTCTGGCGCTCGAATCGCAGAGATTGGCTGTGTAAATTGCCGATAGACTTAACATGATGGGAAATTCTCTTTAAATCAAAGGTAAGGAATTGTTTGAAAAGATGGCAAGTGATTTGAAATATGGCAAAAAAATGATAATAGAGATCGCCTGTTTGAGATGAATATTCAGGAATGATAAACCAGGTCAATTTGCAAAATACTCTGTTAAATAGGGCTAAGATTCTCTTTCCTATCAATAGTAATTGCCTTACCTTTGCAGCAGAGTCCGGTTAATATTTGAAAAATTAACACTTTTAAATTGACGGCTCAACCGCTCTTCAAAACCAGGCTTTTTTACCTTCGTGGGATTTTTAAAAGCAATTTTAAAGACGTTAGAAGGTTGCGAAACAAGGCGGAGGCTAAATCCTACTATTAAGGATTTTTACAAATACCGGACTCTATTTTTCTTATTCCTCTTTTCTGCAAAATGTGTGATTGAGGCAGTTTGAAGGTTTTTGAAAAATACTGATTTTAGGCAGTTTATTTTAGAAAATTGGTTTCTACATTTGTCTTAGTTTAATTCTTAAGTCATGAAAAAAATCAATATCATCACAGCAATTATAGCAGTCGTGGCCATTGTGACTGTTATTGTTTCTTTTAAATCGGCCGGGACAAATCAGAACGCCGATACTTACCAGTTTACCTCCTTTACCATAGTAGAATCGATAGTGCCCAACGGAATTGGTCGCTCACGTATCATCAATGCTTTGGAGACCCGCGACTACAAAGAGTTTACAAGTGTGCAAACGGATGCAGACAATTCGCCGAATAAAGCTGACAGAAGTGAGATAAGAGTGAAGAATTTTGAAGAAACCAAACTTCTGAACTTTTACAATTTAGGTGGTATCCGCTTTCAGAATATCGCCGCCAACGATGCTGTCATCAACAGTAAAGTGAATACAATGCTAGCCGATGGCTGGGAAATTGTCGATATAGTTTCGGGTGTAGAATCCGTATCCGGTGAAAACGATCCCAATGGCATTTTTATTACCAGATTTTACTTTAAAAAGAAGAAAGGGTAGGAGCAGTAATTTCAGTGTTTTATATGCCTAGGACTTTGTTTGCTTGACATTTGGTCCTGTAATTTCTAAACTTGTTTTTTAACGGCTTTAGACTAAATTTGTTGTGGCCTTACTATAAACTATGATTAAATTAAGCCGAGCTTCTATACCATTTCAAATAACATTTGTCATCATAATTACATGTTATCTTTCCTCTTGTAAAAAGTCCGATACCCAGCCTGATTCTGTTAACACTCAGGTCCCAACGGATGATTCTTCCCGTTATAAATTGATTGGTACCTGGCACATGGTGAATACAACTTATCAATACTTTGAATTTACCCTCGAAGACAAAGATTCATTCTATAACATGCTCGAGCAAAATATGCGTGTCATGGATAAAGAATATTGCCGTGTTACTAAAGATTCTATTTTCTTTCAAGCAGTAAAATATGCCTATTCCTTCAAAAATGGTCAATTGAAATTCAGCAATGGCCTGACTTTCGAAAGGGTAGATTCAACTGTAATTAACCACAAGCTTTGGCAGAAACCAGTCATCATTGAAAAGGTGCTGCCTTTGCCGCATGGCTTTGAAACGGATTTCAAAGTGCAAAATTTTGGTATAAACGGAGATACGATTTACTATTGGCACAAGTCGGGCAAAATGATGTGCTATAACATGAAAACGGATGAATACCTCGACAGCTTTGTTCATCCCAAATATATTTCGCAATGTATAGTTGACTTGCCTTATTTCTATTACTATATACCTCAACCTTCGAGACCGGATCTGGACACTGTTTTCAGAAGTCTTGGTTTTAAAGGACAAATGCAGAATGCAGGTTTTACCAATATCAAAAGAGGGGCTATGAGTTACGACCCGTTAACTACTCTTTTTTACTTCCACGAATTTGATAATATGTATTATGCACAACAAGGCATGCCATTGTATGAGTTAAGTGAATTTGATGCCAGTTATGTGTATCAGGCCGTATTTTACAAACAGAATTTATTTTTATTGTCAGGAGGCTTCAATACCTGCAATCAACTTTCCATTGTCAAGTATCAGAATGGCTATACACAGACACCCGTTTCATACACATCTTTACCGGGTTACAACAATATTCGACAATTGGCAACCGATGGAGAAAATATCTGGGTGAGCGCACAAAATCATAAATCAAACAAGTATGAGCTGGTGAAAGTGAAATTGGAGTTGTAAATATTAAAGGACTTTTAAATTGAAAAGATGATAAAGCACAGAGTAGTCATATTTTTAGTTGTGATAATAAACAGCCTATCAGTTTTTGGATGTTATAATCCAATGAAAAGAACTCAAATAGGTTTATCCATCAATTCCTATTTGTTTGCTCAATATCCACGCTACATAGAGCTGAAATTGAAAAGACAGATGTTTAGGTATGGCAACGTGATATTGGATTTAGGAATACATACATATCAAAGAGAAAATAAGTTAAGAGGGATAGATGTATATCAGAATACATCACAAGGCTTTTATACTAATTTTGGTTTATCCAGAATACTCCCAATAGACATGAATCACATCATCAATATAGGATTTGGGGCTTTGTATAATGATTTCAATAACAATGATATATTAATCAGTTCATCAACAACAAAGTTATATGGTTATAATGAGAAGTCCCTAATGTTTCATTTTACACCTGAAGTATCATACAAGATAAGTCGAAGATTTTGTATAGATTTTGGATTTAGATTGCCATTATATACTTTGCGTAACAGAACATATTTAGATAAAGAGAGTCGTTCGTATGGTTATTCTGACCGAAGATACTATCCGGTTAACTTCAGTTATGCCAATATTCAATTGAGCATTAATTACTATTTTCTAAAAAGATGGGTAAAGCGAAGGAACTTTAGTTTATAGCTCATCAATTAGGAAATTTGTAAGCTTGATAAAGGTAAGTAAGGAAGATTGGAGTTGTATTTATTTTGATATATTTGTAATGAACGGTGTTTATAGAATGAAAAACTGGTATAAGTATCATTATCTTTTTTGGGTTGGATTCCTTATCCTGTTTTTTGCAATTGATTATCTAAGATTTCATTACAAAATCTACTCTTTAATTGGAGTGTGTTATATAGCGGCTTTCTTTGTAGTATTGTCAGTGTTTTATATATATATTCAAAAAATACAAGGAAAGATTAGCGGGTGGACGACTATTTTGTTTTATGTATTATGGTTGCCACTTACCATAGGTTTATTGCTTGTAAGCTCCTATGGTTTTACATTTTTCAGAGAAAAGCAATTGATAAATAATCATCAAAAAAGTAAGGCAAGAATTGTCATGAAATATGAAACTAGAAATTCGTTTTGTCTAGAGTACGAGTTCGATGCAGGAAATCAGATTGTGCACGATAAAAGGTATTTGGAAAAAGAGGTTTGGGATAAATACAGTGAAGGTGAAATAGTAGAAATTATCTTTGTTCCGGACTTACCTTTGAATAATACTCTAAAATAAATTGTGAGTTCAATCCTTTTCCTTAAAGATTTTTCAAGGCTACAACATCCAGTTCATTGTTCTCATTTTTAATCACCAGCAATATACTTTTATTACTGCCATAGAGCCCTTTAATATTTAAATCGGGTAAATTGATTTGAGTTGAAATACCATCTGTAATTTTGAATAAATAAGGCTTTGATCCAATGCTGTTGGCATATAAAAATCCTTTGTAGTAAAAGTAATTCATGGGAATAGTGCTTTTCTGTGAAGGTAAATCAAAACTGATTTCATTCATGGTGTTTTTGACAAATGGCTCATATACCACTATTCTATCCGAACCCAACCATTTTTTAGTAAATACAATGAAAGGCTCTCTTTGTTCGGCCTCAATTAAGCGCAAATATTTGCCATAAACTGAACCAGATGTTCCACCTGAAGTCCCAACAAGTAATGGCGTAATGATAGATGTTTGAGACAGTATACCTGATTTGTTTCGTTTTTCTATTCGCAAATCAGAATACCAGATACTATCGCGGTGGTACATAGTGCTTGGTTCAAAATGCACAAAGTAAGAGCTTGCATTGTGTTCAAACAGACGCGCTCTGTAGGCAAATGAATCTTCAAAAGTTGTATTGGCAAACTTATAAACGATGTGTTCAAGGTCATAGTTTTCGAATGCTGAAAAATAAGTATGTCTGAAGCTTAAATTGTCGCCAATTGAGGTACTGATTTGCCAGGGTTGACCGGTGAATTTGGAAAGTTTATGATCCGATTCGGAATAATATATCTTTGGAGAATGGTTTTGAGATTCGTACTCAAAGTGTATATGATCTCTTAACTTAAAATAATCAGTTGGCACTGTCATTTCGATATCTAAATTTGGCAAAACCCAGCTTTGCAGTTTGCCGTCGAACAATTGTGAGATATTCTGGTTTTCTCCGATTTTATAGGCCCTGACTATAAACTTAATCTTACCATTCATGTCTTCACCGAAGAAAATTGGGAGCATAGAGTCGAATTGCTCTTTGGGTACAGTAAACAGATACGCGCAGTTTTTATTCGAATAAAAGGCAAGCTTTTCGGAGTGTTCATCTATTTTGTCTTTTTTCTTGCAAGACGATACAATGAGAATACAAACAACAGTCAATGAAAGTAGCGTTTTCATGTCAATACAACTTTTATTCAATCATTTAATTGAATCCATTGCAATAAAATGACATAAAAAGTGATAAATTTCGACCGGCAGCATTTTGAAAATTAAAGGAGTCTAATGGAAATATTACAGGCAATAAATTCGTTTTAAATGTTATGAATACTAAAATTAAAACTTTCAGCGACTGGCGTAGTCAATTAAAAATGCACCCACTACTTGTGCTGTGTGTTATCTCAAGTATTGGAATATGGACAATAAATGATAACTACAAACAAAAGGAATCATCTTTAAATATATCAACGTTCTCTAATGCAGACAGTCCGTCGAATTGCAAATCTTATGTACATGGCACTATTACGGATGCTAACGCCAATAAAGTTGTGGGGCAGGTTGTTTATTTAAAAACATCCAAAAAATACCGAATAGTCGATTCAGCAGTTAGTGACAAGAATGGGGAGTATATATTCTGTCTCAAGTTTTCCGGTAAATATGTTTTAGTCATTGATCACAGTAATTCCGAATATTATGAGCAGCCTATTGACATTCAAAAGGGCGAACAAATTATAAATGTGGCCTTAAGTCGTAAAATAATGACTTCTGCGATTGTAAGGCTAAGCAAGAGGAGTAAGAGAAGATCCAATTTTGCAGTTTCTCCACCTTTTATGTATAAAAGCGGTGATAGAGAGTCAACAGAAGAATACAAATCAGTAAAAGAAAGCAGATTTATAAAAACATTACAGGATCCATTATCCACCTTTAGTTCAGATGTCGATAATGCCTCTTATACCAATGTGCGCCGTATGATTTCCCAAAACCAGGTGCCTCCCATTGATGCAGTAAGAGTTGAGGAATTTATAAATTATTTCGATTATACCTACAGCCAACCAGATTATGACCAGAATATTTCCGTTCAGATGGAAGAAGCCACTTGTCCCTGGAAAGCAGAGCACAAACTTGTAAAAATCGGTTTAAAAGCTGTTGATATTGAAAAAACTCAGATGATGCCCAATAATCTGGTGTTTTTAATTGATGTTTCCGGGTCTATGGGCGTTCCGAACAAACTGCCTTTGGTACAATCTTCGTTGAAGATCATGATAAGAAATCTGAACCCAAGTGATAAGATTTCTATTGTTACTTATGCCGGTTATACTAAATTGGCACTTGAATCAACGCCGTGCTTGGATTCTTCTTTAATATTTAAAGTTATTGATGGCCTGAACTCAGGTGGTTCGACGGCAGGTGGTAGCGGTATCGTTATGGCTTATGATGAAGCTAATAAGAATTATATCCAAGATGGGAACAATCGAATAATTTTAGTGACTGATGGTGATTTTAACGTAGGAGTTCAGAATGAGTCTGAATTGTTGAAATTAATTGAGGAAAAGAGAAAAAGTGGCGTATATCTGACAGTCTGTGGCTTTGGTATGGGGAATTATAAAGACTCTAAATTGGAAGTGTTGGCCGACAATGGGAACGGAAATTACTACTACATCGACAATCAAAGAGAAGCTGAAAGAGTGTTTAGTTATGGTTTATCGTCAACATTATTGACTATGGCCAAAGATGTTAAGATTCAGGTTGAGTTTAATCCAAAATATGTTCAGGCATACAGATTAATTGGCTATGAAAACAGACATCTCGAAAATGAGGATTTTACAGACGATGAAAAGGATGCAGGCGAAATGGGAGCTGGTCAAACTGTAACCGCCTTGTATGAAATAGTGCCTTGGAGTGTGAAAATGAGCGACAGTAATGAAGTTAAATTAAAGTACACGCGTGTTGATAGGGCCATAGCGGATTCAAGCAGTGAAATATTGACAGTTAAAGTCAGATATAAAAAGCCAAATACAAACAGAAGCATTGAAATAGTCAAAGTTTTAAATACCAGTCACCAGACATACAATCAAGCTTCTCCCGACTTCAGACTAGCCTGCGGAGTAGCTTTATTTGGAATGTTGCTAAGAGAGTCTGAATATGCTGGCAATGCCGATTATAAAATGGTGTTGAAGTTACTAAGTGGCATCAATAATGAAAAAGTAAATGAACTAATTGCTCTAGTAAAATGGATTGAGAAAAATAAGACTAAATGAGTTTCATCTTTCATAGTTCAATGAGTGATTTTGAACAATATTTATGTTATGAATTACCGCAAAATCACATAACTCTGTTTACCGATTTGTGTTTTTAAAACAAGTATATAAGCTCCATTTGACAGCGTAGCTAAATCTACAACGGATGAATGCAATCCGGCTTCCATTGCTTCATTTTTCGTTATATCCAACACTATTCGTCCTTGCATATCCATAATGTAAATACTGACATGTTCAGGTACAGTTAAATTAAATTCGAGATTTAAGAATTCATTGGCTGGGTTAGGGTATATCCGGGTATTCCTTATTACCTGATGCGGAATTGAGGATATTAAGCCTGAATGGTACCTGGCTACTACTATTGAATTAACGATAGAATCATTCATATAACCACCTGCTACTACAATCTTATTATCAGCTTGCAATGCTAGACTGTTGCCGTGATTATATTTATTACCATAACTTAGAATAGCAAAGCCTGTTGAATTAAAACTGCCATCAAATGACCCATCATTATTAATTCGAGCTAAAATAATTTGGGAATCATAGGCTTTTGAAAGTGTTCCTACAGCAAGTATCTTGCCATCAGGTTGAATGAGTACATCATTGAAATAGCTTGTTCCGCCGGGAATATAATAATTCCTGAATCCTTTGCCGGCAAAACTCTTGTCATAGCGGCCGTTTGTGTCTAGACGTGTAAGGGCACATTCTACGCTCACAGTAATTTCTGTTCGACCTGCTATTATAATTTTACCATCTGATTGAATGGCGATGCCACTAGGATATCCTTCACCATGATAACGTATTTCAAGAAAATTGATACCAACGGAATTGAAGCTGGTGTCCAGTTTTCCATCTGTAGTCAATCTTGCTAAGTAGTATTGATTATATGGTGTAGTAAATATATAACCGGCTGCCACTATTTTTCCGTCAGGTTGTAGGGCTAGACATGTGCCCCCATCTACAAAATGAGAACCAATTATATTAGACCAACCTTTGTTGTTAAAGGTCGAATCGAAATAACCATTGCTGTCTAGTCTCACAACAACCATATCATCGTAAGCTTTACCTATTGCTACAATCTTCCCATCTGGTTGTATCAAAATATCTTCTATGCTTTCAGGTTTGTAATTTAAGGTGACTTTAAATGCTACTTTGCCATATCCCCTGAAGCTGCTGTCAAGCGTGCCATTCACATTGTAACGTGCAATACCCATTTTTTTATTGAGACCGAGACTGTCGACATACCCCGCAACTACAATCTTGCCGTCCTTTTGTAAGGCAGCAGATAGAATGTAATCGTCCAGTCCTCCAAAGTCGGTAGTCACTTTGCCTTTTATACCGAATGTGGTATCCAAAGTCCCGTCTCTGTTATACCTTACAACAACAAAATCTTTATTCGTATTGTTTTTAGTATAGCCTCCAACAATGATTTTTCCATCTTTTTGAACTAAAATCATTTCACCGTAAATATCATTTTTTCCTGCAGTGGTTCTGACTTTTCCCCCTGTGCCAAAGGATGGATCCAATGTGCCCGGTTGCGCAGTGAGAGGTGCAAAGCTAAGCCCTGTAAACAGGATAAAGAGTGACAGTAGATGTAATTTCATAGTATGAATTCTCGTTCAATTAAAAGACAAAACTAAGTAAAGTTTAAAACTTGAAAAGTCCAATTTTGCAATTCAATTAAGCTAAGTGGGCTTCAGATGTCACTATCGTTTTAATTGAACTTATTTGAGTTCCGATAAAATGATTTTCTTTTGCTTTAGAGTGTTGGTCAGGGCTTTTTCCCTCACTTTTGGGTCCTCGCTGTTTATGAGACTGAAATATTCTGTTGGAACCACTTGCCAGGATAAACCATATTTATCTTTACACCATCCACAGGCACTTTCCTGACCGCCATTGGTGGTTAAGGCATTCCAGTAGTAATCCACTTCTTCCTGGTCTTTGCAATTAATAACAAAGGAAACAGATTCATTGTATTTGAAATAAGGACCTGCAGCAAGTATGCTGAATTCAACGCCGTTAATTTCCATAACAGCTGTTTCAAACTTGCCGCCTCCCGCTTCTGGTGGATTGGTGTATTGGTGATGTTCCTTCATCTTGCCATCTTTGAATATAGAGAGGTAGTAGTCGACTACTGCTTTGGCGTCTGTTGTCTCAGCCCAGAGACATGGGGTAATTTTTTGTATCATCTTATTAGAGTTTTTGGATAATTGTTGATTTGAAGTGCTGTCATTCGTATTGTTGACTTGTTTATTTGAAGTATTCGTGCATCCCATTAATATGGCGATAAGGAATACGGGTAAAAATGTAAATGTTGATGTTTTCATATTTGGTTTTCAAATATAAGGTCTAATTGATTTAATGACACAGTATAACCTTCTTTAAAGCCCATTTCAATCATCAATTCCATGCGTTCAAGCGATTCATTGTAAATTGAAATCTCGACTTTTGTAACGCCGTTGTTTTCATGAAAAGAATAATCCCAGTCGGAGCCCGGTAACATTAGGTTTTCATGCTCATCAGCAAAGCAATTAAACAAACTGAAATGGGTCTTGGGTGTTATCGATTTGTATTCCTGAATTATCCAGCGTTCAAGGCCTTCAGGGCTAATCATGGCATACATTCTTTTACCACCAACTTCGAAATCCTGGTATTTTGTTCTGGCTCTGAAAGGTTGAGGCGCATTCCATTGATCGAGAATTTCAGCATCCGTAAATGCCTGCCAGACCATAGAAAGTTCTGCATTGAATTCACGTGTAATAGTAACGGTCTTTTTGGTTTTGTCGACTTTAAAATCGAATAATAAGTTGTTGTTCATTTTTTGTTTTTTTTCATTTTTAATAATATCTCATCCAGTTGTTCGAACTGATTTTCCCATGCTTTTCTGAATTGCTCCAGCCAGGTATCAATTTCCTTCATTTTTTTGACTTCAAGCGAGTAATAGATTTCTCGTCCATATTGTTCTTGTTTGACAAGTTCGCATTCGGTTAAAATCTTAATATGGTTAGAAACACCTTGTCTTGAAATATCAAAATGTTCGGCAAGAGCATTGGGTGTCATAGCTTGTACAACTAGGAGGCTCAGTATGGCACGTCTGGTAGGGTCGGCAATGGCTTGATAAATATCTCTTCTCATTTAAATATGCAAGTAATCGTTTGCAAATGTATATGCAAGTATTCACTTGCGCAATTATTTCTTCAGAAAAATAGCTTAATGAATATTAATTATTTGAAAATCAGGAGTGAAAATTTTCAGGATGCTTACATCGTTTTGATGAATGAAGAACAATTATTCGATGATGATCTTTTGAGTATAATACCCATCCATAGAATGAACACTTACAATATAAATTCCCTTCTCAAGATGAGATAAATCAACAGAATAATGACCCGCATTGTCGTTTACAAATGTTGTTTCATAGACATTTTTTCCCTGCATATCTACTATAGTTAATTTGATAAGTACAGACTGACTTTGTACAGAAAAAATACCATTACTGGGATTAGGTGTAATAGTCAATTGGCTAATTTTATTTTGTTTCAAACCCAGTGGCATATCTGTAATCGGTATTTTCCAAATTCCATTCATGGTACCGGCATAAATATCCCCTTTGTAAAATGCCAATGCCTGAACTTTTTTACTGCCAAGTCCAGTGTTTATTTGCATCCAGCTAGCCCCTTTATTATTGGAAAAGTAAACACCTCCATCGTATGTACCGACAAAAATATTGGTACCATAAACCAATACAGATTGAATGTACCAATTGCCCAAACCCGAATTTTTCTCACGCCATGTTTTGCCTAAATCATCCGAAACATACATACCACCACCATAAGTGCCGGCAAATAAAGTAGTGCCAATAAATGACAAGGTTTTTACATCATTGCTAATTGCAGGAATGGATAGCTCCGACCAGTTGTCACCATTATCCAGCGTAACATAAATTCTGCCATTTCTTGAACCGGCAAATATCCTGTTGCCCTCTGAAACAAATGAAAAGAGGTCTTGATTCTCTATGCCTTTGGTAATTTTTTGCCAATTTCTACCCGAATCAATTGATCTGAAAGTACCATCAAAGGAAGTAGCAGCGAAGAGTGTATTGCCAGTTGCAAATATTGAGATGATATCCAATCGCGATAAACCATTGTTGACAGGCGTCCAGGTCCATCCATTGTCATCTGATTTAAAAACACCATTTTCAATAGTCCCTGCAAAAAGCAAGGCACCCATAGTGCATATCTTAGTAATGTATTCGTTTTGTATAGCAGAGTCGCCTCTGGTCCAATTCGAGCTGGTATCTGAAGTAAAACTGATACCACCATAACGGCTACCAGAATAAATGAATTCACCTTTAACTGCTAGACTAGTGGAAGTAGTGCCATTAATACCATTTGACCTGTATTCCCAAGCCTGACCGGAATCTGTACTGCCATACACACCGTAATTTGTTGCAGCCAGCCAGGTACTATCATCTAAAATCAATGCATTTACAGAAGGGTTTCTTAATCCATTCTTTAATGCAGTCCAGTTCTCAGCATTATCATAACTAATGAAGACACCACTGTCGGCCCCGACAATGAGAGCACTGTCCAATTGTATAATTTGATTAATCTTATTAAATGAAGGCATACCAATCGCCTTTTTGGTCCATGTTTGTCCCGTATCAGCTGATACAAATACACCTTCCCACAATCCAGCGAACACGATATGATCTTTCACAGATAGAGACAGAATAGTTGTAAAGATATTCTTACTGAATTTAAGCCAGGAGCCACCATTGTCTTTCGACCAAAAGACCCCACTGCTGGTAGCAACATAGATAGTCGATCCATCCACAACAAAGTCATTAATCCCACTGCTGTATAATTCAGTCCAGGTAGTACCATTATTGGTAGTAGAATACAAATTACTAGAGGTACCCACCATTATTTTAGCACCAATAACCTGAATACACTGAACGTCGTCGTATAACCAGGCCACTTTCATTTTAGTCCAGTTCTGTCCATTGTTAGAGGAAGTCCATAGGTCGCCATACTCAGTCCCGAGAAATATTTTACCACCATAACATTCCAAAGTAAGAATACTGTTGCTACTCGAGAAAGAAGACAATTTATTCCATTGTTTTCCCTCATCATCTGAGTAATACAGGACATTGCCATTGGTACCGGCAAATATTCTGCTTCCATTGCGGGTCATACAATTAATCCGACCACCAAAAGGTCCCTCAACTTGCGACCATTGAGCATAAATTTCAGCAGAGTAAAATGCCATGAAAAGCATCAGGAACAGAATTCCCTTTTTCATATAGTAAGTTTTCATTTTCATAGTAATAAGAATTTGATTGAAGGTTTTAGATAGGATTTATACAAATCTAAAAAAGAATGTGAGATTTGAGTTAAATGTTGTAAAACTCATTAATGCAAGAAATAGTAGGTTCCATAGAAATTTTCTGTTTTAATACTGAGTAAATACATGCCAGGACTTAAATGATTGATATCTAAAATTCCGGAATTTCCCTGAAAGGATATTTCCTCTAATAAAGTTCCTTGTAAAGAATAAAGGCAAATTTTAAATTGATTGTTTTGAGTCAATCCCGGAATTTCAACCGTAAGATTTGTTGATGCAGGATTAGGATATAATAAAACATTCATTGATGTTGAACTCAGATTTAAACTCAATTTAGCATCCAAAGTATCTGAATTCGTTTCACATCCCCACTCATTTGAAACCTTTACAAAATATTTCCCATTTTGGGTGTAAACCTTTTGAAATAAAGTATCGCCATTTAACAAAAGACCATCCTTGTACCATTGGTATTTTGAGTATATTTTATTAACTGAAATAGTGTCTTTATTTATGAATAATTTTGGTTTTACAGGATTGCTGTGAAAAATGAAAGTGTCTGCAACAGAAGTGTCTTTGCAGCCAAATAAACCGATAGAAATGAATTTATATATACCTGATTGGGTAATAATAAGTGAATTGCCAGTAAATGACAATAGTGTGTCATTTTTCAACCAGTTAAATGTTTGAGTCAAATCATGTGGAGTAATGCGTCCGGATTTTCCTTCGCAATGTTCGTCAATTTTATCTCTTTCAATATTAACTTCTTCAATTGAGACAGTTCTTTTAGTTGAATCAACACAACCTTCAGTACTATTAACCCTTAACTTCACAGTATAAATACCGGCAGAAGAATAGCGATGGTTAGGAGATGAAATCGTATCGGTATTGCCATCTCCAAAACTCCAAAATGACATTAAATTACTACTATCATTTATTGTGCTCTTGTTTACAAAGTTGAATTGGTTACTTTTTAAGCATTGTGTAGAATCATTTATGGTAAAATTCACTAAAGGTTTACCTTGTACTATTATTGTTTTTCTAAAAGTATCTCTGCAGAGTTTGGAAGTTGTTGTTACTAAAGAAACTTTATATAAACCTGGATTATTATATGTTTTTGGATTGATATTTTTCACAGTAGCAATATTCCCATCATTCAAATCCCATTTATAGGTCAAAGTGCCTGCTGGTCCGGTTGATAGATTGCTAAAAGTAAATGAATTGGTACTAATGCACTGAATAGAATCATTAACTGAAAATAAAGAATGAGGTATAGGTTGGAATATTAGGCCATCAGGAACGTAAAAAGTATCAATGGGTGAAGTTGTTGTGATTCGGAACTGATACGACTTTAGTGGTATTTTATTCATAGGCATAGGAATAGAAACTGTATCTGAACCCATACTGGTATCACTCAGTTCTAATAATACTGGCTGATTAAATATGCCTCCTGTATCACTCATTTCAAATTTGATTTTATTGCCATCTGCCATACGGGTATTTAAAGTGTAGATAAAAGATATATCCCCATGATTGGTACATATATTAGATGTTAATGGTTTGCCATAAATCAGACCTGTATTAATTTTTGCTGTAAAACCTTCAGTCTGTTGACCAGAGTAAGCGGTAAGTTTAAAAGGTCCAAAGTTTGCATCAGAAGCATAAATACCGACAACATAAGCATCTCCTTTACTGTCGAGATCGATTCCAAAACCGATATCATCAAAACTACCACCCCCGCCTTGCTGCACCCATATAACCTTACCGGTATCATTATATCTTGCAGTAAACATGTCAAACCCATTATTCGAACAGGCGCATTCTGTTTTTATTACAAAATTGTCAAAAGTACCACCGTAAAATACACCCCCTGTGATATAAATATTTCCTTTATTATCTAAAGCCAGAGACTTTGCAGATGTAAAAGCATTTTTAGATTCTTTGAACCATTTTGATTTTCCATCGCTCGTGTCTATTTGCATTAGGAATGCATTTCTGTTCGACTCACCAGTCACAAAGAGTTGTCCTTTATTGTTCAATTTTATAGCATTTGCAGATCCTCCTGAATTAGCATATCTTTTGAGCCACTTAGGGATTCCATTTTTGTCGAGAGCCAGCACATACATGTAATAAAAATTATTGCCAACAAGTGTATCATTACCGGCAATCAGGGTGTCAGATTGGGATCCTCCGATATAAATATTCCCGTTTTTGTCTGTTTCAATCCCATTGCCCTCAGTCAAGCCGCTTTTGCCGAAACTATTTACCCAAATGGATGTCCCACTTGTATCATATTTTGCGACAAACACATCAGAAGAATTTAAGCTAGGATTATGGCTTTTGACAGTTAAGTTTCCAAAATTAATAGAACCTCTCAAACTACCTGTAATATATAAATTGTTATCATCACCTACTTTTATATCTTTTGGTGAAACCCTTGTCTGTGCTATACCTCCAGCCATTTTTAGCCAAATTAACCCACCCTGAGGATTATATTTAGCAATAAACATATTTTCTAAACCGCTGCCGGTTCTTGTCGTATTTTCAAATTTAACATTGCTATTAAAAACACCTACGACATATAAATTGCCACTTTTATCAATTGCAATTGCATTCGCACCTTCATTGCTAGTCCCAGTGCTTCCTTTAGCCCATAGTGGTTTCCCTGAACGAGCGTCCATTTTGACAATAAAAGCATCATTATTATTAGAGGTCAGGGAAAGTAAATTTGCAATACCCAAGTATCCTGAAAAAGTGCCACAGTAATATAAATTAGAGGCCTTGTCGCTAACAATATCATTGCATCTATCATTTGAAGTTCCGGCAATTTTTTTGACATAATTGTATTGCTGAGCTTCAGAACTTAGAATAAAGAAAAATGTAATGACGATAAAGGCAATAGATTTTTTCATAATAATTATTTTGATGCAAACTAAACAAAAAAAGTCAATTTCAAAGCAATTTTCTTCTAAAATCTGATGAGAATGCATCTGACAAATGTTGTTTTAGTTGTCAGTTTTATGGAGCAAGAAATACTGTCTGTCAGCAGTGTTATGAATGTACTATGACCACTTTAAAATGAAGACCCGCTTCTATATAAAGTCTCGTATTCGATTTGATACGGTTTTATCTATTTTGATTTGTGCTAATAATAAATTTGAATATAAATTTATTATATATAAAATTGTATAGCCATTCGGAAGCTATGAAAATTAACTCTATTCTATTTACTATATGGATTTTGGTTTTAGCCTCATGCAGCGACCGAAGTGATGATTGCCATGACGATGGTACTTGTCCTCCGGAAAACTACCGATTTGAGCTTGGTGAACTGAAATCTTATCTATGGGCAAAACCCGGAAGCTATTGGATATATAAAAACACAAAGACTGGCGATTTGGATACGCAAATTTGTACCGGATTTTATTTTGATTCGGCTATTAGTAAGGGAGTTTACAACTACAGCAAACACATAACCATTAAGTATGATGTG